>NZ_JBJQIK030000006.1:0-318803 GCF_045984285.3 Pseudoduganella rhizocola
GGCTTGCCCGGCTGGCTGTCGACGCGGTCGGCGACGAAGTAGCCGTGGCGTTCGAACTGGAAGCGTTCTTCCGGCTTGGCGTTCTTCAGGCTTGGCTCCAGATAGGCGGTGATGACTTCTTTCGCCTTCGGGTTCAGGAACTCCTTGAAGTCCTTGCCACCCGAGTCCGGCATTGCATCCGTGAACAGGCGGTCGTAGAGGCGCACTTCGGCTTCCAGCGCGGCGGCGGCCGAGACCCAGTGGATCGTGCCTTTCACCTTGTAGTTGTTGGCGCCGTCCGTGCCCGACTTGGAATCGGGGAAGTAGTTGCAGTGCACCGCCACCACCTTGCCGTTCTCATCCTTGTCGTAGCCCGTGCACTCGACCACGAAGCCGTATTTCAGGCGCACGCGGTTGCCCGGCTGGCCGTCCACCGGCGGGTAGAAGCGGAAGTAGCCCTTCGTCGGCACTTCCATGAAGTCTTCTTCCTCGATCCACAACTCGCGCGTGAACGGGAAAGTGCGGTGGCCCAGCTCCGGATGGTGCGGGTGCACCGGCGAGCTGCATTCCACGCTGTCGTTGGCGTCGAAGTTGTCGATGATGAGCTTGAGCGGCTTCAGCACGGCGATCGCGCGCGGCGCTTTCGGGTCCAGGTCTTCACGCACGGCGCCTTCCAGCACGCCGTAGTCGATCCACCCGTCGGACTTGGTGACACCGGTGCGCTCGCACATCAGCTGGATGCCTTCCGGCGTGAAGCCGCGGCGGCGCATGCCGGCGATGGTCGGCAGGCGCGGGTCGTCCCAGCCGTCCACGATGCCTTCTTCCACCATCTGGCGCAGCTTGCGCTTGGAGGTGACGATGTAGGTCAGGTTCAGGCGGGCGAATTCATACTGGTTCGGCACCGGCTTCTTGAAGAAACCGCCTTCCGACAGCACTTCCAGCAGCCAGTCGTAGAAGGGGCGGTGGTCCTGGAACTCCAGCGTGCAGACGGAATGTGTGATGTTTTCCAGCGCATCCGAAATCGGGTGCGTGTAGTCGTACATCGGGTAGATGCACCATGCGTCGCCGGTACGGTGGTGGTGCGCGTGGCGGATGCGGTAGATGGCCGGGTCGCGGTTGGTCATGATCGGCGAAGACATCGCATCTTCGCTCATCTTCGCGCGCACGACGTGTTCGCCGTCCTTGTATTTGCCGGCCTTCATGTCGCGGAAGATCTGCAGCGACTCTTCCACCGGGCGGTTGCGGAAGGGCGAATTGGTGCCCGGCGTACTGAAATTGCCGCGGTTCGCCGCCATGTCCTCCGCGCTCTGCGAGTCGACGTAGGCCAGGCCCTTGCTGATCAGGTATTCGGCCATTTCGTACAGCTTGTCGAAATAGTCACTCGCGTAGTACAGGTGGTTGCCGGCGCCGACCGGGCCTTTGTGTTCCCAGTCGAAGCCCAGCCACTTCACGCTGTCCAGGATGGAATCGACGTATTCCTGCTCTTCCTTCGCCGGATTGGTGTCGTCGAAACGCATGTGGCAGCGGCCGTTATAGTCGCGCGCCAGGCCGAAATTCACGTAAATCGATTTTGCATGGCCCACGTGCAGGTAGCCGTTCGGCTCCGGCGGGAAGCGGGTGATGACGGGCGGCAGGCCTTCACGCTGGTGCTTACCGCTGGCCAGGTCGCTTTCGACGATATTGCGCAGGAAATTCGGTGCAGGGGCGTGGGCAGTGCTGTTTTTGTCGTTGCTCATCTAAAAAGTACGGAAAAAGAGTCGAATAGCGCCCATTTTACCGTACAGGAGGCCTCGCGGCGGGACGGCCAGTGCTTTTCTATAGGATAATTCGGGCTATGGACAATTTATACAATGTGCTGGGCATCGCGCCCAACGCCAGCGAGGACGAGATCAAGAAGGTCTACCGCTCCCTCGCCATGCGCTTTCACCCGGACCGTAACCAGGAACCGGGCGCCGACGCGCGTTTCAAGGCCATCGTGAAGGCCTACGAAGTGCTGTCCGACCCCGTCAAGCGCGAAGAATACAACCAGAGCCTGAACCACCGCATCATCATCGACCCGGAAGCGGAGGCGTACCAGCTGTGGCGTTCCGTGTTCGCCATGCAGGGCGTGACCATTCCCGCCGCCTGAAGAATCAAGAGAGTTAAGCAATGAGAAGAGTACACCCGGAGTTCGCCTACCAGTCGCGCGAGCTCGCCGACCAGATCGAGGGCATCCTCGGCGATCCGCCTGACCGCAAGAACTACCAGAAGATGCTGGACGCCCTGATGGCCGATTACGCCGCGGGCGGCGGCATCGATGACCTGAACATGATGGCCTTCGCGCTGGTGGACGTGATCGAGTTCACGGACAACAAAGCCATCCTGGCCGAAGCGCAGGACTTTGAATACGGCGACGCCGCGCGCGTGTTCGGCGCGGCGAAATGCCCGGACGGCGTGGCCGCCGAGATGCTGGCCGCGCTCGAAGAGAACCATCCCGAACTCGGCCGCCAGGCCATCATCACGGCCTTCCTGCACAAGCATCCGCGCGCCTGGGATGAGGACGATACCTCGCTCGACCAGCTGGCCGAAGGCGATGAAGGCGACGACGATGAGGAAGAGGGCGTGGTCAGCGACGATTTCGCCCAGATGTTCGATCAGGAAGGAGAGCAGTAATGTCCGATAATAAAAATCTGCCCGCCATCAGCAAGCAAGTGACGGAACTGGTGCTGGCCGGCTCGCTGAGCCACGCCGAGCAGGCCTTCGCGGAAGCGGCCGAACAGCACGGCGACCTGGCCGTGGCCGAAGTGCTGCAGAATATTCCGCCGCACGTGACCGCGCTGCACATGGCAGGCTTCGACGGCGGCAAGCTGTCGCTGGCCACCCTGCTGGTGCCGCCGAAGGCCTGGGCCGAAAGCCTGGCCTATATCGCGGCGACCTGGCCGGATGACCTGATCGAAGACGATCCCGAGCGCATCGCGGAATCGCTGTTCGCCCACATCCATGGCGTGGTGTTCGGCACCGAAGACGAAGAGCGCCGCCACGAGCTGCTGGCCGAAGCGTCGGCCACGGATTGGGGCTGCACCGCCTTCGCCATCCTGTTCTCGATGGCGCCGAAAGAGATCCTGGAAGTGGCGGGCGAGATCATCTCGAAGGGCCCGTACATCACGGGCCAGACTTCGTCCGACAACGATATCGTGCCGCTGGCCGTGGCGCTGGCCCAGGCCAGCGAGGACGGCTGGGACCGCGCGCTGTTCGAGCTGTTTCCGGACTTCCGCCACAGCGCGGACCTGGCGGACGCCGAGTTCAGCGACGATCCCGACGAGGAGCCGCAATTCCTGCAGCGCTCCACCAAGGAGCTGCTGTACCGCCTGCGCAAGCAGGTGCCAAGCACGCGCTCGACCACCACGCGCAGCACGCGCCGCAGCATGGGCACGGGGATCTTCAACTGATGCAGATTGCCTTAGTCAAAGAGAACCTGCCGCGCCTGACGCGCGCCATCCGCCTGCTGCCGGGCGATCATGCGGAGGACGCGGCCGTGATCCTGGCCGACGAGCTGTCCGGCATCACTGCGATGGTGGCGGACAAGTTCACCAACAACCGCACGGCCGAAGGCATCCAGAAAGCCGTGAACCTGACGGTGGGCTGCGTGTCGCTGGGCCTGGAGCACCTGCTGGCGGTGGACAGCGACGAGCTGGCGCTGGACATCCTGGTCGATAACGGCGCCGAAGCGGCGTTCCAGGCCGGCTTCCGCCAGCTGAAGGAGCTGTCGCAGATGCCGGAAGACTCGCTGATCGGCGAATACGACAGCGATCCTGTGTATGCCCAGCGCCGCCTGCGCGACCTGTTCTTCGAGCTGTGCCTGACCGACGCTGCGCAGAACTGGGATGGTCCGGTGCGTTTCGCCGCGCAGCTCAAGCAGCGCCAGGAGGTGCAGGCGATTGTGCGGCTTGCCAACTGGCTGCGCCGCCACAACACGGAAGGCCCGATCAAGGATGCCGACCTGAATGCGGAAGGCGTGATTGCGCTGGCGATTATTTTCGCCGTCGAAGGCAAGGGCAAGATCGTCGCACGCACGGGGCAGAAGGAATTCGAGCGCTTCGTGAAGGCGGTACGCAAGGCCAAGCCGGATTACGAGGCTGGCTGGGAAGCGCTGGTGGCCGCAGTGCCGGAGCAGCACCATCCAGTGCTGCTGAACCGCATCGACCTGTATCGCCGCAGCTGCACGGTCCTGCAAAGCATCCCCACGCGCAAGGCCATGAAGACCCTGTTCGCCGAGCTCGAAAACTACGCCGGCTCCGAACTCGACGCCGACTACGATTAATTGCTTTTTAATTGGGGACAGACCCGGATTATTTTAATCCGGGTCTGTCCCCATTTTTTGAGCAACATTTCCCTTGGCTAAGGCGACGAAGGCTTCTACCAGCGGACTGCTGTCATCGGCCCGCTGCGCGAGCAGCAGCGACGTGGTGGCGCCCGGGTCATCCAGCTCCCTGTAGACCACGCCTTCCATATGAATGTTGTTGAAGGAATTCGGCAACACCGTCACCCCGCATCCCGCCGCGACCAGGCCAATGATGGTGGACGCTTCCCCAGCCTCCATCGCAATCTGCGGTGAAAAACCCGCCGCCCGGCACAGGCGGAAAATCTGCGGATAAATACCCGTGCCCGCATCCTTGGGATACATCACGAAGGGCAAGCCTTCGAGATCTTTCACCGGCACCTTCTTCTTGCGCACCAAAGGTGAGTCCGACGGCAGCACCAGCACCAGCGGATCCTGCCTGAGCTCGGTCAGCCTGACTGACTCCGGCAGCGCCGTGGCCACCGTCCGCACGAAACCCAGGTCGAGCTCGCGTGCTTCCAGTGCCGCCAACTGCGGCAGGGTAGCGAGCTCATGCAAGGTAAACACAACGCCCGGATACTGCTGCCGATAGCGCCGGATCACCTGCGCAAACAGCGGCGTGAACGGCGTGGAGAACGTGAAGCCAACCCGCAGCTCGCCGCTTTCGCCCCGCTGCGCACGCTGCGCAGTCAGCTTGGCCTGTTCCGACAGTGCCAGCACGCGCCTTGCGTCATTCAGGAACAGCTTGCCCGCTTCCGTGAGCCGCACCCAGCGCTTGCTGCGTTCCAGCAGCTGGGCGCCAATTTCCGCCTCCAGCGCCTGGATTTGCTGGCTCAGCGGAGGCTGCCCGATATGCAGGCGCTCGGCCGCCCGCGTGAAGCTCAGCTCCTCGGCAACGGCAACGAAATAGCGCAGGTGTCGGAGTTCCATTATCGTTTTTAAATATTAGTAATGCCATAAATATATATTGGACAGTAATACTGTGCAATCATAAGATGGCCTCATCGAAGTTTTGCAGGTGCTCACCATGTCCATCGTTGCCGGCACACCGGAATTCAAGCGCACCAACCGCGCACTGTTCTTCGGCGGTTTCTCCTGTTTCGCACTGTTGTACTGCGTGCAGCCACTGATGCCGCTGCTGTCGCAGGAGTTCGCCCTGACGCCGGCGCAGAGCAGCCTGTCGCTGTCGATTGCGACGGGTGCACTGGCGATATCGCTGGTGTTGTCGAGCATTATTTCGGACCGCATGGGCCGTAAGCCGCTGATGGTGACTGCGCTCGCCATCGCCGCCCTGATGACCCTGGTATCGGCGTTCTCGCACAGCTATCCGCAATTGCTGCTGGCACGCGCCGCGCTCGGCTTCGCGCTGGGCGGCATGCCGGCGGTGGCGATGGCCTACCTGGCCGAGGAAATCGAACCGCAATCGCTAGGGTTGTCGATGGGCCTCTACGTCAGCGGCAGCGCCTTCGGCGGCATGCTGGGGCGCCTGATGACTTCGGTGCTCAGCGACCATATGTCATGGCGCGTGGCGACGCTGGCAATCGGCGCGGCGGGTGTGTTCGCTGCGCTGGAGTTCTGGCGCAGCCTGCCTCCTTCGCGCAATTTCCGTCCCGGCAGCGGCGGCATGGCGGCGCTGAAGCAGGGAGCGCTGCAGCACTTCCGCGACGACGGCCTGCCGTGGCTGTTCGCGCTGGCCTTCATTCTTGTCGGCTGCTTCATCAGCCTGTACAGCTACATCAGCTACCGTCTGCTGGCGGCGCCGTTCTCGCTGTCGCAAAGCGTAGTGGGTGGCATCTCGGTGCTCTACCTGATTGGCATCTTCAGCTCGGTGTACGCGGGCAAACTGGCCGACCGGCTGGGGCGGCGCAGCGTGCTGTGGGTAATGCTGACCGTCATGCTCGCAGGTCTGCTGCTGACGCTGGTAAATTCGCTGCCGTTCATCCTGATCGGCATGGCGCTGTTCACTTTCGGCTTCTTCGCCTCGCACTCGGTGGCCAGCAGCTGGGTGGGGCGCCGCGCGCGGGCGCCGAAAGCGCTGGCGTCCGCGCTCTACCTGTTCTCCTACTACCTGGGTTCCAGCGTAATCGGCTGGCTGTGCGGCTATGTGTGGTCGCATGGCGGCTGGCCGGGTGTGGTGGCCTTGCTGGGCAGCCTGCTCGGCGCCGGACTCATGATCGCATTGCGCCTGCGTACCCTGATGCCGCTCAGCGCGCCGCCGGTGGCGCTGAGCGCAGCTGCTTGAGCCCGATCAAACGCGGGCTGCGGCTGAGGAACGGGCGGTCACGGCTGCTGTCCGAAGTGGTGGGCATCCATTGGGATGCCGCTCACCACAGGAGGCGAACATGCTACAGGAACAGGAGATCAGGCGCAGGCTCAGCAGTGTGCAGCTGGCGGTAGGACAAGCGGCGCAAGCCTTATCGGCGGAACGCAACCTGCCGGGCGAACTGCGCGACTACATCCAGCGGCTCGACCGTCAATCCGACAGCATCGTGGAAGTGCTGGCGCTGCGCGATCCCACGCGCATCGTTAAACTGATCGACGATATGGAAGTCCTCGGTGCCCGCGCCCGCCGCGTCTGCGCCAGCGGCCTGCCGCTGACCCCGCAAATGAAAGCCGCCGTCAACCACATGCACAACGAACTCGCCGACTTCAAGTCGCACCTCCACTGACACCATGGGGTCAGGCACCGGCTGTCACTGACACGGAGTGCCTGACCCCAGGGTGTCAGTACGGGCTCGGCTGCTGTTACAGGATGCCGCGGGTGCGGAGGGCGGCGATGTCGGCGTCGCTGTGGCCGAGGAGCTCGCGCAGGATGGTGTCGGTGTGCTGGCCCAGCGTGGGGGGGGCGGTGCTGGCGTCAGTCGGCGTCGCGGAGAGGCGCATCGGGCTGCGCACCAGCTTCATGCTGCCCGACGTTGGGTGCGGCACCGAGACCACCATCTCGCGCGCCTGCACCTGCTCGTTGCGGTACACGTCGCCGATGTCGTTGATCGGGCCGCATGGAACGCCGACCGCTTCCAGCTGCGCAATCCATTCGTCGCGTGTTTTGGTGAGCACCATCTCTGCAAGGATCGGCACCAGCACATCGCGGTTCTGCACGCGCAGGGGATTCGTCACGAAGCGCGGATCGCTCGCCAGCTCCGGCCTGCCGCCGGCTTCCACGAACTTCACATACTGTCCGTCATTGCCGGTGGCGACGATGATGTAGCCATCCGAGCACTGGAAGGTCTGGTAGGGCACGATGTTGGGATGCGCATTGCCCCAGCGCTTGGGCGCCTTGCCGCTGTGGAGATAGTTGCTGCCCATATTCGCCAGCATCGCCACCTGCACGTCGAGCAGCGCCATGTCGATGTACTGGCCTTCGCCCGTGCGGTCGCGGTGCGTGAGCGCGGCGAGAATGGCGATGGTGGAGTACATACCCGTCATCAGGTCGCACAGCGCCACTCCGGCTTTCTGCGGGCCGCCGCCCGGCAGGTCGTCGCGCTCGCCGGTTACGGACATCAGCCCGCCCATGCCCTGGATCAGGAAGTCGTAGCCCGCGCGGTGCGCGTAAGGACCATCCTGCCCGAAGCCCGTCACCGAGCAGTACACCAGGTCCGGCTTCACCGCCTTCAGCGATTCGTAATCGAGGCCGTAGCGCTTGAGCTGCCCGACCTTGTAGTTCTCGAGGACCACATCCGAATGCTTGGCCAGCTCGCGGATGATCTGCTGGCCTTCCGGCGTCGAAATATCGACCGTGACCGAGCGCTTGCCGCGGTTGGCCGCGAGGTAGTAGGCCGCTTCGGTGGTGTCCGCGCCTTGCGCGTCCTTTGCATACGGCGGGCCCCAGGCGCGCGTGTCGTCGCCGGTGCCGGGACGTTCGATCTTGATGACGTCCGCGCCGAGGTCCGCCAGGTTCTGCGAGCACCACGGCCCGGCCAGCACGCGCGACAGGTCGAGGACGCGGATATGGCCGAGGGCTTTGGCGGATGGGGCACTGCTCATATTGTCTCCTTGTTCTAAGGAGCGATAGCTTAACGCATCCAGCCGTGATAGTGTTTCGTGCATGTGGCCCTATCCCCGAATCATTGCGCACCGCGGCGGCGGCAAGCTCGCGCCAGAGAACACCATTGCCGGCCTGCGCGCCGGCCTGGCCCACGGTTTCCATGCCGTGGAGTTTGACGTCATGCTGTCGCAGGACGGGATCGGCGTGATCATGCACGATCCCGATTTCGGCCGCACGGTGGCAGGGCGGGGCAGCGTGGCGTCCACCACGGCGGCAGCATTGCAGGCGATGGATGCGGGCAGCTGGTTCGGCCCGCAGTTTGCCGGCGAGCGGGTGCCGCTGTTCACTGAGTTCTTCGAGTTCTGCCGCGCCAACCGGATCTGGATGAACATCGAGATCAAGCCCGCGCCCGGCCATGACGCCGCCACCGGCGACTGGGTAGCGCGCAAGACAGCTGAGCTCGCCGGGCGGCCGTACCCGTCCACCTTGGGGTCTGACCCCGAGGTGGACACGGGCTCGGCCGTACCACTGCTGAGTTCGTTCAGCTTCGAGGCGCTGGCGGCGGCGAGGGATGCGGCGCCTCAAATCCCACGGGCTTATCTGCTTGATAAGATTCCGGATGACTGGGAGGGGCAGGCGCGCGAGCTGGGCGCTGTCGCCATCCACACCAACCAGAAACACCTTACCCCCGTCATGGCCAAGGCCATCAAGGATGCCGGTTTCGGCCTCTTTTGCTATACCGTCAACGATCCGGAGCACGCCCGCACGCTGCTCTCCTGGGGCGTGGACGCCTTCTGCACTGACCGCATCGACCTGATCGGCCCCGCATTTGCCTGAGCGGCGGCCCTGTAGCCGCCGTATACGGATCACGTATAATCAGCGTTTTGCATACATTTGCCAGCGCCTTTTAGCCTATCTGACATGAAATCATCTGAAATCCGCGAGAAGTTCCTGAAGTTCTTCGAATCCAAGGGTCACACGATCGTCCGTTCCAGCCCGCTGGTGCCTGGCAATGACCCGACCATGCTGCTCACGAACTCCGGCATGGTGCAGTTCAAGGATGTTTTCCTCGGCCTCGATACGCGTCCTTACTCGCGCGCGACCTCCGTGCAGCGCTGCGTGCGCGCCGGCGGCAAGCATAATGACCTGGAAAACGTGGGCTATACCGCGCGTCACCATACTTTCTTCGAAATGCTGGGCAACTTCAGCTTCGGCGACTATTTCAAGCGCGATGCCATCCAGTACGCCTGGGAGCTGCTGACCAAGGTCTACATGCTGCCGGCCGAAAAGCTGACCGTGACCGTCTACCAGGAAGATGACGAGGCCTACGATATCTGGGCCAATGAAATCGGCGTGCCGAAAGAGCGCATCATCCGCATCGGCGACAACAAGGGTTCGCGCTACGCTTCGGATAACTTCTGGCAGATGGCCGATGTGGGCCCATGCGGTCCTTGCACCGAGATCTTCTACGACCACGGCCCGGAAATCTGGGGTGGTCCTCCGGGTTCGCCTGAGGAAGACGGCGACCGTTTCATCGAAATCTGGAACCTGGTGTTCATGCAGTTCAACCGCGATGAAGCGGGCAATATGAACAAGCTGCCCAAGCCTTGCGTCGATACCGGCATGGGCATGGAACGCCTGGCCGCCGTGCTGCAGCACGTGCACAGCAACTACGAGATCGACCTGTTCCAGAACCTGATCAAGGCCGCTGCCCGCGAAACCGGCGCCACCGACCTGGAAAACAAGTCGCTGCGCGTGATCGCGGACCATATCCGCGCCGCTTCCTTCCTGATCGTGGACGGCATCATTCCTTCGTCCGAAGGTCACGGCTACGTCCTGCGCCGCATCATCCGCCGCGCGCTGCGCCACGGCCACAAGCTGGGCCAGACCAAGCCATTCTTCTACAAGCTGGCTGCCGACCTGAATATCGAGATGGGCACTGCCTATCCTGAACTGGCCGAGAAACTGGCTTATGTCCAGCAAGTGCTGAAGACGGAAGAAGAGCGCTTCGGCGAAACGCTGGAAAACGGCATGAAGATCCTGGAAGCGCAGCTGGCCAAGGATGCGAAGAACCTGGACGGCGCCACCGCCTTCACGCTGTACGACACCTATGGCTTCCCGCTGGACCTGACCGCGGACATCTGCCGCGAGCGCGGCATCACGCTGGATGAAGCAGGCTTCAACGAAGCCATGGAAAACCAGAAGAAGACCGCCCGCGCAGCAGGCAAGTTCAAGATGGCCGCCAATGTGGAATACAGCGGCGCCAAGACCAGCTTCGTCGGTTACGACCAGCTGGCCTTCGATTCCAAAGTGATCGCGCTGTACAAGGATGGCGCGCCGGTGCAGGAACTGAAAGCAGGCGACAACGGCATCGTGGTGCTGGACACCACCCCGTTCTACGCCGAATCCGGCGGCCAGGTGGGCGACCAGGGCGTGATCCAGTCCGCCTCCGCCAAGTTCAACGTGGAAGACACGCTGAAGATCCAGGCCGACGTGTTCGGCCAGCACGGCGTGCTGGCGCAAGGCACGCTGAAGGTGGGCGATGCCGTGTCCGCGCAAGTGGATACGGAGAAGCGCGGCCGCACCATCCGCAACCACTCCGCCACCCACCTGATGCACAAGGCCCTGCGCGAAGTGCTGGGCGGCCATGTGGCGCAGAAAGGCTCGCTGGTTGATCCGGACAAGACCCGTTTCGACTTCAGCCACAATGCCCCGGTGACGGCGGAACAGATCGCGCAGATCGAAGCCATCGTCAACAAGGAGATCCTGGAAAACCACGCCACGAAGGCGCAGCATATGTCCTTCGACGACGCGGTGAAGCATGGCGCCATGGCGCTGTTCGGCGAGAAGTACGGCGATGAAGTGCGCGTGCTGGACATCGGCTCTTCCAAAGAGCTGTGCGGCGGCGTGCACGTGAACCGCACCGGCGATATCGGCCTGTTCAAGATCGTGTCCGAAGGCGGCGTGGCGGCGGGTATCCGCCGTATCGAAGCCGTGACGGGCGAGGGCGCGCTGGCGCTGGTGCAGGGCATGACGCGCCGCCTGAACGAAGCCGCCGCCGCGCTGAAGGCGACGCCGGAAGAAATCACTTCCCGCATCTCGCAGGTGCAGGACCAGGTGAAGGCGCTGGAAAAGGAACTGAACGCGCTGAAATCGAAGCTGGCTTCCGGCCAGGGCGATGAGCTGGCAACCAGGGCCGTGGACATCAAGGGCATCAAGGTGCTGGCTGCGACCATGGAAGGCGCCGACGTGGCAGCCCTGCGCGAAACGATGGACAAGCTGAAGGACAAGCTGAAGTCGGCCGCCATCGTGCTGGCCAGCGTGGCGGACGGCAAAGTCAGCCTGATCGCGGGCGTGACCCAGGACTCCATCGGCAAGGTCAAAGCGGGCGAGCTGGTGAACTTCGTTGCACAACAAGTGGGCGGTAAAGGCGGCGGACGCCCCGATATGGCGCAGGCCGGCGGCACCAATCCGGCAGCCCTGCCGGCGGCGCTGGACGGCGTTGCAGCATGGGTGGAAGCCAAGCTGTAACAGGGAAAGATGAGCCTGCGGGTCCGCGTTTGCTTACGCGGACCTTGCTGGCGCTGCAGTTCTCGTTGCTAAGTTGCAACGCAACATGAACAATTTTGGTGCACCGCGTCAAGCTGCACGAATTGGAGTAGTATGTCGAGACTCAGCACAATAATTGGTGAGAATTTGAATGAGCGACACACTACTCGAAACCGAAATTATGGAATTTCATAAGGAACTCGATGCGCGGGGCCTCAATTGCCCGCTGCCGATCCTGAAAGCGAAGAAAGCGCTGGCTGAACTGGAGAGCGGCCAGGTGCTGCGCATCATGGCAACCGATCCGGGTTCCGTGCGCGACTTCCAGGCTTTTGCCAAACAGACCGGCAACCCGCTGCTCTCGCACGTGCAGCAAGGCCGTGAATTCACGTTTTTGATGCAGCGCAAGTAAGATATTCAGGCTTTTTGGCCGCGTTTTGGGGACAGTTTCCAGCTCAGGGACCTGTCCCCAAACTTTTTAGAGCACGTGCACTAGGCAATAATCGCACGATCGTGCTTTAATTTGGTGCTGGGCTAGAAAGTCTCTTATAATCTAGCCCACAATTTATACCCACTTTTCCAAAGGCACACCCATGAAAGTCCTGGTACCTGTCAAGCGTGTAGTTGACTACAACGTCAAAGTGCGCGTGAAGTCCGACGGCACTGGCGTCGATATCGCCAACGTCAAAATGTCGATGAACCCGTTCGACGAGATCGCTCTGGAAGAGGCTACCCGCCTCAAGGAAGCGGGCAAGGTAACTGAAGTGGTCGCTGTTTCCTGCGGCGTGGCCCAGTGCCAGGAAACCCTGCGCACCGGCATGGCCATCGGCGCCGACCGCGGCATCCTGGTGGAAACCGCCACCGAACTGGAGCCGCTGGCCGTGGCCAAGCTGCTGAAGGCGCTGGCCGACAAGGAACAGCCGCAGCTGATCATCCTGGGCAAGCAGGCGATTGACGACGATTCGAACCAGACCGGCCAGATGCTGGCTGCGCTGCTGGGCTGGCCGCAAGCGACCTTCGCCTCGAAAGTGGTGCTGGAAGACGGCAAGGCCACCGTGACCCGCGAAGTGGACGGCGGCCTGGAAACCATCGCCCTGACGCTGCCTGCCATCGTCACCACCGACCTGCGCCTGAACGAGCCGCGCTATGTGACGCTGCCGAACATCATGAAGGCGAAGAAGAAGCCGCTGGAAACCGTGAAACCGGAAGACCTGGGCGTGGACGTAACGCCGCGCCTGAAAACGCTGAAGGTCGTGGAGCCTGCCAAGCGTTCCGCTGGTATCAAGGTGCCGGACGTGGCAACCCTGGTGTCGAAACTGCGCACTGAAGCTAAAGTCATCTAAGAGGAATACACCATGGTCGCACTCGTTATTGCAGAACACGACAACGCCAGCCTGAAAGGCAGCACCCACCACACCGTGACCGCGGCCGCCCAATGCGGCGGCGAAGTGCACGTGCTGGTTGCAGGCAGCAATGCTTCCGCCGCCGCTGCCGCCGCTGCGCAGATCGCAGGCGTTTCCAAAGTGCTGGTCGCCGACGCGCCGTACTTCGCCGAAGGCCTGGCTGAAAACGTCGCCGAGCAGATCCTGGCTGTTGCGGGCAGCTACTCGCACATCCTGGCGCCTGCTACCGCCTACGGCAAGAACATCCTGCCGCGCGTGGCCGCCAAGCTGGACGTGGCACAGATCTCGGAAATCACCAAAGTGGATGCGCCGGACACCTTCGAGCGTCCTATCTATGCCGGTAATGCCATCGCCTACGTGCAGTCTTCGGACAAGGTGAAAGTCATCACCGTCCGCACCACCGGCTTCGACGCCGCTGCCGCCACCGGCGGTTCGGCTGCCACCGAAAACGTGGCCGCCGTGGCCGACGTGGGCAAGTCGTCCTTCGTGGGCCGTGAAGTGGCCAAGTCGGACCGTCCGGAACTGACCGCAGCGAAGATCATCGTGTCCGGCGGCCGTGGCATCGGTTCGGCCGAGAACTTCAAGGTCCTGGAGCCGCTGGCCGACAAGCTGAACGCCGCCATGGGCGCATCGCGCGCCGCCGTGGACGCGGGCTTCGTGCCGAACGACTGGCAGGTTGGCCAGACCGGCAAGATCGTTGCGCCTTCGCTGTACATCGCCGTCGGCATCTCCGGCGCCATCCAGCATTTGGCCGGCATGAAGGATTCGAAGACCATCGTCGCCATCAACAAGGATCCTGAAGCGCCGATCTTCTCGGTTGCCGACTACGGCATCGTGGGCGATCTGTTTGAAGTGGTGCCGGAACTGGTCAAAGAACTGGGCTGAACACTGAATTAAATTACCAAGCCACGCTGGCCGGTTTGTCCGTGCCACCGTGGCTTGTTTTCTTGGAGTGAGACATGAGCTATCAAGCCCCCCTGAAAGAGATGCAGTTCGTGATGAACGAACTGGCCGGCCTGGCCGCCGTGAGCCAGCTGCCGGGCTGCGAAGACGCTACGCCAGAAACGGCGGAAGCGGTGCTGGAAGAGAATGCGAAATTCGTCAGCGGCGTTGTGGCGCCGCTGAACCATTCGGGCGACAAGGAACCGAGCTACTGGCACGACGGCCAGGTAACGACGGCCAAGGGTTTCAAGGAAGCCTTCCGCCAGTTCGTGGAAGCGGGCTGGCAAGGCCTGCAGCATCCGCAGGAATTCGGCGGCCAGGGCCTGCCGAAGCTGGTGGGCACGCCATGCGTGGAGATGCTGCATGGCGCCAACCTGTCCTTCGCGCTGGTGGCGCTGCTGACCGACGGCGCGATTGAAGCGCTGCTGACCGCAGGCAGCGACGAGCAGAAGGCCACTTTCCTGGAGCCGCTGATCACCGGCAAGTGGACTGGCACCATGAACCTCACGGAGCCGCAGGCCGGTTCCGACCTGGCCGCCGTGCGCACCCGCGCCGTGCCGCAGGGCGACGGCACCTACAAGATCTTCGGCACCAAGATCTTCATCACCTACGGCGAGCACGATATGGCGGAGAACATCATCCACCTCGTGCTGGCGCGCACGCCGGATGCGCCGCCGGGTGTGAAGGGCATTTCGCTGTTCATCGTGCCGAAGTACATGGTGAACAAGGACGGTTCGCTGGGCGAGCGCAATGACGCGCACTGCGTATCCATCGAACACAAGCTGGGCATCAAGGCATCGCCGACCGCCGTGCTGCAGTTCGGCGACAACGGCGGCGCCATCGGCACGCTGGTGGGCGAGGAGAACCGCGGCCTGGAATACATGTTCATCATGATGAACGCGGCCCGCTTCGGTGTCGGCATGCAGGGCGTGGGCGTGGCGGAGCGTGCTTACCAGCAGGCCGTGGCCTTCGCCAAGGACCGCGTGCAGTCGAAAGACCTGGCGGGTTCGGAAAGCGGCGTTGCCATCATCAACCACCCGGATGTGCGCCGCATGCTGATGTCGATGCGTTCGCAGACCGAGGCGGCGCGCGCGCTGGCCTATGTGGCGGCGGGCATCCACGACGTGGCGCATCATCACGCGGACGCGGATGTGCGCAAGCAGAACCAGGCCGTGTATGAATTCCTGGTGCCGATCGTGAAGGGATGGTCCACCGAGATGTCCGAGAATGTCACCCGCGACGGCGTGCAGGTGCACGGCGGCATGGGCTTCATCGAAGAAACCGGCGCGGCGCAGCACTACCGCGATTCGAAGATCCTCACGATCTACGAAGGGACTACCGCCATCCAGGCCAATGACCTGATCGGCCGCAAGACCGTGCGTGACGGCGGCGCGGTGGCAAAGGGCCTGATCGCCGAGGCACGTGCCACCGCCGCGGCGCTGGGCGATGGTGCGGACTTCGCAGCCATCCGCAAGCACCTGGAGCAGGGCGCGAACGACCTGGAAGCCGTAGTGGACTTCGTGGTGAACAATACCCGCAGCGACATCAAGGCGGTGTTCTCCGGTTCCGTGCTGTACCTGAAGCTGGCCGGCATCGTGCTGGGTGGCTGGCAGATGGCGCGCGCCGCCATCATCGCGCAGCAGAAGCTGGATGCGGGCGATGGCGATGCGGGCTTCTACAAGGCCAAGATCGTGACCTCGCGCTTCTTCGCGGAGCACATCCTGTCCGGCTCCACCGGCATGCGCGCGGCCATCGTTGAAGGCAGCGCCGGCGTGCTCGGCCTGCCGGTCGATCAGTTCTGACCGGCCTGTTCGTGCGCAAGCAGCCATTGCTTGCGCGCGAGTCCCCCGCCGTAGCCGGTGAGTGATCCGTCCTTGCCTATCACACGGTGGCAGGGAATGATGATCGCGATGCGGTTGGCGCCATTGGCCGCCGCCGCAGCGCGCGTCGCGCTCGGTGCGCCGATGCGCTCCGCCAGTGCCGCATAGTGGGTGGTGGCGCCGTGCGGAAGTTCTCGCAGCGCTTGCCATACCTTGAGCTGGAATTCGGTGCCCGGTATGTCCAGCGGCACGCTGAATGTGCTGCGCTTACCTTCCATGTATTCCAGCATCTGCGCCGCCGCTGCACGCGTATGCGCGTTTTCGCCCGCGAGGATGCTGCTGCCGTAATGGCGCTCCAGCTGGCGCAGTTCCTTGTCCAGAATCGGCCGGTCTGCGAATTCCAGCAGGCATACGCCTTTATCGCTGGCGCATACGAACATGGGGCCCAGCGGGCTTGAGAAGCGCTGCATGACCAGCGGCTGCGCAGCTTTGCTTGGCGCCTTTCCTGTCATTTTCTTTACCGTGTAAGCGAAGCCGCTCAGCGACTCGTAACCGCTGCTGAGGGCGGCATCGATGGTGCTGCGGCCTTCCTTGAGGTCCGTCATGGCGGCGTTCACACGCAGCATGCGCTGGTAAGCCTGGAAGCTGTGGCCGTGATGCTTGAGGAACCAGCGCCGTATCAGTTCCGGGCTCAGGCCCAGCGCGCGCAGTTCCTTGTCCGGCACGCGATGCGCCGGATGCGCGCGCACGAGTGCCATGGCGCGTTCGACTTGCGGTGGCACGTCCGGACTGCTTTCCGTCGGGCGGCACACCTTGCATGGCCTGAAACCGAGTGCAAGCGGCTCCCGCATATCCGAGAAGAAGTCGACATTGGCCTGTTTCGGCTTGCGCGCGCGGCAGGTGGAGATGCAGAAAATGCCGGTGGTCTTTACCGCCGCGTAGAAGGCGCCCACATGTTCCGGGGAGCGGTCCAGGAGGGCGCGGTAGCAGCGTGCGGCCGCGGCAGGGTCACTGATCTTCATCGGCAAAGAGGGAAGCGAAGCTCTGCGCAGCCTGGATGCGGGCCAGCTCGATGCCCAGGCGCTGTTTCAGTTTGCCATGCACGAAATTGCCCATGCTGATGCGCTTCACGCCGTGGGCGCCCAGCGTCGCAAAGTCGGGCAGCGTGGGCATGCACATCACGTTGAGCGGCAGCGTGACCGCGCCGCTTACCTCGCGCATGGCGGCGGGTTCGGTGATGCAGGGCACGAAGTAGCCGTCCGCGCCGTGTTCCGCGTAAAGGCGGCCGCGTGCGATCGTCTCCTGCAGTGCCTGCGGAACGCCGAGCAGGAAGGTGTCGGTGCGGGCATTGATGAAGAGGCCGGGGCAGGTACGCTTGATGGCCGCAATCCGTTCGGCGAGGAATTCCGCCGGCAGCAGCTGGCGCTTGCCTTCGATGACAAGGCTGTCCTCCACATTGATGCCCGCTACGCCAAGCGCCTGCAGCCGCTGCGCATTAACAGCCGTACTTTCGGCGGATTCCGCATAGCCGGCTTCGATATCCACGCTGAGCGGCAGCGTGCTGCAGGCGCGGATACGGCTCACAATATGGAACAGGTCTTCGAAGGACATGTCCTGCCCGTCCTGGTAGCCCAGCATGCTGGCGATGGCGGCGCTGGAAGTGCCGAGCGCGGGGTAGCCTGCTTCCGCTGCGGCATGGGCACTGGGCACATCCCATACGTTGGCGATGATGAAGGGGACTTCAGCCTTATGCAGTGCGGCGAAACTGGTCATGTGGGTCTCCGGTGAATGAGTACTGAGCTTAGCGCCGCCTGCGAAGCTGCGGCAACCGAAAAACGGACGACTATTTTTTCTCGCCGGCGGCAATGGCAGCGATCTCGTAGTCGCCATCGTCCACCAGCCTGTCCCAGCCTTCGAATTTGCCGAGGCCCAGCACGCGCGCCATCGACAGCAGCAGGCTCTGGCCGGCAACGGGACGGTCCGGCGCCAGTGCATAGACCGGATCTGCAAATGCCGCTTCGGGCGTGGTGATGGTCCAGCCCATGTCCTTGAACATGGCGATCACGTCGCCCAGCCACATCGCGTTGATGAGATTGTGGTGCAGCAGGATGACCTGCGCGATATCGCGGCCCTGCAGTTTCTGCGACAGGGCGCGGTAGGCGAGGGCGCGCTGCTTCACGTGGCCGAGATAGGCCGTGCGGATGGCGCTCACGTCGGCTTGCGGGTCGCGCTGCAGCACCTCCAGCAGCTTGCCATTCAGGCGCCAATCGCTGGTGTCCAGGCTCACATAGGCATTGCGGTAGTCCTGCTGCGCCAGGAAGCTGCGCATGCCGTCGCGCTTCTCCGGTGTGTTCCCTTCGCGCAGGAAGGTGAAGCGGAACCATTTCCGGTAGCCGGGCAGGCCGCTGATGATGTTGTCGCAGTCCGTGATTTCACGCTGGTAGTCGGCGAGCGCAATCTTGTGCAGGTCCGGATGCGTCATCGTATGGTTGCCGACCACATGGCCTGCATCGCCCCAGGCGCGCGCCAGCGCCAGTCCCTCAGGCGTATTGGCGCCGTTGCCGCAGGTGACGAACAATGCGGCCTTGACCTGGTGCCTGGCCAGCGCAGCCAGCATGGCCTGGTTGCGCTGCTGCGCATTCATGCGCGGGCCGTCGCTGGAATGCGGGCCGTCGTCGAAGGTAAAAGCGACGGATTGGGCCTGCACGGCGAACGTGGCGCAGGCCATGACTGCAGCGGCGATGAATCTGAGTTGTCGCACCTTGTCTCCTTATCGTTGGTGGAAGCGCTGCGGTATATTACGTGAAAGTCTGCCAACGGAACCACCATGGAATACGCCACCCTGCTGCTGTTCGTCCCCGCCTGCTTCGCCATCAATATGGCGCCCGGCCCCAATAATCTGCTTTCGATCAGCAACGCCACCCGCTATGGCCTGCGCGCGGCCTGGCTGGCGGGCGCCGGGCGCCTGCTTGCCTTTGCGGGCATGATCGCGCTGGCCTCGGCCGGACTGGCGGTGGTGCTGCATACTTCCCAGCTGCTGTTCACGGTCATCAAGACCGTAGGCGCGCTGTACCTGTTCTATATTGCGTGGCAGCTGTGGCGCGCGGTTCCCGAAGCTGAAGGTGAGGTGCAAGCTGGCGCCACCCTCTGGCAACTGGCGCGGCAAGAATTCCTTGTTGCGGCAGGCAACCCGAAAGCCATCCTGGTGTTCACGGCCTTCCTGCCGCAATTTGTCGATCCGCGCCAATCGATGGCCTTGCAGTTCACAATCCTCGGTGCACTGTTCCTGCTGTTTGAGCTCGTGGCCATCGGCCTGTATGCCTGGATGGGGCTCGGCATGAAGCGCTTCCTCGGCCAGCCGCGCGGCCGCCGGCTGTTCAACCGCAGCTGTGCAACGCTGCTCGGTGGCGCCGGCCTTGGCCTGCTGTTGTCCCGGCGCGTCTGAGGGGTGCGCCGAACCGGTGGATTTCTGCGCTGAACCGGGGATATTTGTCACGAATTGTAGGGACTTTTCAGCGGATTTGTAGGGAGGTAATAAAACGGCACGATCATGCGCTAATCTGACATTGTTGCCGTCCGGAATTGTCCGCACGGCCCTCTTTTGGACCGACAATGAAGATCAAAATGATCGCGCGCGCCACGCTGATGGCGCTAGGTACGGCAGCCGCATTAATGCCTGCCGTGCCCATGGCGGCGACAAAGAATGTCCCGCCTGTCCCAGTTGTGCACTGGGAGCAGTTCCCTGGTGAGCCTATTCTTGTTTTCGCCGGCGGCGATTCCACCGATGTGGATGGCCAGCTTGTTTCCTGGACCTGGAAGTTCGGCGACGGGAAAACGGCGACCGGCATGGATGTCAGCCACGTGTACGCCAAGGCTGGTAGCTACACCGCCACGCTGACGGTGAAGGACAACGCTGGCGCGACTGTCAGCAAGAACTTCGCTGTTACCGTCGTCGGCAAGCCGAACGTGCTGCCGGAACCCGGCGCCACCGTCAAACCGACCGACGGCACCCTGATTGCGGTATTTGATGGCAGCAGTTCGAAAGACCCGGACGGGAAGATCACGTCCTATGCCTGGGACTTCGGCGACGGCACCAAGGGCACCGGTGCGAAGATCAGCCACACCTACAAGGCAGCAGGGCAGTATGCCGCCACGCTGACAGTGACCGATAACGAGAAGGCCAGCGCCACGGTGCCTGTGCCGGTCGCCATCGTCGGCAACTTGCCGCCGGTTGCAGCCGCGACGGCCACGCAGACCACCGGCAAGTTCGTTGTCGCCTTCGACGGCTCCGCCTCCACTGACAGCGATGGCAAGATCGCCAAATACAGCTGGGACTTCGGCAATGGCCTGAAAGGGAGCGGCGCGAAGGTTTCCCATACTTACAAGGCAGCAGGCCAGTACGCCGCCAGCCTGACCGTGACCGATAACCGCGGCGCCACGGCGAAGATTGCCGTTCCGGTCACTGCTGGTGTGAAGAACAACCTGCCCGTTGCCAGCGCCTTCGGCGCGCCGGTCAGCGGCAAGCTGGCCGTGAACTTCGATGCTTCCGCCTCCACCGACAGCGACGGCAAGATCGTCAGCTATGCCTGGGACTTCGGCGACGGTGGCAAGGGCACCGGCGTGCGCGCCAGCCGTACGTACAAGACTGCAGGCAGCTATAACGCAACCCTTACTGTGACCGATAACCTGGGCGGCGTATCGACCGTCCAGGTGCCTGTCACCGTGGGTACCGTGAGCACCGCGGGCAAGCCATGGGTCAGCGGCTATTACGCGGGCTGGTTCTGGAATGATTACCAGCCGCAGAACATCGACATGAGCGCGATGACGCACGCCGTGTTCGGCCGCGTGGCGCCGGGCGGCGGCACGCTGGGCGGCACGCCGGGCCAGATCGTTCCGGGCGCAGGCACCGCGCATGACCCTGGCCAACTGCCGGCGAACGTCAGCACCCGCAGCGTGGAGGACTTCTTCGTGCAGCGCGCGCACTCCGCGGGCATCAAGGCGCTGCTGATGTTGGGCGGGAACTTCGATGGTCCGGGCTTCGTGGCGTCCACCAAGCCGGGCGTGCGCACTACCTTCATCAGCAACCTGCTGAACTACCTGGCCGCGCATGACTACGACGGCGTGGACATCGATTGGGAAGACGAGCTGGATGATGCACAGGAAACCGGCCAGCTGCTGGCATTGGTCACTGAGCTGAAATCGGCGGCCTCGGTCCATGCGCGCTACCGCGACCGTCCGCTGATCATCACTTACCCGACCAGCATCCTGAACATGAACTACGACGTGGTACCGCAGTGGAAAGTGGACATCGCGAAGATGGTCGACCAGTTCAATATCATGAGCTACGAGATGGCCTTCGCCCACGGCGGCTGGACCACCTGGCACTTCTCGCCGCTGTACGGCCAGGCCGGCACCCACCCAAGCGATGTATCGAGCTCGGTGCAGGCCTATATCGACGCGGGCATCATGCCGGGCAAGATCGGCATCGGCATCGGCTTCTACGCATCCAGCTATGCGCCGCCGGTTACGGGCCCGAACCAGCCGGTGAGCATGCAGGAATCGAACGACGCCACCTGGAGCTACGCGAACCTGGTGAATGGCGGCTTCCTGTCCGCCGGCACCTATGTGTGGGATGAAGAAGCGCAGGCCTCTTACCGCTATTATCCGGGCGGCTTCACCGGCCACGCCGAATACAACTGGGGCACCTCGGGCTTCCTCAGCTACGAAGATCCGCGCAGCATCGCGGCCAAGGGTAAGTTCGTGCGCAACAAGCAGCTGGGCGGCGCCATCATCTGGACCATCAACTACGGTTCGCCGGATGGCCTGAACAACCCGCTGCTGAATGCGGTGAAGCAGTCCTTCCTGATGGGCGCGGACAGCGTGCAGCCATACGCACGCTTCAATTCTGCCATGCCGTCCACCACCGAACTGCGCTTCAACTTCGATGGCACGCAGTCGAGCGATGTGGATAACAAGCCCGTTGCCAGCTACCACTGGAACTTCGGCGATGGCGGCACCGCCACCGGCGCCAATGTATCGCACACCTACGCCGCAGCCGGCACCTACCTGGTGACGCTGACTGTTACCGATAGCAAAGGCGTGAGCGCCTCCACCACCTCCGCCATGCTGGCCGACTTCCCGCCACCGCCGGACGTGATGCCGCCGCTGGAGCCTGTGCCGGCAGCAAACGGCGCCAAGCCATGGGTAACGGCGTACTACGCGGGCTGGTTCTGGCCTGAGTTCGAACCGCAGTATGTGGACATGAGCACCATGAGCCACTACGTGTTCGGCCGCGTGGCGCCTGGCGGCGGCACCCTGGGCGGCCAGCCGGGTGAAGTGGTGCTGGGCGCAGGCACGGCGCACCAGCCGGGCATCCTGGGCAGCCTGACCGCCAAGAGCGTGGAAGACTACCTGGTGGAACGTGCGCACCAGTCGGGCGTGAAAGCGCTGCTGATGATCGGCGGCATGGGCGACGGTAATGGCTTCCTGCGTTCGACCTCGCCGAGCCTGCGTCCTGTGTTCGTGAAGAACATCCTGGACTACCTGGAAGCGCACGACTACGACGGCATCGACCTCGATTGGGAAGACGTGCTGGATACCGACCAGGCCAAGTTCCGCCTGACCGCGCTGATCGCCGACCTGCGCGCCGGCGCCAAGCTGCGCGCCCGCTGGCAGAACCCGTCGAATCCGTTCCTGATCACGTTCCCGAACTACGCGATGAACATGAACTACGAAACGGTGCCGGAATGGAAAGTGACCGTGGCCTCCATCGTGGACCAGTTCAACCTGATGAGCTATGCACTGGGCTTCGCGGCCGACGGCTGGACTTCCACCACCTTCAGCCCGATCGAAGGCCATACCACCTCGCATCCGATGGACGTGAGCTCCAGCATCCAGGCCTACCAGAACGCGGGCATTGACCGCAAGAAGCTGGGCGTGGGCATCGGCTTCTACGGCATGAGCTACGCGCCGCCGGTAACGGGTCCGGACCAGCCGGTAACGCCGATGAATAACAGCGACACGAGCCTGAGCTATGCCCAGCTGGTGCGCGGCGGCTACCTGAGCAACGGCAGCTACCACTGGGATGACACGGCGAAGATGGGCTACCGCTCGTACCCGGGCGCAGGCTTCAAGGGCGCCGGCATGCTGAGCTACGAAGACGAAGCCAGTATCGCCGCCAAGGGCAAGTGGGTGCGCGAGACCGGCACCGGCGGCGCCATCATCTGGGTCATCAACTATGGCAGCCCGGATGGCAAGACCAATCCGCTGATGAACGCCGCGAAGAAAGCGTTCCTGCAGTAACGGTGTTGTAGCAGTCTGTTGAAGTGGGTGAAAACCCTGCCGGTGGCGTCGCCGGCAGGGTTTTCTTTTTCAGCCGTAGGCGCCGCCGGTGTAGAGCAGGTCGAACAGGCGGGCGAGGGTGGCAATCATGGTGGCGGCGCCGACCATCACGGTGGCGACCAGGATCAGGGCCAGGAGCCAGCCGGAACGGCTCTGGCGGCCGGAGGCGGCATTGTGTGCGGCATCCCATTTCTCGTCCGGCGTGAGGCCGATGACGAGGGCTTCAATGAAACCCACCAGCATCGAGAGCGTCAGCGGCAGGTAATGGAAATACCAGTTGGCCTGCGGGGCCACGCTCATCACCACGCCGCACAGGGGCAGGGAAATGGCGTGGGCCCAGCCCCAGCGGTCGCCCATCCCCTTGAGATAGAAGCGGTGAGCGCCCACTCCGCCCAGTACGGCGGCCAGCAGGGTAGTGAAGGTCTTGTTCTTGTGTTGCGAAACTGGCATGTTTGCTGGGAAATAGGGGCAAAGGCGGCAGTATCGCACAAGAAAACGGCTTGCCCCAATGCCGGGACTGAGCGATAATCATGGATTACCCGAAATACCCACCTTTGTTGTTAATGCTTGCCCGTCGGAGGAAAAGCACGCTATAATTTGCGGCTTTTTCCGACTCAGCACACTTTTCTGGAAATATTATGGTCGTTATTCGTTTAGCTCGTGGTGGCGCAAAAAAGCGTCCTTTCTACAACATCGTTGCAACCGATTCCCGCAATCGCCGCGACGGCCGCTTCGTTGAGCGTATCGGCTTCTACAACCCGATGGCATCGGGCCAGGAAGTGCCTTTCCGCGTCGCTGAAGACCGCCTGTCGTACTGGCAAGGCGTGGGCGCACAGCTGTCCCCAGCTGTTGCTCGCCTGGTCGCTGGCAACAAAGCAGCCTAAGTTTCGCTTCGGGTTTTGGCCGGCAAGACTGCATCCGGGGTGGAAATCCCCGACGATCTGGTACAGGTAGGCTTTGTCTCCGGTGCCTATGGTGTTGCGGGTGGAATCAGGGTTCGTCCTTTTTCCACCGATGCCGATGCGCTGCTGAGCGCCAAAACCTGGTGGCTGGACAAGCCGGGCCTGCATGACGTGAGCGTCAGGCGGGCCAAGTTGCATGGTGGAGACGTGGTTGCCACGCTGGTCGGCCTGGACGACCGTGACCTGGCTGAAGCGCTGAAAGGCGCCGCCGTCTCCGTGCCGCGCAGCGCCTTCCCGCAGCTGGAAGAAGATGAATTTTACTGGGCCGACCTGATCGGCCTGGACGTGGAAAATCTGCAGGGCGAGCGCCTCGGCGCCGTGGTGGACATGATGAGCAATGGGCCGCAATCCATTCTCCGCGTGGCCAGCGAAGGTCAGGACGAGCGCCTGATCCCCTTTGTGGACCAGTACGTGAGCAAGGTGGACAAGGACGCGAAGAAGATCATCGTGGACTGGGGCCTGGATTACTGATCCGGAGCCGCCCGATGCAGTTCGACGTCATTACGCTGTTCCCTGAAATGTTCGCTGCCCTGACGCAGTCCGGCGTAACGCGCCGGGCCCACGAGCAGGGCAAGTGGGGCCTGTCGCTGTGGAATCCGCGCGATTTCACCACCGACAACCACCGCACCGTGGACGACCGGCCGTACGGTGGCGGTCCCGGCATGGTGATGCTGGCCAAACCGCTGGAAGCGACCATCGGCGCCGCGAAGCAGCGCCAGATGGTGGCAGGCTTGCCTGCCCCGCGCGTGGTGTTCATGTCCCCGCAGGGCAAGCAGTTGACGCATGAACGCGTGATGCAGCTGAAGCAGGAACCCGGCCTCGTGATTCTGTGCGGCCGCTACGAAGCGGTGGACCAGCGCCTGCTGGACCGCTGCGTGGACGAAGAGATCAGCCTCGGCGATTTCGTGCTGTCCGGCGGCGAACTGCCGGCGATGGCGCTGATGGATGCGGTGGTGCGGCAGCTGCCCGGCGTGCTGAATACGGATGCTTCGGCGGTGGAAGACAGCTTCGTCAACGGCCTGCTGGATTCGCCGCATTACACGCGGCCGGAAGTATATGAAGACGTGGCAGTGCCGCCGGTGCTACTGGGCGGCAACCACGCAGAGATTATGAAATGGCGCCGCGAGCGCATGCTGGAAGCGACGGCGCGCAAGCGGCCCGACCTGCTGGTGAAAGCCCGCGAAGCCGGCCTGCTGAGCAAGCAGGACGAAAAGTTTTTGGCAGGTTTGTAAACCTGCTGGTGTACCGAACGGGCCGGATGCCCGCTGCAGCAAAACCATCCTCTACCGGGCAACACGTGCGCCGGCATGATGGCAAATGGAGTTTATAAAATGAACCTGATTCAACAACTCGAGCAAGAAGAAATCGCTCGCCTGGGCAAAAACATCCCTGAATTTGCACCTGGCGACACCGTCGTTGTGAACGTTAACGTAGTTGAAGGCACCCGCAAGCGCGCCCAGGCTTACGAAGGCGTTGTGATCGCTCGTCGTAACCGCGGCCTGAACTCGAACTTCATCGTTCGTAAAATCTCGTCCGGCGAAGGCGTTGAGCGTACCTTCCAGCTGTACTCCCCGCTGATCGCTTCGATCGAAGTGAAACGCCGTGGTGACGTACGTCGCGCCAAGCTGTACTACCTGCGCGAGCGTTCGGGCAAGTCCGCACGTATCAAGGAAAAACTGCCAAACCGTCGCGTTGCGGCGAAAGCAGAAGCGTAATCTACGCGTCTGTTGTTTGGATGGAAGGGGTGCCGCTGGTGCCCCTTTTTTGCTTTTGAAGGAGCGACTCTTGGCCAAGCCTGCATTCGATCCCACCCAGCTGCCGATTGACGCCATTGCCGGTGAAGCGGCCGTGATGCTGGAGCGCCTGGCGCCGGAATGGCTGCGCGAGCGTTTCGCCAATCCGCCCGACTGGGCACCCGAAACCGCCGACGAATCGCATGCGCCCCGCCCCAACGCCACGCCGGCCGCCGTGCTGGTGCCGCTGGTGCTGCGCCCCGAAGGCCTGACCCTGCTGCTTACCCAGCGCACCGCCCACCTGAATGACCACGCCGGCCAGATTGCCTTCCCAGGCGGCCGCGCCGAAGAATATGATTCCTCGCCCATCGATACCGCCCTGCGCGAGACGGAGGAGGAGATCGGCCTGCAGCGCCGCCATATCGACGTGATCGGCACGCTGCCGCTGTACCATACGGGTACCGGCTATGCCGTGACGCCGGTGGTGGGCCTGGTGCACCCGCCTTTCGAACTGAAAGCCGATACCTTCGAAGTGGCCGAGATTTTCGAGGTGCCGATGTCCTTCCTGATGGATGGGCTGAACCACAAGCGCATGTCGGCGCAGCTGCCCAGCGGCCGCCGCTCGTTTTATGCCATGCCTTATGAGAACTACTTCATCTGGGGCGCCACGGCGGGCATGCTGCGCAACCTGTTTCATTTTTTGCGCGCATAGGCTAAGGTAGCGGGCATTGCGGTATTGCTATCGCTCGCCAGATTTTAAGGACGTAGATGACTTTTCTTTCCATTCTGTTTGCATTGCTGCTGGAGCAGTTGAAACCGCTGCGTGCGGATAATCCCGTGTACCGGGAGATCAAGGCCTTCGCCGTGCGCATGGAAACCTGGTTCAACGCCGGCGATGCCGCGCATGGCCGCCTTGGCTGGTTCCTGATGATGTTCGCGCTGATGGCGCCGGTGTCGCTGGTTTACTGGCTGCTGCTGCGCTATAACTGGATTTTCGCGGCCTTTGCATGGAATGTGCTGATCGTCTACCTCACGCTGGGCTTCCGCCACTACAGCCACTACTTCACCTCGATCCAGCTGGCCCTGAATGCCGGCGACGAGGCTGCCGCGCGCGCCCTGCTTGCCGAATGGACCAAGCAGGATACGATTGGCATGGAAGCCAATGAAATCTCGCGCATCGCCGTCGAAAAGGCGCTGATCACCACGCATCGCAACGTCTTTGGCGTGTTCTTCTGGTTCCTGATGCCGCTCGGCCCGGCCGCGGCGGTGATGTACCGCGTGTCCGAATACCTGGCCCGCGCGTGGAACGAGCCTGAACATATGCGCAACGAGGCCTTCGGCGAGTTCGCCGCCAAGGCCTTCTACTGGATCGACTGGATTCCGGCCCGGCTGACGGCGGTGGCCTTCGCCGTGGTGGGCAACTTCGAGGATGCCGTCTACGCCTGGCGCAACTTCGCCGACCGCTGGAAGGATGAGGCCATCGGCATCATCCTGGCGGCAGGCGGGGGCGCGATGGGCGTGCGCCTGGGCACGCCGGTGGAGAATGCGGCCAAGCTGGTGGTGTCCGAAGCGGGGGAAATTACCGATGAAGAAGTCGATACGCTGCCGGGCGAAGAGCCGAGCGTACGCGCGCTGCAGAGCACGGTCGGCCTGGTCTGGCGCGCGCTGCTGCTGTGGATGATGTTGCTTCTGCTGCTGTCCGGCGCCGTCTGGCTCGGATAAGCAGGGCCGAAAGGCTTAAAATAGGGGCTTGGCCGGTTCTGAATTTCCGGCCAAGTCTTCTATAAGATATAATACCCAAGATTTCTCCACGTATCCTTGTACGAGCGCCTATGGCAAGCGAGTTTTTCATTCTTGGGCTTACCACCGACGGCAAACAGTTCCGTCCCAGCGACTGGGCGGAACGGCTGTGCGGTGTGATGTCCTGCTTCCGGCCGGAGGGCAGCGGCGGGCGCAATGCCCACCTGCAGTATTCGCCGCTCGTGCGTCCTACCATGATCAATGGCGTGCGCGCCGTCGTTGTCAGCGAAACGCTGCGCGAGATCGAGCCGATGGCCTACAACTTCGTTGTCGAATTTGCCAAGGATAACAAGCTGCAGGTGGTGGATGCCTGCCTGGTACCCGAACCCGGAGAGAAAAAGAGCTGAGTTTCCCCGATTCGGCGTAGGATACGGTTTTGCTTCAGAGCGAGTAAGCGAGACCACATGAATCCACGTACCACCGTTGTTGCAGCGCTGCTGCTGTCCAGTCTTCACTTCCTTCCCCCTGCATTTGCCCAAACCCTGCCGCCCGGCGTCGTCAAAGGACCGTCGGTGGAAGGCATTACCGAATACCGCCTGCCCAATGGGCTCAAGGTGCTGCTGTTCCCCGATGCGTCCAAGCCCACGGTTACGGTCAACGTGACCTACCTGGTGGGCTCGCGCCATGAGAACTACGGCGAGACCGGCATGGCCCACCTCCTGGAGCACCTGATGTTCAAGGGCGCGCCAAAGCACCGCGACATCACGCAGCAGTTCGCGGAGCGCGGCATGGAATTCAACGGCACCACATCGCTGGACCGCACCAACTATTACGAGGTGTTTGCCGCCGGCGATGCAAACCTGAAATGGGCGCTCGACATGGAAGCCGAGCGCATGACGAAGTCCTTCATCGCGCAAAAGGACCTCGATTCGGAAATGACGGTGGTGCGCAATGAATACGAGAGCGGCGAGAACAACCCTTTCGGCGTGCTGCTGAAGCGCATCCAGAGCGTGGCCTACGACTGGCACAGCTACGGGCGCTCCACCATCGGCAACCGCAGCGATATCGAGAACGTGCGCATCGCGAACCTGCAGGCCTTCTACCATACCTGGTACCAGCCGGATAACGCGGTGCTGCTGGTCGCGGGCAAATTCGAACCGTCGAAGACGCTGGCATGGATCAGCAAATCCTTCGGCGTGATCCCGAAGCCGAAGCGCAAGCTGCCGCCGTTCTGGACGGTGGAGCCGGTGCAGGATGGCGAGCGCAATTTCACGGTGCGGCGCAAGGGCGATGTGCAGATCGTGCTGGTGGGGTACAAGGTACCATCGGGCCTGCACGACGATGCCGACCGCCTCAGCTTCATGAGCCAGATCATCGGCGACACGCCGACGGGCAGGCTGCACAAGCAGCTGGTTGAAACGGGCAAGGCGGCGCAGGTATTCAGCTTCGGCCTCACCGGCTACCAGCCGGGCATCCAGCTGTTCGGGGCCGTGGTGAAGCTCGGGCAGCCGATCGAGCCGGTGCGCGATGAGCTGATCGCGGCGGTGGAAGGCTTCGCGAAAACACCGGTGACGGAAGAAGAGATGGAACGCACGCGCCGCAACTTCGCCAATGGCATCGAGAAGGCGCTGAACGATCCGCAGCAGGTGGGCGTGGCGATGTCCGAACAGATCGCGCTGGGCGACTGGCGCCTGCTGTTCCAGGGGCGCGACAACCTGCCGAATATCACGGCGCAGCAGGTGGCCGAAGCGGCAGGACGCTACCTGAAGCGCGACAACCGTACGGTGGGCATCTTCATTCCGGAAGACTCGCCGCTGCGCGCCGAGATCGGCGCCGCGCCGACGGCGGCCGGGATCCTCAAGGACTACAAGGCCAAGGAAAGCAATCTCACCTCGGAAAATTTCGACCCGAGCCAGGACAACATCATGGCGCGCACCGAGATCAGCCAGATCGGCGGCATCAAGGCGGCGCTGCTGCCGAAGAAAACGCGCGGCCAGACGGTGGCGGTGGACCTGCGCCTGCACTGGGGCGACGAGAAATCGCAGTTCGGCAAGGCGATGGTATCCGCGCTGACGCAGGAGATGCTGACGCGCGGCACCACGCGCTATACGCGCACGCAGCTGGCCGATGAACTGTCGCGCCTGAAAATCGCGGGCGGCAGCGTCTACCAGTTCGAGACCACGCGCGAGAACCTGGCGGCGGCACTGCGGCTGCAGGCGCATGTGCTGAAGGATGCGGTGTTCCCGGAATCCGAATTCGAACAGCTGAAGCAGCAATGGATCGTGGCGCTGGAAGCGGACCGCAACGAACCGGCGACGAAGGCGGGGCAGGCGATGTCCGAATACTTCGACCACTGGCCGAAGGGCGACCCGCGCGCGGTGATGACGATCGATGAACAGATCGCGGAAATCAAGGCCATGAAGCTGGAGGATGTAAAAGCCTATCACCGCGATTTCTACGGCGCCTCGCATGGCGAGATGTCGATTGTGGGCGACTTTGACAAGGACGAGGCCACGAAGATTGTGCAGGAAACGCTGGGCGGCTGGCAGAGCAAGGCGCCGTATGCGCGCATCCCCGATGCCAACGCCGAACGCAAGGCGATTACGCGCTTTATCGACACGCCGGACAAGGAAAACGGCTTCTTCACCGCGCGCATGAACGTGGACCTGAACACAGCCGATCCCGATTACGCTGCGCTGGAACTGGCCAACTACATCTTCGGTGACGGCGGCCTGAAATCGCGGCTGATGGACCGCATCCGGCAGAAGGACGGGCTGTCCTATGGCGGCGGTTCGTCGCTGACGGCAGGCGACATTGACCGCGCGGGCAGTTTCACGATCAGCGCCATCGCGGCGCCGCAGAACCTGAAGAAACTGGACGCGGCGATCCGCGAAGAATTGCAGCGCGTGGTGAAGGACGGCTTCACGGCGGCCGAAGTTGCGGGCGCCAAATCCGGCCTGCTGCAGCAGCGATTGCAGAACCGCAGCAAGGACAATGTGCTGGCGGGCGCCTGGACCAACTACCTCTACCTCGGCCGCACCTTCGACTTCAGCAAGCAGCACGAAGAGCGCCTCAAATCGCTGACGGCCGAGCAGGTCAACGCCGCCTTCCGCAAAGCCATCAACCCCGTGCAACTCAGCGTCATCACCGCCGGCGATTCCAGTAAAGCCAAGTAACCGTCATTCCCGCGCAGGCGGGAATCCAGGAGAGCCGCCGACACGCACCTAGGTTCCCGCCTGCGCGGGAACGACGCTTACGGCGTGGAAAGTTCGGCGACGAAGTCGTACATGTCGCCGCGGAAGATGGAGCGGCAGAATTCGACGGCGCGGCCGTCGCGCAGGAAGCCGAGGCGTTCGACCGCCAGGCCGGCATCACCCGGCTTCGCTTGCAGCAGCTGGGCCTGTTCGGCGCTCAGCAGCAATGCCGACAGGCGCTGCAGCGCGCGCACCGGCCGGTTGCCCGCTGCTTCCAGCGCTTCATACATCGAGATGTCCACCGATTCCAGCGAGGGCAGGGCGTTGGCGACGATCGTCGCGTACTCAATGCACATCGGCATCTCATCGGCGTAGCGGATGCGGTTGAAGCGGTACACCGGCGCGCCCGGGCTCAGCCGCAGCCGCAGCGCTTCTTCCGGCGTCACCGTGCCTTCGGAACGCTTGAGCCATACGCTGCGCGGCGTCCTGCCGCGGGCGCGCATGTCCTCCGAGAAGCTGGTCAGCTTCGCAAAATTCTTTTCGATGCGGGTGTTGATGAAGTTGCCGGAACCGGGCCGGCGCACCAGCAGGCCTTCTTCCACCAGCCCGTCTATCGCCTTGCGCACCGTGATGCGGGAAATCGAGAGGTCCGCCGCCAGCTGGCGCTCGGCCGGCAGCGCTTCGTCCGGACCGAAGATGCGCTTGTCGATGGCTTCGCGCAGCGCCCGCTGCAGTTGCTGGTACAGCGGCTGGCTGCTGTTCTGGCCCAGCGCGGCCATGATTTCTACAAGCGAACTCATTTTTTTCTCCAGGTATCCCGCGCCGATAATACCAAAAAAGACCGGTCTACAAGCGGTCCGCACCGGCATGCCGCCACTTTCCCTGTGAGATAGCGCTATCTGGGCGCCGGAATGCCCAAAGTGGTATGTATTTTCAATACAACATGTGAAAAAAATATGAAAATTGGTAGTGTTCTGGTATTGGATGGAGGTATATTGGCGCTCAATTGGTTTTGTTAGTGGCAGTACTAGGGAATGGACCGGGTCTTCCATCAAGACCCAACTCAAGGGGGAGTAAATGAAGCGCAATCTGACACCGATCGCTACTGCGGTCGCCATCCTGATCACCGGTAGCAATCTGGCCTACGCACAAGAACAAGCAGCGGCCGCAGAGCCGAACGTTGTGGTCGTCACCGGCGTGCGTGCCGCCCTGGCGCAATCGCTGAACCAGAAACGTAATGCCGATTCGCTGGTGGAAGTGATCACTGCCGAAGACGTGGGCAAGATGCCGGACAAGAGCGTCGCCGACTCGCTGCAGCGCGTGCCCGGCGTGTCCGTGGCAACCGCCGGCGGCGCCGAAGGCGGCTTCGGCGAGAACGACCGCGTGAGCCTGAAAGGCACGCCGTCGAACCTGACGCTGACCACGCTGAACGGCCACACCATCTCCAGCGGCGACTGGTATATCTCGAACATCACCGGCGGCGGCCGTTCCGTCAGCTACGCCATGTTCCCGTCCGAGCTGATCGGCCGCGTGACCGTGCATAAGAGCTCGCAGGCCAACATCATCGAAGGCGGCGCTGCCGGTACCGTCGATATCGAAACCCGCAAGCCGCTGAGCTTCAAGCAGCCGTTCACGCTGATGGGTTCCATCGAAGGCGTGTACAGCGAAGGCGCGAAGAAAACCGACCTGCAGGTCAGCGCGCTGGCGAACTGGAAAAACGAAGCCAACAACATGGGCGTGCTGGTGCAGCTCTTTGACGAGAAGCGCACCCTGCGCCGCCAGGGCCAGGAATTCCTGTGGTGGGACAAGCTGACCACCGGCTTCGCACCGCAGTGGATCGCCAAGAACCCTGAAGTGGAAGGCAAGTGGCTGTCGATGCTGACCGGTTCCGCCATGTTCAACCAGGACCGCGAGCGTAAAGGCGGCATGATTGACGTGCAGTTCAAGGTCAACAGCGATTTCAGCTTCGACATCAACGGCTTCTACACCCGCCTGGATGCGGACAACGTCAACGCCAACTTCATGCTGGCGCCGTACCAGCCGCTGTCGAACAACTGGTCCGGCGTGGGCGGCGTGGTTCCTTCGAGCTACACCATCACCGGCAACCAGATTACGTCGATCACCTTCCCGAGCACCTGCCCGACTGGCCTGGACTGCTCGAACATGGGCCCATCGGTGCAGGACATCATCGCACGTCCCGGTTCCTACTCCGATTCGAAGTTCCTGAACCTGGACTGGCAATGGCGCGCCAACAGCGACCTGAAATTCACCGGCCAGGTAGGTTCCACCCGCGGCACCGGCTACGCACGTGACTACGGCTACGAAGCATGGCTGGCTTATTCCGGCACCAGCCTGACGATGCACGGCCTGAGCGCTCCGGCCACCGTCACGGTCGACAACGCAGGCACCTTCAATCCGCGTACCGGCGCCGACTTCTTCGGCGGCTGGGCTTCCGACGTCACCGCCAAGGACAAGGAAACCTACGGCCAGGCCGATGGTACCTGGAAGTCGAACTGGGAAGCCGTGCCTACCGTGTACTTCGGCGTGCGCGCTGCCAAGCATGACCGCGACCTGACCTGGCTGGGCGGTACCGTGTCGGCTGCCGGCAGCTCGCTGGCCAACCGTCCAACGGGCCTGACCAACTACCCTGCCAGCCCGCTGCCGAACATGCTGTCCGGCGCCTGGACCTTCGATATGCCTTCGATGAAGGCATGGGGCGACAAGTACGTGACCTTCAACAGCCACGCTTACCAGAATGAGTTCCAGATCCGCGAAAAGGCTACCGCAGCTTACGTGATGGGTGACCTGGACTTCGGTTCCATCCAGGGTAACGCCGGCGTACGTTTCGTGCGCACCGAGATCGACGTGGCCAACGGCTCGCCGAACGATGTGTGGAATCCTGTGCGTACCTCGAATACGTACAACGACTTCCTGCCTAGCATTAACCTGCACACCGACCTGGCCAAGGACGTGAAACTGCGCGCTGCCGCAAGCCGCACGCTGGCCCGTCCTGACTTTGGCGCACTGGGTTCGCTGAGCCTGAACGACCTGACCTTCTCGGCCAGCGGCGGCAACCCGAACCTGAAGCCGATCATGTCCAATAACGTGGACGTGGGCGTTGAGTGGTACTTCATGCCGAAGTCCCTGCTGGGCGCAAACATCTACAACATGAACATCGGTTCCTATGTGACCTACGGCGCATCGGTGGCCCAGTTCTACAACCAGTCCGTAAAGCGCATCACCGACTACAACCTGAGCGCTGCCTTGAACACCAAGGCCCGCGTGCGTGGTATCGAGCTGCAGTATGTGCAGGATCTGGGTAACGGCTTCGGCGCGAACCTGAACTACACCTACGCGGATGGTGAAGAGCGCGGCAAGGCGCCAAAATCGGCTTGCGCCGACCTGGGTGACTGCCACATGATCGGTACTTCGAAGAACTCGTATAACGCTTCGCTGTTCTACGAGAACGACAAGTTCAGCGCCCGTGTGAACTACAGCTTCCGCTCGGCCTTCCTGAATGGCCTGGACCGCAACAGCGCAATTTATCAGGACGACGTGGAAACCGTGTCGGCTTCGGTGAACTACAACCTGACCGAAAACCTGACCCTGTCGCTGGAAGGTAAAGACCTGAACGATCCGCTGCTGAAGTCCTACGCCACCTCCAAGGACCAGCCACGTGCCTTCTACAAGAACGGCAAGCAGATCTTCTTCGGCATCCGCGGCAAGATGTAATGCGGCTGTGATGTAAGCTGGGGCAGGGCGCTGGTGCAGGCCCTGCCCTTTTTCTTTTCTGGAGCAGGAATGGGTAAAACAATTTTCATCGCGCTGCTGGCGCTGAGCGCGGCGGTGCAGGCCGCGCCGGCCTATGTGGCGAGTCCTTATAAGTATCTGCCGCTGCATAACGATGCGGCGGGCAATGTGATATCCGTGGCGCCGGATGGCAAGCCGGTGCCCTATGCGCAGCTGCCGGGCGCCGGAGCGCTGACCTGGGCTTTCGCGGTGGGCGAATGCGGCAGTGAGACCTGGGGCGGCAAGCCCGCAAGCGCGGTGGCCCAGGCGAACGTGCCGGCGTTTGCGAAGGCAGGCATTGGCTACATCATTTCAACCGGCGGCCAGGGAGCCATCTTTACCTGCGGCTCGAAAGAGGGCATGGACGCCTTCGTCGCGCGCTACGACTCGCCGCAGCTGATCGGTTTCGACTTCGACATCGAAGCGGGGCAGACACCGGCCCAGATCCGCTCGCTGATGGAGAACATCGTCTACGCACAAGGCAGGCATCCACGCCTGCGTTTCAGCTTCACCATCGCCACCCATGCGGCATCGGACGGCAGCAAGCGCAGCCTGAACAAGACTGCGGAACTGGTGCTGGCCGAAGTGCGCCGCAGCGGCCTGCGCGATTATGTGGTGAACCTCATGGTGATGGACTACGGCCCGGCATCGAAGAAGGTGTGCGTGCTGGGCAAGGACCGCCGCTGCGATATGGGCGCTTCCGCCCTGCAGGCCGCGCGCAATGTGCACGAGAAATACAAGCTGCCGTATGCGCAGATCGAGCTGACGCCGATGATAGGCGTGAACGATGTGATCGAAAACGTGTTCACGCTGGAGGATGCGGCAGTGATGGTAGAAGGCGTGCGCAAGCTGGGCATGGCCGGTGTGCATTTCTGGTCGATCGACCGTGACCTGCCGTGCACCAAACCGGCGACTGGCGCGGAAGCGCTGTGCAGCACCATGCCGGACGTTCCAGCCGGCGCCTACACGCGTGCCCTGACGAAGGACGCAGCACGATGAGTGGTGCTGCCGGGCGTTACCTGTCGCTCGATGTGCTGCGCGGCCTTACCGTCGCGCTGATGATCGTGGTGAATACGCCGGGCGACTGGGGCCACGTGTTTGCGCCGCTGCTGCACGCGGACTGGCATGGCTTTACACCGACGGACTGGGTATTCCCCACTTTCCTTTTCGTGGTCGGGAATGCGCTGGCATTCGTCATGCCGCGCTATGCGGCGGAAGGCAAGGGGGCCGTGGTGGCGAAGGTGCTGAAGCGCAGCGCCCTGATCTTCCTGCTCGGCTTCCTCCTGTACTGGTTCCCCTTCTTCGGGCCGGACGGCGCAGGCGGCTTCCGCATGCTGCCCTTTGCCGATACGCGTATTCCCGGCGTGCTGCAGCGCATCGGCCTGTGTTTCGGCATCGCTGCGCTGGTACTGCACTTTGCGCGCGAGCGCGGCGCGATCCTGTTTTGCGTGGCAGCCCTGCTCGGATACTGGGCGGTGCTGGCGCTGTTCGGCGACTACAGCCTGCAGGGCAACGCTGCGGCGAAGTTCGATATCTGGCTGATGGGCGAGCGGCACCTGTATCACGGCGAAGGACTGGCCTTCGATCCGGAAGGCCTGCTGGGCACATTGCCGGCCACGGTCAACGTCATTGCAGGCTATTTTGCGGGGCGCCTGGTGCTGCAGAAGGGCGCGTCGTGGGAAACGCTGGCGAAGCTCATGATGGCGGGCGTGTTGTGCCTCGCCATGGCGCTGTGCTGGAGCAGTGTGCTGCCTATCAATAAAAAGCTCTGGACCAGCTCCTACGTGATGCTGGCCATCGGCCTTGACCTGCTGATCCTGCCCTTGCTGATCTATGCAATCGAAATGCGGGGACAGCGCCGTTGGACCTATTTCTTCGAAGTCTTCGGCAAGAACACCCTGTTCATCTATCTGCTATCCGAAGTGCTGGTGATCGTGATGGTGAAGACTTACGTGGGCAGCACTGCTACCTATGACTGGATCCATGCTACGGTGTTCCGGCCGCTGGCCACGGAGAAAGTGGCCTCGCTGCTGTTTGCGCTCGCCTTCATGCTGCTTTGCTGGCTGGTGGGCTACTGGCTGGACAAGCGCCGCATCTATATCAAGGTCTAGAACTTCAGCTTCAGTCCCAGGCGATTGGCCAGCGCGGTCAGCCCCATCATCGCCAGCGTCATCACGGCGGCGTTCAGCAGTCCCGGAACGCCGCCGCTTTCCCAGAACGGCCACCAGAAGCGCGGCAGGTGCAGCACGGCGGCTGCCTGCTCCCAGAGGTCCGGCGCAATATACGCGAACAGCGCGTTGGCGCCCGCCGGCAGCAGCAGCACCGTCCAGCTGCGCACTTCCAGCACGTCGGTCAACACATAGAACAGCAGGAACAGGGCCAGCACCAGCGCCGAACAGACCAGCGTGTAGGATGCGGTGGCGTTAATCTTGTTGATGCCGTGATAGGGCCGCAGCAGCATGCCCGCCGCGAACAGCGCCAGCGCGAAGCAGGCCATGAAACGGATGCGCGGCTTGTGCAGGGCCCAGCCGCCTGCTTCGGTGGCGCCGCGCACGAACAGGCGGCCCACCAGCGCACCCGCCATCACATTGGCCGAGGTGGAGCCGATCAGCTGCGGCACATTGACGAAGCTGTGTACCGTATCCGGCAGCCAGCCCAGCTGCCCGGCCATGCCGCCGAGGTAAAGCGCGATCAGGCCTGCCAGCGCTGCCATCATGGCGAGTCCGTCGCCGCGCACTGCGAGATAGATGGCGCTGCAGACCAGGTAGGCCCAGCCGATCATGCCCAGGATTCCCCACCACGTATGCTGCAGGTACGGGCTGCTGAACTCTGCGTTCAGGGTGCCGCGGAAAGACAGCAGCAGGAAGGCCATCAGCGCCGCGCCGAGCCAGAAGGTCCTGCTGCGGCCTTCGGTGTGCCGCCACAGCAGGATCATGGCCACGTAGAACAGCAGCGTGTACCAGGCCCGCGGCAGCAGGGCGGCATCGGCGTCGTAGCGGTAAAGGTTGGCCAGCACCACCCCGGCCACCATCAGGCTCGCGGCACGCCACAGCAGGCGGCCCAGCAGCGCCGCGTCCACCCGCCCGATAGCGCGGTGCAGCGACAGCGGAACCGCAATGCCGACGATGAACAGGAAGCCGGGGAAAACCAGGTCGGGCAGGGTGATGCCGTCCGCCTTCGGCCCCGCATGCTCAAGCCAGTACGGTATGCCGGGCATGCCGGCGATGTAGTTCACCCAGATCATCGCAAGGATGATGAAACCACGGAAGGCGTCGAGACTCAGCAGGCGTTGGTTCATGCGGAAGGCGTTAAAAAAGCGGGAGAGGCATTCGCCTGTTCCCGCTTCGGTGATCAATGCGCAGCGCTTACTGGGCTGGAGCGGCAGTAGCGTTGCCCGGACGGTTCACCCACAGGATCCAGTAGCGGGCCAGGTCGCCGCGGCCGTCGCTGCCGGTCACGGTTTCCAGGGTCTTGATGGCGTCTTCCTTGCGGCCGGCCATGGCGTAGGAGTAGCCCAGGCGCAGCTTGGCGTCTTCCGCGTTCTGCAGGCCGCCCTTGGCGATACCTTCCTGGATCAGGGCGATGCCCTTGTCGAACTGGCCCAGGGTGACGAATGCGTAACCGAGGTTGACCAGGCCGGTGCCGTTCTTCGACTTGCGGGCCGAAGCTTCGCCGCTGCCGATGTTCTTGGTGTCGTCGGCTGCCTGCTTGTCAGCCTGCGCGCGCAGCTGCTTGTGCTTGGCCGCGTTGTTGCCGGTGCCCAGCGAGCCGTTGGAGAAGCCGATGTCCAGCACCTGCTTGGCTTCGATAGGCTGGCCGGCCAGCAGCGCCAGTTCGGCCATGTCCTGGTATTCCTCGGCCGCCATCTTGGTGGTGGCGACTTTCTGCAGGCGGTACACGTCCAGCGCGAAACGGTTGGAGTAGTTGTCCTTGCCGCGGGTGCGGCTCAGCAGGTCAACCCAGTAGTCGTCGTTCGGGTAGTACTTGACCAGGTTTTCCAGGGCCAGCAGGTAGGTGGCCTGGTCCTTGGATTTGGAACCGGTGTTGGCCAGGATCTGCAGTTCTTCGATGGCTGGCACCTGGCCTGCCTTCTGTTTGGTTTCCAGGTCCTTCAGCGCTTCGGCCTTGGCGGTCACGAAGTCGTTGTTCAGGTAGTAGGCGCGCACCACATATGGGCGCAGCTTGGTTTCGCCGGTTTCTTTCTGGTAACGGTTGAACCACTCAACAGCCTTCGGATAGTTCTTGGCGTTGTAATACATATTGCCCAGCGCTTCGATGAACTGCTTCTGTTCCACCGGGGTCAGGCGGCCGGAGTTGATCACGGCTTCCAGGGCGGCGGTCGCCATCGCATCGTCCTGGCTCGCGGAGCCCAGCGCCACGCGCATGCGGTTCAGGATAAAGGTCTCGTAAGGATTCAGGTTCGGCAGTGCGGCGGCGGCATCGATGCGCTTTTTGGCTTCGGCAAAATTCTTTGCGGCCAGCAGCGGCTGGATGTCGGCAGGATTGGCCAGCTTGATGAATTCCTGGCTGACTTTATCGGCAGACTCGGCAGCTGCCGGTGCAGCAGCAGGCTTGCTTTGCGCATGGGCAACGTTCATTACAGCCGGCGCGGCGATCAGGGTAGCCAGCAGCAGGCTGATGCGGGCAATACGGAACTGGGACATGGTCTATAAATCCTGTAAATGAGACAAACGCTTATTCTCCCATAAATTCGCCAACGGACGAGTTTATGGGGCGCGCAATTGTAACGCTATGTTTCGGCGCGCGGCAGGGCCTTGCCCGCCGCGTCGAACAGCAGGCAATGCGCGGGCGGCAGCAGCAGTTCGGCGGCCGTGCCGGCCTGCGGCGGCAAGCCCTGGGCGGCGTGGCGCACGGCCAGCATGTCCGCAACCCCGGGCAGCTGGACGTAGAGGATGGACTGGTCGCCCAGGTATTCCACGTGGCCGACCGAAACGGGCACCCGGTTCGGCTCATCGGCCCCAGGCGCTGCCAGCTGCATATGCTCCGGCCGGATACCCAGCGTGACGCGCGCGCCGCGCTCCAGTTCCGCCGCCTGCACGGCCACTTCCACGATGGCGCCGCCGGGCAGCTGCACAGCGGCGTGCTGCAGGCCTGCCGCCATCACTTCGCCCGCAATGAAATTCATCTTCGGCGAACCGAGGAAGCCCGCCACGAACAGGTTGCCCGGATTGTTATACAGTTCGTGCGGGGTGCCGATCTGCTCGATGCGGCCGCCGTTGAAGACCACGATGCGGTCGCCCAGCGTCATCGCTTCCACCTGGTCGTGGGTAACGTAGACCATGGTGGTTTTCAGGTCCTGGTGCAGGCGGCTGATTTCCACCCGCATCTGTACGCGCAGGCTGGCATCGAGATTCGATAGCGGCTCGTCGAACAGGAACAGCTGCGGCTTGCGCACAATGGCGCGGCCGATCGCCACGCGCTGGCGCTGGCCGCCGGACAGCTCCTTCGGCTTGCGCTGCAGGAGCTGTGTAATCTGCAGGATCTCCGCGGCGCGCTCCACGGCCGTGCGCACCTCGGCCGGCTTGTGCCCGGCCAGCTTCAGTGCAAACGCCATGTTCTCGTACACCGTCATGTGCGGATAGAGCGCATAGGACTGGAACACCATCGCCAGCTCGCGCTGGGCAGGCGGCACCTTGTTGGCGAGCCGGCCGCCGATATGCAGCTCGCCTTCGCTGATCTCTTCCAGGCCGGCGATCATGCGCAGCAGGGTGGACTTGCCGCAGCCCGAGGGGCCGACGAAGACCACGAATTCGCCATCGGCGATATCGAGGTCGATGCCGTGGATGACGGTGTGCTTGTCGCCGTAGCGCTTGACGATATTGCGGAGCGAAACGCCGGCCATGCCTCAGGCCTCTTCCTTGTAGCGCGATTCCATCGGGATGAACTGCGACAGCACGGCCACCGGGATGGCGCACAGCAGCACGTACACGAAGAAGTGCTGGTAGCCCAGCGCCACCTGGGCGTCGCCGCTGATCCACTTGAACAGCACGAAGCCGAGCTGCATGATGCCGGTCGAGAAGGCGTAGTGCGCGGTCTGGTATTTGCCCGGCGCGACCACCTGCATCATGTAGAGGATGATGCCGACGAAGCCGAAGCCGTAGCCGAACATTTCGATACTCAGCCCGGCCGCAATCAGGGTCAGGTTGGTCGGCAGGTAGGTGGAGAGAAGATAGAACACCAGGTTCGGCAGGTTCATCGCCAGGATCAGGAACAGGATCGCGCGGCGCAGGCTGAGCCAGGAGGTGAAGTAGCCGCCGGCGATGGAGCCGATGATGAAGGCGATGGTGCCAGCGGTGCCGTACACGGTGCCCACCTGGTCGGTGCTCAGGCCAAGGCCGCCCAGCTCGCGCGCTTCGCGCAGGAACAGCGGGCCGATGGTCTGCACCTGCGCCTCACCGGCGCGGAACAGGATGATGAAGAGGATCGACACCCAGATGCCGGGCTTGCGCAGGTAGTCGATGATGACGTCTTTCAAGGTGCGCGCGATGCCCGCTACGTTATGGTTCTCGCCGCGCACATTCGGCGCCAGCGGCAGCGACCAGCTATGGTAAAGGCCCAGCGCAATCATGGTGGCGGACAGGATGCAGAAGATCACCGTCCATGCTGTTACCACGCCGTGCGATTTTTCCAGGTAGCCAGCGAGGATTACCAGCCCGCCCAGCGAAATGAAGCGGCCCGCGTTGAAGAAGGTGCCGGTCCAGCCGGCGTACTGCGCCTGCTGCTTCTTGCTCAGGCTTGCCATGTACACGCCGTCGCAGGAGATATCGTGGGTGGCCGAGGAGATGGCCACCAGTGACAGCATGGCGATCACGGCGGCGAGCCAGAAGGGCAGGTGCAGGACCAGCGCCACCAGGCCGAGGAACACGCCGCTCAGCAGCTGGAAGGTGACGACGACCAGCTTCTTGCTGCTGGCCAGTTCGAGGAAGGGGCTCCACAGCGGCTTGAAGATCCACGCGGCGCCGATATATGCCGTCCAGTGCGCAATGTCCTCATTGGGCACGCCCATGCTCTTCAACATCAGGCTGGCGATCAGCGCCACCGAGAAGAATGGCAGGCCCTGTGCGAAATACAGGGTCGGCACCCAGCTGAGCGGGCTGCGCTTGGCGCTGTCGTGATCCTTGTCGTGATCCATCTGTCGCGTCTTCCTTTGTATGGTTGTTATGCGAAGCCAGGTACGGGGCAGCGGCCCTGCGCTTCCAGCGCGCCGGACAGCCAGGCATTGACGGCATCCAGTGCCGGAGCGGCGAAGCCGTAGGTCATCAGGGCCGGGGCGCTGATATCCAGCGCCTGATAGGGATTCCACAGTGCGAGGTGCAGGTCCGGCTTCCAGTTGCTGCGTGCGTTGTCGCCGTAGCGCAGGCGCGAGGTGGAAGCGAGGATAGTGAAGGCGCCGTCCTGCGGCAGGGCGTTCCAGTCGAAGGTGTCGGCGTCGGCGAAGGTGATCAGCTCCACGTCGAACAGCTTGCCCAGCGTGGTGGCGACGGTGCTGGCCGGCACGCCCGCTTCGGACACGCCGTCGCTGACCACGTCCTGACGTGCAATCAGGCGCACCTTGCTGCCCTTGGCCGGGCGCTGGGGATTGCCGCGCGCGGTCAGGCTGCGGCGCCAGCCTTCGGCCATGATGTCGCGGTCGGCGGCATCTTCCTTGTAGGAGCGCGGTTTGCATGGATAGGCGCGGGCCAGGGCAGACAGGCGGTCCAGCCGCTCCTGTACCTGTTCTTCGGTGAGCGCGCCTTCTGCCAGCGCCTTGGCGATGGCATCCAGGGTTTCATTCTGGGTTTCGGTGGTGCCGAGGGCCATCACCATGTCCGCGCCGGCGGTGAGGGCGCGCACGGCGGCGTTGCCCACGCCGTAGCGGCCTGCAATGGCGTGCATGTCCATGCCGTCGGTGATGATCACGCCGCGGTATTGCCAGTGCTTGCGCAGCAGCTTGTCCAGGATGGCGGGCGACATGGTGGCCGGATTATCCGGATCGATGGATGGGTAGACGATGTGGGCGGTCATCATCGCAGGCGCCTGTGGCGCCGCCATTTTGAACGGCGCGAACTCGAAGGCTTCCAGCTGTTCCAGCGGCTTGTTCACGGTGGGCAGGTCGCGGTGCGAATCGACGTGGGTGTCGCCGTGGCCCGGGAAGTGCTTCACGCAGCAGGCTACGCCTTCCGAATGGCTGCCTGCCATCCAGGCCATGGCCAGTTCGGCCGCGCGTTTCGGTTCGGCGCCGAAGGAACGCTCGGCGATTACCGGATTGTGCGGATTGTTGTTCAGGTCCAGCACGGGCGCGAAATTCCAGTTGAAGCCCAGCGCCTTCACGGCGCGCGCCACGGCAGCGCCGGTGCGGTGCGCCAGTTCGGTATCATCGGCTGCGCCCAGGCCCATGGCGGCGGGCGGCGCAGGCACCCAGGTGGAGCGCACCACGGCGCCGCCTTCCTGGTCGATGGCGATCAGCGCGTCCGGACCCATGGCGGCGCGCAGGTCGGCCGTCAGCTTGCCCAGCTGTTCGGAGTCCGTCATATTGCCGCGGAAGAGGCAGACGCCGCGAATGCCGTTTTCGCGGATGAAGTCCGCGGTGGCGGCATCCAGCGTGGTGCCGGGGAAGCGGATCATGATCAGCTGGCCCGCGATTTTTCTCAGTTCCTGATGTGATTTGCTCATTTGACTGCTCCGTCCATGCCGCGCATGAAGAATCGTTGGGTGAAGAGGAATGCTGCCAGGGTAGGCAGGATGGTGATGATGGTACCCGCCGCGATCACGCGCGTGCTGCTGCCGAAGGTGCCGCGCAAATACAGCACGCCGACCGACAGCGGGAATTCGTCAGGTTTGCTCATCACGATGGATGGCCAGATGTATTCGTTCCACGCTTCCACGGCGGTGAGGATGCCGACGGTAGCCAGCCAGGGCGCGATCAGCGGCAGCATGATGCGCGTGAAGATGACCCATTCCGAGGCGCCGTCCACGCGGGCCGCATCGATCAGGTCCTGGGGCACTTCCTCGAAGGCCTGTTTCAGCAGCAGGATGGCGACTGCGGTCACGATATTGGGCAGGATCACGCCCGCGTAAGTATCGACGAGGCTCAGTTTCGTGACCGTGATGAAGTTCACGAGGAAGTTCACTTCGGAAGGCAGCACCAGGGTGGCGAGGATCAGGCCGAACACCAGCTTGCGGCCGCGGAACTGCATGCGCGCCAGCGGATAGGCGGCCATGGAGCACAGCGTGAGTTTCCAGAACACGGTGAAGGCGGCGATCAGCACTGAGTTCTTGAAGAAGGACAGCACCGGAATCACGCGGAATACTTCCTCGAAATTCGCCAGCGACGGCGATTTCGGCCAGAAGGTAGGCGGATAGGTGAATATATTGCCCTCGGTGGACAGCGCCGTCACCAGCGTCCACCAGAAGGGGAACACGCAGAGCAGGGCGATTGCCGTCAGCAGCAGGTAATGGCCGATCGTCTTCATCGGTGCTTGGGCTTCAGGTAGCGCAGGCAAAGCAGGGCGATGCCGATGCAGAGCAGGGAAACGATGAAGCTGGCGGCCAGCGCGCGCGGCAGCTTGAGGTGTTTCAGGCCCTGGTCATAGGCGTAGTACAGGGCAGTGAAGGTGGAATTCATCGGGCCGCCTTGCGTGAGCACGTCCACTTCCTGGTAGGCCTTCAGCGCGGCCAGCACGGACAGGATGGAGCACACCGCGATGGTGGGATGCAGCATGGGCACGGTGATTTTCCAGAAACGCTGCCAGCGGCTGGCGCCATCGAGGATGGCCGCTTCCTGCATCTCGGCGGGCACCGACTGCAGCGCGGCGAGGTACATCACCATATACCAGCCCAGGCCGCGCCACAGCGTGACGAACATGATGCAGAACAGGGCGATGGTATCGTTCGACAGCCAGCCCACCGGCGCGTCCACCAGGCGGAACAGCATCAGCACGTAATTGAGGGCGCCCTGTTCGTGGAACATGAAGCCCCACATGATGCCGACCACGGAGACGGTCGTCACCACGGGCACGTAGTAGGCCGCGCGGAACAGGCGGATGCCCGGCAACTGGTTATTCACCAGCACCGCCAGCGACAGCGCGCCGATCTGCACGAAGGGCACCATCAGCAGGAACACCAGCGAGTTTTTCAGGCCGGTGACGAACATCTCGTTCTCAAAGATATAGCGGAAGTTCTCCAGGCCGACCCAATGCGTATCGCGGATCAGGCTGTAGTCGGTGAAGGCCAGCAGCGAGCCATATCCCACGGGCCAGAACGAAAACACCGCCATCAGGATGAGCGCGGGCGCGAGGAACAGCCAGGCATACAAAGTCTGCCGCTGCATCAAATCCCCCCGCTCACGGGCTGAGCTTTGGGGAACTGTTTGGTGAGCTTGCGGTTCCAGATGGCGACGGCTTCGCTGAGGGCGGCCTGGATGTCGGCGCGGCCGGTGACGCCGGCTTCCACGGCTTTCACCAGCGTGCGGCGCAATTCGTTGTAGTCGTCCACGCCCGCCACGTACATGGTGCGCGAGTAGGGCATGGAGACGGCGCCCGCACTGACGGCTTTTTCGGCGGCGCCCGCGCCCGGCGGCACCGCCATGAAGAACGGGTCGTTCGCAGCCTGCACCGTGGCCGGGTAGACGCTGGCCTGCTTCGCGAACTCGAGCTGGTTGGCGTCATTCGTCAGGTAGCGCGCGAATTTGCCGATTTCCGGCAGCAGGGATTTCTTCACGCCTGCCGGAACACCGAAATGAATCAGCCAGCCGCCGTCCGCAATGCCCGTGGGCCCGAGCGGCGCCGGCGCTACGCCGGTGATGGCGTAGATATCCTTGGTGTCGCTCTGGATGCGCTTCAGCGCGGTCGGCGGCGCCAGCAGCATGCCGAGGCGGCCGCCTTTGTAGGCGTCGATCGCAACCGGGAAATTGTCTTCGGCGAACAGGCCATCCTTCAGCAGCCCGCCGGCCTTGTAGGTGTCGGCCAGCTTGCGGATGAAGGCGACGTGCGCGGGCGAATCGAATACGGCGCGGCCATCGCGGATCACCGCCAGCCCTTGCTGCATCATCAGGCCGTCGATCTTCGACAGCGCCGGGCACAGCCCGGCCTTGCCGGTGCGCTGCGCGATCTGCCGCGCAAAGGCCAGTTGTTCGTCCAGGCTGCGCGGCGCGCGCGTTATGCCCGCAGCCTTGAAGATTTCGGTGTTGTAGGTGATGACGGCGACATTGCTGTACAGCGGGAAGCCATAGGTCTTGCCGCCGAAGTTCAGGTCCTCAAGCGCGCTCCTGAGGTAGCGCTCGCGGGCCGGGGCGATCAGCTCATCGACCGGCGTCAGCAGCCCGTCGCGCGCAAATTCGTCGGCCCAGGGCACATTGAGGTTGACCAGCGCGGGCGGCGTGCCGGCCACGATGCGGGTCACAAGCTTGGTCTGGATGATATCCCAGGGGAAGTCGACCCATTCCAGCTTCACGCCGGGATTGGCAGCCTCGTATTTCTTCACGATGCCTTCGAAATACGGCGTGAACTTGGGCTTCATGCTGAAGGTCCAGAATTCGATCTTCTGCGGCGCGGCCAGCGCGCTCGCAGCAAGGCTGGCGGCCACCAATGCTGTCAGCAGGGTCTTGAGTTTCATTGGCGGCCGGGAGCGGGGTCAGTTGGTCTTGGTGACTTTGCTCAGGTGGCGTGGACGGTCAGGATCCAGCCCGCGCGCGGCGGACAGCTGGGCTGCCATCACATAGAAGGCCTGGATGGCGACGATAGGATCCAGGTCCGGCGTGGCGGCAACCGGCAGCGTGAGGTCGCGCTGCGCCACGTCCGACGGAGCGGCCAGCAGCACGCGTGCGCCGCGGCCGCGCATTTCATCCGCCAGCGCCAGCAGGCCTGCCTGCGTCGGGCCGCGCGTTGCGAAGATCAGCAGCGGGTAGCCTTCTTCGATCAGCGCCATCGGGCCGTGCTTGATCTCCGCGCCGCTGAAGGCTTCCGCCTGCAGGGCCGAGGTTTCCTTGAATTTCAGTGCAGATTCCAGCGCGACCGGGAAGCTGATGCCGCGCCCCACCACCATGATGTTCTTGGCCGGCGCCAGTACTTCCAGCGCAGGCGACCAGTCGGCCTGGCCTGCCACGCGCAGCGCTTCCGGCAGCGCCTCAAGGCCGGCCTGCAGTTCCGGATCGTTCTGCCATTGTGCGACCATGCGCGCACCGGCTACCAGCGAGGTAATGAAGCTCTTGGTGGCGGCCACGCTCTGCTCTTTGCCTGCGCGCAGCGGCATCGCCCATTCGGCGGCATTGGCCAGCGGCGATTCGATGTCGTTCACCAGCGCCACGGTGGTGGCGCCGCCGTCGCGGAAATAGCGGATCGGCTCCACCACGTCCGGGCTTTGGCCGGACTGGGAGACCGCAATGGTCAACGTGTCGCGCGTGATCAGCGGCGATTTGTGCAGCGTGACCAGCGACATCGGCAGCGATGCCACCACGCGGCCCAGGCGGGCCATGATCAGGTAGGCGATGTAGTTGCAGGCATGGTCCGAGCTGCCGCGCGCCACGGTCAGCGCGGTGGAGAAGGGCGTGCTCCTCAATTTGCGTCCCAGGTCCGCGTAGCGGTCCGAGTCGTTCGCCAGCTGCTCGGCGACGCACTCGGCGGCGGACAGGGCTTCTTTAAGCATCATTGAGGTCACAACGTTCTCCTTCGATATAAACGGCTTTCAGTTTCAGGTCACGGTCCAGCACTACCATGTCGGCGTAAGCGCCGGGCGCCAGGCGGCCGCGCTCATTCAGGCCGAGGTAGTCGGCGGCATTGGTGGAGACGCGGCGCGAGGCGTCGGCGATGTCGAGGCCCAGGCCTACGAGATTGCGCAGCGCCTGGTCCAGCGTCAGCGTGCTGCCGGCCAGCGTGCCGTCCGGCAGGCGCACGCCGCCCATGCATTTGTGGACGATGTGGCGGCCCAGCATGTACTCGCCATCCGGCATGCCGGTGGCGGCGGTGGAATCGGTCACGCAGTAGAGGCGCGGAATCGCGCGCAGCGCGGTCTTGATGGCGCCCGGATGCACGTGCAGCAGGTCGGGAATCAGTTCGGCATATTCGGCGTGCGCCAGCGCAGCGCCCACCATGCCGGGTTCGCGGTGGTGCAGGCCGGGCATGGCGTTGAACAGGTGGGTGAAGCCGGCCGCGCCGTGCTCCATCGCGGCCACGCCGTCTTCATAGGTGCCCAGCGTGTGGCCGATCTGCACGCGCATGCCGGCATCGGCCATTTCGCGTACGAGGCTCAGGTGGCCGTCGATTTCCGGCGCCACGGTGATCACGCTCAGCGGCGCCATGGTTTCCAGGCGCTTCACTTCATCCAGCGTGGCGGAGCGCGCGTAGTTGGGCTGGGCGCCTAGCTTGCCGGAGTTGATATACGGACCTTCGAGGTGGGTGCCCAGCACGCGCGCCTCGTTCTTGCCGCGCTTGCGCACTGCATCGCCAATGCCTTTCAACGCGACGTCGATGTCTTCCGGCGGCGCCGTCATCGTGGTGGCCAGCATCGAGGTGGTGCCGTGGCGCGCATGCAGCCTGGCGATCTGGTGCACGGCATCGCCGCCTTCCATCACGTCCTTGCCGGCGCCGCCATGCACGTGCAGGTCGATAAAGCCGGGCAGGATGTAGTCATCGCTGTTATGTTCCGGGTTGACCGCCTGGCCGTCGATGCCGACGATGCGCTCATCGAATGAGACCGCGCCGTGGACCCAGCCGTCCGGCGTCAGGATATTGCCTTTGATTGCATCGCTCATCGACGCGACTCCGCTACGAATTCATAATAATCACTACGGCACCACGAGTGGGTCAGTTCCACTGCGGCGCCGTTGTCCAGATAGCTCACGCGCGTTATGTGCAGCATGGCGGTGCCCGGCGCGATATTGGCCAGGCGGGCCTGTTCGGCATTGGCATTGATGGCGCGGATATGCTGCAGCGCGCGCATCGGCACCGTGCCGTTTGCTTCCAGGTAGCCGTACAGCGAATCCGTCACGTTCTGCGGATTCGGCACGTAGGCGGCCGGTATGGTCGAGGTTTCGATGGCCATCACCACATCGTCCGCGGTGCGCAAACGTTTAAGGCGGGCCACCGGCATATTCGGGGACAGTCCCAGCGACAGCAGTTCCAGCGGTGCTGCCACGCCGATCTCGCGCTGGATCCAGCGCGAACCTGCAGTAAAGCCGCGCTGGCGCAGCTCTTCGGAAAAACTGGTGAGGCGGGACAGCGGCTGCTCCAGCTTGGGCGTGATGTAGGTGCCCGAACCGCGGCGCCGCGTCAGCATGCCGCGGTCGCACAGCATGTCGATCGCCTTGCGTGCCGTCACGCGCGAGATCGACAGCATCTCGGACAGCACACGCTCGGATGGCAGGGCCTCGTTGGCGCGCCAGTCGCCGCTGGCGATACCGTCGGACAGCTTGTTCGCAAGCTGCATGTACAACGGCGTATCGCTGTCATGGTCAGGACTGAAATCGCTCAACTGGGCTAGCACATCCTACTCCTTCAGAAGTTGTTGGATCAGCTTGAGGCCGCCGGCGGCGGAATCGCCATGCGGCGGCACGATACGCTGCAGCAGTTCGGGCGGCAGGTAAGGGCGCAGCGGTTCGCCAAGGCCGCCGCACAGCGCAATCGGCAGCGTGCCTGCGGGGTCCAGCGCTTTCGCGATCAGCGCCACCTGGTAGCCCGCTTCGCTCAGGATGGCGTGCGCGGTGGCGTTGCTGCCGCCGTGCTGCAGGACGATGCGCGCCAGCTGCGCGTAGTTGGTCTGGCTCGCGCTGGCCAGCCACACCTGGATGCGGTCACGCGAGCCGCCGCAGGCTTCGATCACGGCGTCGGCAAAGGCGGAGCCCTGCGCGCGGCGGTCGATCACCTGCTGGATATGGTTGACGGCTTTCATGCCTATCCATGCGCCGCCCGCCTCGTCGCCGGCCGGGAAGCCCCAGCCGCCCACCTCATGGCGGCTGCCGTCCGCGTTCAGGATTTCACCCACGCTGCCGGTGCCCAGCGCAATGATCGCGCCCGGCCGGCCATCGTGTGCGCCCAGCACCGTGGTGTAGGCATCGGTTTCCAGCGCCACGGCGGCATAGCCGGGATTGGCGGAGACGAAGTTGGCGGCCCACTGGCGGTTATGCACGCCCGCCAGGCCAAGGCCCACGGCGACATTGGAACGCGCCGGCACGGCGAGGCCTGCCGCGGCAAACGCCTGGGCGGCTGCGCTTTCTACCGCGGCCCATGCATTCTGAATGCCGTGCAGCAGGCCGGAAGGCCCCGCGCTGCCTTCGGCCAGCAGGCTGCCGTCAGGCCGTGCCAGCCGCACACGGGTGCCGCTGCCGCCGCCATCAACGCCGAGTAAGAATTCGATCATAGGTATAGGGATGTAGAGAGCTGTGGGGCACTATAGGGTTGGCAAACCAGCTTGTCAACAGGTATTTAACTGGTATTGTCAAATATTGAATCCGGTCTGCCTTCCGGCAGCGGGTTGTCGAGTTAAGTTATTGATTTAAAAGGAATTGCAAGTGCTGACCAATGGTATTGCTTTTGGTATGGATTAATGCCAGTTCTGACGCAAAAAAGAAACGCCCGGCACAAGGCCGGGCGTGTTGGAGAAAACGGGAAATGGCTTAGTTGGCGTGTGCGTCGTGTACGCCGCTGCGATCGATAGTTACCAGCCGAGGCTGGTTGCCGGAGGCCTGGCGTCCCTGCGTTTCCAGCTTGCCGCGCACATTGACCTGCGCGTTGCCAGGGCCGCGCACCACCACGCTGGCCTGGCCGGCCTGCAGGTCGCGTCCATTCAGGCTGCCGGAGCCGGACAACTGCGCAGTCAGGTTGTCGGTGCGGCCGTGCAGGGTAACATCGCCCGGGCCGCCCATGGTGAGCGCCACGCTCTTGCCTTCGACGCTGGTGGACAGGCCGCCAGAGCCGCTCAGTTGCGCATTCAGGGACTCGGTCACGCGCTGCAGTTCTATATTGCCGGGGCCGGTGCTGCGGGTCATGGCGCGGCCCACTTCCAGGTGTTCCGCATCCAGGTCGCCGGAGCCCGTCACTTCCGCATTCAACGCGCCGGTGCGGCCGCTCAGCGTCATATTGCCCGGACCGCTCAGCACCGCGCGCAGGGATTGGGCCTGCACGCCGCGCGCCTCGAAATCGCCGGAGCCGTGCACTTCCGCTTCCAGTGTCTTGATGGCGCCTGCCACGCAGGCGCCGCCGGGGCCGCGCACCATGGCATTCACCGCTTCCACGTTCAGCGAGCAGGCATCCAGGTCGCCGGAGCCGCTGATTTCCGCGCGGATGGCCTTGCTGCTGCCGCTCAGCGATACCGAACCGGGGCCGGACATGGTTGCCGTCACCTTGTCGGCGCGCAGGTCCGCTACCTCCAGGTCGCCGGGACCGGACACCACGGCCGCCAGGTCGCCGGTGACGCTGCGCGCCTCCACGTCGCCGGGGCCGCTCATCCTGAGCTGCAGGCTGGCGATGTTCATCTGGCGCACATCCACGTCGCCGGGACCCGTGCTGCGCAGGTTCAGCGTGCGCACGATGCCTTCCGCACGCAGGTCGCCGGGACCGGTGGAGGTCAGCTCCAGCGCATCGCCCTGGAAGCGGCTCAGCACCACATCGCCGGAACCGGAGTTCTTCAGGCTTTTCAGCGTTGGCGTGCTGATGCGGATGCGCACCGGCTCATGCGTCTTGCCGAACGAGAAACTCCAGCCTTTGTTGCGGCGCAGCGGGCGCACGATGAGCGTCTCCCCCTGCACGATGGTCTCGACGTCGGCCATTTCCTTGCGGGGGCCGCTCAGTTCCAGCGAGCGCTGGCCTTGGGCGACGATTTCCACGTCGTAGGGGCCGGACAGCTCGATCGCGCTGAAAGCGGCCAGGTTGCGGCTTTCACTGGCAATGCTGCGGTCCTCTGCGGCAGCGGGCGAGGCGTGGCTCAGGGGCAGGGTAGTCACGCCTGCGGCGAGCAGGGCGGCGGCAAGGGCAGTGGTCATCAGTTTATTCATCTTGTGTCCCCATCGGTCATGGATTGTCGATGGTAGGACGATAAGGGAAACGGGGCCCAGGTGCGGGACTTAACCGACGAAAGGGCAAATTGCGAGGATAAGGTGCAAAAAAGCGCTGCTGAACGGTGGCGGGAATTCGGCTGGTAATGTCATAATGCAGAGAGGAGAGCCATATGATCAAGTATCTGGGAACCAGAAAATCCGATCAGGGCGCCATTCTCTATGTCTTTCTGATCAACGGTCTGGAAAAGGCAATCCGGGAGAGCGCCCTCAAGCAATATCCCGGTTGCTACGAAGCCTTGCCTGCCAAGGCGAAGGCGCAAATTGGCGCACATCGGGAATGGATTTCAAAGATTTAGCACGCCGCCTTGCCGGCGCAGGCTTGCTGGCCGTTTGCGCCCATGCGCAGGCCCAGGCGCCCTCCACCTTTGGCACGGTCATCGGCGGCGGCATCCTGTGCCGCGACCAGATCGCCAACCATTACTTCTACAACTACCTCAAGGGCAATTTCAACCAGCCCTACAAGCGCGAAGGCGGCGCTTACTGGTTCCGCGCGCCCGATACGCAGCTGTGGGGCTTCCCGGTGGTGGAGCTGATGGTCAGCGACGAGAGTTATCCTTACAGCTTTGTGGGCGCCGTGGTGGATGCCGCGCCGGACCAGCTGGAAGAGGCCATCCGCCTGCAGGACGGCGTCCGCTTCTCGGTGATCGGCGGCAGCTCGCGCTTCCCCGTGAAGGAAACCAATACCGGCACCCGTCTCGTGTTTGCCAATAACCGCGCCAAGGTCTTCTGCGCCAAGTTCAAGTCTTTGCCACCCGCGCTGCGCTAGCGCCGTCCCAACAGGGAATTCATGTACACGCAATTCTTCAACCTGAAACAGTCTCCGTTTTCGATTGCTCCCGATCCCCGTTATCTCTTCATGAGCGAGCGCCATCGCGAGGCGCTAGCGCACCTGTTGTACGGCGTGGGCAGCGGCGGCGGCTTCGTGCTGCTCACCGGTGAAATCGGCGCGGGAAAAACGACGGTGTGCCGCTGCTTCATGGAGCAGATTCCGGAGAACTGCAAGCTGGCCTACATCTTCAATCCGAAGCTGACGGTGGAGGAACTGCTGCTCACGATCTGCGGCGAATTCGGCGTGGACCTGCCGGCGCAGGGCGTGGTGAGCGTGAAGACCTATACGGATGCGATCAACCGCTACCTGCTGGAGAGCCATGCGGCGGGCAAGAACAATGTGCTGGTGATCGACGAAGCGCAGAACCTGTCGGCCGACGTGCTGGAGCAGCTGCGCCTGCTCACCAACCTGGAAACCAGCGAGCGCAAGCTGCTGCAGATTATCCTGATCGGCCAGCCGGAACTGCGCGATATGCTGGCGCGGCCGGAACTGGAACAGCTGGCGCAGCGCGTGATCGCGCGTTATCACCTCGGTTCGCTGACCGTGGATGAAACGGGGCAGTACATTGCGCACCGCCTGGCGGTGGCAGGTGCGGCGGGCCTTGCGCCATTTTCCGCGCCGGTGGTGGCGCTGGTCCACCAGCTCACCAAGGGCGTGCCGCGCCGTATCAACCTGCTGTGCGATCGTGCGCTGCTAGGCGCCTATGTCGAGAACCGCCAGCAAGTGACGAAGCAGATCGTCCGCAAGGCGGCCGACGAAGTGTTCGCCGGCGAGCGCGCCTCGCCTTCCGCGCAGCGGCAGTGGCAGTTCGTGGCTGCAGGCGTGCTGGCAGGCGCCGTGCTGACCGGTGCGGCCGCGTGGCAGCTGATGCCGCGTGCCGGAGCGCCGGGCGCAGGGACATCCGGAACGCAGGCCGCCGCGCCGGGCGCAGTGGCATCGGGAGCGCTGGCCGCCACCCCAGCCGGGGTGGCGCCGGGCAGCGCCGCAGCGCCAGCGGCGGGTGCGAAAGGCGGGCCATCCGTATCGGCAGGTGCAGCGAATGGCGCCACGGCGCCGGGCGCATCGCCCGCCCGCGCTGCCATCGGTGCGGTGCCGGGGCAGGGCGCAGCCACCAGCGACGCCGCGCTCGGCCAGCTGGCGGCGCTATGGGGCGTCAAGCTTGCACCAGGCGAATCCTGCGCGGCCGCATCGAAACAGAACCTGCGTTGCCTGCTGGTGAAAGGCGGCCTTGATGAACTGCGCTCGCTGGACCGTCCGGCGGTGATCAAGCTGCGCGACAACCCTGCCGCGCCGACTTATGCCTTGCTGACAGGCCTGAACGCGCGCAGCGCAACGCTTTCCATCAACGGCAAGCCGCAAACCGTCAGCATCGCCGAACTGGAGACGCGCTTCGACGGCGGCCTCACGACCTTCTGGCGCGCGCCGCGCGCCTGGCGCGATGAAGTGTCGGCCGGCGACCGCGGCCCGGATGTGGACTGGCTGGCACGCCGCCTCGCGGAGCAGCGTGGCGAAGCGAAGCCGGAAGACGGCCAGCCGCTGGACGGTGCTATCCTGCGCGGCCTGCGCGACTTCCAGGCGGCCCAGCAGCTCAAGGCGGATGGTGTCGCCGGACCCAAAACCTTCATTCGACTGAACCAGCTTGGCGGCGTGCAGGAGCCGCGCCTGGCGGGGAAATAATATGTCCTACATTCTTGAAGCCCTGAAGAAGGCGCAGGCGGAACGCCAGCTCGGCGCAACCCCAACCATTCATGCGCCCACGCTCGATGGCGGCGCCGGTGTGTCGCGCGGCAGTGCGATGAAGAAGCCGCTGGTGATCGCGGTCGGCGTGATGGCGGCCGCCATTGTTGCACTGCTGCTTGTCGTATTCCGCCAGCAGGCATCGGCGCCGCAGGCAGCGTCTGCACAGCTCGCTCCAGCGGCCCAGCAGGGATCGAGCGCAGCGCCGCAGCCCCAGCCCATGGCCGCTACGCCGCCTGCCGCACCGCCTCCGGCACAGCCGGCAGCCGCTACGCCGCCACAGCCGATAGCCGTCGCATCATCTGGCGCTCAACAGACACATGCGGCTCCGCAGGCGCCGCGCTCGGCAGCTGCCGACGCGAGCGTAGCCGCACCTAAGCGCGCCGAGCCGCAGCAGGCGGCGCGCAGCATTGCCCCCGCCGCCCCGGCTGCGCCGCAACTTGATGTTGTGGCCGCCGAACGCGCTGCCGCCCCGGCGCCTGCCCAACAAGCGCAGGCCCCAGCCCAGCCCGAAGTCACGCAAACCCTGCGCGACCTGCCCGAGCCCATCCAGCGGGCTATTCCGCAAATCACCTTTGGCGGCTATATGTACTCGAAGAATCCCGCCGACCGGATGGTGCTGATCGACAAAATCCTGCGCAAGGAAGGCGAGGAGGTGGCTCCCGGCCTGGTGCTGGAAAAGCTGCTTCCGAAGGCCGCAGTCTTCAGTTTCCGCGGCTACCGTTATCGAGTTTCTCTATAAGGAACCCTGCGCACGATTGAAAGCATGAAATGGTAGAGTTCGTTACAATATCTTTGTCGAAAATGCAATGTTGACAGGATAAGGACGAATGAAACCGTTACGCTTTCTGTTTGCCGCGCTGTGTGCCGCAGCGCTGTCCCAGCCCGCCTCGGCTGCTGACTTTATCCGTGGCGTACCCGCCAACGAACCCGGTTACGCCGCCACCTTACTGGCTGTATTCGGCCTGATCTGCCTCTCCGCAGGGAGTTACCGGCACGAACCTTTGCGTCATCCGGAAGACTGAAACGCCTCCCTGATGTTGCCATGTTGCTTGCTGCGTATAATGAGCGGCAACATCAAAAGGAGAGCAGATGCAAGGGCAGAACCCAGCGCCGCGCCGCGTGCTCGGCATTGTCGGCCGTTCTGGCAACGGCAAGACCACCTTGCTGGAGTTTCTCGTCGCCCGCATGGCCGCCAATGGCCTGAGGGTCAATGTCATCAAGCACAGTCATCACGACCTGGAGCTGGAACCGCCCCGCAAGGACAGCGCCCGCCTGCGCATGGCCGGTGCGGCGGAAGTGATGGTGTCCTCGCCGTACCGCTTCGCCATCATGCGCGAATTGCGCGGCGAGCCGGAACCCGATCTGCCGGAGCAGCTGGAGCGGCTCGCACCGTCCGACCTCACCCTGGTGGAAGGCTTCAAATCCTGGCCGATGCCGAAGCTGGAAGTGTTCCGCGCCGCCAGCGGCAAGGCGCCCCTGTATCCGGATGACCGGCACATCATTGCCGTCGTCTCCGACCAGCCCCGCCCGGCCGGCTTGCGGGATCAGGTGGCCTGGCTAGACCTCAACGCCCCGGAATGCGTGCTTGAGTGGATTCAGGACCATTTGAATAATTTTTCGCTGAAGCCCTAAAGTTCCCGTTCAGACAGCCGTAAAAACAGGTGATAGGCCTGATTGGGAGAAAAAAATGGACGTTTCGAGCATTGCGCGTCTGGCAACAACGATCGCAGACACCGGCACCCGCCAGGACGTGGGCGTTGCGGTTCTGAAAAAAGCGCAGGATCTGCAAGCTTCGAGCGCTGCTGCCCTCGTTGAAGCGATTCCGCCTGTCCCATCGGCTGGCAACCTGCCGGCACATCTGGGCACCCGCATCAATACCACCGCCTGATTCGAGCGGCGGCACGACAAGACCCGCGGCACCGGAAACGGTGGGCGCGGGTTTTTTATTGACTCCCGCGCAAATGAATTTGCCGGATTCACGGCTTACTCCGCAAGGACAAAGCAGGCACACTGCCTGCCAGTTCTTACTATCCGGAGTATTCCATGAGCATCCCTTCCTTCGGCGCGGGCACCTTCCGCCTGACCGGCCAGACCGTTATCGATTCCGTAAGCAATGCGCTGGACCTTGGCTACCGCGCCATCGATACGGCCCAGATTTATGGCAATGAGGCCGAAGTCGGCCAGGCCGTCGCCGACAGCGGCGTGCCGCGTTCCGAGCTGTTCCTGACCACCAAGATCTGGACCGAAAACTATGCCGCCGGCAAACTGCTGCCCAGCCTGCGCGAAAGCCTGGACAAGCTGCGCACCGATTATGTGGACCTGACCCTGATCCACTGGCCTGCGCCGGGCAACGGCGTTGCGCTGCCGGAATACATGGCTGCACTGGCGGAAGCGAAAGCGGCTGGCCTGACCCGTCGGATCGGCGTCTCGAACTTCAATATCGAGCTGACGCGGCAAGCCATTGCGGCGGTCGGCAAAGGTGAAATCGCCACCAACCAGATCGAGCTCAGCCCATACCTGCAGAGCCGCGCGCTGACCGCCTTCCTGAAAGAGCAGGGCATCCCCGTCACTTCCTACATGACGCTGGCCTACGGCAAAGTGCTGCAGGATCCGGTGCTGCAGCAGATTGCGGCGAAGCACGGCGCAACCGTTGCGCAAGTGGCGCTGGCATGGGCGCTGCAACTGGGTTACGCGGTCATTCCGTCGTCCACCAAGCGGGCTAACCTTGCCGGCAACCTCAAGGCGCGCGAGCTGCATCTCGATGCGGCCGACATGGCCCTGATCGCGACGCTGGAACGCAACGGCCGCGAGGTGAATCCTGCCGGGCTGGCCCCGGAGTGGGACTGAACCCAGCTTCTGCCTTGACTGTAGAGATTTTTCAGGTATGGTTCGTTTTCCCGATACCAAAACTGAGGAGATCTCCATGAATAAACGTCAAGCGCTGATTGCCGCTGCACTGGCCGGCGTATGCGCCGCTACCGCCACCACCGCTGCCGCAAATGCAGGCGGCGACAAGGAGAAGTGCTACGGCGTTGCCAAGGCCGGCGCCAACGACTGCGGCGCTGCCGACGGTTCGCACAGCTGCTCCGGCCAGGCCAAGACCGACAACGCTCCGGCCGAGTGGAAATTCGTGGCCAAGGGCACGTGCGAAAAAATGGGCGGCAAGACCAAGCCGCCGGCGAAGTAATCCTTCCTCTTGAGCGGAGCCGTGAAGTTCACCGGTGGCGGCCTGGCTGGCGCTGGCGTCGGGCTCAGGGCTCCGCACTATCGCGAATTCCTCGACTCCCGGCCGCGCGTGGCGTGGCTGGAAGTCCATACCGAAAATTTCCTTGACCAGGCGGGCTGGGACTTCCACGTCCTGCAGACGCTGCGGCAGGATTATTCTTTCAGCCTGCATGGCGTGGGCCTGGGCATAGGCTCGGCGCGCGGCTTTTCGGCCGCACATCTGGAGCGGGTGCGCAGCCTGGTTCAACGCATTGAGCCGGAACTCGTCTCCGAACACCTGAGCTGGGGCGCCGTGGCTGACCGGCACCTGAACGACCTGCTGCCGCTGGCGCTGGACCACGCCGCGCTGCGCCTGCTCGCGGAGCGGGTAGAGCAGGTGCAGGAGGTGCTGGGACGGCGCATCTTGCTGGAGAATGTCTCCACTTACCTGCGTTTCGCCGACGATACGATGAGCGAAGCGGAATTCCTCGCCGAGCTCGCGCGCCGCACCGGCTGCGGCCTGCTTCTGGACGTGAACAACCTCTATGTGAACCAGTGCAACCATGGCGAGGATGCCTTCGCCGCACTGGCGGCCATCCCCGTTGGCTGCGTGGGCGAGATCCACCTCGGCGGGCATCTGGTCACGCCGGAAGCGGTGATCGACCACCACGGCGCGCGCGTGGCGGAACCCGTCTGGCAGATTTACGATGCGGCGCTGCAGCGCTTCGGCAGCGTGCCGACGCTGATTGAATGGGATACCGAGGTGCCCGCGCTGAAGGTGCTGCTGGACGAAGCGGGGCGCGCCGCCGCCGCGCTGGCAAAGGCTCCCGTACCGGGCCAATACACCGGCAGCGTGCCCGCGCGCGCGGCCCGTGCACCGGCGGCAGGGCCTGCGGACATGCCGCAGGCATCGGTGGCAGCACCGGCTGGCGCGGCCCACATACCGGGGACGGCGCGCGCTGGCAGCGACGCGCTGGCCCTGCACCAGCAGCATTTCGCCACTGCAATGTTTTCACATGCCGATGAGGCGCCGGTGCTGGCCGTGGTGCGCGCGCCGCACGTCCGGCATCGGCTGGCGCTATACCGCGGCAACCTTGGCGCGAGCTGGCAGAAGGTGCTGCTGAACGCCTATCCCGTCATCGCGCAGCTGGTGGGCGAGGAATTCTTCGCGGCGCTGGTGCGCGAGTACGGCCGCGCGCATCCATCCACGGATGGCGACCTGAACCGTTTCGGCGCCCACTTCGCCGCCTTCCTGCAGGCTTTCCCGCACACGCAGGATCTGCCCTACCTGCCGGACATGGCGCGCCTCGAATGGCTGGCCTACCGCGCGCATTTCGCCGCATCCGCACCGGTGCTGAGGCCCGAAGCAATGGCCATGGCGCCTGAGGCATTCGAAGCCGCGCAGGCCCAGCTGCACCCGGCGGCGGCGCTATTCCACTCGGAGTGGGCAATTGTGGAGATCTGGCAGGCGCACCAGCCCGGCGGCGTGGAACTGCCGCAGGATATTGCCGGCGCCAGCTACGCGCTGGTGAGCCGCCCGCAGTGGCGCAGCCTGGTCACGCCGCTCACGCGAGCCGGCGCGGCGGCACTGCAAGCGCTTCAGGATGGAGCGAGCATGGGCGCCGCACTGGACGCCGCATTCGCGGAAGATGAGGAGTTCGACATCACCGGCCAGCTCAGGCTATGGCTGGAGAGCGGCGCATTGACCTCGCTTAGCTGAAGGCGCGGAATACCTTGGCTTCGCCGGTCTGGTCGTTGTGGCGGGAACTGGCTTCATGGGTGGCCTGGATCATCCGGTCCAGCTGCGTTTCCTCGAAGCGTTCCAGCTCCTCGGTGGCAGCCAGCAGCGCCTGCGCCAGCTTGGCGCGCGCGCTCTGGTAAGTCAGGCTGTTGTATTGCCCGGTGTTCTTCAGCAGCTCTTCCGCGTTTTCGATGACCTGGCGCAGGTCGCCTATCAGGCGGCCTTGCTGTTCCAGGTCGTGTCCAGGGTCTTCCATCGCCATTCCCCTCGCAAGATGTTCAGCAAACTATAGCCCCTGAACCGGGCCATTGCTTGCGCCAGATTAAGTGGCGCCGACAACCGTGATCTGCACGTCGCCCAGCGCAACACGCTGGCCCGCGCGGATCTTGGCGGTCTTGCGCAATTCCTGCTTGCCATCGACCTTGACATCGCCGCTGGCCACGATCTGCTTGCCCGCGCCGCCGCTGTCGCACAGCCCCACCAGTTTCAGGAGCTGGTTCAGTTCAACGAACTCGCCATTCAGATCGAATTGTATTTTTTGCATTGTATTCCTTATATCAAAAACGGCCGCGCACGATATTGCCGAGCGCGGGATCAGCCTTTGGCGCCGGGTTTGGTCATTTCCAGCGGCACAATCCACTGGTCGAACTGTTCGGCCGTTACATAGCCGAGCGCCAGCGCAGCTTCCTTCAGGGTAGTCCCTTCGTGCTGCGCTTTCTTGGCAATTTGCGCGGCGCGATCATAACCGATGCGCGGCGCCAACGCCGTCACCAGCATCAGCGAGCGTTCCATCAGTTCGGCAATGCGGCCGTGGTTCGGCTCGATGCCCCGGGCGCAGTGCTCATCGAAGCTGCGCATGCCATCCGCCAGCAGGCGCGCGCTTTGCAGGAAGTTATGGGCGATCAGCGGCTTGAACACGTTCAGCTCGAAGTTGCCGGAAGCGCCGCCCACCGTGATGGCCACGTCGTTACCGAACACCTGGGCGCACAGCATGGTGACTGCTTCGCACTGGGTGGGGTTGACCTTGCCCGGCATGATGGAGCTGCCCGGCTCGTTTTCAGGAATGGTGATTTCGCCGAGGCCGGAGCGCGGGCCGGAGGCCATCCAGCGCACGTCGTTGGCGATCTTCATCATGGCGGCGGCCAGCGTTTTCAGGGCGCCGTGGGCGGCCACCAGCGCTTCATGGCCGGCGAGGGCGGCGAACTTGTTGTCCGCCGTGCGGAAGGGCAGTTGCAGGCGCGATTCCAGTTCGGCGGCGATGCGGCTTGCGTATTCCGGATGCGAATTCAGGCCCGTGCCGACGGCGGTGCCGCCGGCCGCCAGCTGCAGCACGGCGGGCAGGGTGGCCTGGATGGCATGTTCGGCGTAGTCCAGCTGGGCCACATAGCCCGAGAATTCCTGGCCGAGGGTGAGCGGGGTGGCATCCTGCAAATGGGTGCGGCCGATTTTGACGATGCCTGCAAAGTCCGTGGCCTTGGCATCCAGCGTAGCGCGCAGCTGGCGGACGGCGGGCAGCACGTCGGTGGCGATGGCCACGGCGGCCGCCACGTGCATCGCGGTGGGGAAGATGTCGTTCGAGGATTGGCCCTTGTTCACATCGTCGTTCGGGTGCAGCAGGCGCGCTTCGCCGCGCTCGCCGCCCAGCAGCTCGGAGCCGCGGTTGGCCAGCACCTCGTTCATATTCATATTGGACTGGGTGCCGGAGCCGGTCTGCCATACGGCCAGCGGGAATTCGTCCTTGTGCAGGCCCGCCAGCACTTCATCGGCAGCCTGGGTAATGGCGCCGGCCTTGCGTTCATCCAGCACGCCGAGGTCGAGGTTGACGCGGGCGGCGGCACGCTTGACCTGGGCCAGCGCGGCAATCAGTTCCGGCGGCATGCGCTCGCTGGAGATATGGAAGTGGTGCAGCGAGCGCTGGGTTTGCGCGCCCCACAACTGGTCTGCAGGGACTTCGATGGGGCCAAAACTGTCTCGCTCGGTACGGGTTTCCATGATGTGTGCTTTCGGTTACGATTTTTTTAGTGTAACCCAGCGCGCAAAATCGTTCCGGCGGCTTCACATTTCCCATTTCGCGCCGTTAACATTGCTACGTCCCGCACTTTTCTCGCACTGGCTATGCCGCGTCCTACTTGCCATTCTGTTATCTCGCGCCTTGTGCTGGCGCTGTCTGCCGTTGCGGTGGGCGGCGGCGCTGCGGCCGCGGAGCTGGGCGAGGCCGTGGTGCGTTCCTACATCGGGCAGCCGCTGGTGGCCGACATCGAGCTGGTCGACCTAACGCAGCAGGACCTGGCGGCGCTCGAAGCGCGGCTGGCGCGGCCGGATGTGTTCCAGGGCGCGGGCGTGTCGCTGCCGCCGGCGCTGGCTGGCATGCAGATCTCGGTGGTGGCGCGCGGGCAAAAGCGTTTCCTGCACCTTACCTCGTCGCGGCCGGTTGAGGGCGAGGTGGCGCACCTGTTCTTCGAACTGGTCAGCGGTGGGCGCTCGTCGGTGCGCGGCGTGTCGCTGTGGTTCAGCCAGGATCCGGCGCCGAAAGTGGTGGCGGAAGCCGTGCAGGCGCCCGTTACCACCGTGATTCCGGTGGCTGCCTCCGCGGTGCCTGCATCTCCGGCCGCTGCTTCGCCGGCGTCCATGCCTGCCGCCGCTGCCCCACGCGCGGCCAAGGTAGCGGCGCCCGCCACGCCGCCGGTTCGCGCCGCTGCGCCGGATGTCAAATTTTCTACCAGCCAGGTTCCTGTCGCGAAGCAGAGCAAGACCGATAAGGAGCTGATGGAATCTGTGCAGAAGGCATTTGCAGGCCGCACGGCGGGCAAGGTCGATGCGGCGACAGTGAAGGCCGCACAAACGGATAGGCCGAAGGCCGCCGCGCCTGCTGCACAGGCCGCCGGTACGGCTAAGCCTGTAGCGCCTGGCGTACAGGCCACTGTTCCCGCTAAGCCTGGAGGCGCTGCGGTACAGGCCACCGTTCCGGCTAAGCCTGCAGTGCCGGCTGCACACGCCGCGGTCCCGGTCAAGCCTGCAGTAGCCGGTGTCCAGCCTCCGGCACCAGTAAAGCCCGCAGCGGCTGTTGCGAAACCGGCTGCGCCGGTGGACTCAAAGCCAGTTTCGGCGCCGGTTCAGGCTTCGGCTCCCGCTCCAGTGTCCGCGAAAGCTGGCAGCGCGACAAAGGCGGCTGCGCTCCCGGCAGCCCCCGGCCCGAACGCGGGCGACGCTTCCGGTGCAATGGCTGCAGCCAAGCCAGCGGCCAAATCCGCAGTGTCGAACGCATCGGTTGCGTCGGCCCCGGCACCGGCGCCTCGGAAACCAGTTAGCCAGAGCGCTTCCGCAGCCGTAGCGAAGGCCAGCGCCCCGGCTGCGGCCAAGCCTGCCGACGCGAGTTCTGCAGCGTCCGCTGCCGGCGTTGCTAAAGCTGCCGCTGCATCAGCGGCAGCGCAGACCCAATCCAGCCCCGCTGTTGCTGCAGCAATGCCAGCAGCGAAAGTTTCTGCCCCGGCGGCAGCCAAACCCGAACTCAAGCCAGTAGCGAGCGCACCAGCCGCACCGCCGCCCAATGCAACGAATGTGGCAATTGCCAGCAAACTGAAGGAGCTGGAGGGCAAGCTCAAGGATTTGCAGGCTGCGCTGGCCGCGAAGCCTGCCGCCGTCGAGGCAAAGCCTGCGGCGTCCGCCGCGACGCAGCCCGCTGCCGCCACCAAGCTCGCAGCCAATGTGGGACCTGAACCGGCGGCCGGCCCTGCCCGCCAGCCTGTCGCGCCTGCGTCGAAAGCCCCGGCGGGCACCAGCGCCGCAGTGCCGGCAGTCGGCAAGCCCGTCGAGGCGAAGGCGAGCGTTCCTGTCACCGCACATACGGCGCCAGCAGGCGCCCCTGTTGCAAAGGCGCCAGCGATGGCGGCTCAAACATCGGGCTCGCAGAAAGCAGTCGAGTCCGCAGCAATTGCACCAGCGGTGAAGACGGCAGCAGCGGCTGCCCCGGCGAGCGCCACACCACCGGCAAGTCTGGGATCCAGCGCGGCGAAGACCGCCACTGCGGCCGGCCCGGCATCCAGCGCAGCGAAGACGGTTGCAACCGCGGCCCCGGTACCCGCCGCGAAGAAGGCTGCCGCAACCAGCCCGGAATCCAGCGCAGCAAAGACGGTTGTGACGGCCCCGGCATCCGCTGAGAAAACGGCTGCTTCGGCCAGCCCGGCATCCGGCGCGGCAAAGACTGCTGCCATGGCGAACCCGGCACCCGGCGCGACGAAGGCATTGGTGGCGGTAATCCCTGCATCCACTGCCGCGAAGACTCCGGATGCGGGGAGCCGCGAAAGCAAGACTACGACGACGGTAGCCGCAGCAGCGAAAGTGGCGCCTGCGCCGGTCAAGGCTGCGAATGCCGCGTCGGGCGCCGCGCAGTCCTCGGCGGCGGCTGTCGTGGCGGGCGAGAGCCAGGCGGCGGGTGAGCGCAAGGCTGTGACAAAGGCGGCGCCCGGGCCGCATCCGGCCTGGAACAGCGCCGTCGAATCCATGCTGGACGACGTTCGCAGCAAGCCGATCGACGCGGCAACCGCACCCCTGACCGTGAAGCCTGCCGGCCGCACTGCCTCCGGCATCATCAAGGATGCGCGGCCACAGCGCGCAAAACCAGCGGAGGCCGCGAACGCCGAACCAGCCGCGGTAACGAAGGATTCGGCAGCCGCCACCGCGAGGGCGGTCACCAAAGCCGTGGAGGAAACCAGGCCGCCCGCAGTCCAGGCTGTGCAGGCCGAAGAACCGCCGAAGAAGCGCATGTCGCGCCCGAAGATGGTCACGATGATTGCCGGCGGCAGCGTGGTCTTCCTGCTGACGGTCGGCTTCATCATCCACTTTATCCGCCGCTACCGCGAAAAGCTGGCTGCCGGACCGCTGAAGGTCTGGCAGAGCTGGCGCCGCAAGCCGGCGGAAGATGAGGTGCCGCATGGCGAGCGCTTCGAACCGGTGGCCGACCAGGATATGCAGGAAGCGCCAAAGCTGGCGGTGAACCAATAAAAAAAGCGCCCATCGGGCGCCTTTTTGAGATCAGGCCGAAGAAATCAGGCCATCCAGGGTTCGGTCACGTCGCGGATAGCGCGGTCGTTGGCCATAATTTGCTTCAGCAGGGCAATCTTGCGGGCGCGGGCATCGCCATCGAGGGCAGGCACGCCGCCCATCACGGCCACCGAAGCCACGGCCACATGCTTCTCCATGCGCTCCAGGCCATTCCAGTTACCCGACTGCGCGGCGGCGACCATATTATTGGTCAAACCGGCAATATTTTCGTACATCGAGAGAACTTCGTTCGAGGTCATGGCTGATCCTGAAATCGTAAATGGAGTACCGCTTGTCTGGATTTACGTCAGGCCGAACGAGAACTTTAGGGTTTTTTCAAAATATTTTTAAAATTATTTGGGGTTGCAAAAACAATAAGGCCGCTGCGGCCCAGTGCAGGGCGGCAGCGGCCTCGAGGGAGGGCAGTAATTACTTGACCAGCTCTTCCAGGCCCGCGCTCAGTTCTTCCAGCGGCGGCATTTCGTCGACCAGCACACCGTCTTCCAGGCCCAGCTCTTCGGCGATCTCGGTCGGGTAGCAGGCTTCGATTTCCTCGTCGCTCAGCTTGGCTTCGGTCACGCGGGCGCGCCATGCGGCCAGGTGCACCACGGCCGCCAGGCGGTTGAACGGCTCGTGTTCCAGCGGCTGCGGGAAGGCCTTGATGGCGTCCGAGAAGGTGGAGGGGAATTTCCAGCGCGCGGCCAGTTCGGCGCCCACGTCCGGGAAGCCGTAGCCCAGCGAGGCCATTTCGGCGTCCAGGCGGCGCGCGTCCAGCGGACCGGCAACCTTGTCCAGCTGCATGGCCTGCTCAGGCATGGCCGAGTGGATCACCAGCTGGCCGATGGCGTGCATCATGCCGATGGTGAAGGCGAGGTCGGTATTGTCGCGGGTTTTCTTGGCAATCCATTTGGCGCCCACCGCAGTGTGCAGGCTGTAGCGCCAGAACTGTTTCAGGTCCAGGCCGGGCACGGTCTTGAAACCGCTCACCAGGCCGGAGGAAATCACCAGCGTGCGTACGGTAACGAAACCGAGCATCAGCACGGCATCTTCCACGGTGCCGATGCTGCGGGAAACGTGATAATAAGCAGAATTTGCCAGGCGCAGCAGCTTGGCGCTGAGCACCGGGTCGGTGGATACCTTCTTGGCGATATCTTCAGTGGAGACACTGGCTTTGTCGAAGCTGCTGATCAATTCTTCAACAACCTTCGGCGCGGTAGGCAACGCAGTCGGGTTCTGGAACAGTGCCTCTAACTTCATCTGGTTCTCCTCAGGATTCATTGTTGGTATTGCTGTAGATGAACTATATAGGGATTCTCCTACGGAAAGAAGCAGTTTCTGAGGGGGCGTGGTATCCGCCGCACGCATTCCGCGAATTGTGCAGCCTGTCCCCGAATTCTGCAGTCTGTCGCATCCGGACCCCGGCCGGCACGCTTCCGGATTACATTCCACAGTGGCTTACTTCGCCAATAATTCTCAAAAACCTATAAGGGACCATTCATGCAAACACGCACCCAAACCTTGCGTTGGAACGCGCTCAAGACGGCTGTTACCCTGGCCCTGTGCGGCGCTTCCCTGGCCTTCACCCCGGCCATTGCGCAGCAGGCTGCGGCACCGGCAGCGCCAACGGCGGCAAAGGCCATGCCCGGCGATGATTTCTACGCCTACGTCAACGGCGACTGGCTGGCAAAAACCGAGATCCCGGCGGACCGCGGCAGCTGGGGCGCAGGCGCCGAGCTGGCGGAGCAGACCAATGCGCGGATCATCAAGCTGATCGAAGAAGCGGCTTCCCAGCCGGCCGGCAGCGAAGCGCGCAAAGTGGGCGACCTGTATGCCAGCTTCATGAATGAAGCCGCCATCGAAGCGCACGGCATCGCGCCGCTGCAGGCCGAGCTCAAGAAGCTGGGCGCCATCAAGGACAAGACCGGCCTGGCGAAGGCACTGGGCGCCAGCCTGCGCGCCGACGTGGATCCGCTGAACGCCACCAACTTCTTCACCGAAAACCTGTTTGGCCTGTGGATTGCGCAAGGCCTGACCGACCCCGACAACTACGTGCCCTACCTGCTGCAGGGCGGCCTCGGCATGCCTGACCGCGCCTACTACCTGGAAGAGGGCGAGCGCATGAGCCGCCTGCGCACGGCCTACCAGGCCCACATCGCCGCGATGCTGAAACTGGCCGGCTATACCGAGCCCGAACTGCGCGCCGCGCGCGTGTTCGAACTGGAACGCAAGATCGCGCAGGCGCACGGCAGCCGCGAGGATTCGGCCGATATCCAGAAGGCCAACAACCCGTGGAGCGACAAGGACTTCGCCGCCAAGGCGCCGGGCATGGACTGGAAGCAGTTCTTCCACAGCGCCGGCCTGGGCAAGCAAAAGAAATTCATCGTCTACCATCCGGGCGCGATCAAGGGCGCCTCCGCGCTGGTCGCGGAAATGCCGCTGCAGACCTGGCTGGACTGGATGGCCTTCCACACCGTGAACCACTTCAGCCCGAACCTGCCGAAAGCCTTTGTGGACCAGCGCTTCGAGTTCTACAGCCGTACGCTGAACGGCACGCCGCAACTGTCGCTGCGCTGGAAGCGCGGCCTGACCTTCGTCAACAACGCCATGCCGGAAGCGGTGGGCAAGCTGTATGTGGAGCGCTACTTCCCGGCCGAGTCCAAGGCCCGCGTGCAGAAGATGGTGGCCAATATCGTGGACGCCTTCCACAAGCGCATCGATCAGCTGGACTGGATGGCTGCGCCCACCAAGAAGGAAGCGCATGCCAAGCTGAGCACCCTGTATGTGGGCGTCGGCTATCCTGAAAAATGGACCAGCTACAAGGGCCTGGAGATCAAGGCGGACGACGCCTTCGGCAACGCGCTGCGCGCCGAGCAGTTCCACCTGAAGCAGGAACTGGCCAAGCTGGGCACCAAGGTCGATTCGAAAGAATGGTCGATGCCGCCGCAGCTGGTGAACGCGGTGAACATGCCGATGCAGAACGCGCTGAACTTCCCGGCCGCCATCCTGCAGCCGCCATACTTCGATGCGAAGGCTTCCGACGCAGTCAATTACGGCGCGATCGGCTCCATCATCGGCCACGAAATCAGCCACAGCTTCGACGACCAGGGGGCGCAGTTCGACTCCAAAGGCCGCCTGCGCGACTGGTGGACCAAGGCCGACGGCGAATACTTCAAGAAGGCAGCCGGCTCGCTGGTGGCGCAGTACAACGCGTATGAAGCCTTCCCCGACCTGAAGATCAACGGCCAGCTCACGCTGAGCGAAAACCTGGCCGACCTGGCCGGCCTGGCGGCGGCGCTGGATGCTTACCATGCCTCCCTGGGCGGCAAGGTGACGCCGGAAGCGGACCGCGAGTTCTTCAGCGGCTATGCGCAAAGCTGGCGCAACAAGTCGCGCGAGGCATCGCTGCGCAACCAGGTGAAGACGGACGGCCACTCGCCGGCGCAATGGCGTACCTACACGGTAAGGAATCTTGACGCGTGGTATCCAGCCTTTGACGTGAAGCCGGGCCAGAAGCTGTATCTTGCTCCTGAGCAGCGCGTTCGAGTCTGGTAAGCGCCTTTAAGCTGGCTTTAAGCGCGGCTTGTGCCTTGTGTTAATTCACTAACGGATGGCTTCCTGCTGGTGACTTAAAGTTTGTCCAAGCGCGCACGGAAGTGCGCGTGTCTCGCACCGACAACTTTGAAAGGGAGCACATCATGAACAAGGACCAAGTCAAGGGTAAAGCCAAGGAAATCGGCGGCAAGATCCAGGAGGAAGCCGGTGAACTGGTGGGCAGCTCCAAGCAGCAGGCTAAAGGCATCGCCAACCAGGTGGAAGGCAAGATGCAGAAGAAAGTGGGCGATGCCCGCGAAGCCGTGGAAGATGCGCTGGATGATGATGCCACCGTCCGCCGCGGCAACCGCCAGTAATTTTTATTACTAGCGATTCAGGGCCGGCTCCTCATATGAGGGCCGGCCCTTTCAGTTTTCGGTGCTAACATATTCCTTCCAGCAGGAGTGAATGCGTGATCCCGGATCTTGAAACAGACATTGCTGCCATACAGGGTATGGCGGCCGTACCTACTATTTTGAACGCAGTATCGGAGCTGACAGGCCTTGGCTTCGTCTGCGTCGCGCGCGTGACCGATACCACATGGCACAGTTGCGCCGTGCTGGATAAACTCAACTTTGGCCTGGGCATCGGCGACAGCCTCGATGTGACCACCACCTTGTGCGAGGAAGTGCGCGACACCCGTTCGGCCATCATCATCGATTCGGTGAAGGACCACGCGGTCTATGCCGGCCACCATACGCCGCGCATCTACGGCTTCCAGAGCTATTTCTCGATTCCCCTGTTCCGTCCCGACGGCGCGTATTTCGGCACGCTGTGCGGGCTCGATCCTGCCCCGGCGGACCTCACGCGCTCCGCGACGCGCAATACGCTGACCCTGTTTGCCGAACTGATTTCGCGCCAGCTGCAGAACGAGGAAGCATGGCACCAGACGCGCAATGCGCTGGCGAGCGAGCGCGAAACAGCGGAACTGCGCGAGCAGTTCATTGCGGTGCTGGGGCACGATGTGCGGACGCCGCTGGGTTCCATCCTGAGCGGCGTGGAGCTGCTGCGCACCATGGGCATACCGAAAGCCGGACCGGTGTTGGACCTGATGGGCCGCAGCATCAGCCGGATTTCCTCGCTGGTGGACGACCTGATGGACTTCACGCGCGGGCGCATGGGCGGCGGCATTTCACTGAACCTGCAGCAGACGGCCGATATGGACGCCGTCTTCCAGCATGTGATCGACGAGCTGCTGACGCAGCATCCGGACCAGGCCATCGTTTCGAGCATCCCCGGCGGCCTGTCGCTGGTATGCGATCCCGCGCGCATGGCGCAGCTGCTGTCCAACCTGCTGAAAAACGCCTTGCTGCACGGTGACGGCAAGTCTCCGGTACGGGTGCATGCAGCGATTGGCGCGGACCGCTTCGAGCTGTCGGTGACCAATTCGGGCGAGCGGATTCCCGACGACGTAATGGGGCAGTTGTTCAAGCCCTTCTGGCGCGCCAAGTCTTCCCGGCCGCGCGAAGGCCTGGGTCTGGGCCTGTTCATTGCCTCACAGATCGCGGCATCGCATGGCGGCACGCTCGCCGCGCAGACCTCCGATGGCAGCACCACCTTCACCCTGAGCATGCCCGCCTCAAAATAAAAACGCCCCTTTGCAGGGGCGTTCCGGGTGCTGCGGGATATGAGCTTAGTTCGATTCCGGCTTCAGGTGCTTGCGGAAGAAGGCGTCGATCGCGGTCTGCACGTGCTTGCGCTGCAGGCGGTTCGCGACGCCGTGTTTCGCGCCAGGGTAGGTCATCAGTTCGAACTGCACGCCACGGTTCACCAGCGCATCGATCATCTTGGTGGTGTTGGTGAACAGCACGTTGTCGTCCGCCATGCCGTGGATCAGCAGCAGCTTCGACTTCAGGCCGTCAACGTGGTAGAACACGTTGCTCTGCTTGTAGCCTTCCACGTTCTCGGACGGCTTGTCCATGAACTGCTCGGTGTAGTGGGTGTCGTACAGGCCCCAGTCGGTCACCGGCGCGCCGGACACGCCGGCGGCGATCTTGTCCGAACCTTGCGACAGCAGGCGCAGCGCCATGAAGCCGCCGTAGCTCCAGCCGTACACGCCAACGCGCTTCGGATCGACGTAGCTCTGCTTGCCCAGCCATTCAACGCCGGTCAGCTGGTCTTCCACTTCCACCTTGCCCAGGTTGCGGTAGATGGCGTCGGTGAACACGCGTTCACGGCGGCTCGAACCGCGGTTATCCATGCGGAACACCACGTAGCCCTGCTGCGCCATGTACTGGTCGAACATATCGCCCCATTTGCGCGACACGTGCTGTGCGTGCGGGCCGCCGTAGGTGGACAGGTAGACCGGGTACTTTTTCGATGCGTCGAACTTGTAAGGCTTGATCATCGACCAGTACATGGTCTGGCCGTCCTTTGCCTTCATCGTGCCGTATTCGGTTGGCAGGTGATCGGACTTGTACTTGTAGTAGGGGTGCGACTCGTTCACTTCATTGCGTTCGAGCCAGGTCACCATCGCGCCGTCCGGACGGCGGATGCTTACCTGCGGCGGGTTGGCCGGATCGGACCAGGTGTCCACAAACAGCTCGCCATTGCGCGAGAACGAGGCCTCGTGCCAACCGTCCTTGTCGGTGATGCGCTTTGGCTTGTCGGCATTGCTGCCGTCGATATTCAGCGCATACACCTGCTTGTCGATCACGGCATCCTTGTTGGAGGACACGTAGACCTTGCCGGACTTTTCGTCCACGGCCAGCAGGGAATCGATGCCCCATGCGCCTTTCGAGATCGGGTGCAGCACCTTGCCGTTCATGTCGAACAGGTAGAGGTGGTTGTAGCCGTCACGCTCGGAGGACCAGATAAAGCCCTTGCCGCTGGCGAGGAAGCGCAGGTCGTCGTTGATGGTGGTCCAGGTCTTTGCGGTTTCGGTGACGAGCACTTTCTGCGCCAGCGAAGCCACGTCCACCGAGATCAGCTCCAGTTTTTTCTGGTCGCGGGTCTGGCGCTGGAATACCAGTGCTTTCGCGGTTGGAGTCCAGTCGGCGCGCACCAGGTAGATGTCCTTTTCCGGGCCGAGGTCGATGTTCCTGATCTCGCCGGTGACCGGCGAAACGATGTGCAGGCCAACCACGGCGTTCTTGTCGCCGGCGGCAGGGTAGCGCTGCTCGACCACGTCGGTGCGGTCCGCATAGATTTCGAAGCGGCGTGCAATCGGCACCTGCGCTTCATCGTAGCTGCGGTAGGCGATGGCCGAATCGTCCGGCGCCCAGTAGTAGCCGGTGCGCTGGCCCATCTCTTCCTGCGCCACGAATTCGGCTTCGCCGTTATGCACGGTGCCCTTGCCGTCGGTGGTCAGCTGGCGCTCCTTGCCGGTGGCCAGGTCGATCACGAACAGGTTCTGGTCGCGCACGAAGGAAACGTATTTGCCTTTTGGCGAAATCTTCGGATCGATCACATTGCCGGAAGCGACCAGGCGCGCCTGGTCCGGTTTGGCCAGGTCCACCAGGTACAGGTTGCCGGCCAGCGGAACCAGCAGTTGCTTGCCGTCCGGCGACCAGCTGTAGCTGATGATGCCTTTCAGGCTGGCGGTGCGTTCACGTTCACGGCGCGCTTTCTCGGCGTCCGACAGGTTTTCCTCGGGGACCAGGACTTTCGAATCCACCAGGCGGCGGGTCGTTTTGTCCTTCATATTGAATTCCCACAAGTCCAGCTGGAACTGGTTGTCCTCGCGGCCGCGCAGGAAGGTCACGCGCGCGCCGTCCGGCGAGACTTTCAGCGAGCGCACGCCGGCGCCGGTCAGCGAAGGATCGGAATACAGGCGGTCGAGAGTCAGGCGCTCGGCGGACGCCGAACCGGCGGCCAGCAGGGCCAGGAAGCTAAGAATGAAGCGCATTGGAAGTGTCCGAAGAATGTTGTAAAGGAAAATGACGAACCGCAAGACAATACCAGACTCTGCAGCGCGTGACGACCCATCATTGTTCGGAATTTCAGGACTTTCTCCCAACTTTAATTAGGGTCCGTCCCCAATTATCTTCAGGCGCGCGCTGGAGACGCGGTGCAGCAGGGCGGTCAGCAGCACAGCGGCGATGGTGAGGCCCAGCACAAGGCCGATCCAGAAGCCGGTGGCGGACATCGGTTCGGAAGGGCCGGCCGGCAGCCATTGCGGCGCCAGGCCGAGAATGCAGCCCACCGGCAGTGCAAAGCCCCAGAAGGCCAGCGTCTGCACGATCATCGGTTCGCGCGTGACCTTGTAGCCCCGAATGGCGCAGGAGGTGGCAACCTGCGTGGCATCGGACAGCTGGAACAGCGCGGCGAACAGCAGCAGGTGGGCGCACATCTCCTGCACCGCCGCATCGGACGTGTAGGCGCGCGCAATCTGGTAGCGGAAGACGGCGATGCCGATGGCGGAGATGATGGCGAACGCCAGCGACATGCTCACGCCCACCCAGGAAGCGAAGCGCGCGCGGGCCGGATTGCCTTCGCCCAGCGCCTGCCCCACGCGCGTGATCATGCCGATGCCGAAGCTGAGCGGCACCATGAACACCAGCGAGGAGAAGTTCAGCGCGATCTGGTGGGCGGACACCGTCACCACGCCGAAGCGCGCCACCAGCAGGCTCACGGCGCCGAACACGCTCACTTCCGCGAAGTAGGTGACGCCGATCGGCAGGCCGAGCTTCAGCATGCTGCGGATTTCGGGCCAGTGCGGCCACTCCCAATGCGTGAAGGGGAAGCTCTGCCGGTAGGCCGGTGCGATATGGATCCACACGATAATGGCCAGCAGGTCGATCCACACCACAGCGGCCGTGGCCACGGCGCAGCCCAGCGCACCCAATTTCGGCATGCCGAGGTTGCCGAACACGAGCAGCCAGTTGACCACGATATTCACCAGCAGGCCAAGCAGCGCAATCACCATGACCGGCTTGGTCTGGTTGATGCTGGCGCTGTAGCCGTACAGGGCGCGGTAGGCGCCGAAAGGAACCAGGCCAACGCTGATGATGTGCACGAACATCGAGGCGCGCGCATTCACTTCCGGCGCCAGGTAGAGATGGTTGAACAGCAGCGTGGCCAGGTTCGCGAGCAGGGCGGCGAGCACGCCGATGCCGAAACCCTTCCACAAGGACTGCCGCACGGTATGCGGAATGGTGTTGAACGCACCTGCGCCCACTTCATGCGCCACCACCGTGTTCACCGACATCATGGTGCCGCTCACGGTAACGAGGATGATGGACCACACGGATGCGCCCAGCGATACGGCGGCCAGTTCGGCGGCGCTGGTATGGCCCGTCATTGCCACGTCGGCCACTCCCATCCCCACGGTGGCGAGCTGCCCGATCAGCACGGGCCAGGCCAGGCGCCACAGCGCGGCGGCTTCGGTGCGGACATTGGAGAGAGTGAAGGTGTGAGGCATCGCGATAATTCGTGTCTGGGGAGCCCGCCATTCTAACGCGGTAAATATTTGTTACAAGGTGTTGTCTGCAATATCGCCGTGCGCCGCGTTATACGGGGAAAAACCGGAGCTACCTCAGATGAAACGCCTTATCGCTGCAAGCCTTCTCTTTACCGCCGCCTTCGCCGCCGGCGCGGGCGAACTCTCCCTCTACTCGCAGCCCGGCTTCCGCGGCAGCGAAATCACGCTCCATGGCGGCGCATCCAATCTGCGCGACCTTGGTTTCAACGACCGCGCCTCAAGCCTGGTGGTGCGCTCCGGGACCTGGGAACTGTGCGAGCACAAGAACTTTGGCGGCTACTGCGCCGTGTTCGAGCGCGGCGACTATCCGGAACTGGAACGCTTCAACAATAACGTTTCCTCCGCCCGCGAAGTGCCGGGCCGCCCGCATGGCCGCTGGCGTGACCGTGACCGCGATCGCGAATACGGCTACGACTATGGGCGGGAAGAGGAGCGCCGCCATGAAGGCTGGCGCCGCGATGAACCCGTGATCCTGTTTTCCGGCCAGCGCTTCGAGGGCGAACGCATCGCCGTGCGCAGCGACCTGCGCACCCTGCGCGATGCAGGCTTCAATGACCGCGCAGGCTCCATCGTGATCAACGAAGGACGCTGGGAATTCTGCGAACACGCGGGCTACCGGGGCCAGTGCATGGTGCTTGGCCCAGGCCGCTATGGCCGGCTGGACGAGATGAACAACCAGCTCTCGTCGCTGCGTCGGGTGCGCTGACGGTAAGGAATTTCTTGTAACCTGATTTCCGCAGGAGTGACATACCTGGAGAATTCAACGTGGAATACAAGGACTATTACGCGGCGCTGGGCGTGGACAAAACCGCCAGCGCCGACGAGATCAAGAAGGCCTTCCGCAAACTGGTGCGCAAATACCATCCGGATATCAGCAAAGAGCCGGATGCCGATGCGAAGACCAAGGAGCTGAACGAAGCCTACGGCGTGCTCGGCGACCCCGAAAAGCGTGCCGCCTACGACCAGCTGGGCAGCGCGCAATACCGGGGCGGAGAGGGTTTCCAGCCGCCGCCGGATTGGGGTTCCGCCTACGAATCGGGCGCGGACAACGAGAACGACTTCTTCGCCGACCTGTTTGCGCACGTGGGCGGGCGCCGCCGCAACTTCCAGATGCGCGGCGAGGACAGCCACGCCACCCTGCAGATCGACCTGCACGACGCCTACCACGGCGCCAGCCGCACCATCACCCTGCGCGTGCCCGAGCTGGACCAGCAAGGCCGCGTGGTCACGCGCGAACGCACGCTCAGCGTCAACATCCCGAAAGGCGTCACGGCAGGCCAGCAGCTGCGCCTGAGCGGCCAGGGCCAGCCGGGCAGTGGCGGGGCGGAAGCGGGCGACCTCTACCTTGAAATCCAGTTCCGTCCCGAAGCGCGCTACCGCGTGGAGGGGCGCGACGTCTACGAAACGGTACCGGTAGCGCCGTGGGAAGCCGCGCTGGGCGGCGAAATCGAAGTGCCCACGCCGTCCGGCCGCGTGACGGTCACGGTGCCTGCCAAATCGCAGAGTGGACGCAAGCTGCGGCTGAAAGGGCGGGGCATTCCCGGCAGCGGCGCAGCGCCGGCCGGCGATCTCTACCTGCTGCTCGAACTGGTGCTGCCGCCCGCCGACACCGAGGCGGCGCGCAGCCTGTACCAACAGATGGCGCGCGAGATGGCCTTCAATCCGCGCGCCGGGATGGGAGGCTAAGCATGGAACAAGCGATTCAGGGCGTGCTGCTGGACGAAGCAGCGCTGACACTGGAAGAACTGGCGCGCGCCTGCGCGGTGGAGCCGGGCTGGGTGGTGCACCGCGTGCGCACGGGCATCCTGCTGAATGATGCCGGAGGGCAGCCCGAAGCCTGGCGCTTCACCAGCGTGGACCTGGTGCGTGCGCGCGAGCTGGTGCGCATCGAGCAGGACTTCGACGCCGGCGAAGAACTCGCCGCGCTGGTGGTCGACCTCACCGAAGAGGTCCGCCGCCTCAAATCCCGTCTCCGCCTCCTCGGGCACCACTGACACCATGGGGTCAGGCACCATGGTGTCATGTGACAGCGGTGCCTGACCCCAAGGTGTCAGTGCTTTAGCTGTTAGCGGGCGGAGTCGTCTTGCGGGTTGCCGCTGCGCGAGCCGCTGGCGCCGGATTGTTTGCTGCCGAGGTCGTCAATGTCGTGGCCGGCTTCGGGGCCCTGGCCCTGCATGCCGCTGTGGCGGTCCGACTGTTCGTTGCCGCGGCGGTTGTCCGGCCTGCTGGAGTCGCTCCAGCGCTCGGATTGCTGGTTGCCGGATTTGTCGGACTGCTGGCTGTTGCCGCGCTGTCCCATGCCAGCGCGCTCGCCGCCTTGCTGCGAGCCCGAGCCACCGCTGTAGCGGTCGGCTTGCTGGCTGTCGTAACGCTGGCCCTGCCGACCCTGCTGGCCGGACTGCTGGTTGCCTTCCTGCCGCGAGTTGGCGCCGGCATTGTTCCCGCCGAGGCCGCCGCGTCCCGTCATGCCGCTGCCGCCCGAGGCAATATCGTGCAGGTCGCCGCCATTCTGGCCGCCCATGCCGCCCGAGTGCTGGCCGCCGTGCCCGCCGCCCTGGCCGGCATGCGACTGCCGGTTGCCGGGGCCGCCCTGGTGCTCGTCGTTCCGGTTTTCGTCCGGACCACCCTTGCGTTCCTGCTGGTTGATGCCCTGGCCGTTCTGGCCGCCTTCCGTGCCGGATTGCGTGCCCGCAATGCCGTCCTCGACATTGTCCATGCCGCCGTCGCTCTGGCGGTTGATCGATGGGTTGTCATTGGCCTGGATCCCGGCGGCGTGGTTGCCGCTCTGGTTTTTGACGTCCGCATCATTCGCATTGTTTTGCGTTGCCATGATTCGCCTCCTGTTCTGAGCCGGACCGCTCCGGCAGAGTTTTATGCTAGGCCGCCAGGGGCAACAGGGGAGTAGGCGCACGCGCCGCCGCGCTGTAGGAAGCTCAGTAGGGCTCGTGCGGCAGCGACAGGTCGAGGCCGATGAAGCGTTCGCGCAGCCAGGAGGCGGCCGGACCGAGCTGCTCATCCGCTCGGTGCAGCGCGTACAGCGGATACAGCAGCTGGCCGCTGTCCTGCAGCTGCAGCCGCACCAGCCAACCCGCCTTGAGATCCTGCGCCACCATCGCCATCGGCATATTTCCCCAGCCGAGGCCGCCACGCAGCAGCGCGTGCTTGGCGCTGACGTCGCCCAGCCGCCAGTCGCGCCGCGAAATCACGCCGAAATCCTGCCCCTGCGTGAGGTTGCTGCGGTCCGTAACAACCAGCTGCAGGTGCTCGCGCAACTCGGACGTGGGCACCACGCCTTCAATCTTCGCCAGTGGATGCTTGGGCGCACACACCGGCACCATTTCCACATGGCCAACGATGTGGCGCTCGATCACGTCCGGCACCGTCATCGGCATGCCGCTGATGCCCAGCTGGCAGCGATTGTCCTGCACCATCTGGACCGCCGCGCCCAGCGCTTCCATGTGCAGGCGCAGCGCAACCGTAGGGAACTCGCGCTGGAAGGCTTCCAGCACCTGCACCAGCACGCAGCCGGGGAACATCACGTCCACCACCAGGCAGACTTCGGCTTCCAGGCCCTGGCCGAGCGCTTTCGCCCGCGCGCGCATCGCCGCCACGTTGCTGGCGACGGTGCGCGCATCGGCCAGCAGCGCGCGGCCCGCGTCCGTGAGCGTCGGCTTGCGCTTGCTTCGGTCGAGCAAGGCAATATTCAGCTGCTCTTCCAGGTTGGCGATGGTGTAGCTGATGACGGATTGCGTGCGGTGCAGCGCACGCGCCGCATGGGCGAAGCCGCCATGGTCAATGACGGCGATGAAGACGCGCAGCTGGTCGAGGGAGGGAAGGCCGGGATCACGCATTATCAAGAAAATCGATAGAAACTATAGATAAAAAACCTATTTCATCGATATTAGTCCGGATCTAAGATGACTGCAACAACAAACACTTCCTCTGGAGCTTCAAACATGGCAAACGTTCTTTACATCAATAGCAGCGTGCGTACTTCCGGTTCCCTGTCGCGCCAGCTGTCTTCGGAATTCGTCAGCAAATGGAAGGCAGCGCACCCGGCCGACAGCATCGTCGAGCGCGACCTGGCCAGCAATCCCGTGCCGCACCTCACCGAAGAGATGATGGGCGCTTTCTTCACCCCGGCAGAACAGCGCAGCGCCGAACAGGCGCAGACGGTCAAGCTGTCCGACACGCTGGTGGATGAGGTGGAAGCGGCCGATATCATCGTGATCGGCGCGCCGATGTACAACTTCTCCGTGCCAAGCACGCTGAAGGCCTACATCGACCATATCGCCCGTGCCGGCCGCACCTTCAAGTATGGCGCGAACGGCGCCGAAGGCCTGCTGCAGAACAAGAAGGTCTACGTGTTCACCGCCAGCGGCGGCGTGTACAGCGAAGGTCCTGCCAGCGGCTACGACTTCCTGGCCACCTACCTGCGCGCGGTGCTGGGCTTCCTTGGCATCACCGATATCAGCTTCGTGCGCGCCGAAGGCGTGGCAATGGGCGAGCAGGCCCTGGCCGACACGCTGGCGAAATCGCGCAAGTCGATCGAGGAAATCGTCGCCGCCTGATAGCAAAGGCTCCGGCGCCAGCCGGAATCCGTGGCAGCCGGTATCATGCTGCCTATGCCTGCCACGGAGTCCGCATGAAACGCAATCTGCACCTGCTCATCATTGATCCGCAAAACGACTTTTGCGACCTGCCGCCCAGCCACCGCCCGCACGACCCTGTCAGCAACGCCCCGCATGCACCCGCCTTGCCGGTACCGGGCGCGCATGCCGACATGCAAAGGCTGGCGCATGCCATCCGCGAAGGGCTGCATGGCATCTCCGCCATCAGCGTGACACTGGATTCGCACCACCGATTCGATATCGCACATCCCACCTTCTGGTTCGCCGAGGGCGGTGCGAACGTTGCTCCCTTCACCCAGATTACCGCCGCCGACGTGCGCGCCGGCCGCTTCCGTCCGCGTGACCCTTCTGCACTGCCACGTGCGCTCGCATATCTTGACGCGCTCGACGCCAATGGCCGCTACCAGCTGATGGTGTGGCCCGTGCACTGCGAAATCGGCTCATGGGGTCATAACGTGCACGAAGATGTGCGCGCCGCCTACAATGCCTGGGAGGATGCAGCGCTGGGCATCGTCAGCAAGATCGCCAAGGGCTCCAATCCCTGGACCGAGCACTATTCCGCCGTGATGGCGGAAGTGCCGGATGAAGCCGATCCGAAGACGCAACTGAACCGCGAACTGATCGCCAGCCTCGCAGATGCAGACCGTATCTACATCACCGGTGAAGCCGGCAGCCATTGCGTGAAGGCGACCACCGAACATATTGCGGACCATATTGACCCATCCCGTCTGGTGCTCGTCACCGACTGCATGAGCCCAGTGCAGGGCTTCGATACGCACTACCTCGGCTTCCTGGCAGCGATGGCTGCGCGCGGCCTGCAAACCGCCACCTCTGCGCAGATGCTGGAGGAACTGAAGGCCAACGCGGGAGCCGTGCAATGAAGCCTGTGGTCCGCAGCCTGCTGGAAACCGACCTTTACAAATTCACGATGTGGCAGGCCCTCCTGCACTCGCACCCCAACACGCAGACCGAATACGAATTCCGCTGCCGGAACACGCCGCAGTATCCGCTGGCGGAGCTGAAGGACGAAGTGGAGCAGCAGCTCGACCAGCTGTGCAGCATGTCCTTCCGTGCCGAAGAACTGGATTACCTGCGCTCGCTCCGCTACATCAAGAGCGACTTCGTGGACTTCCTGGCGGTATTCCGCTTCCAGCGCAAGTTCATTACCGTGAAGACGGATGGCGATGCCCTGCTGATCCACACTGCGGGGCCGCAGGTGCACGTGATGGGCTTCGAGATCTTCGTGCTCTATATCGTCAACGAGCTTTACTTCCGCCGTTTCGACCAGCAAGCCGCGCTGGAGGAAGGACGCAGGCGGCTCGATGCAAAGATCCGGCAGCTGAAGGAATTCAGCAAGCAGCCCGCGCTGAAGCATCCCTTCGAGCTCTCGGACTTCGGACTGCGCCGCCGTTTCTCGGCACGCTGGCACGACGAAGTCACGCAGCGCCTGGCGCAGGAAGTGCCGCAATACTTCAAGGGAACGTCCAACGTCTATCAAGCCTGGAAGTTCGGCATCTACCCGATTGGCACGATGGCGCATGAATACATGCAGTCCTTCCAGGCCTTCGGCGTGCGGCTGCGCGATTTCCAGAAGGCGGCGCTGGAAGACTGGGTGCAGGAATACCGGGGCGACCTCGGCATCGCGCTTACCGATGTCGTCGGCATGGACGCCTTCCTCGCCGACTTCGACCTGTATTTCGCGAAGCTGTTCGACGGCCTGCGCCACGATTCAGGAGACCCGGTGGAGTGGGGCGAGAAAGCGCTGGCCCACTACGCAGCGCTGCGCATTGATGCGAACACCAAGCGGCTAGTGTTTTCCGATGCACTGGACCTGGACAAGGCGATTGCCCTCTACCGCCATTTCGCGGACCGCATCATGACCGGGTTCGGCATCGGCACCAACCTCACCAACGACGTTGGCCTGCCTACGCTGAACATCGTGATGAAGCTGGTGTGCTGCAATGGCCAGTCGGTGGCCAAGCTGTCGGATTCTCCGGGCAAGACCATGTCGCAGGACGAAACCTTCCTGGCCTACCTGCGCCAGGTGTTCCACCACCCGGCGTAACTATTGGACGCGGCCGCGCCGAATGGCCTCAGGCCTCGGTGCCGCCGTAGCGCAGCATGATGGTGTTGGCCTTCTCGCGCTCGACCTCGGTGGCCACGTCCACGCTGAGCAGGGCGGCGGGGCGTTCGACGGGACGGTCGGTATCGTCCGCATCGTCGGGCGTCAGCGAATCCATGATGTTCTCAACGGCGCTGGTCGAGGTGTCCATGGCGCGCGCATCGTGCAGGTTCAGCTGCACCGCCGAGCCGTGGAAGCCCTCTGCCAGCAAGGCAGCGCGGGCGCTTTCGGCATCGGCAATCTGTTTGAAGTTGCGGTGAATCGTGTCAGTCATTGCAGCTCCTCCGTGGCGAATTACTGCCATTGTGCGGCAAGCGTCACGGAAATGTCGCCCGGCTCAGAAGCCGGTAACAGCGTTCGACGTATGCTCCACGCGCGGCGTGCCCGCAAAGAAGCCACCCACCAGTGCGCGCCAGGCCTGGAAATCTTCGCTGCCGCGGAAATCGACGGTATGGTTCTCCAGCGTTTCCCAGCCGATTACCAGCATATAGGTATCCGGCCGCTCGATGATGCGGTCGATCTTCATCGAAATACAGCCCTTTGCCCGCTTGAACAGCGGCACAGCTTCTTTCACGGCCGCCTCGAAAGCGGTATTGGTGTCTGGTTTGATCTGGATTTCAGCGAGTTCGTAAATCATGGGGATCCTTTCGTGAGTCCGGCTATTTTGCCCGAAATTTCCAATTGGTAAAATGTGGCCCATGATCGAAACACCAAGACTATTGCTGCGCCGCTGGCGGCGGGAAGACATTCCCGCCTTCACGGAACTGAGCGCCGAGCCGGCCGTGATTGAATTCCTGCCGGGCGCGATGACTGCGGCACAAGTGGAAGCGTTCATCAGTTCGCACAACGCGATGTGCGAGCGCCACCGGACCTGCTACTTTGCAGCCGAGGTTAAGCAGACTGGCGAGCTGGCAGGCTTCATCGGCCTGAAGTACCAGGACTTCGACCAGCCGTTCGCGCCCTGCTATGAGCTGGGCTGGCGCCTGGCATCACGCCACTGGGGTAAAGGCTATGCTACCGAAGGCGCGCTGGCTGCGATGCGCCATGGCTTCGATGTGCTGGGCCTTGAGGAGATTGTGTCGTTTACCGTGCCCGCGAACACCCGCTCGCGCCGCGTGATGGAGCGCCTCGGCATGCACAGGGACGAGGCGGGGGATTTTGCCCATCCCGCTCTCCCTGCCGATCATCGTCTATCGCAGCACGTTCTGTATCGAATTCGCAGGAACGCAGCTGTTTAGTCCTCCTTGCGGGTGCGCTGGCCGCCTGATTCCGGAATGGCCGAACCCTCGCTGCCCTGGCCGCCCTGCATGGCGCCGTCGCGTCCACCCGGCTGGCTTTGTCCTTCGGACTGACGATTGCCGGCTTGCGAGCCACTCAGCGTGCCGATGCCCCCAAGCCCGGTCTGCAAATCTGCCGAGCCGCCGTAGTGGTAGCCTGCATCCTCTTCCTGCTGAGAACCATTCGACAGCAGGTCGACGGTACGGCCGCCCGATTGCGTGTTGCCGTCGTGCGTCTGCTGGCTGATATTGCCGGTGCTGCCGGCGCCGTAGCTGCCCGCGCTGGTGCTGCCGTCCCTGGTTTGCTGTTCCAGAGGGCGGCCCTGACGTTCATTGTCCTTGTTCACTTCGCTCTCCTTGATCCGGTTGCTGAGCCTTTATCCTAAGGAAGTAGCGCAACAAGGAGTATAGGCATGCGGTGCTACAGCATGTAGGACGACAGCGCGGATTTTCGTGCCTGAAGGAATTGCGTCAGCAGCGCCGCGTAGTCCGGCGACGCTGCGTTCGTCACTGAAGCGCGCCCCGCCAGCGCATTGCGCCATGCGCGCACACGCGGTGTGCGCCCAAAGTATGCAATGCCCGCCATTCCGTCGAGCACCTCGAAATAGCGGAACACCGGCGCGAACGCCGCATCCACCAGCGTGAAATCCGCACCTTCGAACCAGGGGCCATCGCCCAGTTCCGCTTCCAGCTGCAGGAAACGCTGCTGTAGCTCGCCTGCCTTGAGCTGCAAGGTCTCCTGGTCCGCGGCGTTGTAGAGGCCCGCAATGCCGTTCAGCACAGCCGAAGCGAACTCGATCCAGCTGCGGTGCTGCGCGCGGCGGATGGCGTCGCGTGGGTGGAGCGGCGTACCGATGGTCTCGTCAAGGTATTCGCAAATGACGGCGGATTCGAAAATCGGCTGGCCATCCACCAGCAGCACGGGCGTTTTGCCCAAAGGGGAAACCTTGAGAAACCAGTCCGGCTTGTGCGCGAGGTCGATATCGACGCGTTCGAAAGGAACGCCTTTTTCACTCAGTGTGATGGCGGCGCGTTGTACGTAAGGGCAAAGCTTGTGGCTGACAAGCGTGTAGCTGCGGCTCATGTGCGGCTCCTTGGCATGGAATGGCGCTCACTGTACTATTGCATTCATGCATAGAAAACAGGCATTGGTGCAGAAGATGAATGCAAAATCGCAATACACCCTGGATGCAAGCGATCTTGCGCTGGTGCTTGCCCTGACGCGTGGCGGCACGCTGGCGCAAGCCGGCGAACGCCTGGGCGTCGATGCGTCGACCGCCTTCCGCTCGCTGCAGAAGCTGGAGCGTGGGCTGGGTATCTCCCTGTTCCAGCGCTCGCGTGCAGGCTACGCGCCGACCGAGCTGGCGCAGGCCCTTGCCTTGCGCGCCGAACAGATTGAAACGCTCCTGGAAGACGCGCGCTCGCAGGCGCAGCTGGAGCCGGAGCAGTTGTCCGGCACGGTGCGCATTTCGACCACGGACACCGTCCTGCATGGCCTGATCGCCCCGGCGCTTGGCATCCTGCGCAAGCAGCATCCCCTGCTGGCGTATGAACTCCACACCGGCAACGAGCTGGCCAACCTGACGCGGCGCGACGCGGACATCGCCGTGCGCGCCACCATGCGCCCGCCGCCGCACCTGATCGGCAAGCGTGTGGGACCGATTCGCGTGGCGCTGTATGCCTCGGCCAAAGGCAGGCTGCAATATGAAGACGCGGTGGAAGGCGGCGCAGCGTGGATAGCCCCGGACGACGCTCTGCCGGAACACCCGTCCGTGCTGTGGCGCAAGCGGCATCTGCCGAAGATCGCACCGGCCTATCGCGTGAACAGCATTCTGTCTGTTGCAGAACTGGTAAGCCAGGGACTCGGAGTGGGACTGCTGCCGGAATTTCTGGCGCGGCGCATGCCGGGCCTGCGGCAGCTGACGGAAGAGATTGAGGAATGCCGTACGGAGTTATGGCTGCTCACCCATCCCGAAGCGCGCCACTTGCGGCGCGTCGGAACGGTGTACGAGCACCTGGCGCATCATTTGCTGCTGGATTGACGGCGCCTCGCAAAGCCGATCAGCCCGAGGCCAAGTGCCGACATCATCCAGGTGGACGGTTCCGGTACCAGTGCCACGTGGCCGGGGCCGCCGATGGTGGTGCTGTAATTGCCATAGTCCACATTGGAATAGCCGGTCGTTACGAAGAAGTAGTCGACGCCCCTGAACATCGGGCCCACAAAGCCGGACGTGGTGGTGGTGAACAGATCGTCGTTCGCGCCGAGCGCGTTGGTGAAAGGATCGGCCGGGTTGAACGAGTATTCGTACATGAAAATGAAACTGTCGAAATCTGCGGTAGTGAGGAAGGTATAGAAACCGTCAACGCTGACGCGTAGCGCGGTGACGTGGTAGGTAACGGCGGTGCCGACGAGCGACAGGTCCGCAAGATCCTCGGTCAGGCGGTTCCAGACTGGCGCGCCGGTAGTGTTGCCGGTGATGGTGAGGATGTCAGCCTGTGCGGGCGGCGCCAGGGAGAACAGCAAGGCGAGGGTTGCAAGTGCTGATCGGATGATGGCCATGATGTGTTCCTTTCCCTGAATAAGTATGTGTGTACTTGGCAAGCCATTGTTTCATGCAAAAATGGCAACGACCTTGCGCTGCATCGAATCCGGGAGCAGGGTGCGTGCGCGGGGGATTTGGAGTAGAATGGAGGTCTGTCTGGGGACGACCTGGTTTCGACGTGGGTTGCAAAGCAGAACAGGGCATACCGAGGGCTGGTCACCTCGTAAATACATCCAGAAACAAACTAACTGCAAACGATAACTCGTACGCACTGGCAGCCTAAGGGCTGTTAGCTCCACAACACCTCGTCCCTGGGGTGGGCCGTTAAAAGCTGTGGAGTCATTTACAGGGACTCGCGCTGGGCGGGGTCACTTCAAACAGCGCTAAATCTAAGGTGAATCGGCTGGTCAAAGCGTGCTCGTCCGCGTTGTCTGGCTTAAATTAATTGGCAGAGCTAAGTATGTAGAACTGTCTGTAGAGTGCTTGCGGACGCGGGTTCGATTCCCGCCGTCTCCACCAACGAACACATCAGCACCTGAAACGCCGTCCAAGTGACGGCGTTTCCTTTTTTAGTTGGCTTTTGCCACCCGCCAACAAGAAAGAGAAAACCGCTTCGCCTGGCGTGTACCCTGACCTATCGCTTGCAGCAATCGCCTTGCCTTGACGAGCCCAAGCAGCTGAAACGCCAGCCTAACCCTGGTCAGGCTCCGGCAAATAGATTGTAAAAGAGCCAGTGGGCGTAAACTTGAAGCCTGAAAATGAACCAGCTATGCCACTTTGGAAATCCTGGACAATCGCAACTCTTGGATCATCACGATGCAGGGCGAAATGCAAACCTTGCTCCATCGTGGGACGAAGCAGCTCGCTGGTGCAAGCCAACTCAAGAAGCGAGCACCCTTCCTTGAGCATCGACTTGAGTTCGCTCCAGAAGCTCGTATCTTGAACTCTCTCGTGTGACACTGTATGAAGATAGTCACCAAAGCGCATTGCTATTTCTTGCAGCCGAGAGTTTACGGGAGCGTACATGAACTGGCAGGCCCGCCCGTCTTCCAAGTGCAAGCGGATAAGCAAAAAAGTGTCTTCTAGGCCGAAAGCGGCGTCAATCGTCTTTGAGAGTTTCTTGATCTCCCACTGATTCGCTTGGCTCTTCGTGACGCCGATTGCCACAGCCGCATGCTCTTTTAGGCGTGCCTCAACGCCACACCGCAGCTCAAGGGCTGCGTAAATCAATTTTGCTTTGTCTCCGGTACTAGCGAGCTCCTTTGCTCTCGCAAGGTAGCTTATGGCTGCAACGGGGCTATCCACAGGCTATCCGGAGTAGGATTAAAATAGCGCCACATTTTGCGGCACTGTTCGCTTGATTTCGACATGCCCCCTCCGCTAGTTATTGGCCAATAGTAACGAAGCATAACATTTGAATTTGATCATCTGGCATTCATCCGTCAAACTGCCAAGCTTTAGGAGCTTGCGTTTGTATAACTTCAACGCGGTGATATCTTGTCGGAAGGATATAGTCGTAAACCAGTGTCCTTCGATTTCGAATGATTTCTTCTTCCATCGCCACTACCGCGTCTCGGTAAGCGCCGCTTAGGAAGAATAAGCGCTCCTCCGAAAGCGAGGGGCCATTTTCAGCATCGAAAATGAGTGAGTTAATAGCGCTATTACGACGAAATACCTCTTGGTGGGCCTTGGAAATCTTGGGGAAATATAGCCGTACAAGCATTACGATCTTCTTGTGCAGATCGAGGCCCTGGCGTTCTGTTGAGCTGCCTGTAATGGTCGGTTTTGTGAAGGGCGTTGCCGATACCAACGGCAGAGCCTGTTCGACTCTTTGCACGTTATGCGTAGCTACTTCGTTGAGCGCTAGATAGAGCTCCTCAAGCTTCTTAGTCAGGAGTTCGGTTCTCGCTCTACGACCTAAGATCCATTGCGTAAGAAATACAACGGCCACAGCTACGGCAGCAGCTAAGACTGCTGTCAAGATTGCGATCGCACCTTGCGGTGCAGCGGCTAACCAGGTTATGAGCGGATTCATTGTCATCTGTTGAAAGTTGCGACCCTTACAGTAGGTGAGAAGCGTCCTCTGAAGACTCAAATTTTCCAGCAATCGCTACCAGATGAAGCAGAGTCTCGGGGCTCGAATTGGCTATAGCAGCCGTCAAGTCTTTGTCTTGGCGGCGCTCTTAATTTTCCTCGCACCGCGCCCCTGGACAACTATCGGTGTCCAGCTTCGGTCGGCACCAACAAACTTGAACTCACGCTCTACGTCGTCTTGCGTATAAAAGGGTTCGGTCATGTAGAAGACACCATAAAAAGTGTCCCAATCAGGGTGGTTATAGCCCTTCATGTCGGCGTACACGCCATCTAGCGCCGCTTTCATTTCGGCGGGCGAGGTAATAAATTTAAACTCAACCATAGTTCTTAAAGATGGGATACCTAAATCTCCTTTGTAGGTCTTCAGGAGCTTTGGAATACCAACCTCTTTGATGGCGTCGGGGAACGAGTAGCTGCATACCTCAAATACGGCATTTCTAACTTCTGCTTCGCTCGTTGGAGCCTTTCCCATGTTTCCAAGCATGACGGCAGTCTTGCTAATGATATTCCTGAACACATCCTGTGCAGTAACTTTGTGTGCATCGGTCATCGCACGTAGTGGCGCAAAGCACGAACGCGCAATCGCTAGCGCCTCTGAATGTAGGTCATCATATTCCCGCGTGGTTGCTTGCAACTTCGCCCTATCTTGGCGTAATGCTGATACCTCTCGCTCGATCGAAGGGGTCCCTAAGCGTTCCGCTAAAGCTCCGATGGCCCGTAATGTTCGTTGTAAGTGATACTCAAGTACGTGGATCGCAATTTTATGGTTATCAGCATCTGCATCGACCTCTGACATCCTCGAATAGCTTCGCTCTAACCCGTCCAGCTTTCCCAAGGCATCATTACTCAGCCTGAGTTCGGTTTCAATTTCTTCTGCCAATAGCCACTCTTCTCGGCTCATCGTTAGCTTCCTCGTCAAAGGTTGGTATGTCCACATTGTATATGGACGAACAAACCCTTTGGCTTGTCTATTTAACTGCCCGGATGCTGTAGAGTTCGCCAGATACTATATTGCTTTTAACGCAATAAATTATTTTAATGAGAAAGTTCGTCTATCCTCACTGGATCAGTCCTGTATAGTTGTGTAATGAAAAAATCGCCTGCAATGACGGTTAGCATTCCTTGTGTCGTGATATTTCTGAACGGGATGCAGCATGAGGGCAAAAGGGGTGGATTTGTGAGTGTATTGTGTATCAGGTCCATATCAAATGAACGTAAATTTTTGTGACTGATCGGGCAAAAATTTCATGGATGAAGCAAAGACAAAGGTCGATGAGGCGGTAACTCAAGTCGACAGTACATTTCTACCTTGCACTTACCCGATCTATGCTTTTGTCGACGGCAAGGATCCCACTTTGATAGGTACATGCTTCGCGCTGAGTTATAGGGCACGAAATTTCCTAGTGACAGCTGCCCATGTCATCGACAACAGCAAGAAGGCATCATTGGCATTCGGTACCGCCTCAGGGGCAATGGTAATCATCGAGGGCGAGTTTTACGTCACTTCGGCTGTTGGTATAGGCCGTGAAGAAGATCCTTGGGACTTCGCTTGGCATGAGCTAACCGAAGAGGAAGGCTCAAAAATTTCATGTGTTCCAGAGTCATCCCTGGAGATTGTGCCTAATCCACTAGTCATCGACAAAGTACATGTGGCGCTGGGGTATCCGGTCTCAAAAAACAAGAAAATTAGCCCTGAGCGACGGCGTGCTCGCAAATTGACGCCTGTGGTCGCACGTTATATGAACTTGCAAACCGATGCAGCTGTGTACTTCCAAGAGAGAGGGATGAGCTCTGAGACACACATCGCAATCAAGCGCGAAAATCGCTCTTTGAATCAGGAACGTGTGGAGGGAAATACCATTGGTCACATTGGGCTCAGCGGTGGGCCACTTATAGACACCGGCATGCAGCTCGATCCGCCGGGATTCTTCCCTCCAAAACTCAGCGGAATACTTATCGAAGGCGACAAAAATAGCCAGAAAAGCCGAATCATTGTAGCTGTTCGTATCTCTGTAATTTTGAGGCATATTGACGCTCAAGATGTAAAGCAGAGGGCGGACGCCGATAGGTTTTCATCCACATAGCCCGATCAGTCAGATCGCTATTTCGTAAGCAATGGCGATATTCCGCCAACCTCCTGACCCAAACCAGCGTGGTTGCCAATAGGACGCGGGTTCGTTTCCCGCCCTCTCCACCAACGAAAACATCAGTACCTGAAACGCCGTCCAAGTGACGGCGTTTTTTTTGCGCTGGGATCGCGGTGAATGCGGGAGCTTCTATGAAAAAGGGCGCCGTGAAGGCGCCCGGATGTGATGCCTGAAAGCGTCAGAGCGCTTTCATCTCCACCTTGTATTCGCAGCCCGAAGGAGAGCTGAGTTCAAGGCGGTAGCCGCCGCTGAATTCGGTGGAGGAGATCGAGGTCATATCCACAATTTTCACGGTTGGTGCCGAGGGAAGCACGGGGCGGATGACCAGGTTGCCCGCGACGATGGAGCCATCGCCTTGCACCACCGGACGCTTGGCTAGCTGCAGTTGCCATACAGGCCGCACATTCGCGGCAACCTGGCACTGGTCATGCACGGTAACGGTGTGCTGGGAGCGCTGGTATTCCAGTTTGCGCGTCCAGTTTTGCACTTGCTGCGAATGGCTCGAATAGGCAGGCGTGAGGTTGGCCGCGATGGACAGCACGTCCCCGGTATCGGTCACAGTGCGCGTCGATGCAGAGAGGTTCTGGCTGATCGTGGTGCCATTGTTCTCGAAGCGCACCACGCTGTGTGCGGTGACCTCCTGGTGCAGGCCGCTGTGCGAATAGATATTCGGCGTGACGGCCAGCCAGCCATTGCGGTACAGCGAGAACGAGCCCTGTTCCTGGTGCGCATGCGATTGGTCGTACACGCCCGCGACGAAGGACAGCCAGCTCGCGCTCTCGCTCCAGTCGCTGCGCGCGAACACCACGCCTGCGCCGCTGGCATCGTAGGACAGGGCGCTTGGCGCCTGCTCTTCGTCGGGACGCGCCAGCAGGTCGTAGCGGTAGTCGTAGTTGTAGCGCATGCGGTCCACCACATGGCCGTTGCCGCCGTCCGTGAGTTTGGCGCGCTTCAGCCACCATGCGCCGCGCTTCGCGGTATCGCTGGATGGCGCCAGCGCCATGCCTTCGAGTACGAGCTTGCGCTGGTAGTCGAACACCAGCGGCAGCGAAGAGCGGGCCTGGTCGCCGATGGCCGCGAAGTAGTCCATGGTCGGCACCGTGGCGTGGATCCAGTAGTCCACCGTGTCGCGTGCATGCGAGGACAGCGCCGACAGGTCTTCGCCGGTCGAGCCTTTCCAGTACAGGTAGTTCTCGAACATGCTGCCGAGGGCCGTGCCGTAGCCCGTGCCTTCGCGCGAGCCGCCGCCGTTCAGGATGCTGAGGAAAGGCACCAGCTGCGTGAACTTCTGCTGCTGCAGGAAAGTCATCCAGTCGGTGCTCTGGCTGGCCAGCGCCCACAGCATGGTCGCCTTCAGGAAGCTGTAGTAGTAGTTGTTGCCCGGGTCATTGATGGACCAGCCGTCCCAGGTCGCCACGCGGCCGCCCCATGCGGCGCTGTTCGGGCTCCAGATATTGGAGATGGCCTGGTTCATGTAGTTCTGCCAGGCGAGGCGGCGTACGGCGGGAATCAGGTTGTAGCCGTAGTCGTAGGCCAGTGCTACCTGTTCCAGGTAGTAGCCGGCTTCCAGGTAGTGGTCGCCCGCGACCACGGGCAGCGAGCCCGCGGCAATCCTGGCCTCTTCCGATGCGACGAACAGGTCCGCCATGCGCACCGCCTGCTGGATGTATTTCGCATCGCCCGTCAGCTTGTACATAACGATGGTGTCGGTAGCCGAGTAACCCCAATGGTTGGCCTTGATCGCGTCCACCAGCTGTGCGTAGGTGGCGGTCGATGGCAGGCTGGCGGTGGTAGCCACCACGTCGTCCACTTGTCCCTGCAGGCGCTGGAAGGCCTGCGAGGATTGGTTTGCTTCGTACTGCGCCATGGAGATGAAGGGACGCTGTGTCGGCAGCGTGTAGGTATAGCCCGGATAGGCCGTGCCGCCCGTGACGGGAGGCGTGGTCGGCGTGCCAGGGTTGCCGGGCCCTGGGCCCGGTTCCGGCTCCGGCGTGGAAACCGGTGTTACGCCTGCCAGCAGCGCACTGACGTCGTCCACCAGCACATTGCTCAGGGCTTCGCTGCCTTCCTGGAACAGGCCAAGACGCACCAGGTCCAGGTCTTTGGACGGATCGAGCGGCATGGAGACCGTCACCGTGCCTTTGTCGCCGGCCGCGCCGTTGATGGAGACGCATTTCTGCAGGTCGCCGCCGAAGGTGTAGGTGGCCATTGCGCACAGCTGCAGCGAGGAGGATGAATCGGCCGTCATGCGCACACGCGCGGATACCGTGTAGTTGTCGCTGCGGCGGGCCGAAAGCTGCGAGGCTTCGCGCCCCGTCCACAGCACGCTGTCGCCGTAGCCGGCCATGCCGACGGACAGGCTTTGTGCGCCCGCAATGGCGCCGGTCATCACCACATTGGCGTACGTGCCGCTCTGGTTTGCGCCAAAGCCGGAAGGACCGCTTTCGAAGCCGCTGTCGCTGACGAGATTGGCGCTGTTGCCGGCGGAATGGTTTGCGGGCGGCTGCGCGGGGGCTGGCGCCACGCCATCCAGGCTGGCAAACACGCTGTCAAGCTGAAGTCCGCTGATAGCTGCACTGCCCTCCTGGAATACGCCGACGCGGACGCGCTGAATATCCAGGCTGGCATCCAAGGGGCACGGACACCGATACGGTGCCCTTGTCGCCAACGGTGCCGGCCACGCGGGAGCAGTTCTGCGTGCTCTGGCCGTTATCGTAATCGACCAGTCCACAGACCAGGATCTTGGACTTGCTGCCGACGGTTGCGCGCATGCGCATGGAAGCGGAGAGCAGTGCGGAGCGCCGCACCGGAAATTTTTCCAGTGTCTTGCCGGACCACAGGATGCTGTCGCCGTAGCCCTTGATGCCGATGACCAGGCTTTGTTTGCCCGCCAGCGGATCGGTGGTGCTCAGCTTGACCGAGGTGCCGGTCTGGTTCGGCACGAAGCCGGACTTGCCCTGTTCGAAACCGGAATCGTCGATCAGGTTGTAGGTGGCCTGGGCCGATGCGGACAGGGATGCCGTAGCGGCCAGCAGTGCTGCAGCAAGCGTAGTTAAACGTGGTTTTGCCATTGTGAGGATTTCTCCATAAGGACGTTGACGTCCCAGCCGTTCAGGCCAGGTCTTGGCGCAAGTATTCCTTTGAAGAGAATTCCGGACCCCGCAATTTGTCGGCGTTTCTTGACCGATCGTCTGCGATACTTCCCACTACATTTGCACCACATTTGATTACAGTGGATGCGCGTCCCCGACCAGCACATTGCCGGTGCCGAACTGCTCGCGGTATTCGCCTGGCGTCAGGCCCGTGTGGCGTTTGAAGATTTGCCGGAAGTGCGCCACGTCCTGATAGCCGGCCTGCATGCCCACGCGCTGGATGGACGCCGCGCCGTTCTCGAGCAGCTCCTTGGCCGCGCTGATGCGCAGCGCCTGCAGATAGGCGCCGGGCAGCTGGCCGGTGGCAGCCTTGAAGCGGCGCAGGAAGCTGCGCGGGCTCACGTGCACCCTGGCGGCGAGCATGTCGGCGGTGAGCGGCTTGCCGAAGTTCACGCGCAGGTAGTCTTCGGTGTCGCGGATCTCGGCATCGGCATGGGGGCGCGTCAGCAGCGGCACGCTGTAGCTGGACTGGTGCCTGCGCGGCATGGCGAGCAGCAGCGACTTGGCGCATTGCAGCGCCACCTCGCGGCCCGCATATTTCTCGACCAGGAACAGGCTCAGGTCCATCGCCGCATACACGCCGCCGCTGCAGAAAATGCCGCTGTCTTCGGTGACGAAGCGCTCAGGATGCCATTGCACTTCCGGGAAGCGCTGGCGCATCTGCTCCGCAATGGCCCAATGGGTGGTGGCGACGCGCTTGTCCAGCAGGCCCGCTTCGGCGAGATAGGCCACGCCTGCGCAGATGCCTGCGATGGCGCTGCCTGCCTCATGCCGCTCCCTGAGCCATTGCACAATGCGCGGATCGACCGGCTGGTCGTGCAGGTTCACGGTCGGCACGAGGATCAGGTCGGTGTCCGTAATGTCGAGCAGGTTGACATGTGGCGTAATGCCCAGCGCACCCACGCAGTCGAGCTGGTGGCGGTCGGTTGAGGCCAGCTGCACGTCGAAGCACGGCATATGCGGCAGGCCGTGAAAGCCGTTCCACAGGCGGCCTGCGGAGTGGAAGATATCGAGCGGCCCCAGCGCGGGCGACGCATAGGTTGCGTCGACCATCAATACTGTTACCCGTGTAAGCTGGCGCACGGACGCCTCCTTGCCCTGGGCCTGGAGGCCCGGTTTCTCATTCATAGCGTTTCCCCGAAATGATGGCCGCATCTTCTGTGCGGCTTCGTCGTGGCAGGCAAGACAGGCACTATCTCACGGAGGGCGAGGGCTTTTCTGCCAAATGACGGTGGCTGGAACGCCAATGCCGCCCGGGAGTCCATATTGCCCTTCACTTTTGGCAGAGTTTCCCCCTTACGTCAACGTTTCGCATCTGGGACAGTAGCGCTTCCCGTCAAAGCTGCAGCCGCATGTTGCGACGGATCCACAACCTGAAAGGAGAATCACCATGCTGAAGAAATTTATCATCGAACGCGACGTGCCTGGCATCCATGGCAACACCGCTGAAGGTTTTTGCACGATTGCCAAAGTTTCCAACAAGGCGCTGAATGAGCTGGGGAATGACATCCAGTGGCAGGAATCGTTCATCGTCGCCGACAAGACCTACTGCGTCTACCTGGCCAAGGACAAGGCGATCATCGAGGAACATGCGCGTAAAAGCGGCTTCCCTGCGAACCGCGTATCGGAAGTCGTGGCCATCATCGATCCTTCCACCGCAAGCGCCTGAGCGCGGGGCAAACGGCGGCCGTTCATGTCTCCTGACCTGCTGTCCGGCGTGCTGCGCAAGCTGCGGCTGCGCGGCGCCGTCTGTTCCGATATGGAGTGCGGCGGCGACTTCGCCACGGAGGCGCCCGCACCGGCCGGCGCGGTGCTGCAGGCCGACCACGTCATGGGTTTCCACGCCGTGTTGCGGGGCCGGTGCTGGTGCAGCACTCCGGGGGGCGAGTGGGTGCTGCTGGAAGCGGGCGACTTCATCATCTTCCCGCACGGCCATGCGTGCATGCTGGCCAGCAGCGAAGGTGCCACGCATGCGCGGCGCGCGAATGCAGGCGACACGCCAGCAACCGTGCGTGTGCTGAGCGGCGTTCTCGGCTGCGATGCGCAGCCTTTCAATCCCTTGCTCGCCACCCTGCCGGAGATGCTGAGCGTGCGCGGAGCGGAAAGCGGAAACTGGATTGCCTGCCTCCTGGTGCAGGCGATCGATGCGCTGCGTGCCCGCCAGCCCGGCGCACCGGCCATGCTGGAACGCATGACTGAACTGATGTTCCTCGATGCGCTGTGCCGCCACACGGCATTGCAAGGCGAAGAGCGGCACGGCTGGCTGGCGGGCCTGCAGGACCGCCAGATAGGGCGCGTGCTGGCCCTGATCCATGAAGATCCCGGCCATGGCTGGACCGGCGAGGAACTGGGCGCGCGCGTTGGCCTGTCGCGTTCCGTGCTGTACGAGCGCTTCGCAGCGCTCATCGGGCAAACGCCGGCGCAATACCTGATCAACTGGCGCATGCAGGTGGCGGCCGGCCGGCTGCGCAGCTCGAGTGCGACGGTCGCGGCCATCGCCTGCGAAGTGGGCTATGAGTCCGAGGCTTCTTTCTCGCGCGCCTTCCGCCGCATTGTCGGTGCGCCGCCAGCGGCCTGGCGCAGGGCACATGCCCGCGCAGCTACATCTGGCGGAAGTGGTGCAGGTAGTTCCGGCTGACGGGAAGTACTTCGCTGCGTCCGCGCAGGTGGAGGTCCGCGGTTTCGTTCACGCCGCGCACCACTTCCGCAACACAGGAAAGGTTGACGATGACGGAACGGTGGGTCTGCACGAAGCGTGCAGGATCAAGTTCTTCCGCCAGCTCACGGATGCTCTTGCGGATGAGCGCTTCACCTTCCGCCCATGCCACGAGCGTATATTTGTCTTCGGCGCGCAGGTAATGCACCTGTTCGACCGGGATAAGGCGCACGCTGGCGCCAACTGAGGCCCTGATCCACTGGAGGAAAGGCTGCGCCCGGGCTGCGGACCGGCCTGCCAGTTGCCGTAGCAGCGCATCCAGGGCATCGGCAGCCGGGATCGGCGCCTGCAGCTTTTGCTTCAGGCGTTCCACGGTATCCGCCAGCCGTTCCGGGATGATGGGCTTGACGAGATAGTCGACCGCTCCCTGTTCGAATGCCTGCACTGCATACTGCTCGTAAGCCGTGACGAATACCAGGTGCGCACGGCGGCCCAGCGCGCGTGCCGTCTCGATGCCGTTCAGGCCCGGCATATGGATGTCCATGAAAACGACCTGCGGCGCATGGAGTTCGAACAGTTCCAGCGCTTCCGGCCCGTTGCGGGCGTCATCCACCAGCGCCAGCTCAGGCCATAGCCGGGCGAGATGCGCGCGAAGGCGCTCGCGCAGCAGGGGTTCGTCATCGACAATCAAGGCGCTCACCGGCTTCATGGATTCTCTTTCACCTGGAAATGCAGTTCAACGCGCACGCCATGCGGCATCTCTTCGTGCAGCTGCAGCGCCGCGCTCTCGCCGAACCACGCCTTCAGCCGCGCCTGGACGTTCGACAGGCCCGTGCCGGGGGCCGCGGTGTGGGCCATGCCGGCGCCGGTATCGCGCACCCACAGCCGCACCGAACCGTCGTCGTTGCGGCCGCCGCCGACTTCGATGCGGCCGCCATCGATGCTCGGGTCGATGCCGTGGCGGACGGCGTTTTCGGCCAGCGTGAGCAGGGCCATGGACGGGAAGCGCAGCGACGCCAGGCCAGGCAGGGGCGCCACCTCGAACTGCAGCCGGTCCGGCATCCGCAGGTGCATCAGTTCGAGGTAGGCGCGCACCAGTTCCAGTTCGGCGCCCAGCGTTGCCCCTGCGTCGTTCAGGCGCGGCATGGCGGCGCGCAGGTAGGCAATCAGGTGCCGCAGCACCGGCCCCGCGTTATCGGAACCGGAGGCCACCAGCGCCTCGATATTGGCGAGCGTATTGAACAGGAAGTGCGGTTCGATCTGGGCTTGCAGCAGCCGCAGGCGGGCGTCGAGCAGCTCGCGCTCCAGCCTGTTCCTGTCCAGTTCGGCCTGCAGCTTTTCCGTCTTTTCACGCTCCTTGCGCTCGGTGCGCAGCGCCATCAGCGAAAACGGAATGCCGAACAGCAGGGCCAGCACCGCCATCAGGATATGGCCGACCAGTGTTTCGGTCCTGCCCAGGTATTGCACAAAGCCGGCGCCTTGCGACAGGATTGCGGAACCCAGCGAAGCCAGCGGCGCCATCAGCGCCACGGCCAGCAGGCGCGCCGAGGAAGGCGTGAGCCAGCGCGGATGCAGCTTGCCTGCCGCCGAATAGGCCAGCAGCATGCAGGCGGCCACAAAGCCCACGCGGCCGATGACAAGGGCAAACGGCGTGCGGGTGAGCGAATGCAGCAGCCATGACAGCAGCAGCGTGAAGATGCTCACCACGAGCACATGCCTTGCGCCCGGTAAGGCTGCCGTGAGGATGGATGGAATACGCAGGGCCCTGGTCATCCACTCACCTTACCCGCAGTGCGGCCGTCATTCAAGCCCCGAAAACCGTCTTTCGTCGCACCGGCACCGCAGTTTGCGCCCGGCTGGCAAGGCGGGCAGCTATCGTCCGGCCATGTACAACATGAGTGGAGGCAGGAGATGGCACCAGGGATACCGGCATTGCGATGGGCTGCGGCATTCTGGACTGCGGTGGCAGTCAGCGGGCAGTTTATCTTTGTGGCTTATGTCGCCACGGTCTACGGAGGAGCGGCCTTGCGCCACGACCTGAGCGGCTGGAATGTGGTGATGCAGGGCGGCTATATCGCGGGTGATACGCGGGGCAATCTCGCCATTGGCGCGCATCTGCTGCTGGCGGTGCTGGTGATGCTGGGCGGCGCGCTCCAGCTGCTTCCCGTCCTGCGTGCCCGTGCCCCGGCCTTTCACCGCTGGAACGGACGGGTTTACCTGGCCAGTGCGGTCGTGGCAAGCGTTACCGGCCTGTATATGGTCTGGTTCCGCGGCGCGGTGGGCGATTTCACGCAGCATCTGGGAGTGAGCCTGAACGGCCTCCTGATTCTCGCGTTTGCGGGCATGGCCTTGCGCACCGCGATGGCGCGCAGATTCGCCGAGCACCGGCGCTGGGCGCTGCGCCTGTTCCTGGCCGTCAGCGGCGTGTGGTTCTTCCGGATCGTGCTGATGTTCTGGATTGCCGTCCATGGCAGGCCGGCCGGCTTCGATCCCAAAACCTTCGTGGGCGTTTTCCTCAGCGTGCTTTCCTTCGCACAGTACCTGCTGCCGCTGGCGGTGCTGGAGCTCTACCTGCGCAGCAAGGAGCGCGGAACGCCCGCTGCGCAGTATGCGATGGCGGGCCTGCTGCTGGTGCTGGCACTGGCCACTGCCGCCGGGGTCGCCGTGGCTACCATGGGCATGTGGCTGCCGCGCATGCGCTGAGCCGTTCAGCGCGATTCGCGGCGGATGCTCATGAGGATGCCCGCGCCGAGGCCGAGCGTCATCAGCGCGGTGCCGCCGTAGCTGAAGAAGGGCAGGGGCACGCCAACCACGGGGAAGATGCCGCTCACCATGCCGATGTTCACAAAGGCGTAGGTGAAGAAGATCATCGTGATGGCGCCGCCCAGCAGGCGCGAGAAGGTGGTGATGGCGCGCGAGGTGATCTGCAGGCCGCGCACGATCAGGGCGAAGTAGAGCAGCAGCAGGATGATGTTCCCCGTCAGGCCGAATTCCTCGGCGTAGACCGAGAAAATGAAGTCCGTCGAGCGTTCCGGAATGAAGCCGAGATGGCCTTGCGAGCCTTCCAGCCAGCCCTTGCCCGACACGCCGCCCGAACCAATGGCGATGCCGCTCTGGATGATCTGGAAGCCTTTGCCCATCGGGTCCGCTGCCGGGTCGAGCAGCGTCAGCACGCGCTGGCGCTGGTAGTCGTGCAGCAGCGGCCAGCTGAGGGGCATGGCGATGAGGCCCGCCAGCGCCAGGCCGCCAAGCGCTTTCCATGACAGGCCCGCCAGCAGGATCACATAGAAACCGGCAGCCAGCACCAGCAGCGCCGTGCCGAGGTCCGGCTGCTTCATGATGAGGCCAACAGGAAGCGCCAGCAGCACGGCGGCGGCGATGAAGCGCGGCCAGCGCTGCATGGCTGCGTACTGGTGGAAGAACCAGGCGAGCATCAGCGGCATGGCGATCTTCATGATTTCGGACGGCTGGATGTCGAAGCCGATGTGCAGCCAGCGCTGCGCGCCTTTCTTGCTGACGCCCGCGATGAATACGGCCAGCAGGAGCAGCACGCCCACCGCATACGCCGCAGGCGCAAGGCGCTGCAGCTGTGCAGGCTTCACGTTTGCCGCGGCCCACATGATGCCGAGCGCGATCAGGATATTGCGCAGCTGAAGTTCGAAGCGACCCGGGAAATCGGCGGCTGCGGAATACAGCGTGATGAGGCCCGCCGCCAGCAGGGCGCCGATGCAGGCGGCGAGCGGCCAGTCCAGGACGAGGCAGCGGCCGATGCGGTCCCAGGGACGGGGTGTGAGGCTGATGCCGCGGTTCACTGGCCGGCCTGCAGCCAGATCAGGCGTCCTGTCAGCAGCGCGAGGCCGCAGGCGGCAATGATGGCGAGCACCAGCAGGCGCTTGCGGAAAGCGGCGGCATCGGAAGGGCGTTCAGGGGAGGGCATCGGAAAAAAAAATTGCGGTGATTAACACCGCAATTCTGCATGGCCGATAACAAAAAAGCTACTCAAAAAAAGCTGTTTGGTCAGGAGTCCAGGCTGATCAGCGGACGGGCGCTTTCGGACAGGCGCTTGACGACCGCATGGCCGTTGTCGAACACGCACTCGAACAGGTGGCGGCGCGACTTCCCCGCATGGTCGGACTGCAGGTCGAAGAAGCTGTCGGCCTGCTTGAAGCCCAGGTCGACGGTCACGCGCTCGATGTAATAGGTGTCCTGCAGGTTTTCCATGCGCTCGCGGCGCACGCCGACTTCCACGTCGCTGCGCAGGCGCGGCGAGGGGCCTTCGAAGTAGCGGATCAGCGCCGCTTCCAGCACGTCCATCTGGGTGCGCACGGAAGCTTCCTCGGACATGTCGCGCGCTTCCGTATCCACCGCCACCTTGAAGCGGGTGATAAGGATGAAGGTATCGTTCTCGTAGTTCGCATCGTGCAGCGAGTTCACGATGGGGTGCGAGCCTTTGGCGAGGCGGGCTGCCGGGTCGCGCGTCTGGCCGATGTACAGTACTTTGCTCGGCGCTTTCAGGCCCGTGTCGAAATGCTGGATCAGGTCATGGATGCTGTAGGTCTCGATCATCGAGCCCCAGTTCAGCGTGATGAAGCGCTCTTCCAGCGTCACCAGCGGCTTCTTGTAGGTGGCTTCGAATGGAACTTCCAGATCGACGGAAATGGTGCTCTTCTTTTCTTCCGGGCCGATCAGCACCGGGACCGTCAGTTTGAGCGAGAAAAAGCCCCAGCTTACCTGGCGCTTGGGGTCGATGCGCACGCGCGGACGCGAGATCACCATATAGATCAGGCGTTTTTCCATCGTGCCGTCCAGCGCGAACTGCAGGCGGCGCAGGTAGCGGCCGATAGGATCGCGGAAGTCGGGCAGCGGGCCGCCGCCGACCAGCAGGTCGTACCAGTAAAATTTGGGCTCTGCAATCGTCGCAGTCCAGATCTGCGGAGCGCTGCTACGCGGGATAAGAGACTGCTCGGTCAAGTCGTCACCAGGCATTCCAGTCTCCGTCGACAAGTTGCTGGGTTATTATGATTCTTGCTTACTCTGCCTATAGTACGCTTAAGTGTTGAAAGTAGGCAATAACGATGTGAGGGATAATTGTCTTGTGGCAACGACAAATTCGTGAGAATTCAGGCGGCCAGCTGGGAGCGCACGGTAGAACGAATCAGGTCCAGCAGCGCCAGCGGCGATGCCAGGGAATGGTCGGCGTTCCAGGTCGCCGGTTCGCTCGCGCCGCAGTAACCCCATTCGCAAGCCACGGTGCGCATGCCCGCGGCACGGCCGGCCTGCACATCGCGCAGGTCATCGCCCACATACCAGCAGTCTTCCGGCGCCAGGTCGAGGCGGCGGGCCGCTTCCAGCAGGGGAGCGGGATGCGGTTTGGGATGCGGGGTAGTGTCGCCGGATACGATGCAGCCCGCATGGTGCAGGCCGATCATGGGCATCAGCGGATCGGTAAAACGCGCGGGCTTGTTGGTGACAATGCCCCATTTCATGCCCGCCGCCTCAATTCCCGACAGCAGCGCGTCCACACCCTCGAACAGGGTGCTGTGCACATACATGGCCGCTTCGTAATTGTCGAAGAAGCCCATGCGCAGCTCCTCGTAGCCCGCGTCTTCCGGCGTGAGGCCGAAGGAGGCGCCGATCATGCCGCGCGCGCCGGCCGAAGCCGTGGGGCGCAGGATGGCGTAGGGCGTGGGCTCCAGGCCGCGCACCGTGCGCAGCTTGTTAACGGCCGCAGCAAGGTCCGGCGCGGTGTCGGCCAGGGTGCCGTCGAGATCGAACAGGATGGCGCGCGGTGCGGTAACAATGCTCATGATGGGGGAAGCTTATTCAGGGCGGGTGGTGGACATCAGGTAGTTAACGCTGGTGTCATTATTGAGGGAATAGAAACGGGTTAGCGGGTTGTAACCCATGCCCTTCAGGCTCTCCACCTGCAGGCCGGCAGTGCGCACGTATTGCGACAGCTCGGCCGGGGTGATGAATTTCTCGTAATCGTGGGTGCCGCGCGGCAGCATGCGCAGGAGGTATTCGGCGCCGATCACGGCGTGGAGATAAGCCTTGGGATTGCGGTTGATCGTTGAGAAAAACACATGGCCGCCCGGTTTTACCAGCGCTGCCGCGGCGCGCACGATGGAGCCCGGATCGGGCACGTGTTCCAGCATTTCCATGCACGTCACCACGTCGAACTGGCCGGCTTCCTGGGCCGCCATCTCTTCAGCGGCAATCAGCTTGTAGCGCACCTGTACCCCGGATTCCAGGCTGTGCAGGTCGGCCACTCTCAGCGCCTTTTCGGACAGGTCGATGCCCGTCACACTGGCGCCCTTGCGCGCCATCGATTCGGACAGGATGCCCCCGCCGCAGCCGATATCGATCACCTTGCGGCCCGCCAGCGGCGCGCGCGCATTGATCCATTCCAGGCGCAGCGGATTGATCTCGTGCAGGGGACGGAACTCGGACGTTGGATCCCACCAGCGGTGGGCCAGTTCACTGAATTTTTGCAGTTCTAATGGGTCGGCATTCATAGCCCGCATCATAGCGGGAAATTGCTGTGACCCATAGTTCGGGACGAAAAAAAACCCCGCCGGAGCGGGGTTTGTGTGGCATTGCAGCAGTCTTACTTGGTGCTGCGGGTGCCGACCACTTCGATTTCCACGCGGCGGTTCTTCGCGCGGCCTTCGGCGGTCTTGTTGTCGGCCACTGGCTGCTTCTCGCCTTTGCCTTCGGTGTACACGCGGTTGGCGTCCACGCCCTTGCTCAGCAGATAAGCTTTCACGGCTTCGGCGCGGCGCACGGACAGCTTGTCGTTGTAAGCATCGGTGCCCACGGAGTCGGTGTGGCCCACGGCGATGATGACTTCCAGGTTGATGGTGCCCAGTTTCGAGGTCAGGTCATCCAGCTTGGCTTTGCCTTCAGGCTTCAGCACGGCCTTGTCGAAGTCGAAGAAGGCGTCCGCGGCGAAGGACACTTTTTCCGAAGTCGGCGCCGGGGCTGGAGCAGGTGCTGGCGCCGGGGCAGGTGCCGGAGCGGCTGGTGGAGGCGGTGGCGGCGGTGCTACGCACTTGCCGTTTTCCAGTTTCTCCGGTTCCACGCAGATTGGCAGGTCGCAGCCTGGCACGGCATCGGCCGGGGTCCAGTAGCCGGTGCGCCAGCACAGGCCGAACGGGTTGCGGGCGATGATGCCGCGCGCGTCCTGCACATAGGCGCTTTTCGGGGTTGGGGCCTTGATGTCAACAGTGACCGGAGCGAAAGGTGGCGCGGTCGGCTTGTCCTGTGCCATGGCCAGGCCGGACAGCATTGCCGAAGCTGCGAGGAGGGTTGTAATCAGTTTTTTCATATTTTTCTTTCCTTTCGTGATTCCGCAGAAAACGTCGTGTGTTGCGTGGGGCGAAATATTACCATGACGGCCACACGCACTACTATGGGGCGCACCGTCCGCATTTTCCCTGATTGCGAAACAGTTAATTACGTTTCAGTCCATTTTGCCACACTCAAAAAATTCGCACCGGAGGGGGCAAATTAAGAGTTTCGCGCGTTCGACCAAAATGTTGTATTTGTGCAACGAGCGAACATGATATTAAAGATGAAATATGTCAGCACGATTACATGACAGTAATGCACCGGTTTTGTGCTGGTCTGTGCGGCAGTGCACCACCGCGAACGGATGGGCAAAGCGGGCGGTTTGCCGAAATGGACTGGGGGCTGTTGCGCCATGCTAAAATCGTGCGATTGTCTGCAGTGCGTCCCCAGCAGGCTGAACCAACCGGAATAGAGAACTCGACCCGCCAATGGATCAATTCGCAAAAGAAACAATCCCAATTTCCCTCGAAGAAGAGATGCGCAAGAGCTACCTCGATTACGCCATGAGCGTGATCGTGGGCCGGGCCTTGCCGGATGCGCGCGACGGCCTCAAGCCGGTGCACCGCCGCGTCCTGTACGGGATGCATGAACTGAACAACGTGTGGAACCGTCCTTACGTGAAGTGCGCGCGTGTGGTGGGTGAAGTCATGGGTAAATACCACCCGCACGGCGACGCCTCCATTTACGACACGCTGGTGCGTATGGCGCAGGACTTCTCGCTGCGCTACATGCTGGTGGACGGCCAGGGCAACTTCGGCTCCATCGACGGCGACAACGCGGCGGCAATGCGTTATACCGAGTGCCGCCTGGACAAGATTGCCGGCGAACTGCTGGCCGATATCGACAAGGAAACCGTCGATTTCGCCCCGAACTACGACGGCAAGGAGAAAGAGCCTACCGTCCTGCCGACCAAGCTGCCGAACCTGCTGATCAACGGCTCCTCCGGCATCGCCGTGGGTATGGCCACCAACATCCCGCCGCACAACCTGTCGGAAGTGATCAACGGCGCGCTGCACGTGCTGAAGAATCCGGACTGCTCGATCGACGAGCTGATCGAACTGATCCCGGCGCCGGACTTCCCGACCGCCGGCATCATCTACGGCGTGTCCGGCGTGCGCGACGGCTACCGCACCGGCCGCGGCCGCGTGGTGATGCGCGCCAAGACCCACTTCGAGGAATACGGCAAGGAAGGCGGCCGCATCGCGATCATCGTCGATGAGCTGCCATACCAGGTCAACAAGAAGTCCCTGCTGGAGCGCATCGCCGAGAACGTGCGCGACAAGAAGCTGGAAGGCATTTCCGATATCCGCGACGAGTCCGACAAGTCGGGCATGCGCGTGGTGATCGAGCTGAAACGCGGCGAAGTGCCGGAAGTGGTGCTGAACAACCTGTACAAGCAGACCCAGTTGCAGGACACCTTCGGCATGAATATGGTGGCCCTGGTGGATGGCCAGCCGAAGCTGATGAACCTGAAGGACATGCTGTCCACCTTCCTGTCGCACCGCCGCGAAGTGGTCACGCGCCGTACCGTGTTCGAGCTGCGCAAGGCGCGCGAACGCGGCCACGTGCTGGAAGGCCTGGCGGTTGCGCTGGCCAATATCGATGAATTCATCGCCATCATCAAGGCCGCGCCGACGCCGCCGCTGGCGAAAACGGAACTGATGGCCAAGGCCTGGGATTCCTCGCTCGTGCGCGAGATGCTGGCGCGCACCGGCGACGAAGGCCAGGCGGGCATTGAAGCCTTCCGTCCCGAGCACCTGCCGAAGCACTACGGCCTGCAGCCCGATGGCCTGTACAAGCTGTCCGACGAACAGGCGCAGGAAATCCTGCAGATGCGCCTGCAGCGCCTGACCGGCCTGGAACAGGACAAGATCGTCAACGAGTACAAGGACGTGATGGCGCAGATCGCCGACCTGCTGGACATCCTGGCCAAGCCGGCCCGCGTGACCGCCATCATCACGGACGAACTGACCGCATCGAAGCTGGAATACGGCGAGAAGGACGCGCGCCGTTCCACCATCGAGCACAATGCCACCGACCTGGAAACGGAAGACCTGATCACGCCGCAGGACATGGTGGTGACGCTGTCGCACATGGGCTATATGAAGGCCCAGCCGATCTCCGAATACCGCGCGCAGAAGCGCGGCGGGCGCGGCAAGCAGGCCATGGCAACCAAGGACGAGGACTGGATCGACCAGCTGTTCATCGCGAACACGCACGACTACATCCTGTGCTTCTCGAACCGCGGCCGCATGTACTGGCTGAAGGTATGGGAAGTGCCGCAAGGCTCGCGCAACTCGCGCGGCAAGCCTATCGTGAACATGTTCCCGCTGCAGGACAACGAGAAGATCACCGTGGTGCTGCCGCTGTCCGGCGAAAACCGCACCTTCCCGGAAGACCACTACGTGTTCATGTCCACCAGCCTGGGCACCGTGAAGAAGACGCCGCTGAAAGACTTCAGCAACCCGCGCAAGGCCGGCATCATTGCCGTGGACCTGGACGAGGGCGACTTCCTGATCGGCGCTGCACTGACCGACGGCAAGCACGATGTGATGCTGTTCTCCGACGGCGGCAAGGCGGTGCGCTTCGACGAGAACGATGTGCGTCCTATGGGCCGTACCGCGCGCGGCGTGCGCGGCATGAACCTGGAAGAAGGCCAGAACGTGATCGCGCTGCTGGTGGCCGAGAACGAGCAGCAGTCCGTGCTCACGGCAACCGAGAACGGCTTCGGCAAGCGTACCCCGATCACCGAGTACACCCGCCACGGCCGCGGCACCAAGGGCATGATCGCTATCCAGACCTCCGAGCGTAACGGCAAGGTGGTGGCGGCAACGCTGGTGGATGCTTCGGACGAGATCATGCTGATCACGACCGGCGGTGTGCTGATCCGCACCCGCGTTTCCGAGATCCGCGAGATGGGCCGCGCAACCCAGGGCGTGACCCTGATTGCGGTGGAAGACGGCACCAAGCTGTCCGGCCTGCAGCGCATCGTGGAAGCGGACATCGACGAAGTGGAGCTGGAACCCGAAGGCGGTGCAGCTGCGGCTGCGCCGGGCGGCGAACCCGAAGCCCCGGCCGAATAAGGCCTCAACCCAACGGGCCCCGCCTGAGCAATCAGGCCGGGCCCGTAGTTTTTCTACCCAGGGATCATGAGAAAAATCGCCGCAGTACTGTTCGCCGCGCTGGCCTTCGCCGGGGCGCCGGCCATGGCGCAGGAGGCCGACCCTGCCGTAGCCGCCGCAGCACGCGAGCTGTTCGATGCAATGAATTTCCGCTCCGTGACGGCCGAAGCCTTTGCGCAGATGTCGCGCCAGATGCCGGCCATGATGCGCGCCGGCGGCGAGCAGGCAATCCGCGCAGATGCTAAGCTCTCTGAGGCGCAGCGCAGCGCCAAACTGGCCGAGCTGGATGGCAAGGTGGCCATGGCCACCGAAATGATGGACAAGATCTTCTCCGACCCCGGCATCGTGGACGCGATGATCGAGGAAATGGTGCCGCTGTATGCGCGCTATTACACGGTTGAGGACATGAAGGCCATGGCCGCCTTCTACCGCACGCCGACCGGCCGCAAAACACTGACGCTGATGCCGAAGCTGATGAATGACAGCATGCAGATGGGGCAACGCATCATGCAGCCGCGCCTTCAGAAGGCCATTCAGGAACTGGACAAGAAGAAATAAGGAAGGATTACCGCTGTGACGAACATCTACAACTTCTCCGCCGGCCCCGCCGTACTGCCGAAAGAGGTGCTGGCGCAGGCTGCTGCCGAAATGCTGGACTGGCATGGCAGCGGAATGTCCGTGATGGAGATGAGTCACCGCGGTCCCGAATTCCTGTCGATCTACCGCGCCGCCGAGCAGGATGTGCGCGACCTGCTGTCCGTGCCTGCAAACTACAAGATCCTGTTCATGCAGGGTGGAGGGCTGGGCCACAACGCCATCATCCCGATGAATATGCTGGGCGGCCTGGAATCGCCGAAGATTGACTTCATCCAGACCGGTTCCTGGTCGAGCAAGTCGGTGAAGGAAGCGATGCGTTATGCAAAGGTGAATGTGGCGGCCCAAGGCGTCACCAGCGTGCCGCCGCAGTCCGAGTGGAAGCTCACGCCGGGCGCCGCCTACCTGCACATGTGCACCAATGAGACCATCGACGGCGTGGAGATCGACTTCGTGCCGACCGTGCACGGCGACACGCCGCTGGTGGCGGACATGTCCTCGCACATCCTGTCGCGCCAGGTCGATGTGTCGAAGTACGGCGTGATCTTCGGCGGCGCGCAGAAGAATATCGGCCCGGCCGGGGTGACGCTGGTGATCGTGCGCGAAGACCTGATCGGCAGGGCGATGCCCATCTGCCCGTCCGCCTTCGACTGGAAGAATGTGGCCGAGAACGAATCGATGTACAACACGCCGCCCACCTACGGCATCTATATTGCCGGGCTCACCTTCCAGTGGCTGAAGAAGCAGGGTGGCGTGGCGGCCATGGAACAGCGTAATATTGAGAAAGCGAAGCTGCTGTACGCGGCTTTGGACGCGGACGATTTCTACCAGAATCGGGTCGCGAAGGAGTATCGCTCGCGCATGAACATACCGTTCTACCTGCGCGACGAATCGCAGAACGAAGCATTCCTGGCCGGCGCCAAAGCGCGCGGGCTGCTGCAACTGAAGGGCCACAAGTCCGTCGGCGGTATGCGGGCATCGATTTATAACGCGATGCCGATCGAAGGCGTGCAAGCGCTGGTCGATTACCTGAACGAGTTTGCGGGCCGCTGATTTCGCCCCTGGGCGGGCCAGGCCCGCAGCATTCAAACGCAAGCATTCAGACCATGACAGACAAACTCACACCACTGCGCGAACAGATCGATTCGATCGACGCGCAGATCCTGGACCTGCTGAACCGGCGCGCCAAAGTCGCGCAGGAAGTGGGCCACGTCAAAGCCGAAACCAATGCGCCGGTGTTCCGTCCCGAACGCGAAGCGCAGGTGCTGCGCGGCGTGGCGGACCGCAATCCCGGCCCGATGGGCGATACGGAAGTGCAGATCATCTTCCGCGAGATCATGTCGGCATGCCGCTCGCTGGAAAAGCGCCTGGCCATCGCCTATCTCGGCCCGGTGGGCACTTTCAGCGAACAGGCGGTGCACCAGCAGTTCGGCCACTCGGTCGAGGCGCTGGCCTGCGCTTCCATCGATGAGGTGTTCCGCGCCACCGAGGCCGGCACCGCCGATTTCGGCGTGGTGCCGGTCGAAAATTCCTCCGAAGGCGCCATCGGCCGCACGCTGGACCTGCTGCTGCAAACGCCGCTCACCATCAACGGGGAAGTCGCCATCGCCGTGCGCCACAGCCTGATGACGCGCACCGGCCTGATGGACGGCGTGAACGTGATCTGCGCGCATTCGCAGGCGCTGGCGCAGTGCCAGATCTGGCTGAACAACAATTACCCCCAGCTGGAGCGCCGTGCCGTGTCCTCCAACGCCGAAGCGGCGCGCATGGCGCGCGACGACGCCAGCGTGGCCGCCATTGCCGGCGAGCGCGCGGGCGTGCAGTATGGCCTCGGTGTAGTGAAGGGCAATATCCAGGATGACCCGCATAACCGCACGCGCTTTGCCGTGATCGGCCAGCATGCGGTGGGGCCGTCCGGCAAGGACCGTACCTCGCTGGCGCTGGCGGTGCCGAACAAGGCGGGCGCGGTGTACACCTTGCTGGCGCCGCTGTCGCAGCACGGCGTGTCGATGACGCGCTTCGAATCGCGTCCGGCCCGCACCGGCACCTGGGAATACTATTTTTATGTTGATATCGAAGGCCACGTCCAGACCCCGGCCGTAGCGCGTGCGCTCGCAGACCTGCAGGGCAACGCGGCCTTCTTCAAAGTGCTGGGCTCCTACCCGACCAGCCTCACCTGACTTTAGAGAAAACTATGTCCAAGCAATTCGGTCCTGAATACGTCCGCGCTATCGCTCCTTACCAGGCTGGCAAGCCGATCTCGGAAGTGGCGCGGGAGTTCGGCCTCGATGAAGAGGCTATCGTGAAGCTGGCATCGAACGAGAATCCGTTCGGTGTGCCGGAATCGGCAAAAGAGGCGATGGCCAAGGCTGCCGCTGAACTGGGCCGCTATCCCGATGCCAATGCCTTCGACCTGAAGCAGGCGCTGTCGAAGCGCTACGACGTGCCGATGGAGTGGATCACGCTGGGCAACGGCTCCAACGATATCCTCGAAATCGCCGCCAAGGCCTTCGTGGAGAAGGGCCAGTCCATCGTCTACGCGCAGTATTCCTTCGCCGTGTACGCGCTGGCTGCACAAGGCATCGGCGCACGCCACATCGTGGTGCCGGCCAAGAACCACGGCCACGACCTGGACGCCATGGCAGCCGCCATTGCTCCGGACACGCGCCTGGTCTTCATCGCCAACCCGAACAACCCGACCGGCACCTTCGTGACCGGCGCCGAGCTGGAGGCGTTCCTGAAGAAGGTGCCTTCGAACGTGGTGGTGGTGCTGGACGAGGCCTACAACGAGTTCCTGTCGGCCGGCGACCAGTATGAATCCGCAGCGTGGGTGCGCCAGTACCCGAACCTGCTGGTGTCGCGCACCTTCTCCAAGGCCTACGGCCTGGCAGGACTGCGCGTTGGCTTCGCGCTGGCGCAGCCGGAACTGACGGACCTGATGAACCGCGTGCGCCAGCCCTTCAACGTGAATTCGCTGGCGCAGGCGGCGGCCATCGCGGCGCTGAACGACAAGGCCTTCCTCGAAAAGAGCGCTGCCAACAATGCGGCTGGCTACGAGCAGTTTGTGGAGGCCTTCAAGCAGATGGGCCTCGAGTACGTGCCTTCGCATGGCAACTTCGTGCTGGTGAAGGTGGGCGATGATGACGGCGCGGGCGCCCGCGTCAACCTGTCGCTGCTGAAGCAGGGCGTCATCGTGCGGCCGGTGGGCAATTACGGCCTGCCGCAGTGGCTGCGCATTTCCATCGGTCTGCCGCAGGAAAATGCGGTGCTGATCGCTGCCTTGCAAAAGGCGTTGGCGGAGAATCGTGCTGAATAAAGTCGTCCTCTTCGGCGTTGGCCTGATCGGCGGCTCGTTTGCGCGGGCGCTGAAGAAGGCCGGCGCCGTGCAGCGCGTGGTCGGCATCGACCGCTCGCCGGCCTCGCTGGAACGCGCGAAGCAGCTCGGCATCATCGACGAGATTGGACCCATCCCCAGCGCACCAGCCGATTCCGCCGCGGCGCAGCGTGCCGGTGGCGCGTCCGGCGCCTCATCCGGCGCAGCGGCCGATGCGGCTTACCTTGCCGCGTTGGCTGACACGCTGCGCGACGCCGACCTGATCATGCTGGCCGCTCCGGTAGCGCAGACGGGCCGCATCCTCGCCCTGATCGCACCATACCTGCCGGACGGCGCCATCGTCACCGACGCCGGCAGCACCAAGACCGACGTGGCCGCCGCCGCACGCGCCGCGCTGGGTAGCAAGATTGCCCAGTTCGTGCCCGGCCACCCCATTGCAGGCCGCGAAACCAACGGCCCCGACGCCGCCATCGACAATCTCTATGTCGGCAAGAAAGCCGTGCTTACCCCGCTGCCCGAAAACACCGGCGCAGATGTGGAGCGCGTTGCAGCGGCGTGGAAAGCCTGTGGAGCGATCATCCACACGCTCACGCCGGAGGAACACGACAAGGTATTTGCCGCCGTCAGCCACCTGCCGCACCTGCTGGCCTACGCGCTGGTGGACGACATCGCCCGCAAGCCGCACGCCGAGCTGCTGTTCCAGTACGCCGCCAGCGGCTTTCGCGACTTCACCCGCATTGCAGGCAGTTCGCCGGAAATGTGGCGCGACATCAGCCTGGCCAACCAGCAGGCGCTGCTGACGGAGCTCGACGCCTACATGGCGCAACTGACGCACCTGCGCGCCCGGCTTGCCGCCGGGGACGGCGCAACCCTCGAAACCGTGTACGGCAACGCGCAGCGCGCGCGCCAGCGCTGGATCGAGGCCATCGAAGCGGCCGAGACGCCGCAGCCGAAAGACAAAGATTAAGGACAGGGCCATGAGCCAATACCCAGAACACATCGACCTCAAGCCGGTCACGCACGTTGAAGGCGTGGTGCGCCTGCCGGGTTCCAAGAGCATTTCCAACCGCGTGCTGCTGCTTGCCGCGCTGGCCGAAGGCGAAACCAAGGTCGTCGACCTGCTGGATTCGGACGACACGCAGGTCATGCTGGCCGCACTGCGCAAGCTTGGCGTGGAATGGAAGGAAGAGCAGGCCAATGGCGGCAGCACCATCCACCGCGTCCAGGGCGTGAACGGACAGTTCCCGAACCGCAGCGCGGACCTCTTCATGGGCAATGCAGGCACCGCGATCCGTCCGCTGACGGCGGCGCTGGCCGTGATCGGCGGCGACTACACGGTGCACGGCGTGCCGCGCATGCACGAGCGCCCGATCGGCGACCTGGTGGACGCGCTGAACGCCGTCGGCGCGAACATCGAATACACAGGTAATGCCGGTTATCCGCCGCTCCATATCCGCGAGGGAAAGTTCGAAGCGAAGCGCCTGTCGGTGCGCGGCAATGTGTCGAGCCAGTTCCTGACCGCGCTGCTGATGGTGGCGCCGCTGATGGCGGCCGAACACGCGGTCACAATCGAGGTGGAAGGCGAACTGATTTCCAAGCCCTATATAGAAATCACGCTGAACCTGATGCGCCGCTTCGGCGTGGTGGTGGAACAGGATGAATGGAAGTCCTTCACGATTCCGAGCGGCGTGCGCTACCAGAGCCCCGGCAATATCCACGTTGAAGGTGACGCTTCCTCGGCCTCCTACTTCATGGCGGCCGGCGCGATTGCGGGCGGCCCAATCCGCGTGGAAGGCGTAGGCCGCGACTCCATCCAGGGGGATGTGCGCTTCGTGCACGCGCTGGAGCAGATGGGCGCGCAGATCACGATGGGTGACAACTGGATCGAAGCCAAGTCCAGCGGCCCGCTGAAAGCCATCGATGCGGACTTCAACCACATTCCCGATGCGGCGATGACGATTGCAATTGCCGCGCTGTACGCCGATGGCAAAAGCACGCTGCGCAACATCGCCAGCTGGCGCGTGAAGGAAACCGACCGTATCGCGGCCATGGCCACCGAGCTGCGCAAGCTGGGCGCGGAAGTGGAAGAGGGCCCGGACTACCTGTGCGTGACGCCGCCGAAGGTGCTGAACCCAGCCACCATCGACACCTATGACGACCACCGCATGGCCATGTGCTTCTCGCTCGCCTCGCTGGACGGCGCGATGCGGCGCGGCACCGAGGTGCGCATCAACGACCCGAAGTGCGTCGCCAAGACCTTCCCCGACTACTTCACCGCCTTCGCCAACATCGCCCACGAAGCCAAGTTCTGAAAATGGGGACAGACCCTAATTGCTTAATTAGGGTCTGTCCCCAATTACCCAGGGCGGCGGGTTAAAATCCGCCTATGCCTACCTCGAACATCCCCGTCATCACCATCGACGGCCCGACTGCCTCCGGCAAGGGCACCGTCGCGCACCGCGTCGCCGACCACCTTGGTTTTCATCTGCTGGACTCCGGCGCCCTGTACCGGCTGACCGCGCTGTCGGCCCTGCGCCGCGATACCGACCTCAGCGATGAGCATGCCGTGGCCAAGCTGGCCGAGCACCTGAACATCCATTTCACCGGCGACGCCGTGTTCCTGTCGCAAGAAAACGTCACCGAAGACATCCGGCAGGAAGTTGTTGGCAATACTGCATCAAAGATTGCTGCTTTGCCAGCAGTGCGCCAGGCCCTGTACGGGCTGCAGCTGGGCTTCCGCAAGGCGCCAGGCCTCGTGGCGGACGGCCGGGACATGGGCACGGTGATCTTTCCCCACGCCCAGCTGAAGGTGTTTTTGACCGCCAGCGTGGAGGCGCGGGCCGAACGCCGCTATAAGCAATTGATTGGCAAGGGAATTTCTGCTAATATGCAAGACCTCCTGATGGATTTGAAAGCGCGGGACGACCGGGATACGAACCGGGCCATCGCGCCACTCGTCCCAGCAGAGGGGGCGCATGTCCTGGATACCTCGAATATGTCGGCCGATGCCGCCGTAGAACAGGTGCTCCAGTGGTATGCGGCCATCGGGAAGAATGTTGGTGCCTAGGCGCGCTCTGTGCGCCGAAGCGTGTGTTTAACCCTAACCCAGTTGAAGTCCCATAGTGGGAGCCTTGCTGGCTAACCTGGAAGTTAATTTAAATGGAAAGTTTCGCAGCCCTCTTCGAAGAGTCCCTGTCGCGTCAAGACATGCGCTCTGGCGAAGTGATCTCCGCTGAAGTCGTGCGTCTGGACCACAACTTTGTTATCGTCAACGCCGGCCTGAAATCGGAAGCTTTCATCCCTGTTGAAGAATTCAAGAATGACCAAGGCGAACTGGAAGTCAAAGTAGGCGACTTCGTTTCCGTGGCCATCGAATCGCTGGAAAATGGTTTCGGCGATACCATCCTGTCGCGCGACAAGGCCAAGCGTCTGGCTTCGTGGCTGGCGCTGGAAAAAGCAATGGAATCCGGCGAGATCGTCGTCGGTACCGTCAATGGCAAAGTCAAGGGCGGCCTGACCGTTCTGACCAACGGCATCCGCGCGTTCCTGCCAGGTTCGCTGGTGGACACCCGTCCTGTCAAAGACACCACCCCGTTCGAAGGCAAGACCCTCGAATTCAAGGTTATCAAACTGGACCGCAAGCGTAACAACGTCGTTCTGTCCCGCCGCGCCGTCATCGAAGCTTCGATGGGCGAAGAGCGTCAGAAACTGATGGAAACGCTGAAAGAAGGCACCGTGGTGACCGGCGTTGTGAAGAACATCACCGACTACGGCGCGTTCGTGGACCTGGGCGGCATCGACGGCCTGCTGCACATCACCGACCTGGCATGGCGCCGCGTGCGTCACCCATCGGAAGTGCTGACCGTGGGTCAAGAGATCACCGCCAAAGTGCTGAAGTACGATCAGGAGAAGAACCGTGTGTCCCTGGGCGTGAAGCAGCTGGGCGACGATCCTTGGACCGGCCTGTCGCGTCGTTACCCGCAAGGCACCCGCCTGTTCGGTAAAGTCACCAACCTGACCGACTACGGCGCGTTCGTGGAAGTGGAACAGGGCATCGAAGGCCTGGTGCACGTTTCCGAAATGGACTGGACCAACAAGAACGTGGCTCCGAACAAGGTTGTCCAGCTGGGCGACGAAGTGGAAGTCATGGTTCTGGAAATCGACGAAGAGCGTCGTCGTATTTCGCTGGGCATGAAGCAGTGCAAGGCCAATCCTTGGGACGACTTCGGCGTGACCCACAAGAAGGGCGACAAGGTCAAGGGCGCGATCAAGTCGATCACCGACTTCGGCGTGTTCATCGGCCTGGCTGGCAACATCGACGGCCTGGTGCACCTGTCCGACCTGTCCTGGACCGAGCCTGGCGAAGAAGCCGTGCGCAAGTTCAAGAAGGGCGACGAGCTGGAAGCGGTTGTTCTGGCCATCGACGTGGAACGCGAGCGCGTTTCGCTGGGCGTGAAGCAACTGGAAGGCGACCCATTCAACAACTACGCTGCCATGAACGACAAGGGTTCCCTGGTCACCGGCACCGTGAAGTCGGTTGAGCCTAAAGGTGTTGTGGTGCAGCTGTCCGACGAAGTTGAAGGCTACCTGCGCGCTTCCGAAATCTCCCGCGACCGCGTGGAAGATGCCGGCACCCACTTCAAGGTTGGCGACAGCGTTGAAGCCCTGGTCATCAACATCGACCGCAAAGCTCGCAGCATCCAGCTGTCCATCAAGGCGAAGGACAATGCTGATACCGCTGAAGCCATGCAGAAGATGGCAGCTGACAGCAGCGCCGCATCGGGCACCACCAGCCTGGGCGCACTGCTGAAAGCCAAGATGGACAACAAGAACTAAGACTTCTCTGCGAAACGTAGATGACCAAGTCCGAATTGATCAACCGCCTGGCTGAGCGCTATTCCCAGCTGGTGGCCAAGGATGCGGAGTATGCCGTCAAGACGATTCTTGATGCGATGACCGGTGCTTTATCGAGCGGCCAGCGTATCGAGATTCGTGGCTTCGGCAGCTTTGCACTGAACAGCAGGCCGCCACGCATCGGGCGTAACCCGAAGTCCGGCGACAAGGTGATGGTGCCCGAAAAACGGGTGCCCCACTTCAAGCCGGGCAAGCAGTTGCGCGAGCGGGTCGATGCGATGGTCGGGCAACCGATCATCGAGGACTGAGTCTCTGCAAATGAGAGTCTGAAAGGGGCGGGCCGTGGCCTGCCCCTTTTTTTTGAAACAGAGGATGCTAAACGATGAAAATAATTTCCACTGTTGTTGGCGTTGTGTTGTTTGTCCTGTTCTTTGGTTTTGCCCTCAAAAATACGCAGGAAGTTGACCTGCACCTGTTCCTCAATTACGAATTGCGCGGCCCCCTGGTGCTGATGCTGCTCGTGTTCTTCGTGGCTGGCGCCGTCCTTGGCGTGCTGGCGCTGACGCCCACCGTGTTCCGCCACCGGCGCGAATCGACGAAGCAGAAAACCACCATCCAGTCGCTGCAGATTTCGGCCCTCAAGGCCAACCAGGCGCCTGACAGCGTGAACGCGCAGCAGTAATCAAGGACTTCTCATGGATTTTGAAATCTGGTGGCTGCTGGGCATCCCGGCATTCTTCGGCCTTGGATGGATTGCTGCGCGTGTGGATATCCGCCAGCTCGTGTCCGAATCGCGCACGCTGCCGCGCGGTTACTTCAAGGGCCTCAATCATTTACTGAACGACCAGCCGGACAAGGCGATCGATTCCTTCATCGAGATCGTGAAGCTCGACCCGGAAACGGTGGAGATGCACTTCGCCCTCGGCAACCTGTTCCGCCGCCGCGGCGAGACCGAGCGCGCGATCCGCGTGCACCAGAACCTGCTGTCGCGTCCCGATCTGCCGGCCGACGAGCGCGCACATGCCGAATATGAGCTGGGCCAGGATTACCTGAAGGCCGGCCTGCTGGACCGCGCCGAGGAAACCTATAACCGCCTGCTGGAAACCTCATACGCGGTGCAGGCGCGCCGCGCGCTGCTGGAGATCTTCCAGCGCGAGAAGGAGTGGGAGCGCGCTATCGAAGCCGCCATCGGCCTGCAGGAAGCAGGCGCCGGCACGCGCCAGAAAGAGATCGCGCAGTTCTACTGCGAGCTGGCGCAGGACGCGCTGGTGAAGCTGCATCCGGAGGAGGCCACGCCGCTGCTGGAGAAGGCGCTGCAGGCCGACCGCACCAACGTACGCGCCACGATCCTGTGCGGCGACGTGCAGCTGGCGCAGGGCGATGTGGAAGGCGCGCTGACGACCTGGCGCCGCGTGGAGCAGCAAAGCGTGCCGCACGTTGCGCTGGTGGCGCAGCGCCTGATGGACGGCTACCGCAAGGTGGGCCGTCCGCAGGAGGGCCTCAGCCTGCTGCGTTCCTACCTGGAGCAGGCCTCGTCCATCGACCTGCTGGAAGTAGTGTTCAAGGCCGTCAGCGAACTGGAAGGCACGGAAGCCGCGCGCCAGCTGGTGGGCAATGAGCTGCGCCGCACGCCGACGCTGCTGGGCCTCGACAAGTTCCTGGAAGCGCGCATGCTGGATGCGCCGCCCACCGTGATGACCGAGCTCACCATGGTAAAGAACCTGGTGCATGGCTACACCCAGAAACTGGCGCGCTACCAGTGCAGCCACTGCGGCTTCAAGGCGCGCCAGTTCTACTGGCACTGCCCCGGCTGCAGCCGCTGGGAGACCTATCCGCCGCGCCGTACCGAAGAACTGAATGTGATGAACTGAGGGGCACGCCGTGAGCACTACTCCAATCGTCTATAAAGCCCCGGACCTCGACAAGGTGCGCATCCTCGTGGTCGGCGACGTGATGCTGGACCGTTACTGGTTCGGCGACGTGAGCCGCATTTCGCCGGAAGCGCCGGTGCCGGTGGTGCGCATCGAGAAGCGCGAAGCGCGCCTGGGCGGCGCCGCCAACGTGGCGCGCAATGCCGCAGCGCTGGGCGCGCATGCCGGCCTGCTGGGTATCGTCGGCGCCGACGAAGCGGGCACGCAGGTGGAGCAGCTGCTGGAAGGCGGCGGCATCCACAGCTACCTGAAACGCGACGAAGCCATCTCCACCATCATCAAGCTGCGCGTGATCGGCCGCCAGCAGCAGATGCTGCGCATCGACTTTGAAGAGCCGCCAAGCGATACCGTGCTGCGCAACAAGCTGATGCAGTTCAAGACGCTGCTGCCGGACTATAACGTCATCATCCTGTCCGACTATGCCAAGGGATCGCTGGTGAACGTGGCGGACATGATTGCCTCGGCCCGTGCCGAAGGCAAGGTGGTGATGGTCGATCCGAAGGGCGACGACTTCACGCGCTACGCGGGCGCCACGGTGCTCACCCCGAACAAGGGCGAACTGAAACGCATCGTAGGCAGCTGGAGCAGCGAGGAGCAGCTCACCACCAAGGCGCAGAACCTGCGCGCCGAACTGAAGCTGGATGCGCTGCTGCTCACGCGTTCGGAAGAGGGCATGACCCTGTTCACCGCCGACGACAAGTTCCACATCCCGGCCGATGCGCGCGAAGTGTTTGACGTATCCGGCGCGGGCGATACGGTAATCGCCACCATGGCGGCCATGCTCGGCGCGGGCGCCAGCTGGAACGAAGCGGTGCAGACCGCCAACCGCGCGGGCGGCATCGTGGTCGGCAAATTGGGCACGGCGACCGTCACCCGCGAAGAGTTGTTCAACACTTGAGTTAGCTCAAGCATAAACAGTCAACACCAGCCGTATCCTTCACGTTCAAGTGGCTCCGGGGCGTCCCGCTCCGGCCACCTTTCCTGGAGGAAGACATGATGAAGAAGCTGATGATGGCTGTGGCGTTCATCGCCGCAACGATGGGCAGCGCACTGGCCCAGGTTGATGTCAACAAGGCCGACCAGGCCGCGCTGGACTCGGTGAAGGGCATTGGTCCGGCGAAGTCCAAAGCCATCATGGAAGAGCGCGCGAAAGCGCCGTTCAAGGACTGGGCTGACCTGGAAAGCCGCGTGAAAGGCATCGGCGAGAAGAACGCCATCAAGCTGTCCGAAGCGGGCCTGCAGGTGAACGGCAAGTCGCGCGACGGCACAGCGCCTAAACAGGCTGGCAAGTAAGACGGGAAGCCCCCACGCAGGTGGGGGCCATGTTATTTCTCTTCCTGCTCTTGCTGCGCCCTCTGCTTTTCCAGCGCCTCGGCTGCCGCGATAAGTCTATCTGCATTGCGCTTCATCTCTGCTTGTGCAGCTGCAACGCCCGAGCCGGTCTCGAAGGCCGCGAGGATGGTGGCCGTCATCGTAGCGTTCATTGCCCCGATCCCCAGGCCGACGGCGATTCCCGTGCTGATCGCAGTGACGATGATGGTAGTCTTCAGGCTTCTGATCTGTGCCTGTATGTCAGCCACCATCGCTTCGATGCGATCAAAACGTTGCCTGTCCTCGATCTCGCGTTCATTCATCAGGGCGATATAGCCGTCCACGGTAGCCTGAAACGTGGCAGCGCGGCCACTTACTCTTGCCTCAACGGTTGCGATCCTGGCTTCCATCTCATCACGCGACGGGTAGTCCATACGGTACTCCGGGATAGGTTAATCCTAAAATCCGAGTGCCGCTTAAGTATCGTGAAATTCCGCGCCGTATGGTTTGCCGCGGGTCAGTGCTCAGGCGCCGCGAACGGCAGCTTCAATCTTCGCCACGTCGATCTTGCCCATTTCCATCATGGCTGCAAAGGCGCGTTTGGCGACGTCGCCGCCTTGTTTCATGGCCTCGGTCAGCGCGCGCGGCGTGATCTGCCATGACAGGCCCCATTTGTCCTTGCACCAGCCGCAGGCGCTTTCCTGGCCGCCGTTGCCGACGATGGCGTTCCAGTAGCGGTCGGTTTCCGCCTGGTCTTCGGTGGCGATCTGGAAAGAGAAGGCTTCGCTTTGCTTGAAGGCGTCGCCGCCGTTGAGGCCGAGGCAGGGAATGCCGCAGACCGTGAACTCGACTGTCAGAACCTGGCCGGCCTTACCGCCCGGAAAATCGCCGGGGGCGCGGTGCACGGCGCCGACGCTACTGTCGGGAAAGATGCTGGCGTAGAAATTGGCAGCCTCTTCAGCATCCCGGCTGTACCACAGACAGATCGTGTTCTTGTTCATCCTGGTCTCCTATTTAACGGTCAAGGGCAGGTTGGCAAGGAAGGAGTGGATCTGCGAAACAACCGCCGCACCTTCGCCGACGCCTGCTGCCACACGCTTGGTGGAGCCCGCGCGCACGTCGCCGATGGCGAACACGCCTGGCACGCTGGTCTCCAGCGCGGCGCGGTCGGGCATATCGGCAGGATACACGCCTTTGGCGAAATTGGCCTTGCACTGCGCTTTCGTGACGTCGAAGCCGGTGCGGATAAAGCCTTGTGGATCAACGTCAACGCCGCAGTCGCTCAGCCAGTCGGTATTCGGATCGGCGCCGATGAAGAGGAAGAGGCGGCACACGTCGTAGACCTTCTCGCCCAGCGAGCGGTTATTACGCACGCGGACCTGCTTCAGCCCTTCTTCGTCGCCTTCCAGCCCCACCACTTCCTCATGCGTGTGCAGCACGATGTTCGGCGTGGCCTTGATACGGTCGATCAGGTAGGTGGACATGGTCGCTTTGAGCCCGTCGCCGCGGATCACCATATGCACCTTCGATGCATGCGAGGACAGGAAAACGGCCGCCTGGCCTGCCGAATTGCCGGCGCCGACCAGGATGACTTCTTCCGTCTTGCACAGGTTCGCCTCAATGCGCGAGGCCCAGTAGTAAATGCCCTTGCCTTCAAACTGTTTGATGTTGGCCAGCGGCGGCCTGCGGTAGCGCGCGCCGCAGGACAGCACCACGCTCCTGCCCTGTACCTGCGTGCCGTCTTCGAACTCCACGCGCAGAGGATAGGTGTCGCAGATCAGCCGCGCGGCATGCGCGGGAATCGCTACTTCCACGCCGAACTTCTGCGCCTGCACGTAGGCGCGTCCGGCCAGCGCGCTGCCGGAAATGCCGGTCGGGAAGCCGAGATAGTTTTCGATGCGGGCGCTCGCTGCGGCCTGCCCGCCATAGGCGCGCTGTTCGAGTGCCAGCACCGACAGGCCTTCCGAGCCTGCATACACGGCGGTCGCCAGCCCGGCAGGACCGGCGCCGACCACGATCACATCCCATACTTTTTCCGGGTCGAGGTCGGGCAGCAGGCCGAGGCAGCGGCCCATCTCGGCATTGCCCGGGTTCTTCTTCACGCTGCCGTCCGGGCACACCACCAGCGGCCAGTCCTCGGCCGTGGGCTGGTAGTACTCGCACAGCGTGCGCGCCTGCGCATCGGTCTTCGGATCGAGGATGGTGTGCGGATAGGCGTTACTGGTCAGGAAGCTCTGCAGGTAGAACAGGCGGTCGTTGCCGGCCGGCGCCACCAGCACCGGTCCGCCGGAGTTGATCTCCAGCAGGCCCATGCGGCGCAGGATCAGCGCACGCACGATGCGTTCGCCCAGCTCCGCCTCCGCGATCACGAGCGCGCGCAGGTTTTCCGGCGAGATGACGATCACTTCGGTTTCGCCGTTGGCCGTTGCGTTGACGAGGGAAGGGCGGCCCGCCAGTTGCGACACCTCCGCGGTGAAGTGGCCCGGCCCGTGTTCGGTAATGAAGGAGGTATTGCCCAGGCCATCGTAGCGGCAGATCACGATGCTGCCCTTCAGCGTGACCAGCATGCCGAAGCTGGTGTGCCCGGCTTCGAGGATGCGCACCCCGTTGCCGTAAGTGCGCACCGTGCCGAAGCGCGCCAGCCGGTGCATTTCCTGTTCCGTCAGCGTCGGGAACATCTGGTGGCGGCGGCTCTCCAGCGAGGAGTTGGCCACCGGGTCTTGCTTGCTCGCCTCCGGCACCAGCTCAGGGGCAGTCAATCTCATGTTCGCCATTGCGCATCCATAGTCAAAATCGTTCTGCAATCGACTGTAAGTCTAACCGATGGCAGCAGGGCGCAACAGGCGCGTCTTCCCTTTTGAAGAGGGCGCACGATAGAAGAATCCGCTTTACAGCCTGCCATGTAAGCGGTTACATTGGCGGACATTCCAAAAAATAAAAGCAATTTATTGCTCGCTGCGAAATGTAACCGGTTACATTTTGCGGCCGGGACAGGAGATAGCATGGCAGTTACCATCAAGGACGTGGCGCAGGCGGCACAGGTATCCGTCGCTTCCGTGTCGCGCGTTCTGAACGGGCACGACACCGTGACCGAAGAGACGCGCGACCACATCCTGGCCGTAATGAAGAAGCTGCGTTATGTACCCCACGTTGGCGCGCGCAGCCTGAGCACCAGCCTTACCGACACCGTCGGCGTGCTGCTGCCGGACCTGTACGGCGAGTTCTTCTCCGAGATGATCCGCGGGATCGACGGCGCCGCGCGCAGCCGCGGCCTGCACCTGCTGGTGGCCAGCCTGCACGGCGACGCGGACGAAGCGGCAGCGGCGATCCGCACCATGCGCGGCCGCGTCGACGGCCTGATCGTGATGTCGCCCCATGTGGATGCCGAATTCCTGTCCGAACACCTGCCCGAGCACCTGCCCATCGTGCTGCTGAATAACGGCGCGGGCGGCAGCCAGTATTCCTCGCTTTCCATCGACAACTACAGCGCCGCGGCGCAGATGGTGCGCCATCTCGCAGGCTGCGGCCACAAGCGCATTGCCTTTATCACGGGTCCGAAGCTGAACTTCGAGGCCCAGGAGCGCCTGCGCGGCTACCGCGCGGCGATGGCGGAGATGCTGCCCGGCGTTCCCGAACAGATTTTCGAAGGCGACTTCTCCGAGGAATCCGGCGCGCGGGTAGGGCAGCAGCTGGCTGCATCCGGCAAGCGGCCGGACGCGCTGTTCGCAGCCAACGACATGATGGCGATCGGCGCGCAGCTGGCGCTGACGCAGGCAGGCCTGGCCATTCCGCGCGATATCGCGCTGGCAGGCTTCGACGATATTCCGATTGCGCGCTACGTCAGTCCGGCACTGACCACCGTCCGCGTTCCCATTGCGGAACTGGGCGTGCGCGCACTGGAGCGCCTCACGGAACTGGTGGGGCGCAGCGGTGACGGCGCGGCCTCGGCGCAAACGCTGAAGGCGGAGCTGGTGGTGAGGGGATCGAGCAAATAGTTAAACCGGCAGCACAACAAAAAATCAACGGAGACAAACCATGAAAAAGCAATCGCATATCACACCGGGCTTGCGCCTGTCCGTCATGGCAGCTGCGCTGGCATCGGCACTGTTCGCCGCCACGCCTGCCACTGCGCAGCTGAGCACCGCGACCTTGCGTGGCCAGGTCAGCACGGGTACGACGGCCACGCCGGCCGGGACGCCCGTGAGCGCCGTCAACCAGCAGAACGGCTATGTGTACCGCACCACCACGCGCCAGGACGGCAGTTACGTGCTGCCGAATATCGCGCCGGGCGTGTACCAGATCCGCGTGGCTGAGCGCGCCACCGAAACCGTCACGCTGAACGTGGGCCAGACCAGCACCCTGAACCTGAACACTGGCACGCAGACCGTCGTCATCACGGGCGCGGCCAGCCGCCGCGATGTGGTGACGCCGGAAGTGGGCACCACGGTATCGCGCGACCAGATCGAACGCCTGCCGCAGGTAACGCGCAACTTCCTGTCCTTCGCCGACCTCGCGCCGGGCGTGCGTTTCGACGTGGACCAGTCGGGTAATGTAACGCTGCGCAGCGGCGCCCAGAACCAGGACAATGTGAATGTGTTCATCGACGGCGTGAGCCAGAAGAACAACATCCTGCGCGGCGGCGTGTCCGGCCTGGATTCCAGCCGGGGCAACCCCTTCCCGCAGTCGGCCATTGCCGAATACAAGATCATTTCGCAGAACTACAAGGCGGAATTCGACCAGGTGAGCAGCGCGGCCATTACGGCCGTTACCCGTTCCGGCACCAATGAGTTCCATGGCGATGCGTTCTGGGACCACACCGGCACCAACCTGACGGCGAAAGATCCGTTCCAGAAGAAGGCCGAAGCGCAGGGCATCGGCCGTCCATCCTCCAGCCAGGACCAGTTCGGCGTTACGATCGGCGGCCCGATCAAGAAGGATGTGGCGCACTTCTTCATCGCCTATGAAGGCAAGAAGATCGAGGAGCCGCGCCAGGTGCTGGCGCAGAATGCCAACCTGCTGCCGAATACCGGCGTGGTGCCCGGCCTGCTGGCCAAGCAGGGCGCCATCCAGTCGAAATTCGATGAAGACCTCTTCCTGGGCAAGATCGATGCGCAGATCTCCGATGAGCAGCGCATCGAAGCCACGCTGCGCGTGCGCCGCGAGACCGACCTGGTGCCGGAGAACAAGCTGCTCAGCCTTCCAGGCAACGATGTGGCGCGCGATAACAACGAAGACCGCTTCGATATCAAGCACGTCTGGTCGCGCGGCGACTTCGTGAACGAAGCGCGGGTCGGCTACGAGAAGTACACCTGGAACCCGCACTCGTCGGCCACCGAACCTTATGTGAAGTACCTGATCTCGCCCAGCAACACGCCAAATAATGTGAAGGACGTGCTGATCGAAGGCGGTTCGCCGAACGCCCAGTTCCGCCAGCAGAAAGGCCTGCTGCTGCAGGATGACCTTACCTACACCGGCATCAGCAGCCACACGCTGAAGGGCGGCTTCAAGATCAAGCGCATGGAATACGACCTGTCCGGCACCTCGCGAAGCGTGGACATGTATGAAAAACTGATCGACAACGTGACTGGCGTGGCGACCACTACCAAGTTCGATGCCGCGCTGCCGCCGGTCGGCGTGAACTTCAAGAACACGCAGTACGGCATCTACCTGCAGGATGACTGGCAGGCCACGCCGAAGCTGGAGCTGAATCTCGGCATGCGCTACGACTACGAGAACAATATGCTGAACGAGGGCTACGCAACGCCGGCCGACCGCGTGGCAATCTTCGGCAAGCAGGACCCGCGCGATGGCGCGCCCGCAGGGCAGACTTACGCGCAGTCGCTGGCCAAGGGCGGCGTCAATATCCAGAACTTCATCAGCGACGGCAGCAACCGCAAGTCCTTCAAGAACGCCTGGGCGCCGCGCCTCGGCTTCTCGTATGACCTGCAGGGCGACCGCAGCTCGGTGGTGTTCGGCGGCTGGGGCCGTGCCTATGACCGCGCTGTGGCCAATTACGCGCTGGACGAGCTGCAGAAGAACCTGCAGCCGGGCGGCGAAATCTGGATGATGCGCACCGACCACAAGGCGCCATATACCGACCAGTTCAGCCTCGGCCTGCGCCAGGCCATCGGCATCTGGAACGGCGAAGTGGGTTATACCAATTCGCGCAGCCGCAACCAGTTCAACTGGTTCGGCGGCAACCGCGATCCGCAAGGCGGCTGGGGCACCCAGAGCCCGATCGATCCGCTGTGGGGCTCGGTGCCAGGCTTCGGCACGCTGGTCCTGGGCGATTTCGTCAGCCAGGCCAAAACCGAAACGGTCTACCTGAAGATGGAAAAGCCGTTCACCCGCGCCTCGAACTGGAGCCTGAACGCGACCTATACCTACAGCGACGCGCAGATGACCAACAAGGAGTGGAGCAACGATATCTTCAACTGGACCTATGGCCGCTATGCGAATGCCTGGAATCCGTCAACCAACGTCGAGAAGCACCGCCTGGTGGTGGCCGGTACGGCAGGGAACCTGCTGCCATGGGGCCTGATGGTCAGCGGTAAGGCCACCGTGAGCTCAGGCCTGCCTTACCGTATCACCGACTGCCACACGGGCTTCAGCAACTGCGTGTCGATCAAGGGCGACGGGGATAACTTCACCCAGTTCGACCTGGGCCTGGCGAAGGAAGTCGGGTCGCGCTACGGTTCGCTCACCTTCCGCCTGGACGTCATCAACCTGTTCAACAACATCAATTACGGCGGCTATGATGGCTGGGTCGGCGGCCCAAGCAATCCTCCGCAGAACAGCTATGGCGGCGACAACAAGAACGTAGGATTGCAGAACTCGATGGGCGGCCCGATGAGGACCGTGAAGCTGAGCATGCGCTACGCCTTCTGAGGCGCGCGCCATCCGATGTTCGTCCTGCCGTCCTCCAGATGAAGGACGGCGGGGATCCTGTTGCCTGACTTACCCGAGAATTCAGCCATGCTACGTCACATCCTTGCCCTGTTCCTGCTGCTCGCCAGCCTCTGCGGCGGTCCCGCCAGTGCGCGCGACAATACGCTGCCGCCCATGTTCGACGACCTGCAGGAGCGCACCTTCCGCTTCTTCTGGGAGACGGCCAACCCCGCCAACGGCCTGCTGCCGGACCGCTGGCCGACGCCGTCATTTTCCAGTGTGGCTTCGGTCGGTTTCGGCCTGACGGCTTACCCGATCGGCGTGGAGCGCGGCTATATCACGCGCCAGCAGGCGCGCGACCGCGTGCTGACCACGCTGCGCTTTTTCCGCGATGCGCCGCAGGGCGATGCGCCTGCGGGGATGACGGGCTACAAGGGCTTCTTCTATCACTTCCTCGATATGAAGACCGGCGCCCGTTACAAGGATGTTGAGCTGTCTACCATCGATACGGCGCTGTTCCTGGCCGGCGCGCTGTTCTGCCAGTCCTATTTCGATGGCCAGGACGCGCAGGAAACGGAGATCCGCCGCCTCGCCGCCGAAATCTACGCCCGCGTGGACTGGAAGTGGGCGGCGGCCAATGCGCCAGCCGTCACGCTGGGCTGGAAGCCGGAAGAGGGCTTCAACCACTACGACTGGAAGGGCTATAACGAAGCCATGCTGCTGTATGTGCTGGCGCTCGGCTCGCCGACGCACTCGCTCGATCCTTCCGCGTGGAAGGCATGGACCAGCACTTACGAACGCAGCTGGGCCAAGCCTTACAACCGTGAGCACCTGACATTCCCTGCACTGTTCATTCATCAGTACAGCCATGTGTGGATCGATTTCCGCGGCATCCGCGACGAATACATGCGCAAGCGCGGCATGGATTATTTCGAGAACAGCCGCCGCGCCACGCTGGCCCAGCGCGACTATGCCATTGAGAATCCGCTGAAATGCGAGGGCTATGGCGCCGATGTCTGGGGCATTACGGCCAGCGATGGCCCGATCGACAAGGTGCTGGAGTTCAAGGGACAGAAGATTCCGTTCCATACCTATGCCGCACGCGGCATGGGTGGACTGCAGCATTACGACGACTGCACCATCGTGCCGACCGCCGCCGCATCGTCGCTGCCGTTCGCGCCGGAAGTGGTGGTGCCGGCCGTGCAGGCCATGAAGCAGCGCTACGGCGACTTCATCTACGGTAAATACGGCTTCCTCGATGCGTTCAACCCAAGCTTCCAGTACAAGGTGAAGGTGCAGCATGGCCAGGTGGTGCCCGGCAAGGGCTGGGTGGCGGGCGATTATCTGGGCATCGACCAGGGGCCTATCCTGGCGATGACGGAGAATCACCGCAATGACTTCGTGTGGCGCCTGATGCGCAAGAATCCCGCGGTCCGCACCGGCCTGGTTCGTGCGGGCTTTACCGGCGGCTGGCTGGACCGCCAATGATGCGTTTGCGCCTCGTCCTTCCGCTGCTGGCGCTGTGCGGCCTGCTGGCATCCTGCACGCGGCCGGATGACGGCCGCGTCGTGGTCAAGTTCTGGGCCATGGGACGCGAAGGGGAGGTGGTAACGCAGCTGGTGCCGGAGTTCGAGCGCACGCATCCCGGCATCCGGGTCGAGGTGCAGCAGCTGCCGTGGACCGCAGCGCACCAGAAGCTGCTGACGGCATTTGCCGGCGAAGCGATGCCGGACGTTTTCCAGCTCGGGAATACCTGGGTGCCGGAGTTCCATGCACTGAAAGCGCTCATCCAGCTGGATGGCTACGTGGCGCAGTCCCCGCATATCCAGCGCAGCGACTACTTCGACGGCATCTGGGATACCAACGTCATCGACGGCAAGCTGTATGGCCTGCCATGGTATGTGGACACCCGCGCGATGTTCTACAACCGCAAGCTGCTGGCGCAGCTCGGCTACCGCCAGCCGCCCACGACCTGGAGCGAATGGATGAAGGTGATGGAGGCCGTGAAGCGCAAGGTGGGGCCGCAGAATTACGCCGTGCTGCTGCCGAACGAGGAATACGAGACGCTGCTGGGCCTCGCGCTGCAGCAGGACGAGCCCCTGCTGCGCGATGGTGGCCGCTACGGCAACTTCCGCAGCGCCTCCTTCCGCCGCGCGCTGACGCTGTATGCGGAAATGTTCGACAGGAAGCTGGCGCCGATGGAGCGGGTGTCGAACGTGTATCACGAATTCAGCATGAACTTTATCTCCTTCTACTTCTCCGGGCCGTGGAATATCGGCGAGTTCCGCCGCCGCGTTCCGGCAGCGGCGCAGGACAGCTGGATGACGGCGCGGCTGCCGGGGCCGAACGGCTACTCGTCGGCGATTGCGGGCGGCTCCAGCCTGGCCATCGCCAGCAGCTCGCGCCATCCGGAAGCGGCGTGGCAGCTGGTGGAATACCTGTCACGCACGGACGTTGCAGACAAATTCAATGAGCTCACCGGCGATATGCCGCCGCGCCGCAGCAACTGGGATGTGCCGCGCCTGGCGAAGGATCCCTACGCCCGCGCCTTCCGCGAGCAGCTGGAATATGTGAAGCCGGTGCCCAAGGTGCCGGAATGGGAAAACATTGTGGCGGCCATGCGCGTGATGGGCGAACGCGTTGCGCACGGCGCCATCGGCGTGGACGATGCGGTCGTGGAACTGGATGCGGAAGTGGACCGCATCCTCGAAAAGCGGCGCTGGATGCTGGACCGGGAGCAGCGCCAATGAACCGCGAACGCGCCGCCTGGTTCTTCGTCGCGCCGGCCCTGCTGGCCATCGGGGTATTCTTCTTCCTGCCGGTGGGGGCTGCGCTCATCATGAGCCTGACCGATTTCGATATCTATGCACTGGCCGATATCGGTAATCTGCGCTTTGTCGGCCTGCGCAACTACATCGAATTGCTGCAAACGCCGCTGTTCTGGCGTTCGCTCGGCAATACCTTCTATTTCGTGGTGGTGGGCGTGCCGCTGTCGATTGCGGCCTCGCTGGGTGCCGCGCTGCTGCTGAATTCCCGCGTCACGCGCCTGAAAGGGCTGTTCCGTACCGCTTACTTCGCGCCAGTCGTGACTTCGCTGGTGGCAGTGGCCGTGATCTGGCGCTACCTGCTGCACACGCGTTACGGCATGCTGAATTACGGCCTCGGTTTCTTCGGCATCGATCCCATCGACTGGCTGAACGACCCGCACTGGGCCATGCCCGCCATTATCCTGTTCGCGGTGTGGAAGAACTTCGGCTACAACATGATCATCCTGCTGGCGGGGCTGCAGAGCATTCCGCAGGACTTGTATGAAGCCGCGGCAATCGACGGCGCCGGCAGCTGGGCACAGTTCCGCTACGTGACCTGGCCCATGCTGGGGCCAACGGTGCTGATGGTCAGTATCCTCAGCATGTCCGGCTACTTCCAGCTGTTCGCCGAACCCTATGTGATGACGCAGGGCGGGCCGGTGCAAAGCACGGTCAGCGTGCTGTACTTCATGTATGAGCAGGGATTCAAGTGGTGGAACCTCGGCGTGGCGTCGGCCGTTGCCTTCGTGCTGTTCGCGATCATGTTCGCCATTACCCTGCTGCAGCTGCGCTTTGCGAAAGGAGCCGAAGCATGAAGCCATCCTTGAGCAGGGTGCTGCTGCTGAACGGGATCATGCTGGTAGCGGGACTGCTGGCGCTGTTCCCGCTGGTGTGGATGGTGGCCGTATCGCTGATGTATCCCGGCGAAGCAAGCGCCTTCCCGCCGCCTTTCCTGCCGCAGTCGGCCACCATCGCGAACTACCGCGAACTGTTCGGAAAAGAAGGCATCGGGCGCTATCTGTTCAACAGCCTTTTGCTGTCCAGCGCGGCCACCTTGCTGTCGCTGATGTTCAATGTCAGCGCGGGCTATGCCTTTGCCAAGCTGCGTTTCCGTGGCCGCGACCAGCTGTTCCGCACATTGCTGGGCGCACTGGTCATCCCTAGCCAGGTAGCGATGCTGCCGCTGTTCCTGCTGCTGAAGCAGATGGGGCTTGTGAACAGCTATGCGGGCGTGCTGGTGCCGGCGCTGGCTAGCGTATTCGGCATCTTCCTGGTGCGACAGTATGCGCTGTCGGTGCCGGATGCGCTGCTGGAAGCGGCCCGTATCGACGGCGCCAGCGAGTGGCGCATCTTCCGCTCCATCGTGCTGCCCTTGCTGACGCCGATCCTGGTGACGCTCGCGATCTTTACCTTCCTCGGCACCTGGAACGACTTCATGTGGCCGCTGATCGTGTTGACCGACAAGGACTACTACACGCTGCCCGTCGCCCTGGCGTCGCTGTCGCGCGAGCACGTGCAGGATAACGAACTGATGATGGCAGGCTCGGTGCTCACCATCGTGCCGGTGCTGCTAATTTTCCTGGTACTGCAGCGTTACTACATCCAGGGCCTGCTGGTGGGGAGTGTGAAGGGATGAGGCGCTTCATCGGATTGCTGCTGCTGGGGGCAGCTGCCACGGCACACGCGCAGCAGCGCATGCTGGACGACTTCGAGTCGCTGTCGGCCTGGCAGGCGCAGGCTTCGGACGGGGTGAGTGCGGCCGCCCGCAATGCACCGGGTGCGACCGGACAGGCATTGCAGCTGGATTTCGACTTCCACGGCAAAGGCGGTTATGCCTTCGTGCGCCGCAGCCTGCCGCTCGACCTGCCGGAGAACTACGAAATCTCTTTCCGCATACGTGCCGATGCGCTGCCGAACCATTTCGAGTTCAAGCTGACGGACGCCAGCGGCGATAACGTGTGGTGGTACCAGCAGCAGGACTACAAATTCCCATCCGAATGGACCACGGTGCGCTTCAAGAAACGCCAGGTGGCCTTTGCCTGGGGACCGGTGAAAGACAAGACCTTGCGCCATGCCGACCGCATCGAGTTCGTCGTCAGCGCAGGCCAGGGCGGCGGCAAAGGTTCGGTGCTGATCGACGACCTGGCGATCCGCGCGCTGCCCCCCGTGCCGGCGCGGTGGCCGCAGCCGGTGGCTGCGGCCAGCAGCGGCAATGCGCCATCGCTGGCGCTGGACGGCAGGCGCGAGACCGCGTGGGAAGCGCCGCGCGGGCAGCAGTCCTTCACCGTGGACCTTGGCGCACAGCGCGAATTCGGCGGGCTGGTGCTGCACTGGATGGCCGGCCACCACGCCAGCCGCTATGAAGTGGCGCTGTCGGATGACGGTACCCGGTGGCGCACCGTGCGTACGGTGGAGCAGGGCAATGGCGGCGACGACGCCTTGCTGCTGACCGAGTCCGAGGCGCGCTATATCCGCCTGGCCTTGCTGGATGGGCCGGGAAGCTATGCGCTGGCGGAACTGGAACTGAAGGATCTCGCCTTCGGCGCAACGCCCAACAGCTTTGTCGAGGCACTGGCGGCGGAAAAGCCGCGCGGCCAGTTCCCGCGCGGCTTCTCGGGCCAGCAGCCTTACTGGACGCTGGTGGGTGTGGACGGCGGCGCTGCACACAGCGCGCTGATGTCGGAAGATGGTGCGGTGGAGACCATGCGCGGCGGCTTCAGCATCGAGCCCTTCGTGCTGGATGGCGAAAAGCTGCTGGGCTGGGCCGATGTGCAGGTATCGCAATCGCTGCAGGAAGGCTACCTGCCGCTGCCATCGGTGCTGTGGCGCGCGGATGGCTGGACGCTGACCGCCACCGGCTTCGCTGAAGGCAGCCGCGAACAGTCGCAGCTGCTCACGCGCTACACGCTGCGCAACCTGACGGACCAGCCGAAATCGCTGGAACTGGTGCTGGCTGTGCGGCCCTTCCAGGTCAACGCGCCGCGCCAGTTCCTCAACACGCCGGGCGGCTTCAGCGCCATCCGCGAACTGGCATGGGATGGCAAGGCGCTGTCGGTGAACGGCCAGCGCAGGGTCTACGCCGTGCAGGCGCCGGACCGCATACAGCTCTCCGCTTTCGATGCCGGCCTGCTGCCACATGCAGGCGCCGCAACCGCAGACCAGGTCGTGGACAGCACCGGTTTCGCGTCCGCCGCGCTGCGCTACCGCGTGCAGTTGCCGCCGCAAGGCAGCGCCGTGATCGCGCTGGCAGCACCGCTGAGCGGCACGCCGCCGCTGCCGGCCGCCGCCGACATGGCCGCGCACCAGGAGCGCGTTGCAGCGCAGTGGCGCGAGCGCCTGAATCAGGTCGAAGTGCAGGTTCCGGCGCAGGGCCGCCTGATGGCGGATACGATGCGCTCCTCGCTGGCCCATATGCTGATGAGCCGTGACGCGGCCGCGCTGCAGCCCGGCACCCGTTCCTACTTGCGCTCGTGGATCCGCGACGGCGCCATGATGTCCGAAGCGCTGCTGCGCCTCGGCCAGCCGGAGATCGCCGCTGAATACCTGCGCTGGTATGCGCCGTTCCAGTTCTCGAATGGTAAAGTGCCATGCTGCGTGGACCGGCGCGGCGCCGATCCTGTGCCCGAGAACGACAGCCATGGCCAGTTGATCTTCCTGGCGGCGGAACAGTTCCGCTACACGCGCGACCGTGCTGCGCTGGAAGCGGCATGGCCGCACGTGCAGGCGGCCGCCGCCTACATGGAGCAGCTGCGCCAGTCCGGGCGCACGGCACAGAACCGCACACCGGAGCGCCGCGCCCTGTACGGCCTGATGCCCGCGTCCATCAGCCACGAGGGTTATTCGGAAAAGCCGATGCATTCCTACTGGGATGATTTCTGGGCCCTGCGCGGCTACAAGGATGCGGTCTTCATTGCGAAGGCCCTCGGCCGCCACGGCGATGCTGCGCGCCTGGCCCGCCAGCGCGACGAGTTCCGAAAGGATCTCTACGACTCCTTCGCGCATGCCACGCGCCAGCACGGCATCGGCTATCTGCCGGGGGCGGCGGAGCTGGGCGATTTCGATCCCACATCCACCACCATCGGCCTCACGCCAGGGGGCGAACAGCAGCAGCTGCCGCGCGGCCTCCTGCTCGGCACCTACGACAAGTACTGGGAGTTTTTCACGGCCCGGCGCGACGGCAGCAAGGCATGGGAGGACTACACGCCCTATGAACTGCGCAATGTGAGCGCCTTTGTGCGCCTGGGCTGGCGTGAGCGTGCGGAGGAATTGCTGGATTACTTCTACGCCGACCAGCGTCCGCGCGGCTGGAACCAGTGGGCTGAAGTTGTGGGCCGCGATATGCGGCAGCCGCGCTTCCTCGGCGATATGCCGCATGGCTGGATCTCTTCCGACTTCCTGCGCGCGGCGCTGGACTCCTTTGCCTATGAACGCGAACCCGAACACGCGCTGCTGCTGGCCGAAGGCATTCCGCTGCACTGGCTGGACGGGGAGGGCATCGCCATCCGCAAGCTGCGCACGCCGTATGGACCGCTCAGCTACAGCCTGCGCCACAGCCGGGGCAAGCTGCGCCTGCTGGTGGAGCCCGGTACCGCCATTCCGCCGGGCGGCATCGTGCTGCGCTGGCCGTGGCCTGGCGAGCCTGGCGCCGCGCGCCTGAATGGCAAGCCCGTAAGATGGAGCAAGCGCCAGTTCACCGTCCGCAGCCTGCCGGCCATTCTTGAAACTGATATGGGAGACCAGCGATGAAATGGAGCGCCGCCTGTGCACTCGCCTGCATGCTGCACGCCCCCGCATACGCCGAACCCGCATGGAGCACCGCACCGGGCCAGCACGCCGAAACCTTTGAAGGCACCCAGTTCCAGCTCTACCTGCCGCCGCTGAAGGCGGGCGAACGCCTGCCTCTGCTGGTCTTCCTGCACGGTTCCGGCGAACGTGGCGACGACGTGGAGAAGGTCAAGGTGCATGGACCGCCCAAGCTGGCGGCGCAGGGCAGGCAGCTGCCCTTCATCGTCATCTCACCGCTGCTGGGCAAGGACCAGGACTGGGAAGCCGCACGCATCATGGCGCTGATCGGCGCGGCACAGGCAAGGCTGCCGGTGGATCCAGGCCGCATCTATCTCACTGGCCTGAGCCGGGGCGGCCGCGCCACCTGGAATATCGCCGCGCAGTATCCGCACCGCTTTGCCGCCATCGCACCGGTAGCGGGAGGCGGCAAGCAGGAGCAGGCCTGCGCCTTGCGCGAGGTACCCGTCTGGTCCTTCCATGGCGATGCCGACAACGTTGTGCCCATCGCGGGCAACCAGGCCATGGTGGACGCCATCCGCGCCTGTGGCGGCAAGCCCAGGTTTACCGTTTATCCCGGCGTCGGCCACGACTCCTGGACCGCAAGCTATGACAACCCGGAGCTGTATGCATGGCTCCTGAAATACCGCATCGAGGCACCATAATATGACCCACCCAATCCAATTCCCCGCCAACTTCCTGTGGGGCACCGCCACCTCGGCTTACCAGATCGAGGGTTCGCCGCTGGCCGATGGCGCCGGCCACAGCATCTGGACGCGCTTCTCCGCCACGCCGGGCAAGATCGCCAACGGCGATACCGGCGATATCGCCTGCGACCACTACCGCCGCTACAAGGAGGATGTGGCGCTGATGAAGCAGCTCGGCATGCAGGCCTACCGTTTCAGCACCTCGTGGAGCCGCATCCTGCCGCAGGGCAGGGGCGCCATCAACCAGAAGGGCCTGGATTTCTACGACCGCCTGGTGGACGAGCTGCTGGCGAACGGCATCGAACCCCTGCTCACCCTCTACCACTGGGACTTGCCCGCTGCGCTCGATGACCGTGGCGGCTGGCTCAATCCCGATATTGCGGAATGGTTCGCCGACTATGCGCGCATCATGTTCCGCAAATTCGATGGCCGTGTGAAGTCCTGGGCCACACTGAACGAACCGTGGGTGGTAACGGATGGCGGCTACCTGCATGGCCCGCTCGCACCCGGCCACCGCAACCTGTATGAAGCCCCGATCGCCAGCCACAACCTGCTGCGTGCCCACGGCCGCGCGGTGCAGGTCTACCGCGAAGAGGGCAAGCACCAGATCGGCCTGGTGGTGAACATCGAACCCAAGTACCCCGCTTCGAACAGCCAGCAGGATCTGGATGCCACCCGCCGCGCGGACGCCTACATGAACCGCCAGTACCTCGACCCGGTGTTCCACGGCCGCTATCCTGCGGAGATGAAGGAGATCTTCGACGATGCATGGCCGGACTGGCCGCAGGAAGACTTCGACCTGATTGGCCAGAAAGTCGACTTCATCGGCATCAACTACTACACCCGCAGCGTCTCGCGCCACGAAGAGACCAACTGGCCGCTGAAAGTGGTGCCGGTGCGCCAGGCGCAGGCCACGCACACCGAAACCGGCTGGGAAGTCTTCCCGCAGGGGCTGACGGATACGCTGGTGAACTTCAAGAAGCTGTATGGCGACACACCGGTCTACATCATGGAGAACGGTTCCGCTTTCTACGATCCTCCTTCGGCGGAGAACGGCCGCGTGCACGACCCGCTGCGGGTGGACTGCCTGCGCAAGAATATGGGCGCGCTGAGCGAGGCAATGCGGCAGGGCGTCGATGTGCGCGGCTATATGGCATGGTCGCTGCTGGATAACCTCGAATGGTCGCTCGGCTATGCCAAGCGCTTCGGCATCGTCCACGTCAATTTTGAAACGCAGGAGCGCACGCCGAAGGACAGCGCGCTGCTGTATGCGCAGATCGTGGCCAGCAATGGCGCGTGCCTGAACGATCCACAATAAGGACTGCGATGAACACCTTGAAGAATAATGTGCGCCTGCTCTCGAACGGCAAGCTGACGACGCTGGTGACAGAATCGGGCACCGGCTTCACACGCATGGGACAGCTTTCGCTGTCGCGCTGGAACGGCGACCGCAGCGAAGACGCGGAAGGATACTTCTTCTATCTGCGCGACACCGAAACGGATGAGGCCTGGTCGCTCGGCGCCCAGCCCTGCACGGGGCAGGGCGCCGCAGTTCAGCGCGCGTCCGGCGCGGGCGTGGCCAGCCTCTGGATGGAGGCTGTTGCGCACGGCATCATGGCCCATATGGAAGTGCTGGTGCATCCGCAGCAGGATATGGAGCTGCGCAGCATCGTGCTGGGCAACCGTTCGGACCGCGTCCGCACCATCGAGCTCACAAGCTACCTGGAAGTGGTGTTGAACCGGCAGGCCGACGAGGCATCGCATCCGGCATTTTCGAAGCTCTTTGTGCAGACCGAATGTGCGGATGGCGCGCTGCTGGCGCGCCGCCGCCCGCGCGGCGCCAACGAGAGCAGCGTATGGATGGTGCACGCCGCGCTGGGCGGCAGCCAGCCGCAGTTCGAAACCGACCGTACCCGCTTTGTGGGCCGCGGCCACACGCTGGCCGAACCGGTGGCCTTGCACCAGCCTCTGTCCGGCACGCACGGCAACGTGCTCGATCCGGCCATGAGCCTGCGCCGCACGGTGCAGATTGCGCCCGGGCAGCAGGTGCGCCTGCTGTTCATGCTGGGTGCTGCGGACAGCCGCGATGAAGCGCTCGCGCTGGCCTCCGCTCTGCCGGGGCTGGACGTCGGCGCGGTACTGGCACAGGCGGAGGCCGCGGAATCGGCCCTGCTGCAGCGCACGGCCTTGCCGGAGGCGGATGCCAACTATGCGCACCGGCTGGCTGGGGCGGTGCTGTATGGCGAGCCTGCAGTGCGTGCCGCGGCGCATACTGACGGCGCCTCGGCGGGCGCCAAGCTTTCTTCCCTCGGCCTTCCCGCCGGCCCGCTTGCGGTGGCCGAGGCCGGCGGCGCGGTGGTCGCGACGCTGGCGGCCATGCGGCGCTACTGGGAAGCCAAAGGCATGCCGCTTTCGCTGCTGGTGCTGGACCAGCAGGACGCGGCGATACAGCAGGAGGAACGCGTGCAGCTGCGCAAGCGTGCGGACTTCGCGCCGCAGGACATGGCACAGATCGAGCGCACGGCGGCGCTCGTCGTGCGCGGCGCCTTGCCTGCACTGGCGCCGGCGGCCCACGCTGCCACAGCCGTTCCGCGTGCGCGTGGGCAGGAAGCGCAGGCTCCGGCCCTGCCACGTCCGCCGCTGCGCCACTTCAACGGTTTCGGCGGCTTCTCGGAAGCCGGCGACGAATACGTCATCCGGCTGGACTGGGATGCGCAGGCGCGCGGCCTGCGCCGTCCCCCGCTGGCCTGGACCAATGCCATCTCCAACGAACGCTTCGGCTTCCTGAGCAGCGACAGCGGCGCGGGCTATACCTGGAGCCGCAACAGCCGCGTGCATCGCCTCACGCCCTGGTATAACGACCCGATCTCCGACCCGCACGGCGAGGCGCTCTACCTGCGCGACGAGGAAACGGGCGAGTACTGGTCGCCGCTGCCGGGCCCCGCGCCTGCGGCGGCCAGCTACGAGGCAGTACATGGTTTCGGCTACAGCCGCTACCTGCATGCCAGCCATGGCCTGCACCAGGAAACCGTGATGTTCGTGCCGCGCAACGATCCGGTGAAGATCGTGAAGCTGACGCTGAAGAATGAAGGCGCCGCGCCGCGCAGGCTGTCGCTGTTCGCCTTCCAGCGCCTGGTGCTTGGCGGCACGCCCGCCGAGACGGGCGCTTTCGTGAAGACCGAGTTCGCAGGCGGCACGCTGCTGGCCACTAACCCGCAAGCGGGAGACTTCGCCGACGGCGTGACCTTTGCCGCAGTCGCCGCACCCGCCGCACTGGCGCAATCGCACAGCGCCGACCGCGCCGCCTTCATCGGCCTGCATGGCAGCATGGCCCATCCCGCCGCACTGTCACAGCCTGCATTGGATGGACGCAGCGGCGCGGGCCTCGATCCCTGTGCCGCCTTCCAGACCGTGCACGAGCTGGCGCCCGGCGCAAAGCTGGACATCGTTGTGCTGCTGGGGGAAACGCAGGACCGCGCCGAGGCCCTTGCGCTGGCGGACCGCTACCGCGATGCAGGCGCAGTGCAGCAAGCCTATGATGAGATCACGTCCTTCTGGCGCGAAACGCTGGGCGCGGTGCAGGTGCAGACGCCGTCGCCGGCCATCGACCTGATGCTGAATGGCTGGCTGGGCTACCAGAACCTGAGCTGCCGCATCTGGGGCCGCTCGGCCTATTACCAGTCCGGCGGCGCCTTCGGTTTCCGCGACCAGCTCCAGGATTCGAGCGCCATGATCTACGCGCGGCCCGATCTCGCGCGCCAGCAGATCCGCCTGCACGCCGCACACCAGTTTGTGGAAGGCGATGTGCTGCACTGGTGGCATGTGGAACCGATGGAGCAGGGCCTGCGCACGCGCTTCTCGGATGACCTGTGCTGGCTGCCCTACATCACGGCCTTCTACGTGCGCAGCACCGGCGACTGGAGCGTGCTGGATGAGATGGAACCCTTCCTCACCGCGCCGCTGCTGGAAGAGGGGGAGGACGAGGTTTACCTGAAGCCTTCGCTATCAGGCCGGAGCGCGGACGTGTACGAACACTGCTGCCGCGCGCTGGACCGCTCGCTCACCAAGGGCGCGCATGGACTGCCGCTGATGGGCACCGGCGACTGGAACGACGGCATGAACCGCGTGGGCCGCGAGGGCCGTGGCGAGAGCGTGTGGATGGGCTTCTTCCTGACCCGTATCATCCGCGATTTCCTGCCCATCTGCGAGCGCCGTGGCGACCACGCGCGCATCAAGGCATACACCGATTACCTGGAACACCTGGCGCAGGCGCTGAACCATGAAGGCTGGGACGGCGCATGGTACCGCCGCGCCTTCTACGACAACGGCGCCGTCATCGGTTCCAAGGACAGCGATGAATGCCAGATCGATGCGCTGGCGCAGGCCTGGGCCATCATGTCCGAAGCTGCTCCGCCCGAGCGCGCGAAGCAGGCGCTGGATGCAATGGAACAGCGCCTGGTGTCGGACCGTGACGGTATCATCCGCCTGCTGACGCCGGCCTTCGTCAACACGCCGCACGATCCCGGCTACATCAAGGGTTATGTGGCGGGCGTGCGCGAGAACGGCGGCCAGTACACCCACGCCGCTTGCTGGGCCGTGCGCGCGATGGCCGAGGCAGGACGCCGCGGCCGCGCCGCGCAGCTGCTGGAGATGATCAGCCCTGTCAGCCATGCGCTCGATCCGCAGTCGGTGGCGGTCTACCAGGTGGAGCCCTATGTGATTGCCGCCGATATCTACGGCGAAGCGCCGCACGTGGGCCGTGGCGGATGGACCTGGTACACCGGCTCCTCCGGCTGGATGTTCCGTGTCGGCCTCGAATCGGTGCTCGGCTTCACGCTGGAAGGCGGCGACACCATCGCGCTGTCGCCGCGCATTCCGGACGGCTGGCCGGAATTCAGCATCCGCTACCGCCTGCCGGACGGCGGCAGCTATGTCATCACGGTGCGCAACCCTTCCGGCAAGGCGGCGCAGGTTGCGGCGCTCAGTGTGGATGGTGCATCGCTGGCGGTAGACGGCGGCATCGCGCGCATTCCGCTCAGGCGGGATGGCGGCGCGCATACCGTCGATGTGCTGATGGGGGCCTGAGAATGGCAGCACTGGAAATACGCGGTGTGCAGAAGCGCTTCGGCCAGCAGGCCATCCTGCACGGCATCGACCTCGATATCGCCGACGGCGAATTCGTGGTCTTTGTCGGCCCTTCGGGCTGCGGCAAGTCCACCCTGCTGCGCACCATCAGCGGGCTGGAAGAAGCCGATGGCGGCAGCATCGCCATCGGCGGGCGCGATATGCACAATGTGCCGCCCGCGAAGCGCGGTATTGCGATGGTGTTCCAGAGCTATGCCCTGTATCCGCACATGACGGTGTATGAGAACCTCGCTTTCGGGCTGAAGCTGGCGGGCACGCCCGCGCAGCAGATCCGCGAGAAAGTGATGCAGGCTGCCGCCAGCCTGCGCATCGAGGCGCTGCTGGAGCGCAAGCCGAAGGAACTCTCAGGCGGCCAGCGTCAGCGCGTGGCCATCGGCCGCGCCATCGTGCGCCGCCCGGACGTGTTCCTGTTCGATGAACCATTGTCCAATCTCGACGCGGCGCTGCGTGTGCAGATGCGCATAGAACTGAAGAACCTGCACCGCTCCCTCGGCAGCACCATGATCTACGTGACCCACGACCAGGTGGAAGCGATGACGCTGGCCGACCGCATCGTGGTGCTGCGCGGCGGGCGCATCGAGCAGGTGGGCCCGCCGCTGGAGCTGTACCAGCGCCCGGCGAACCGCTTCGTTGCTGGCTTCCTTGGTGCGCCTGCCATGAATTTCCTGTCCGGCCATACCGAAGGCGGACAGCTGCTGCTGCCCGATGGCAGCCGGCTTGCGATCGCCGCCGCGGCCCTGCTGCCGGCCGGCAGCGAAGCCACGGCCGGGCTGCGCCCGGAGCATGTGCAACTGGCGCGGGATCGCGCCGGCATTCCTGCTACCGTGCAGGCCACGGAACTGCTGGGGGATGCCAGCTACATCTACCTGAAGCTGGACGGCGGCGGCCAATGCATCGCGCGCGCCGAAGCAGACCACCGCTGGCAGCCGGGCGACCGCGCCGCGGTCGCGGCGGATGCGCAGCGCTGGCACCTGTTCGATGCGGAAGGGAAGGCGGTGCGGGACGCGCTAGAATAGGCGGATGCACATTGCCATCCGCCCCGCGCTGCCCGCCGACCTCACCAGCTTTTTCGCCTACCTCAACGAACACCTGAAGGATAACGGCAGGGACGGTCCGCTGTTCCAGCCCATGCCGCGCGCCTGCTCGCAGTTCCCGGTGGAGAAGCAGGCCAGCTTCCGCCATGGCCTGGTCACGCCGCTGGATGGTGCAGGTTGGCGCCGCCTCTGGCTGGCCATGGACGGTCAACGCATCGCCGGCCATGTGGACCTGCGCGCGCGGCCGGAAGCCGCCGCGCGCCACCGTATGCTGCTGGGTATGGGGGTGGACCGCGCCGCCCGCCGCTGCGGGCTTGGCATGCGGCTGCTGGAAACGGCGGCGCAATGGGCCAACGCGCAGCCGGGATTCGACTGGATCGACCTCGAAGTGCTGAGCGTGAACGAACCGGCACGTGCCCTCTACCGCAAATACGGCTTTGTGCAGACCGGGGAAATCGGCGACATGTTCCGTATCGACGGCGAAGGCCTGGGCTATACCTTCATGTCGCTGCGCCTGCACCGGCAAGCGGGCTGACGGAATCGGGTTTAGAATGGTTCTTTTGGCAAAGAACCTCAACGCAATGGCATACAAAACTATTGCCGACACAATCGGCAACACGCCGCTGGTGCAGCTGGTGCGCATTCCCGGTGCCGACGCGGCGGCCCGCAACAACATCATCCTCGGCAAGCTGGAAGGCGACAACCCGGCGGGATCGGTGAAGGACCGCGCCGCGATGTCCATGCTGCGCCGGGCCGAAGAGCGCGGCGACATCAAGCCGGGCGATACCCTGATCGAAGCAACCAGCGGCAACACCGGAATCGCGCTGGCGATGGCCGCCGCCATCCGCGGCTACAAGATGCTGCTGCTGATGCCGGAAAACCTCAGCGAGGAAAGGCGCCAGAGCATGGCCGCCTACGGCGCGCAGATCATCCTCACGCCGAAGACGGGCGGCATGGAATACGCGCGCGACCTGGCCGAGCAGATGCAGCGCGACGGCAAGGGCATTATCCTCGACCAGTTCGCCAACGGCGACAATCCGCGTGCCCACTACGAGACCACGGGGCCGGAAATCTGGCGCGACACCGGCGGCCGCATCACGCACTTTGTAAGCGCCATGGGCACCACCGGCACCATCATGGGCGTGTCGCAATACCTGAAGGAGCAGAATCCGGACGTGCGCATCATCGGGGCGCAGCCGGAGGAAGGTTCATCCATTCCCGGCATCCGCAAATGGCCGGAAGCCTATCTGCCGAAAATCTTCGACAAGGCGCGGGTGGACCAGGTGGAATATGTAAGTCAGGCTGCAGCGGAGCGCATGGCGCGCCGCATGGCAGCGGAGGAAGGCATCTTCTGCGGGATTTCGGCAGCAGGCGCCTGTGAGATTGCTTTGCGCATCTCGCAGACCGTGGAAAACGCAACCATCGTCTTCATCGTCTGCGACCGCGGGGACCGCTATCTTTCAACCGGGGTATTCCCGGCGTAATGCAAGCTGCTCTCTCTCCCCTGGAACAGGGGAGGGAACATTACCTCGCCAACAAAATCAGCTATTGTTGCTGTTATTGTTGTTATTTTGCGGGGTTTCGCCTTCTTTAGGCTTGAACTGCTTATCGCTGATGCGGAACTTGTTGCGGCGGTCGCCCATCAAGTAGCGCAGGTCGCGGATGCTCAGATCGCTCACCTCGTGCATGCGGATCAGCAGCGAGGCGCCAACCGGCAGGCGGTGGTGGCGGATCTTGCTGATGACCGGCGGCGCCACTTCCAAAGCGCGCGACAGGGCCGCATCGTTTTTCAGGCGCAGGTTTTCGATCAGAGTGTCCAGCAGGCGATTTGGGTTGTACTGCAGCAGATCATCGCCTTCCGAATCGCTGTTCATATCAATTCCGACTTGGTTTGTCATGATACGTCTGTTCCTTCTGTAAAGTTGGGTCCTGCAAAGTGAAACACTCGGAGCTCAACGCGAAAACCGGAGGCAACAAGTTTCATAATATATACACAATTGTACAACATCACGCAATCTCGTACTCACAAGCAACAAAAAATAATAAATTGCTTTGATTGCCGTTGTCTCACCGCAACATTGTGTGAGAATTCTACCTTAGTTTTTATGGTAAGGTATTGGCCCGAGCCTTGCCCGCGCTGCAAGATTAAGTATAAAGCAAATCCTGCCGGATGTTGCTACGGAAGATAGATTCCGTGCCAAGTGTTTCCCAAGCACATTATATTCTCCGCAGAAAGCGGACAAGTCGCTTTACGCTTCCTTACATCCTGATGGACTGCGTTACGGAGCACGCCGCGACAGCTTCACGGCCCGTCCCAGCTCCACCACCGACATGGCATAGAAGTAGCTGCGGTTGTATTGCGTGATGGTAAAGAAATTATTCGTCGCCACCCAGTATTCAGTCGGCTCCGAGCCGTTCTGCAAATCCACCAGGCCATACAACATTTCCGGTGGTAATGAAGATGTGGTGACGACACCGTCGGCAATCAAGTCGTCCGCGCGGAATTTTGCTTCCAGGCCCTGGTTGATGTATTTCTCCCAGGCGCGGCTGGGGGAGACGCGCGCCGTGTAGACCAGCGGACCGGGATCGTCCCGGCGCCAGCCGTGGCCCACCAGGAAGGCGGCCACGCTGCCGATCGCATCGCTGGCGGAATTGCGCAGGTCGATGCGGCCGTCGCCGTCGAAATCGACGGCATATTTCACGATGTTGCCTGGCATAAATTGCGGCATGCCGACCGCGCCCGCATAGGAACCCAGCAGGCTCAGGGGATCGATGCCGGTCTGGCGCGCATACAGCAGCGTGGATTCCAGCTCGCTGCGGAAGAAGGCCATGCGCGCGTCGCGGTTGGGCGCCAGCGGGTAGGCGAAGGCGAGCGTGGTCAGCGCATCCATGGTGCGGAACTTGCCGGTATCCACACCGTAGATGGTTTCCACGCCAATAATGCCGACGATGATTTCGGCCGGCACGCCATACAGCGATTCGGCGCGCGCCAGCGCATCCTGGTTCTCGTTCCAGAAGCGGACGCCGGCGTTGATACGGATGGGCTCGATGAAGCGGCTGCTGTAGGCTTGCCAGTTCTTCGGCTTGCCCGGCGGCGCCGGCTTCACCAGCTGCACGGCGGAGTCCACATAATTGACCTGGCGCAGCAGCGCCTCCAGCTCGGAACGCTGGAAGCCGTGCTTGCTTACCATCTCGTCCATGAACTGCTGCACTTCCTTCCATTGGCCGAAGTTGACGAACTCGCCCTTGGTGTCGATGGCGGGCGCCTTCTTCTTCACCGGCTTCTTCGCCTTCTTGGCGGACTTCTTCTGTGGAGCGGCTTCTGCTGCGGGCGGAAGCGCCAGCGAAGCGGCAAAGGCGCCGCACAGCATCAGGATGGAAAGGGTTTTGGACGTGAATCGCAAGGCAAATCTCATCGGGCTAAGGTTAGCAGGGTGGCCAGCCGCTGCGCTGACCGTGTTCTCTCATCGTCACTCAGGGCGCGGTACTTGAGCGCGCCGTAGAGGCTCAGAAACTCTTTCATTGCCGCTTTCTTCTCCGGCGGCAGGTCCAGTCCATCGATCCGGCCGGCCAGCGTATGCGGCCCCTCATCCGGCCGAGGCGCCAGGCCCAGCTTTTCCAGGTGCAGGCGCAGCGCATGCCAGGCGGCGTCCACCGGGTCGCGCCTGACCTGCGCGCGCAGCATGCGCCACAGCCAGGCCAGCGCCGCAAGTCCGGCCAGGCCTGCCGCCGTGCGCCAGTTACCGAAGCTGGAAGATAGTTCCTGAAGGAAATTTCTCTGTCTCTCGGCATTGTAATCGAGGATCCATTGGTTCCAGGCATTATTCAGCGCATAGACGTTGTATCGCAGTTGCGAAAGCCACGAATCGCGGTCATTTTGCAAATCCATCAGGCCGCCGAGGCCGAAAGGCGCCTGCTGCGGAATGGCGCGCGCCAGGTTGTTGCGCACCCGTTCCGGCGCCACGGCGGCCGTCGGGTCCACCCGCTGCCAGCCTCGCCCCGGCAGCCAGATTTCGGCCCAGGCGTGGGCGTCGGACTGGCGCACGGTAAGGAAGCCGTCAACCGGGTTCAGCTCGCCGCCCTGGTAGCCTGTCACCACGCGGGCGGGAATGCCTGCCGCGCGCATCAGCACCACAAAGGCGCCTGCATAGTGTTCGCAGAAGCCCTGCCGCGTCCCGAACAGGAATTCATCCACGCTGTCGCGGCCCAGCAGCGGCGGCTCCAGCGTGTAGACGTAGTTCTGGCTGCGGAACATCTGCAGGAAGCGGGATGCTATCGCGGCGCCGTCGCCTTCGGTCTCGCGCGCCGCGCGGCCCATCGCCACCGCGCGCGGATTGAGATTGCGCGGCAGCTGCAGCCATTTGCGCACATCATCCGGCTCGTCGCCCGCCTGCACGCGGTATTCGGGATAGCTGGCTGCCTCGTAGCGCACGCGCTCCTGCAGCGGGCGCATGGTCATGCTTTCCAGTTCATCGGTGGCGAACACGCGGTGGTTCGGTACCGTGAGGCTGGGCGCCGTCATCTCCAGCGTGAACAGGTAGCGCTGGCTGGTGGGCTCCATCGTGACCTGGTGGCGCACCGGTTCACCGCGCAGCTGGATGGTGAACTGGGCGGCATCCGCGCCGCGTGTGAACAGGGGGCGGCCCAGGCGCGACCAGGTGCGGCCGTCGTACTGGCTCAGCACAATGCCGCGCCAGTAAAGCAGTGGCTGGGCGGGCACCGGGTCTTCGAAACGCACGCGGAACGCCACCGCGCCCGATTGCGCCAGCGAGGACACGCTGCCGGGCGCCATGGTGTCCGAAATGCCGGTGCGGCCCATGCGCGCATCGCCCGGCAGTCCCCACAGCGGCCCCTGGATGCGGGGGAAGACCACGAACAGCAGGGCCGCGAGCGGCGAGGCAAGCAGGAATATCCTGAGCGCCGTGCGCAGGCGCTGCATCAGCGGCGGAACGGCGCCCGTGTACTGGAAGGTAATCTGCGCCGTCAGCAGCACGATAATGGTGAGCACCATGCTGACCGCCGTGAGGATGGTCTGCGAGTAGAAGAAGCTCGTGAGCATCAGGAAGAAGCTGAGGAAGCACACCACGTACAGGTCGCGCCGCGCGTGCATCTCCAGCAGCTTGAAGGCCAGCAGCAGCGTGAGCATGGCCACGCCGGGGTCGCGTCCCAGCACCGTGCCGTAGGAACGCCACACGCCGATCATGGCCGCGATGGCCACCGGCAGCAGCAGGGCAATCGGCGGCATGCGCTTGCCGCGCCAGGTAATGGTTGCACGCCACAGCAGCGTGACGCAGGCGGCGGCGCTGGTCCACAGCGGCAGGTGGGCGAAATGCGGCGCGATCACGAGCAGGGCCCCGGCCAGCAGCAGCAGGGTGTCGGCCTTGTCGCGCGTTATGTGCGAACCCACGCGCCGGCTGATGCGCTGGCCCAGTCCAGCGGCCTTCACGCCGCTTCCTTTCCATACAGGGCCAGCGCCTGCAGGCAGGCGGCCCTGTGCGCGTCGCCCAGTGCCGGCGGATAGCGGCGGCCATCGATGTGGAAGGCGTAGGGCAGGCCGCGCTGCTCGGCCTCCAGCACCCAGCGCGTCATGCGCGACAGGCGCAGCTCCAGGTCGAGGAAGGCAGGCAGCTCATTGAAGTCCAGCGACAGTTCGGCGGTGGCGCCGCCTTCGAAATGCTTGGTGACGAGCTGGCCGCCCAGCGCGGGATCGTGGCGCGCAATCTGGCGCCAGGCGAGATGGCGCATCGGATCGCCAGGCTGGTAGCTGCGGATGCCCGCGAAATTATCCAGCCCCACGGTGCCGTGGCCTTCTTCGCTGGCGGCGCCAGTGGTGGGCAGCGGCGGCGCGTCCTGTTCGGGGTAGGGGTAGACGATGGCTTTCAGCTCCGGCTGCCAGTAGCTCCAGGCGCCGAACAGGCCAAGCGGAAAGCGCGTGGTGAGGCGCACGCGCGGCGCCGCGCTCCAGCCGCGCTCCGTGGTGGGCGCCGAGAGCTGGACGGTGGCATCGCTGCCGGCGGCAACATCGGTCACGGTCACGGGCTCGCCATCGCGATGGAAACCGAGCCAGATGGCGAAGCGGTCGCGCGAAGTGGGGTTATGCAGGCGCAGCACGAACTGCGCGCTTTCACCTGCAAATACAGGCTGGGCGCGCAGCGCCGCGAGGCGCAGCAGGGCGAGGTTGCGGGCGGTCAGCACCATGTCGGCAATGGCGCAGGCGCCGGTGAAGAAGGTCAGCGCGTAGCCCAGGCCCAGGTTGTAGTTGACGGCGCCGATCAGCATGATGAGCAGCAGGCCGACGAAGGCCATACCGGCTTTTGTAGGCAGGATGAACACGCGCCGCATCGTCAGCACCACTTCGCCGGGTTCGCTGTCCTTCAGCTGGAACAGCCAGCGGCTGGTGAAGCGTTTTGCGGCAGCAAGCATGTCAGACCGGGATCGACTTCTGCAGCTGCAGCACCAGGTCGCGGCTGGCGAGCGCTACGCCCTGCGAGGACTTCACGGGCCGCAGGCGGTGCGCGCATACCGGCACCAGCACGGCCTGCACGTCTTCCGGAATCACATGGTCGCGGCCCTCCAGCGCGGCCCAGGCGCGTGCCGCCTGCATCAGGGCCAGTCCGGCGCGCGGGCTCAGCCCTTCGGCGAAGGAGCCGTTCTGGCGCGTGGCCTGCACCAGCGCGTGCACATAGTCCACCAGCGAGGCGGAGGTGTGGATCTGGCGCAGGCCGCGCTGCGCTTCGGCCAGTTCGGCCCCCGTCATCACGGCGGGCAGCGCCTTGAGCATGCTGCGGCGGTCTTCGCCCATCAGCAGCGCGCGCTCGGCGGCGGCATCCGGGTAGCCGAGCGACAGGCACATCAGGAAGCGGTCCAGCTGGGACTCCGGCAGCGGGAAGGTGCCGATCTGGTGGGTCGGGTTCTGGGTGGCGATCACGAAGAAGGGTTCCGGCAGCGGGCGCGTGACGCCGTCCGCCGAAATCTGGCGTTCTTCCATCGCCTCCAGCAGGCCTGACTGGGTCTTGGGCGTGCCGCGGTTGATTTCATCGGCCAGCAGCACCTGGGTGAAGATCGGGCCGGGGTGGAACATGAAGCCGTTCTTTTCGCGCTCGTAGATCGAGATGCCTGCCACGTCGGCGGGCAGCAGGTCGCTGGTGAACTGGATGCGGTTGAACTGCAGGCCGAGCGAAATTGCCAGCGCGTGCGACAGCGTGGTCTTGCCAACGCCCGGCACGTCTTCCACCAGCAGGTGGCCTCCGGCCAGCAGGCAGGTGAGGGCCTGGCGGATCTGCAAATCCTTGCCCACAATGATGCCGCCAACCTGGTTCGCGACCGCGTGCAGTTTTGTAAACATGGCTCTTTATAGTAGATTACCGTTTGGGGATTCTACCCCGCGAAACGATTGATGCGGTACAGAAACGAGCGACATGAGCACAGCTATTTACAGCCATCCCGATTGCCAGCGCCACGAAATGGGCGAATGGCACCCCGAGTCGCCCGCGCGGCTGCTGGCCATCGCCGATCAGCTGATCAATTCCCATATTGACGATTTCATCGAGCACCGCGAAGCGCCGCTGGCCGATGTGGCTTCGATCGCGCGCAACCACAGCGCCAACGCGATTGCCATCGTGCGCGACAACCAGCCGCACGAAGGCGAGGACTACTATCCCATCGATGGCGATACCTCGCTCAATGCCCATACCTGGCGTGCCGCCCTGCGCGCCGCCGGCGCCGCGGTGGCGGCAACCGATGCCGTGATCGATGGCGAGATTGCGAATGCCTTCTGCTCCGTACGTCCGCCCGGCCACCATGCGCGGCCGTCGGCGCCGATGGGCTTCTGCATGTTCAACAACGTGGCCATCGCGGCCCGCCATGCGCTGGACGTGCGCGGCCTGGAGCGCGTGGCGGTGGTGGACTTCGACGTCCATCACGGCAATGGCACGGAAGAAGCGTTCAGGGACGAAAAGCGGGTGCTGATGGCGAGCTTTTTCCAGCATCCCTTCTATCCCTACTGCGATCCGCTGCCGATAACGCCGAATCGCGTGAATGTGCCGCTGCCCGCGCACAGCAAGGGCGACGTGGTGCGCCAGCTGGTGCTGGAGCGCTGGCTGCCCGCCCTGAATGCCTTCAAGCCGCAGATGATCTTCATTTCAGCCGGCTTCGACGCGCACCGCGAGGATGACCTGGGCGGCATGGGCCTGGTGGAAGCGGATTACGCGTGGATGACGGAAAAGCTGATGGAGGTGGCGCGCCAGCATGCGAAGGGCCGCATCGTGAGCTGCCTGGAAGGCGGCTACAACCTCTCGGCGCTGGGCCGCAGCGTGGTGGCCCACATCAAGGCTTTGGCTGAGATTTGAGGCGAAAAGCGGTAAAATAGCGGGTTTTTCATCCGATTCAGAAGGCAAGAGCATGGCAATCCAATGGTTTCCGGGGCATATGGCCGCCGCCAAAAAGAAGGCGGCCGAGCAGATGGCGGACGTCGATGTGGTCATCGAAGTCGTCGATGCGCGCCTGCCCGAGGCCAGCTGCAATCCCATCGTGGAGGAGCTGCGCAAGTTCCGCTCCAAGCCTTGCCTGAAGATCCTGAACAAGGTGGACCTGGCCGATCCCGCAGCCACTGCAGCATGGGTCAAGTACTTCGAGCAGGACAAGGACGTTACCGCCTACGCGATGACGACCAAGAAACCGGCGGACGTGGCCAAGGTGATCGACAAGGCGCGTGCGCTGGCGCCGCATCGCGGCGTGCCCACCAAGCCGCTGCGCCTGATGATCATGGGGATTCCCAACGTCGGCAAGTCCACGCTGATGAACGCGCTGCTGAAGCGCCGCGTGGCGAAAGTGGGCGACGAGCCGGCCGTTACCAAGACCCAGCAGAAGATCTACCTCGACCGCGACACGGCCCTGATCGACACGCCGGGCATGCTGTGGCCGAAGATCGCCATGCCGAGCGACGGGCTGGCGCTGGCCGCCAGCCACGCCATCGGCGCCAATGCGCTGATCGAGGAAGAGGTGGCCGAATGGCTGGCCGATGAATTGCTGAAGCACTATCCGGCGCTGCTGAAGGCGCGCTATGGCCTGAAGGTGGAAGAGCTGGACGGCATCGGCATCATCGAAGGCATTGCGGCAAAGCGCGGCTACCGCATTCGCGGCGGCGATTTCGACTTCGAGAAAGCCTCCCACATGCTGCTGCAGGACTACCGCAGCGGCGCCCTGGGCCGCATCTCGCTGGAGACGCCGGAAACGCGCGCCGCCGCGCTGGCAGAGCACGAGGAAGCAGAGCGCGTGAAGGCGGAAGCGGCAGCCGCCAGGGCTGCCGAGAAAGAGGCTGAACGCATGAAAGGCAAGCGCGGCACCTAAGCCGCCGCGGCCTCGCCGAAGCGGAAGCTCGATACCGAGAGTCCGCCGAAGAAGGCATCCTCATGATAGACCGTGGTGGAGGCCTCCTGCTCCGCCGCCCCCACTACCACCATCAGCGGCAGCAGGTGCTCTTCGCGCGGATGCGCGGCGCGCGCTGCCGGCGCCTGCTCCCATTCGACCAGCCTTTGCGTGCGCTCCTGCGGCGGCAGCGCCATCGTTTCGCGCAGCCATGCATCGAACAGGCGGGAGGCCTCCGCACCCGCCCCATTGAACTGGCGCAGGTTGTGATAACTCAGTCCACTGCCCACAACCAGCACGCCCTCATCGCGCAGCGGCTTGAGCGCGCGGCCCACGGCAAGGTGCGTGGCGGGATCGAGTCCGCGCTTCAGCGACAGCTGCACGATGGGTACATCGGCTTCCGGGAACACCGGATACATGGCGCTGAAGGTGCCGTGGTCGAAACCGCGCTCGTGGTCGAGCAGGGCGGTATGGCCCGCGTCTTCGAGCAAATCCTGCACGCGCTGGGCCAGCTGCGGCGAGCCGGGAGCGCCATAGCGGATCTCATAGGTATGGGGCGGAAAGCCGCCGTAGTCGTAAATCATGGGCGGCTGCGGGCTGGCCGAAACCATGAACTCGCGGCCTTCCCAGTGCGCGGTGATCACCAGCACGGCTTTCGGCTTGCCGGCGATCTGGCGCGGGATATCGCGCAGCGAGGCATCCAGCGCATCGTAGGCGCTGCCGAAAGCATCGCGCATCCACGGCCATGGACCGCCGCCGTGCGAAAGGAAATAAACAGGTAGTGCGGACATTGCGGGCTCCGTAATCAGGTTGATTCCAATATACGGCCGCCCGCCAGCTCAATCAATGGGCGGAATGGTGATGCAGCATTCAGCCTTTATGAACGATGCCCGCCAGCGAGACCAGGGCGAACAGGCGCGCCGTGCGCATCCAGCCGACGATCAGCGCAATCAGCTGGGTGATCAACAACGCGGCCAGGAAGCCGGGCAGGCCCACGCGCGGGATATTGATGCGGCCCAGGCCCAGCAGGGCCGCCAGCAGAACGCCGGCCAGCGTCAGCGCCAGGTAGATGCCCAGCATGGCGCCCGGACGGCGGCGCAGCAGCAGCAGGCCGCGCCACCAGCCCTTGACGGCGGAAGTGCGGCGGCGGTCGATCGCCAGCGTGGCGCGTCCCGCATCCAGCGTGGCATTCGCGAACAGCAGCAGCGCCGCCGTCAGTACGGTCGAAGCGAGCAACCAGGGGCGCGCATCGCCATAAGTAATGGCCTGCGCCGCATGCTCGCCTGCCATGTCGGCCACCTGCCCACCCACGGCTGCGGCCACGCCCAGGGGCACGATGGCCCACAGCAGCATGCGGAACATGCGCGGATATTCCGCCATGCCCCCGGCGAACAGCAGCTTGAACGGCGCCGGGCCATCATGGCGGGCCGCAGTCACGATCACGCCGCTGAGGAAAGGCGAGAGCAGCAGCGTCAGCACGACGGCGGCGACAGCTGTCGATTGCAGCGCCACTGCATTGAGGCGGAAGGCATTGAAGATGTCGAACAGCGCTGCCAGATCCAGTTCCTGCGCCAGGGCGGGGGCGTGCACGGAATGGTCCAGCGTCGCGGACAGCGTGGACCATACCGGCATGGCGACGATCAGCGTCGGCAGCAGCGTGCAGGCCAGCCAGATCAGCATGAGGCGCCACTGCAGGGCGGAGCGGGCCGCGCCCGAAATAGTTTTGGTCAGCTTCATACGGTGGCAATCAGTGCGATCAGGGTTTGGACGAATGCAGCGAAGTCGAAGGTCCAGCGGCGGGTGGCCCTGCTGTCTGCTTTCAGCGTGCGGCTGTCGTCAAGCTTGCTGGTGTCCAGCAGGTGCTTGCGCTCGGGATCCAGTTCCGCCGACACGGCTTTCACTGGCTTGATCCACTCGAAGCGCTTCCAGCGTTCCTCGCCGTTCCACTGCACGGTTTCCTTGCTGCCATCGGCGAACTTCACCACCAGCCTCTGCGGCACGGCCACGCCGCGGCGGCGCAGGATGACTTCGGTGCGGAAGGGGAAGGGACCGGTACCCTCCCTGGCATCGGGATGGGCTTTATCCCACTTCTCGCGGATCTCGTCTTCCTGCTCGCTCGTTTTCGCCGCCGTGAGTTCCACACGCTTGCCCTTGTCGATGATGTAGCCGGGCTGCGGCAGCTGTTCCTCGCTGCTGAAGGAGGAAATGCGGTCATCCACCTTGTTCACCGCATACACCTGCTGTGCAAAGACCGTTTCCACCAGCTGGCGCTGTCCGGTAACGTCGGCAAGGGTTTCGCGCAGGTCCGCCACGCTGGGGTGGCGGAACTTCCAGCGCCGGTAGTATTCCTTGAAGGCGCGCTCCATCGCTTCCTTGCCGACCTGCGCTTCCAGGTCGCGCATCACGGTGGCGGTGCGGGAATAGGCCGGGCCGATGCCCTGCAGCCTGCCGTAGGCGTTTTCACCGACCGGATCGGCCGGATTTTCCAGCACCGCGCCGGCACGCTCGGCATGGAACACGTCAAACGCCGGGGCAAAGCCGATGCGCTTCAGGAGGGCGGTGGTGGCGTCGATCTTGCGGCCGCCGTCGCGCAGCATGCGCTGGTTCCAGTATTCGTTGAGGCCTTCGTCCAGCATGGGTTCCTCGAACTCATTGCTGGCAAGGATGCCGTAGAAATAGCCATGGCCGAATTCGTGGATGGTGACAAAGTCCAGGTCCATCGCGTTGAAGGTGCCCGGCGTTACGTCCTCATAGCTGTCGGCCGTGAAGAAGGTCGGGTACTCCATGCCCGCCGCCTCGCGCGCATTATGCGGCGGGATCACGACGGTCAGGGTCTTGTAGGGATAGGGGCCGAGCGTATTCGAGAAATAGCTCAGCGAATCCTTGGCCGCTTTCATCGCAGGCGCGGCATTGTGCCGGTACTCCGGCGGGAACAGCACGGTGACGGTGACTTTGGGGCTGCCCGGGCCGGTCCAGGTATCCACCAGCGGCTCGGCGGTGCGCTTGTCCGCGGTCCAGGCGAAATCGTGCACGTCGCCCTGCACGAAATGGTGGGTGAGCATGCCGTCCTTCTCGACCGGGGAGCCCTGCGGCTCGCCGGTGGCGCCTACCTTGTAGGCCTTGGGGACGGTGAGCTTCACGTCATAGTTGCCGAAGTCTGCATAGAACTCGGATTCGGCGTGGAACTCATGCGCGTTCCAGCGCGTTTGGGTTGCGCCGCGCTCGCCCGGCAGTTCCAGCACCGCCATCTTCGGGAACCACTGTGCCACGAGGTGGAAGCTGCCGAAATAGCCGGTGCGGGCGAGCACGCGCGGCAGCTTGTCGAAGAAGCGGATATCCAGCGTGGTGCTGGCGCCCGGTTCCACATACTCCGGCAGCTCCAGCTTCACCACGGTCTGGTCGGTGGCGGGCCCGCCGTCCGGCTGCACGAAGGACCAGTTCACGGCGGCGCCGTTCTGCTGCACGCTGCGCAGTTCGATATACCCCCATTCTCCATCCTTGGCGAGGGCGTCCGAGCGGACCGCATTGCCGGTGTTGCGCTGTTCGGTGAAGAAGGTGCTGTTCGCGTTCTGGAAGGCGTTCAGGTACAGGTGCATATAGACCACGCGCACCGGCTGGCTGCTGCGGTTGCGCCAGGTGAGCTTCTGCTTGCCGTCGATGGTGTGCTTGTCCGGATCGAGCGTGGCTTCGATCTGGTAGTCCACCACGCGGTCGGACAGGGTGGCTTCATTGCCGGTGCGTTCCCCGCCCCAGGCTCCGGGCGCGCTCGGCGTGCGCACGGCGGCGGCGTTGGCCGGCGCCAGGGGAATGCCGGTATCGGTGGTCGGCGTGGGCACGGCAACCACCAGCGCCCCCTGTGCAAATAAGGTGGACTGCATGGCCAGCGCGGCCAGCATGGCGGCGGCAGGCAGCACTTTCATCAATCGGTTCAGCGGCATGGCTATCCTATGGACAGAACAACAACGCCGCAATATAACACCGCATGCCAAATTGGCAAAAAACGTCTTGTGCAGCGCCGCAATTAAGGACGCCTTAATCCCGGCTGAGCAAAAGGTGGTAATCTGCCCGCGTCCGTTATCGATACAAAGGGAAGAACATGCGTTTCATGCGATACCTGCTTGCTGTTTCAGCACTGATGGCATTTACCACCGGGGCCCGGGCGGCCGATCCGAAAGAAGGCGTTGAATACCAGCGCCTGTCCGCGCCGCAGCGCACCGAGGCGCCCGGCAAAAAGGTCGAGGTACTTGAGTTCTTCATGTACACCTGCCCGCATTGCCACTCGCTGGATCCGCAGCTGCATGAGTGGGTAAAGAAACAGGGCGACAAGATCAGCTTCCGCCGGGTTCACTTCCCGCAGGGCGGCAGCGATCCGCTGGCGCACGCCTACATCACGCTGGAGGCGATGAACCAGGTGGATGCCGTGCACAGCAAGATTTTCCAGGCCATCCACGTCAACCGTTCGCGCATCTACCGCGACGAGAAAGAGCTGAATGCCTTCATCGTTGCAAACGGCGTGGACAAGGCGAAATATGATCAGTACTTTAATTCTTTCGCCGTACAGACTAAACTTAAGCGGTCGGCGCAAGTGGTGGCCGCGTACAAGGTCGATTCCGCGCCAACGATCGTGATCGACGGCCGCTACGTGACCTCGCCAACGCTAGCCGGCAAACCGGGCCAGTCGGAAACTGCTTCGCAGGCAGCCACGCTGGCGGTGATGGATTATCTGGTCAACAAGGCCGCAGCCGAGAAGAAGTGAAACGATGAGCGAACGTGAAGAAGGTGCAATGAAGATGTACAGCCAGCTGGAGCCGGACGAGAGCCGGCTGTTCAGCACGAGCAACATCAATCATCTCGCCTGGTGCCTGGTGGTTGCACTGGCCGCGTTCGCGCTGTGGCTGATGGTGGCGCTCATCAATGCCGAGAACCAGCGCAATGCGCTGATGACGAAGCAGTGCCAGGACCGCGTGTTCAAGGAAGAGGTGGACCGCAGCTGCATGCTGACCGTGCGTTCGCGCGAGCACTGGTGGCAGCATCTCAGCTATGCGCTGACAAACCTCAGCCCCCAGAAATGAACAAAGCCCGCTTCGCAGCGGGCTTTGTTTTTTAGCCGACCATCAGTTTGACCTGCTTCAGGTCGACGCTGTTCGGCCCGGCATGGATGGTGAAACTGCCCGGCTCCACCACGCGCACCATGTCGGCATTGAAGAACTGCAGGTCGGCAGGGCGGATGTCGAAGCTCAGCGTACGTTTTTCGCCCGGCTGCAGCGTGACGCGGCGGAAGGCTTTCAGCTCCAGCACGGGGCGCGTGACCGAGCTGATATCGTCGCGGATATAGATCTGCACCACTTCGTCGCCGGCCAGCGCGCCGGTATTCATCACATCGACCTGCAGCTGCGTCGATTCGCCCACCTTGATGGCAGCCTTGCTCAGGCGCGGCGCCGAAATATCGAAGCGGGTATAGCTCAGGCCATAGCCGAAGGGGTAGAGCGGTTTGGTACTGCCATCGATATAGCCGCGCCGTGCCGATGGCTTGTGGTTGTAGAACACCGGTAGCTGGCCGACATTGCGGGCAATGGAGACCGGCAGCTTGCCGCCGGGGTTCGCGCGGCCGAACAGGATATCGGCTGCGGCGTGGCCCGTTTCCTGGCCCATATACCAGCCTTCCACCAGCGCATCGGCGCGCTCCGCCAGCAGGTTGGCCGACAGCGGACGGCCGTTCAGCAGGAACACGACGGTTGGCTTGCCGAGGTCGAAGATGGCTTTGGCGAGGTCGTTCTGCTGGCCCATCAGGTCCAGGCTGTTGCGGTCGCCCAGGTGATTGTCGGACCAGGCTTCGCGGCTGGTCTGCTCGTTATCGCCCAGCACCATGATAATGGTGTCGGCCGATTTCGCTGCCTGCACCGCCTCCGCGATCAGGCGCGCATTCACTTCCGGCGGCGTGAACTTGATCTCGTCCTTGCCCCAGATACGTTCTTCGGTGATGCGCACGCCTTCCGAATACTGCAGCTCGAAGCCCTGTGCCTTCGCTTCCGCCTGCAGGCCTTCGTAAATCGAGACGACATGGCGCGGAATGTCGGAATAGCCGCCGATAGGGCAGTCCCTGGCGTGGGTGCCGAGCAGCAGCACCTTGCCGACCTTCTTGCCGTCCAGCGGCAGCAGGCCCTTGTCGTTCTTCAGCAGCACCACGCTGCGGCGCGCCGCCTCGCGCGCCAGCGCCACGGCATCCGGCGTGGCGGTGAGCTGGTCGGCCAGCTTTGCGTCCACATAGGGGTTCTCGAACAGGCCCGCCAGGAACTTCAGTTCCAGGATGCGGCGCACAACGGTATCGATTTCGGTTTCGCTGATGCGCTTTGCCGTCACCAGCTCTTTCAGCTTGCGATAACCGAAACCGTCCGGCGTTTCGATATCCACGCCTGCCTTGAAGGCACGGTAAGCCGCTTCCTTCGCATCCGGCACCAGCTTGTGGCGGGAAATCAGTTCCTTGATGCCGAGGTAGTCCGACACGGTGATGCCCTTGAAGCCCCATTCCTCGCGCACCACCTTGTGCAGCAGCCAGCGGTTGGCATGCGAGGGCAGGCCGCCGATTTCGTTATACGAGGGCATGATGGCGGCAACCGGCGTTTCCTTCACCAGCCGCTCGAACGGCGGGAAGAAATCTTCGCGCAAGGTACGCTCGCTGATTTCCGCAGGGCCGGTATTGGTGCCGCTTTCAGGCTGGCCGTGTCCGGTCATATGCTTCAGCGTGGCCAGCACCTTGTCTTTCGCGAGCTGCCGCGATTCGCCGGAGAAGCCCAATACCGCAGCCTTGCCCATTTCGCCGCACAGGTAGGGGTCTTCGCCGAAGGTTTCTTCGATACGGCCCCAGCGCGGTTCGCGCGCCACGTCCACCACGGGCGCCAGCGCGAGGTTGGCGCCGCGCGCACGCATTTCGCGCGCCGCCACGCTGAAAATCCGGCGCGCCAGCTCAGGATCGAAGGAGGATGCGAGGCCGATCGCCTGCGGGAAGGAAGTTGCATCGCGCGCAGCGTAGCCGTGCAGCGCTTCCTCATGCATGAACATGGGGATTCCCAGGCGGGTCTGCTCCATGGCCCACTTCTGGGCCGCATTGACGTAGTTGGCCGTCTCCAGCGCATTGCGGTTGCGGCGTTCGCCGCTGTCGCCGGCGCCGCCGGCTGCCGCCTTGCCCTGGCGGTCCGAGGGACGCGCCAGCATGCCGAGGCCGTGCGGATAAACGCTGGCGGCTTTCGCAGCGGAGAACTCGCCCACATCGTCCTCGATATTGCGCTTTTCCTGCCACACGCAGTCCAGCTGGGCGATCTTCTCGTCCAGCGTCATGCGGCGCAGCAGGTCCTCCACCCGCTTCGGGATGGGGGCGGAGGCGTCCTTGTAGACGGCTTTCGGCGCCGCGAGGGCGATCGGTGGCATGGCGGCCAGACCGGCGAGGCCCGTCACCGAGGACAGGAACTGCCTGCGCTTATTGCTCATTGCTGCTGTCTCCTTGTGTTTTTATAAGGTATGCGTTCAGCGTTTGGCGGAGCGGGTGGCAACGTCCACCCATACCGCGAGCGTCAGGATCAGTCCCTTGACGATCATCTGCCAGTAGGTGTCCACGTCCAGCATGGACATGCCGTTATCGAGGCTGGCCATCACCAGTGCGCCGATCAGCGCGCCGTACACGGTGCCGGAACCGCCGCGCATCGAGGTGCCGCCGATGAAGCAGGCCGCGATGGCATCCAGCTCGCCGGAGGTGCCCGCCGACGGCGAGCCTGCAGCGAGGCGCGCGGTGTTGACCAGGCCGGCGAGGGCGCACATCAGGCCCATGATGCCGAAGATCCAGAGCTTGACGGCCTTCACATTGATGCCCGACAGGCGCGTAGCTTCCATATTGCTGCCCACGGCGTAGATGCGGCGGCCGAATACGGTCTGCGTGGTCATATAGGTGAAGATACCGAGGAGCGCGAGCAGCAGCAGCACGGGGAAGGGCACGCCTTCATAGCTGTTCAGCGTGGACACGAAGGCGAAGATCACGGCAGCGATGGCGGCCAGCTTCAGCGCATCGCGCCATACCGGCGCCTGTTCCAGGCCATGCTTGGCGCGGCTGCGGCGCTGGCTCCAGGCCAGGAACACGGCGATAGCGAACAGGCCCACGCCCAGCGCCACGCCCAGCTGCGGCGGCAGGTAGCCCTGGCCGATCTGCACCATATTATCCGAGACCGGCGCCACGGTAACGCCGTCGGTGATGCCGAGCACAATCCCGCGGTAGGCCAGCATGCCGCCAAGGCCCACGATGAACGACGGTATGTGCAGGTAGGCCGTGAGATAGCCGTTGAACAGGCCGAGCACCAGGCCGATGGCCAGCACGGCGATCAGGTTGACGGGCAGCGGCAGGCCGTGCGTGACATCCAGCACGGCGGCAATGCCGCCCAGGAGCCCCAGCAGGGAGCCGACCGACAGATCGATCTCGCCCGCGATAATCACCAGCGACATGCCGCAGGCCACGATCCCGGTAATGGCCATCTGGCGCATCAGGTTCGACATATTGCGCGGCGTGAGGAAGCCGCCTTCCGTCTTCCAGAAGAAGAACGCCCAGATCAGTGCAATGGCAATCAGCAGGGCAAGGATCTTGTACTGCGTGAACAGCTTTTTGAGTTGTGTGCTTTTCATGGGATTTCTGTTCGGTGGTTCAGTGGACCAGCGCTGCTGCCAGCACCGTTTCCTGTGTGAGGCCGTCATTGACGAAGTCGCCGCGCAGCTGGCCTTCGCCAATCACGAGCACCCGGTCGGAAACGCCCAGCACTTCCTGCAGCTCGGAGGACACCATGATGATGGACACGCCTTCGGCGGCCAGGTTCAGCATCAGCTGGTAGATCTCGAATTTGGCGCCCACGTCCACGCCGCGCGTCGGCTCGTCCAGGATCAGGATGCGCGGCTTGGTCAGCAGCATCTTGGACAGCACGGCCTTCTGCTGGTTGCCGCCGGAAAGCCCGGTAATCGGCAGGAAGGGGCTGGAAGTCTTGACTTTGAGGCGGTCGATTTCGCCGCGCACGGTGCGCAGTTCCTCGGCGTCGCTGATACGCGTGGCGTGCGAGAACTCCTGCAGCACGCTGAGCGTCATATTGTGGCCGACGCAGAGGTCGGGCACGATGCCGTGGTGCTTGCGGTCTTCCGGCACCATGGCCAGGCCGCAGCGGATCGATTTCAGCGGTGTGCTGGTATCGAGCTTGCGGCCGTCGAGCCACACTTCCGATGTGCAGGGACCTTCGTAGGCGCCGAAGATCGCCGAAACGAGCTCGGTGCGGCCAGCGCCCACCAGGCCGGCAATGCCCAGGATCTCGCCCTTGCGCAGCGAGAAGGAGATATTGTCCACGCGCTTGCGCTGCGGATTGTCCGCATCGAAGCAGCACACATTGCGCGCTTCGAATACCACCTCGCCCGGCGTATGTTTGCGCTCCGGGTAAAGCTGGTTCATTTCACGGCCCACCATCTGCGCGATGATGCGGTCGATGTTCATCTCGCTCATCGGCGTGGTGGCGATGTGCTGGCCGTCGCGGATGGTGACGATGGTGTCGCAGATGGCCGCAATCTCGTCCAGCTTGTGCGAGATGTAGACACAGGCCACGCCCTTCGCTTTCAGCGAGCGCACGATATCCAGCAGAACGGAAATTTCGGAAGCGGTCAGCGAGGATGAAGGCTCGTCCAGGATCAGGATGCGGGCCTTCTTGTTCAGCGCCTTGGCGATCTCGATCAGCTGCTGGTAGCCGCCGCCATACTGCTTCACCGGCAGCACCACGTTCACATCGCGGATATTCAGTTCGGCCAGCAGTTCCTCGGCGCGGCGGTTCATGGCGTCGTAATCCATGCGTCCGCCGGGCAGGGTGATTTCGTTGCCGAGGAAGATATTCTCCGCTACCGACAGCTCAGGCACCAGCATCAGCTCCTGGTGGATGATGACGATGCCTGCATCCTCCGTCTCGCGGATGGACTGTGCACGCAGCGGCGAGCCTTGCCAGAGAATTTCACCGTCCCATGTGCCATGGGGATAAACGCCGGACAGCACCTTCATCAAAGTTGACTTCCCGGCGCCATTCTCGCCGCACAGGCCGATGCACTCGCCCGGCCTTACCTTGATGTCGATACCATTCAATGCGCGAACACCGTCGAACTGCTTGACGATGTTCTTCATTTCAAGAAGGTAATCGGTCATGCCATTCGCGTTCAGTTAGCGGAGAGTTGCGCTTTCGTGTAGAAGCCGTCGTCCACCACCAGGTTGACGTTTGCCTTGGTCAGAGGCGTTGGTTTCAGCAGCAGCGTGTCGACCTTCTTGAAGCCGTTGTTGTAGGAAGCGTTAAAGCCCGGCTTCTCGTTGCGCACCAGCTGCACGGACAGTTTGGCCGCTTCGGCTGCCAGTACCTTCAGCGGCTTGTACACGGTAACGGTCTGGGTGCCCGCGATAACGCGCTTTACGGCGGCGAGGTCGGCATCCTGGCCGGAGACCGGCACCTTGCCCTGCAGCTTCTGCGCGGTCAGCGCCTGGATGGCGCCGCCGGCGGTGGCGTCGTTGGAGGCGACGATGGCGTCGATTTTGTTGCCGTTCGCGGTCAGCGCGTTCTCGATGATGGCCAGGGCTTCGGATGGGCTCCAGTCCTTCACCCACTGCTTGCCGACGACCTTGATATCGCCTTTGTCCACCAGCGGCTGCAGCACCTTCATCTGGCCTTCGCGCAGCATCTTGGCGTTGTTGTCGGTCGGCGCGCCGCCCAGCAGGTAGTAATTGCCCTTCGGTTTGGCGGCGACCACGGCCTGCGCCTGCATCTCGCCCACTTTCTCGTTGTCGAAGGAGATATAGGCGTCGATGTCGGAATTGAGGATCAGGCGGTCATAGGACACGACCTTGATCTTGGCCTTCTTCGCTTCGCGCACGGCGTTGTTCAGCACCGTGGCGTTGTAGGGAACGATCACCAGCACGTCCACGCCGCGCGAGATCAGGTTTTCGATCTGGGAGATCTGGCGCTGCTCGCTCGCATCCGCCGACTGCACATAGACTTTGGCGCCCAGCTTCTCGGCGGCTGCCGTGAAGTAGTCGCGGTCGCGGGTCCAGCGCTCCAGGCGCAGGTCGTCGATGGAAAAGCCGATTTTCGGATTCTTTGCATCCGCCATCGCCGCGCCGCTGGTCATGGCGAACAGCGCGCCCAGGATTGCCACTTTCAACTTCTTGTTCATCATTGTCTCCTAAGATTTGGGCCGCCGTCTACGTGGAGGCAGCCAGTATTCTGTGGTTAAGGCATCAGTGGTTATGCCGTGGAATGTTGTGTCCAACCCCCCGATACTCTACAGCCAATTCCATGCACGCCCCGAACTCCATCTGGCCGACGGTGGAGCGGTAAAGTTCCTGCCACGGCGTCTGGCTGGCAGGGAAGGCCGGAATACCCTCTGCCTTGCGCTTTGCCAGCTCTTCGTCGCTCACCACCATATTGCAGCTGCCGGTATTCAGGTCGATGCGGATGGTGTCGCCGGTGCGGATGTAAGCGAGGCCGCCGCCGACCGCGCTTTCCGGCGAGGCGTTCAGGATGGACGGGCTGGCGGAAGTGCCGGACTGGCGGCCGTCGCCCAGCGTCGGCAGGGCGTTGATGCCGCGCTTGATCAGCGCATCCGGCGGCTGCATGTTCACCACCTCGGCGGAACCCGGCCAGCCGATCGGGCCGGAACCGCGGATGACGAGGATGCAGTTCTCGTCGATGTTCAGGGAAGGATCGTTGATGCGGTCGTGGTAGTCGCCCGAGCCGTCGAACACGATGGCGCGGCATTCGAACACGTTCTCATGGCCCGGCCGCGACAGGTAGCGCTGGCGGAACTCTTCCGAAATGACGGAAGTCTTCATGATGGCGAAGTTGAACAGGTTGCCTTTCAGGACCATGAAGCCCGCCTGCTCCTTCAGCGGTGCGCTGAACGGCCAGATCATCTCGCGGTCCACGGTTTCGCGGCCTTTCAGGTTTTCCGCCATCGTCTGGCCGGTGACGGTAGGACGGTTGGAGCGCAGCTTGCCTGCCTGCTCCAGCTCCCACATCACGGCCGGCACGCCGCCGGCGCGGTGGAAGCGCTCGCCGAGGTATTTGCCGGAAGGCTGCATGTTCAGCAGCAACGGCACGTCATGGCCGTATTCCATCCAGTCTTCCGAACGCAGCTCCACACCGGCATGGCGCGCCATGGCGACGATGTGCTGCTGGGCGTTGGTGGAGCCGCCGATGGCGGCGTTGACCACGATGGCGTCCAGGAAGGCCTCGCGCGTCAGGATGGAGGAAGGGCGGATGTCCTGTTCGCACAGCTCAACGATGCGGCGGCCGGTGGCGTAAGCCATCTGGCCGCGTTCGCGGTAAGGCGCGGGAATTGCGGAGCAGCCGGTAAGCGACATGCCGAGCGCTTCGGCCATGGCGTTCATGGTCGATGCGGTGCCCATGGTGTTGCAGTGACCGGAGGAAGGCGCGGACGCGGTGGCGATCTGCAGGAACTTCTCGTTGTCGATTTCTTCGGCTGCCAGCTGGCGGCGCGCCTTCCAGATGGCGGTGCCGGAGCCAACCAGTTCGCCATCCAGCCAGCCGTCCAGCATCGGGCCGCCGGACAGCACGATGGCGGGAATGTCGACGGTGGAAGCGGCCATCAGCTGCGCAGGCGTAGTCTTGTCGCAGCCGGTGGTGAGCACCACGGCGTCGATCGGGTAGCCATGCAGGATCTCCACCAGGCCCATATAGGCCAGGTTGCGGTCGATGGCTGCCGTGGGGCGGCGGCAGTTCTCGAAGATGGGGTGCAGCGGGAACTCCATCGGAATGCCTCCCGCATCGCGGATGCCGTCGCGCACGCGCTTCGCCAGTTCCAGGTGAATGCGGTTGCAAGGGCTGATATCGCTGCCCGATTGGGCGATGCCGATAATCGGTTTGCCCGAACGCAGTTCTTCGGGCGTAATCCCGTAATTCATGAAGCGCTCGAGATAGAGCGCGGTCATGTCGATGAAGTCGGGATTGTCGAACCATTCCTGCGAACGGTAGCGGCGCTTTGTCATGTCTGAGCCTGCAGAGTAAATGAGTGCTGCGCCTGGCCGGGGGCCGCGACGCGGAATGAAAACAAGCCGCCCGCCAGCGGATACTTGCGGCGGTCCTCATCGCTCATGCCTTTCCATGCGGTGGTGGCGAAGGCAGTGCGCAGGTCAGGCCCGCCGAAGGCGATTTTCGTTATATTAGGGCATGGGAAGGCCAGGGCGCCTTCCAGTTTGCCGTCCGGTGCGTAGCGTTCCACGCGCGCGCCGCCGAACAGGGCGACCCACACATAGCCTGACGCATCCACGGCGGTGCCATCCGGATAGCCGCTGCCCTCGATGCGGGCAAACACGCGCTTGCGCGACAGCGTGCCGTCTTCCGCCAGGTCGAAGGCGTAAACCTCTTTCTTCAGCGTGTCGGTATGGTAGAAGGTGCGCCCGTCAGGGCTGGTGGCGGGGCCGTTGGTGATCACGTAGCCGTGGTCCAGCGCCTGCAGCTCGCCATTGCTGCGCAGGCGGTACAGCGAGCCGCTGGCCGCCGTTTCGGCATTGTCCATGGAGCCGAACCACAGGCTGCGGTCGGGGCCCACGTAGCCGTCGTTCATGCGGTTGCCGGGCAGGGAAGTTTCCAGCTCGCGCAGCAGCGTGAAGGCGCCGGTCTTCGGGTCGAAGCGCATCAGTTTGCCCGGCATGCCGCACACCATGCCGCCGTCCGCCATCGGCAGGGCAAAGCCGGTTTCGGCCGGCATTTGCCAGCTCTGGCGCGCACTGCCATCTTCGGCGCAACGGTGCAGCTGCAGCCCCTTGATGTCGACGAAGTACAGCATGTTCTCACCGGGATGCCATACCGGGCCTTCACCCAGTTTCGCGCCCAGGGCCCAGATGCACTGCGGCACGGCGGTGCTCATGATCCGTACCAGCCTGCGTCAACGAAGTAATCGCGGCCGGAGCAGCGCGCCGCGTTGTCGGAGGCGAGGAACAGCGTCAGCGCCGCCACGTCTTCCGGTTCCACGCGCTCGTGCAGGCACTGGGCCGCGAGGATCGCTGCTTCGTCTTCCGGCGAGTGCCACAGCTTCATCTGGCGCTCGGTCTTCACGGAGCCTGGAATGATGCAGTTGACGCGGATGCCTTCGGCGCCCAGGTCGCGCGCCAGTCCCCGGGTCAGGCCTTCGATGGCCGCCTTGGCGGTCATGTACAGGCTGAGGTTCCCCAGTGCGAGGTGCCAGGAAATCGAACCGAAGTTCAGGATCACGCCGCCGCCATTCGCCTTCATGCCCGGCGCTACGGCCTGGGCGCAGAAGAACTGGTGGCGCAGGTTAACCGCCAGGCTGTCGTCCCAGTATTGCGGCGTAACGTCCTTCACGTTGTGGCGGTTGTCGTTCGCGGCATTGTTGATCAGGATTTCGGCAGGGCCGTAATCGTTCTCGATCTGCGCAAACACTTCACCCACGGCCGTCAGGTCGGTCAGGTCGCAATGGATATACTTCGGCGGATGCTTTGCGCCGCTCAGGCTCTTTTCCAGCGCGAGCGATGCTTCGTCAGCGATATCGAGGAAGATGACCTTCGATCCCTGCTTGACGAAGGCGTCGACAATGGCTGCACCAATGCCGGTGCCGCCACCCGTGATGACGACACGCTTGTCATCCAGATTCGGGTAGGTGGCATACACCAACGGTTTTCTTTCGCCAGCCATCTTCAGTTACCTCCAGTTGAAATCCCCGCGCCGGACAGGCCGCGCCGCGCGAGGTTGCGATACAGGGCGCGAACGCCAAAAGTCCACGGTGCGATCTGGTCGCTGCGCTGAACATGATTAATCAGGGAACCCAGTGCCGGCGTGCTGATGGTGACGCGGTCGCCCAGGTGATGGGTGAAACCGCCGCCCGCCGCATCGCGGTCCTTGATAGGCGAGAACATGGTGCCCAGGAAGAGCATGAAACCGTCCGGATACTGGTGGTGGGGGCCGCTGGTCTGGGCCACCAGGTCGAGCGGGTCGCGGCTGATCTGGCGCATTTTGCTTTCGCCGTCCAGCACGAAGCCGTCGTCGGCGCCTTCGATCTTCATGCGCACTTCCGCATCGCGTACCGTATCAAGCGTGAACTTGTCGTCGAACAGGCGGATGAAGGGGCCGATCGAGCAGGAGCCGTTATTGTCCTTCGCCTTGCCCAGCAGGAGGGCGCTGCGGCCTTCGATGTCGCGCAGGTTCACGTCGTTGCCGAGGGCCGCGCCCACCACCTTGCGCTGGCTGGTAACAGCCAGCACGATCTCAGGTTCAGGGTTGTTCCACTTCGAATCCGGGTGCAGGCCCACGTCGGCGCCGAAACCGACCGCCGACATCGGCTGCGATTTCGAGAACACTTCGGCGTAAGGGCCGATGCCTACTTCCATATATTGCGACCATGCGCCGCGGGCGATGAAGGCCTGCTTCAGCTTCTCCGCTTCCGGCGAGCCGGGCTTGATGCTGGACAGGTCGGAACCGATGGATTCCAGCAGCGATTTGCGCAGCGTGTCAGCGCGTGCGGCGTCGCCGCCGGCCTGTTCCTCGATCACGCGTTCCAGCAGGCTGACGGCGAAGGTCACGCCGCAGGCCTTGATGGCCTGCAGGTCGCAGGGCGCCAGCAGGCGGGGGCGCATGGACTCGGGCTGCAGCGCCGCTTCCAGCAGCTGCTGCACGGAACCGAGATGCTCGCCGGGCGCCGAACGGGCCACGCTGAGCAGGTCATCGCGTTCCAGCAGGTCGGCCATTGTGCTGACGTGCGGCGTAATGTCGATTACTTCGCCATTGCGGACGGCCACCACGCAGGGACCATTGATTTCGCCGCTCCGCCACACGCGGCCGACGAGGAGAGCGTCCTGCAGATCGGACGGTAATTGCGGCACTGCTGACGCAAGCTTCATAGCTGTCTCCAGTTTCTCGTTATTGATATTTCAGCTGCGGCCAAGGCTTGGCAGCTTGGGCGAATAGGTCCAGCCCGGAATCAGGTACTGCATGGCCATGGCGTCGTCGCGTGCGCCAGTGCCGACTTTCTTGAACAATTCATGCGCCGCATTGATGCGGTCCATATCCGGCTCGATGCCGAGGCCCGGACGGTCCGGCACGGCCACTTCGCCGCCGACGATCCGCAGCGGGTCGCGCGTCAGGCGCTCCTGGCCTTCCTGCCAGATCCAGTGCGTGTCGATGGCGGTGATATTGCCCGGCGCCGCGGCGGCGGCGTGCGTGAACATGGCCAGCGACACGTCGAAGTGGTTGTTCGAATGCGAGCCCCAGGTCATGCCCCATTCCTGGCACAGCTGCGCCAGGCGCACGGAGCCCTGCATGGTCCAGAAGTGCGGGTCGGCCAGCGGAATATCGACGGCGCCCAGCAAGTGCGAGTGCGCCATCTGGCGCCAGTCGGTTGCCACCATATTGGTTGCGGTAGGAATGCCGGTCGCACGGCGGAATTCCGCCATGATCTCGCGGCCGGAATAGCCGTTCTCCGGGCCGCAGGGATCTTCGGCATAGGCCAGCACGTGGCCCTGGCCGCGGCACAGGCGAACCGCTTCGTCCAGCGACCAGGCGCCGTTCGGGTCCAGCGTTACGCGCGATTCGGGGAAACGGGCCTTGATGCCGGCGACAGCTTCCATCTCTTCCTCGCCGCGCATCACGCCGCCCTTCAGTTTGAAGTCGCGGAAGCCGTACTTCGCTACCGTCGCTTCAGCCTGCGCCACAATGGAGGCAGCCGTCACGGCTTCCTGGTGGCGCATGTGGTACCAGTCGTCGCCGGCGCCGCTGCCCGCCAGGTAGGGCAGGCCGGTGCGGCTACGGTCGCCGATATAGAACAGGTAGGCCAGCATCGGCACGCGGTCGCGCTGCTGCCCGGAGCCCAGCAGCTCGCAGACGGGCACGTTCAGGTGCTGTCCCAGCAGGTCGAGCAGGGCGGCTTCCACGGCCGTCACCACATTCTCAAGCCGCAGGTTGATTTCGTGGGGCTGTTTCAGCACCGCCGCTTCCGCTGCGGAAGTCACCTGGTGCTGCATGCCGCTCGCGCCTTTGCCCGCGATGCCTTCGCGGATGGCGTTCAGCGTGCGGTTGAAGCGGCCGATCTGCGTCCCGACCACGCGCGGGATGGAATTCTCGAGCGCCTTCTGGATGCCTGCGCCGCCCGGCACTTCGCCGATGCCGGTGTGGCCAGCGCTGTCTTTCAGCAGTACGAGCGTGCGGGTGAAGTAAGGCGCGTGTGCGCCGCACAGGTTGAACAGCATGCTGTCGAAACCCGCTACCGGAATGACCTGCATCTCAGTGATGACAGGGCTTCCGTTTGTCTCCGTTTTTGTTGCTTGTACCATCTACTTCACCTAAAATGAATAGCGCTACCATAACATCGTGTGAGGGCTTTATGCAAGCAGTTCGGCGTCTGATGTGCATTTGTGTCACCGGCATGATTTTTTGCCTGAATCCGGCCACAGCGGCCGGTCCGAAAAAGCCGGGGGAGCAATGGCATTGGGTTGCCGCCTGGGGGGCCGCACAGATGGTGCCGGAACCGAATAATGAGCTGCCGGCCGAGCACTGGCGGGACAGCAGCCTGCGCCAGATCGTGCATACCTCGCTGGGCGGCAAACGCCTGCGCGTGCGCATCAGCAATGCCTTCGGCACCGAGCCGCTGGAGCTGCAGGGCGCCAGCATCGCCCGCGCCGTGGCCCTGGGCCAGGCGGACGTGAAGAACGTGAAGCGCCTCACCTTTGGCGGCCACGATAGCGTCATGATCCCGGCCGGCGCCGAGTATTACAGCGACGCGGTCGATTTCGAGCAGAAGGCGGGCAGTGATCTCGCCGTCACCATGTATTTCAAGGATGCGCCGGGACGCCAGACCAGCCACCCCGGATCGCGCGCAACCAGTTTCGTCGGCAAGGGCAACCGCGTACTGGATGCGGCATGGCCGGACGCGGACAAGGTAGTGCACTGGTATGCCCTGTCGGATATCGAGGTACAGGCGCCGCGCAGGCAGAAAGCTGTTTCCGTCATCGGCGATTCGATTACGGACGGCTATGGCGTGACCACCGATACCAGCACGCGCTGGCCCGACTTCCTGGCGGAGCGGCTGGCCCGCGCCGGACAGCCTATGGGCGTGGTCAACGCAGGCATCGGCGGCGGCCGCATGCTGCGCGACGGCCTGGGATTCAACCTCGCGGCACGTTTCGAACGCGACGTGGTCGGCCGCGCCGGCGTGTCGCACGCCATTGTGCTGATCGGGGTGAACGATTTCGGCACCCAGCGCCGTGCAGGGAAGGATACGCCCGAGGCGCGCGCGAAGCTGCTGGAAGATCTGAAAGTGGCCCACCGCCAGATCGTTGAGCGTGCGCACCTGCATGGCATCTGCGTCATCGGGGCCACGCTCACCCCTTACAGCGGCAGCGACTATTACAAGCCCGCCGCCGCCAATGAGGCGGACCGGCAGCAACTGAACGAATGGATACGCAGCTCCGGCGTGTTCGACGCGGTAGCGGACTTCGATGCCGCGCTGCGCGACCCGTCACGGCCGGACCATATGCGGAAGGAATTCGACCTCGATGGACTGCACCCGTCCGGCGCGGGATACCGCGCCCTGGCGGACGCCGTTCCCCTGAAGGCCCTGAGCCAGTGCGGGGTGGCACAATGAAGCGCCTGGTCGGCTCCATTGCGCTGGCAATGGCGGTATCCGTGGCCGCGGCCGCGCCGGTAACGTATAAAAATCCCGTGGTGCCCGGCTTCCACGCCGATCCGAGCGTATGCCGCGTCGGCAAGGATTACTATCTCGCCACCAGCAGTTTCGAATACTTCCCCGGCGTTCCCATCTTCCATAGCCGCGACCTGGTGCACTGGCGCCAGATCGGCCATGCGCTGACGCGGGAAAGCCAGCTGCCGCTCAAAGGGCAGCGCGCTTCGCGCGGCATTTTTGCGCCCACGCTGCGCTGCCATGAAGGCAGCTTCTACCTCATCACGACCAATATCGAGAACGGCGGCAATTTCTACGTGCACACGAAAGACCCGGCCGGGGAGTGGTCGGAACCGGTATGGCTGAAGGAAGCCACATTCGGCATGGACCCCTCGCTGCTCTTCGATGACGACGGCAAGGTGTATTACACCCGGCATGGCGGCGGCGAGCGGGGCGGCGTCTACCAGGCAGAACTCGATATGAAGACCGGCAAGCTGCTGGGCGAGGCGCGGCTGATCTGGCCAGGTACCGGCGGCGTATGGCCGGAAGGTCCGCACCTGTACAAGCATGAGGGCATGTACTACCTGATGATCTCGGAAGGCGGCACCTCCTACGAGCATTCGATTACCGTCGCCCGTTCCAGCTCCCCGTGGGGGCCGTTCGAGGCCTACAGCGGAAATCCCATCCTCACGCACCGCAACCATCCCGAGCTGCCTTTGCAGGCCACCGGCCATGGCGACCTGGTACAGGCCGATAATGGAAGCTGGTGGATGGTATTGCTCGGCATCCGGCCGCACGAGCGCCAGCATCATATTGGCCGCGAAACCCTGCTCGCCCCCGTCAGCTGGAACGCGCAGGGCTGGCCGGTCGTCAACGGCAACAAGCCGCTCGGTACAACGATGACCGTGGACGGCCTGCCGAAGCAGGCGCCGTGGCCCGCGGAACCGGTGCGCACGGACTTCAACAAGGGCAAACTTGCCCTGCACTGGACGCATCTGCGCGATGGCGCGGAAGGCCAATGGACGCTCAGCGAACGTCCCGGCTACCTGCGGCTGAAAGGTTCTGCGGAAACGCTGGAAGACATCGCATCGCCGGCCTTTGTCGCACGCCGGCAGCAGCACCTGCGCATGCGGGCAGCAACTCAGCTCGAGTTCACACCCGCCGGCGAGCAGCAGGCGGCCGGCCTTGTGCTGCGCCAGAACGAAGAGAATCACTATGCCTTGCGTGTTACGGGCGTGGCCCGGCGCCGCATCGAGCTGCTGCAACGGGTGAAAGGCAAGACCAGCATCGCGGCCAGCGCGCCGCTGCCGGCAGGGCCGGTGCGCCTGCAGGTGGAAGCTTTCCCCGACCGCTACGAGTTTTCCTATGCGGCCGGCAAGGGCGCGATGAAAGCGGTCGGAACGCTGCCGACGCGTGCACTGTCGTCTGAAAGTGCGGGCGGCTTTACCGGCGTGTTCGTCGGCATGTATGCGGCAGGTGAGAACAATATGGCGCCAGCGGACTTTGCGTGGTTCGACTACGAGGCGCCCGGAGACAAGTAATGACGAAGAGCTTGATGAAGCTGGCCGCCGCCGCGCTCGCGGTGTGGCTGGTGGCGGTGCCTGCCCGGGCCCTTGGCAACAAGACCGTCGTGCGTTTTGAACGCGTACCGGATGCAGTGCAGCTGGCCGCCGGCGGCAAGGCTGCAACGCTGTACCTTGACCAGCAGGACTGGCCCGGTGTGATTCGAGCGGCGCGCGACCTGCAGGACGATATCAAGCGTGTCAGCAACGCGTCTCCGGCGCTGAAATTCGGCTCGCCGTCCGGCAGGGAAGCAGTCATTATCGGCACGCTGGGAAAGAGCGCACTGATTGACAAGCTGGCGGCGGCGGGGAAAATCGATGTGGCGGCTATCCGCGGCAAATGGGAAGGCTGGACCATGCAGACCGTCGCCGATCCGGCGCCGGGCGTATCGCGCGCGCTGGTCATTGCTGGCAGCGACAAGCGCGGCACGATCTACGGCATGTATGAGCTGTCCGAGCAGATCGGCGTGTCGCCATGGCACTGGTGGGCCGATGTGCCGCCGCAGCGCCATGCGGCGATTGCCGTCAGCGTGCCTCGGGCGCTCAGCGACGCGCCGGTGGTGCAGTACCGCGGCATTTTTCTCAATGACGAGGCGCCCGCGCTCACCGGCTGGGTAAAGCAGCGCTACGGCGGCTACAAGCACGGCTTCTACGAAAAGGTCTTCGAGCTGATCCTTCGCCTGCGCGGCAACTACCTGTGGCCCGCGATGTGGGACGCGGCCTTCTTCGATGACGATCCCCTCAACGGCAAACTGGCGGACGAATACGGCATCGTCATGGGCACCTCGCACCATGAGCCCATGATGCGCGCTCACAAGGAATGGCAGCGCTATGGCAAGGGGCCATGGGATTACCAGCGCAACGAAGAAGTGCTCAGGGACTTCTGGCGCGGCGGACTGCGTGCGACGAAGGACTACGAGAAGATCATCACGCTGGGCATGCGCGGCGACGGCGATGAGCCGATGTCGGAAGAATCGAACGTAGCGCTGCTGCAGCGTATCGTGCGCGACCAGCGCGAGATGATTGCGCAGGAGATCAGGCCAGATATCAGCCAGGTGCCGCAGGCATGGGCACTGTACAAGGAAGTGCAGGATTACTACGAGAAGGGCATGCGGGTGCCGGACGACGTGCTGCTGCTGTGGTGCGACGACAACTGGGGCAATATCCGCCGCCTGCCGACTGCCGAGGAGCGCAAGCGGCCGGGCGGTGCGGGCGTCTATTACCACTTCGATTACGTCGGCGGCCCGCGTTCCTATAAATGGCTGAACGTCACGCCGATCCCGAAGATCTGGGAACAGATGCACCTGGCATGGAAGTATGAGGCCACGCGCATGTGGATCGTCAACGTGGGCGACCTGAAGCCGATGGAAGTGCCGATCGAGTTCTTTTTGAGCTATGCGTGGAACCCGGAAAAGTGGCCTGCCGGGCGGCTGCCTGCCTACCTGCAGCAGTGGGCTCAGCGCGAGTTCGGCGCGAAGCATGCGGCCGATATTGCCGACATCGTGGACAAGTACACCCGCTACAACGGCCGCCGCAAGCCCGAACAGCTGGAACCGGAAACCTACAGCCTGGCCAACTACCGCGAAGCGGAACGCATCGTGGCCGACTACAAGGAACTTGCCGTCCGCGCCGAAAAGATCTCGGCAGACCTGCCGAAGAACCAGCGCGACGCGTTCTTCCAGCTGGTGCTGCATCCGGTAAAGGCCGGCGCCATCGTCAACGAGCTGTATGTGACGGCAGGCCTGAACCGCCTGTATGCGAAGCAGGGCCGGACTTCGGCCAACGACCTCGCGGCGCGCGCCCGTGAACTGTTCCGCCAGGACGCGGAGCTGACCCGCCAGTATCACGAAATGAACGGCGGCAAATGGAACCATATGATGTCGCAGGCCCACCTCGGTTATACCTACTGGAACCAGCCGCCGCGCAATGTGATGCCTGCCGTGAGCGAGATCCAGGTGCCGCGCGCGGGCGATATGGGGGTAGCGGTGGAAGGCAGCGAGAACGTATGGCCCGGTCCCGGTGGCGATGCATTGAAAACGCCTTCGCTCAACAACGCTGCTGCGGCGCCCCAGTTCGTGCAGGTATTCAACCGTGGCGAGCAGCCTTTCCGCTTCACGGCAAAGGCAAGCGAGCCGTGGCTTGTGCTCAGCAAAACCAGCGGCAATGTCGCACGCGGCGAGCGCTTGCAGGTCGACGCGCGCTGGAGTGATGTTCCCACAGGCAGCCATACTGCCACGGTGACGATCACGGGACCAGCTGGCGAAGTGAAGGTGCAGGTGCCGGTGGTGAAGGCGGATTTGCCGTCAACGCCGGGCTTCGTGGAAACGGATGGCGTGGTGGCGATGGAAGCCGGGCATTTCACCCGCGCGGTATCGCCCGTTGGCCGTTCATGGCTCACCATTCCAGGCCACGGCCGCACGCTTTCCGGCGTTGCGGCGCAGCCGGTGCTGGCGCCGGCATTGAGCACCGCGGATGGCATGCGCCTTGAATACGATATGCATATGGCCAGCAGCGGCAAGGTGAAGGTCGGCATCACGCTGGCGCCTACGCTGAAGTTCCAGCCGGGGCAGGGCCTGCGCTACGCGGTATCGGTTGATGACGAGGCGCCGCAGATCGTGAACGTGCATGCGGATGCGTCGCTGAAGGCCTGGGAACGCATGGTGTCCGATGGCGCCGCGCAGTTCACGACTGAACATACCGTTGCGAAGCCGGGCAGGCATGTATTGAAGTTCTGGGCCCTGGATGCAGGCCTCGTGGTGCAGAAACTGGTGGTGGATGCAGGCGGCCAGCGGCCGAGCTACCTCGGACCGCCGGAAAGCCCGCGTTTGCCTTGAATCAGGCTCGCTGCGGCATGGCCCGCAGCGAGTCGGCGATTGCCTGGCGCATCGGCTTGGCCTGGAATTTCTCGTCAAACGGTGCGCAGCGCATCTGCAGGCCGTCCTTGCGCGAAGCGTCTCTCAGGCCCTGCAGCCAGCTCAGGTGGTCGGCCATGCCCCACAGCAGGAAGTCCTTCACCTGCGGATAGCTGAGCGTCACATCCAGATATTCTTTCGTCAGCGCGGCCACGCCTGCATCGCGCTGCGCCAGGTCGGCGGGGAACTGCTTGTCGTTGACATCGAATTCCGTGATCAGCAGGTCCAGGCCCATGCCGGTCACTTCGTCCAGGAACTTGCGCCACTCGCGCACCACGGCCGGCTTGTTGGCCGAGTCTTCCCAGCCGCCGATGTGGCTCTGGATACCCAGCGCATGGATCGGGGCGCCGCGCTTTTTCAACTCGTGCAGCAGGCGCAGCACGCCTGCGCGGTGTTTCGCATTCTCCGCGTTCCAGTGCATGAAGTCGTTATAGACCAGCTGCGCATGGGGCGCGGCTTCATGCGCGAGCCGGAAGGCGAGTTCGATCTCCGATGCCGTGCCGCCCAGCCGTTCGGAGAGCACGTTCGCATGGTATTCGCCGGTCTTGCGGTCAATGGCTTCGTTGACCACGTCGTAGCTGATGATGTCCTTGCCGAAGTGGCTGCACACCGAGTTGATGTGCTTCTTCAGCAGGGCTTCTGCCGCCTTCCCGCCCTGGGCGCCGAACTTGTATGAGTTCACCCAGTCCGGCAGCCATTTCGGCTCCTGCCAGATCAGCGTGTGGCCGCGGATCGCCATGCCGTTCGACTTCGCCCAGGCGAACATCTCATCGGCGGGCCCGAAATTCATCTTGCCCTCGGCGGGCTCGATCTGCGGCCACTTGGTTTCATTTTCGGCCACGATGATGTTGCACTCGCGGGCCATGAGGGCACGGTAGGCCGGATCCTCGAACCTTCCCTTGCCGGTACCCATGGCATTCCCGAAGCGCAGGCCCTTGCGCTGTGCGATGGCTTTCAGCGGCTCTGCACCTTCAGCGGCATGCAGGGCTTGCAGGGGAAGCAGGCCTGCGCCGAGTATTTTCAATGTGTCGCGTCGTGTAATGGTCATAGTATTTCCAGGCGTGTGGACTTGAGGTCACGGGAGTTGGGGCCGGTCATGATGTCGTAGCGGCCGGGTTCTACGATTTCGCGCATGGCCGCGGACCAGCGCTTGAAAGCTGCGGCGTCGAGGCGGAAGCGCACCGTGCGCCGCTCGCCTGCCTTCAGGTATACGCGCTCGAAGCCGCGCAACTGCTTCACAGGCCGCGTAACGGAGCCATCGAGGCCATGGATATAGAGCTGGACGACCTCGTCGCCGGCGCGCGATCCTGTATTGCGGACCTCGACATTCACTGTGACCTTGCCGTCACGGCCAATGCGCGCCGCCGACAGGCGGGGCGTTCCGGTCTCGAAACTGGTGTAGCTCAGGCCGAACCCAAAGGGGAACAGCGGATCGCCGTGGCGCATGGACGGCTTGGCATAGTAGTACAGCGGAATCTGCGTCGCGTCGCGCAGCACACTGACGGCCAGCTTCGCGCCCGGATTGATATCGCCAAAGAGTGCTTTGGCCATGGCGGTGCCGCCTTCCTGCCCCATATACCAGCATTCGAGCAGCGCATTCGCTTTTTCCACCACGTTCGGATAGCTGGGCGGCCTGCCGTTGATGGCCAGTACCACTACCGGCTTGCCGAGCGCATGCAGCGCATCCATCAGGGCATTCTGCTCTCCGAGCAGGTCCAGCCCGATGCGGTCGCCCAGGTGGTTCTTCGCAAAGGCTTCACGGCTGGTCTGTTCCGTGTCGCCGATGGCGAGCAGGATGATGTCGCAGGTGTTCGCCAGCGCTACCGCCTCGCCTATCAGTTCATGGTTGCGGGCCGGGTCGCCCAGCAGCACCTCGTCTGCGCTGCGGTCTTCGCTTTGTGTGATGAATACGCCCTGCGCGTGCAGCACTTCCGCCGTGCCGGCAAGGCGCGCCTTCACGCCTTCCAGCAGCGATACCGGGTTGCGTGGTTCGCTGGAATAGCCTCCCAGCCGTGCAATCGCGGCATTCGGGCCGATGACGGCGACGCGGCGGTGCGCGCCCGGCTGCAGCGGCAGCACGCCGTCGTTCTTCAGCAGGCAGATCGAGCGTTCCGCCGAGCGCAGGGCGAGGGCGCGTGCCTCGGCATTGCCAGTGAGCGCCATGGCTGCCGCGGCGTCGCCGTAGGGGTTCTCGAACAGCCCGGCGCGGAACTTGAGCGACAGCATGCGCGCGCAGGCACGGTCGATGGCCGCCAGCGGCACGGCGCCGGCGCGGACCAGCGCTGGCAGGCTGCGGAAAGCCGTGCCGTCCGGCAGTTCGCTGTCCACGCCTGCTTCGACCGCGCGCACTGCGGCAGCCGGGAAGTCGGGCACCACATGGTGCAGCGATTGCAACTGCTCCACCGCGTTATAGTCGCTGACGACCACGCCGTCGAACTTCCATTCGCGGCGCAGTACGTCTTCCAGCAGCCAGCGGTTCACGTGGGACGGCACGCCGTCAATCTCGTTATAAGAGGGCATGACGGCGCTGATGCCGGTGCGTTCGACCAGGGCGCGGAAAGGCGGGAAGAAGTTCTCGCGCAGCTCGCGCTCGGCAATTGGCGCCGGGCCCACGTTGGTGCCGGACTCCGGCTGGCCATGCCCCGTCATATGTTTCAGGGTGGCGAACACCTTGCCGGGGCCGAGCACGCGGCCATCGCCCTGGAGGCCGCGCACCGAGGCCACGCCCATTTCGGCGCACAGGAAAGGGTCTTCGCCAAAGGTCTCTTCGATACGGCCCCAGCGCGGATCGCGCGCAATATCCACTACCGGAGACAGCGCGAGATGCGCCCCATGCGCGCGCATCTCGCGTGCGATCACGCTGTTTACATCATGCACGAGCTGCGTATCGAAGCTGCCCGCAAGGGCCAGCGCGGAAGGGAAGCAGGTGGCGCCCGGCGCCATGTAGCCGTGCAGCGTCTCTTCGTGGAATAGCACCGGTATGCCGAGCCTTGTGTTGGTGACTGCCCAACGCTGAATGTCATTGATGAAGCGCACCGTATCTTCGCTGCCGCGCCAGCGCTGGCCCTGTATTGCAGGCGCACCCTTGCGGTCGGAAGGGCGGGTGACCTGGCCGAAGCCGTGCGGATAGGCCTTGCCTGCCTTTTCAGGCGAGAAGTCCGCGCCGCCCTGGACCATGATATCGGCCTTGGTGCTCCACAGGGCAATCATCTGGCTGATTTTTTCGTCGAGCGTCATGCGCGACAGCAGGTCGGCGACCCGTTTCTCCACCGGCAGGGCAGGGTTACGGTACGGCAGCGTCGCTTCGCCCAGTACCGTTCCAAGCGCCCGTACCGGCGCGAGAGCGCTGGCGCCGAGCCCTGCGAGCGACTGCAGCAGCTTGCGCCGTCCTGTGTGAACCATCCTGTCTCCCCCGGCCTTCAGGCCATGTAAGAATTGTGTGCAAACTTTTGTGGCACACGCCGGAAGGTTACGCTAACATTCGTGTGAGTGCAAACGGTTGCGCTACCAAAATCAAAAACGGAGACACGATGAGGATCATCGGAAGAGCCCTTGCGGCCATGGTGCTGTTGGTGACGGCGGCGGTTGCCGGCGCCGTAGAGGAAGACGGTTACGAGCTGTGGATGCGCTATCGTCCACTCGACAAGGCTGCGCAATCCGCGCTGCAGCCGCGCGCCACCGCCCTTGTGTATAGCGGCACGGCTTCGCCAACGGCGCAGGCGGCCATCAGCGAGCTTCAGCGCGGCTTCGGCGGCATGCTGGGCAAGGTCCCGGCAGCGGACACCCAGCTGCGCAACGGCGCCATTGTGCTGGCGACGCCGGCATCGATGCCTGAACTGGCGAAGGGCCTGGAAGCGCTGGGCAGCGAGGGCTACCAGCTGCGCAGCACCGTAGTGCAGGGCAAGAAGCTCACCGTGATCGCGGCAAATAGCGACAAGGGCCTGCTGTATGGCGCCTTCGCCCTGCTGCGCGCGGTGGGCACCGGCGCAAAGCTCGACGCGCTCAACACAAGTTCCGCGCCGAAGCTGCAGCTTCGCCTGCTGAACCACTGGGATAACCTGGACCGCACGGTGGAACGCGGCTATGCGGGCGAATCCATCTGGGACTGGTGGCGCCTGCCCGATATCCGCGACCGCCGCTATACCGACTATGCACGCGCCAACGCTTCGCTCGGCATTAACGGCACGGTCCTGAATAACGTCAATTCGAAGCCTGAGATCCTCACCGCGCCATGGATTGCGAAAGCCGCCGCCGTGGCCGATGTGCTGCGCCCATACGGCATCAAGGTTTATCTGTCTGCGCGCTGGTCCACTCCCCTGGAGCTGAAGGAGACGAAGACCGCCGACCCGCTGGCGCCTGAAGTGGCCGAATGGTGGACCAGAAAGGCGGATGAAATCTACCGCGCCATTCCAGACTTCGGCGGCTTCCTGGTGAAGGCGAATTCGGAAGGCCAGCCTGGGCCGCAGGACTATCACCGCAGCCACGCCGATGGCGCGAATATGCTGGCGCGCGCGGTCGCGCCGTACAAGGGCATTGTGATGTGGCGTGCCTTTGTCTACGCCCATGAGAAACCGGTGGACCGTGCGCGCCAGGCTTATGACGAGTTCAAGCCGCTGGACGGTACCTTCCTGCCGAACGTGATGGTGCAGGTGAAGAACGGCGCCATCGACTTCCAGCCGCGCGAGCCTTTCCACCCACTGTTCGGCGCCATGCCGAAGACGCCGCTGATGATGGAATTCCAGATCACGAAAGAGTACCTGGGCTTCTCCACCCACATGGCCTATCTCGGCGCCATGTATGAGGAAACGCTGCGCGAGGACACGCAGCAGAAACCGGGCGGCTTCACCGTGGCGCAGGTACTGGAAGACAAGGACCATGGCCAGCGCCTGACCGGCATGGCAGGCGTGGCGAATATCGGCAGTGAGCGCAACTGGAGCGGCTCCCATTTCGACCAGGCCAACTGGTATGCCTACGGCCGCCTGGCCTGGGACCCGCAGGCTTCCGCGCGCGAACTGGCGCGCGAATGGGCGGCGCAAACCTTCACGCCGGATCCGCGCGTGACCGGCCCTGTGGTGGACATGATGATGCTGTCGCGCGAGGCGGTGGTGAACTACATGACGCCGATCGGCCTGCATCACCTGATGGGCACCGGCCACCACCACGGCCCGGCGCCATGGGTGGATAGCCTCGGCCGCCCGGACTGGAATCCGGTCTATTATCACAAGGCCGACAGGCAAGGTGTAGGCTTCGACCGCACCGCCACGGGCAGCGATGCCCTGGCCCAGTATGCGGCGCCGATCGCCCGCCAGTATGCGGACCCGCGCACCACGCCGGCGAAATACCTGCTGTGGTTCCATCACCTGCCATGGGACTACGCCATGCCATCCGGGCGCACACTGTGGGCCGAAATGATTGCGCATTACGACCAGGGAGTAGGGGAGGCCAAAGACCTCCGCGCACGCTGGGAAAAGCTCAAGCCCTTCATCGACGCACGCCGCCATGAAGACACTGCAAACCTGCTCGATGTGCAGGTCAAGGAGGCCCAGTGGTGGCGCGACGCGTGCATCGCCTACTTCCAGTCCGTGTCCGGTAAAGCGCTGCCGCAAGGAGTGAAAGCCCCCGCGCGCACCCTCGACTACTACAAATCCCTGCACTTCCCATACGCGCCGGGACGTGGATAGTTACCGGATAGCCACAACGTAAAAAAGCGTGTTTGACAAGCTTGCTAACGCGGCATACACTGAAATGGTTGCGGTACCAAATTTTGGTACAAAGTGTTAAAAAGCGCCAGACTCACCGCATCGCAGTAGTACAAATGACAATAATGGAGACGACAATGAAGAAGAGTGACCAGAAGTCCGGTCGGCACGCGTCCGCGCGCCGCCATGTTTTGCTGGGATTGAGCGCGATGGCTACGCTGATCTCCCAGGCTTACGCGCAGGACGCACAGACTGCAGCGCCGGCCCCCGCAGCTGCCCCCTCAACCGTCGTGCAGATTACCGGCTACCGCGGCAGCCTTGAAACCTCGGCCCGCGACAAACGCGAAGCCATCGGCTTCCAGGACTCCGTGTTCGCGGAAGACCTGGGCAAATTCCCCGATACGAATATCGCCGAGTCCCTGAACCGCATTCCCGGCATCCAGATCAGCCGCGAGATCACGGGCGAAGGCCTGAACATCCAGATCCGCGGCCTGGGCACCAGCTTCACCAAGATCCTGCTGAACGGCGCACCGGTCGCCGTGGCATCCACTGGCCGTACCGACAACCAGAACACCAACCGCGAGGTGGACCTGGACATGCTGCCGACGGACCTGTTCCGCAAGCTCACCGTCAGCAAGAGCCCGACCGCCGGCATGCTGGAAGGCGGCGCCGCCGGCGTGGTGGACATGCGCAGCGCGCGCCCGTTCGACAACGAAGGCCGCCACATCGCCTACAGCCTCACCGGCATGGAAAACAGCATCGCGAAGAAGCCGAGCAACCGCGGCTCCATCCTGGCCAGCCAGACCTTCGGCGACTGGGGCGTGCTGGGCGGCTTTGCATGGGCCAATACGAAGGTGCGCACTACCGGCTTCGAGACGATCGGCTGGACCAATGCCAACCTGTCGGCCGCGCAGAACCCTGCCGCCAACCGCAACAACACGGGCGGCGGCAACTGGACCATCCCCGCTACCGTGCCCGCCAATGCAGGCAATGGCCTGGTGCCCGGCACCGTGATCGACCAGGCCTTCCTGCTGGCGCATAATCCCGGCCTCACCATCCAGCAGATCGACAATGCCATCATTCCGCGCCTCGGCCGCAATATGGACGAATCGGGCAAGAAGGACAAATACACCGGCATCTTCAGCTTCGAATACCGTCCGAGCAAGTCGCTCAACTTCTACCTGGACACCCTGTACAGCAAGAAGGACAACGACCTGGAACGCGTGGACATGAACTGGATCGGCCGTAACGGCTCCATGATCCCGCTGAACATGACCGTCGACAAGACCGATTGCTCGAACGGTTGTACCGCTACCGGCGGCACCTTCGCCAATGCGCAGTACTTCCTTGAGTTCCGCCCTTATATGGAGAAGGCGACCTTGTGGGGCGTGAATCCGGGCATGGAATGGAAGCTGTCCGACAAGTGGACGGTTGATGCGCAGGCCAACCTTACGCGCAGCAAGTTCACACGCGAATCCCCGACCGTCGGTCCGGTTTCCCCGCTCGGCAACGGCACCACGGTGACGTTCAAGAACGATGGGACTATCCCATCGATCACCTCCAATCTTGATCTGAACGATCCGAAGAATTTCGGCTGGGTCACCGGCGGCCGCGTGAATCAGCAGATGGAGCTGCGTAACACCGAAACCAAGGGCTTCCGCACCAACCTGACCTGGGGCGACAAAGCGTTCAGCCTGAAGGGCGGCGTGGCGGTGGACGAAATCTCCCGCGATATCCGCGCACGCGACAACACCAGCGCGTGGCAGGCGGCGGTCTGCGGCAATAATCCGAGTGTCTTCCTGCAAGGTCCGAACGGCTCGCCGCCATGCGACGGCGCTAATACGCAGGGCAGCGCCGCCGCGCTGTACCCGGGCTTCGGCACCGGCTATACCGCCGGACGCACCGATCAGCTGGTCTACCGCGGCTCCCTGATTCCTAACGCAGCGATGGCAAGCTACCTGCGTCCGGGTCCAGGTTTCGTCACCGTGGACTGGGACAGGTTCCGCAAGGATTCGCAATATGATGCCTTCGTGGCGAGCGCTCCGGATGTAGGCTCCTCCAATACTGGCGCCAGCGCAGGTTCCATCGGTGAGAAGAGCCGTTCGATTTACCTCGAAGCGAATGGCGTCGCCAATCCAATGGACCATCAACTGCGCTATAACGTCGGCGTACGCTATGTTCGCACTGAGCAAACGGTGGGCGGCTATATCTCGCTGCCGGATCCGCGCAATGCTTCCTTGCCGCTGAATGGCAGCAAATATCCGAACGTCGCCAACTTCTTCTACCAGGACACCACCTATAACAACACGCTGCCATCCGGCAGCATGGCCCTGAACCTGACGAAAGACCTGATAGCACGCGCTTCCGCTTCGCGCACGATGACGCGCGCCGATCCAAATGCACTGCGTCCCGGCATTAATTTCAGCTCGCCGTCCGCCGACGTGGGCACGGTGGGGAACTCCTCGCTCGCGCCCTACCTGTCGGACAACCTGGATCTCGGCCTGGAATGGTATACCGGACGTGAAGGCTATATGAGCATCACTGCGTTCAGCAAGAAGATCAACGGCTTCACGGTGAACGAGAACGTCACCACGCCATTCAGCGATCTGGCGGTGTATGGCGTGACCTACGATGCATTGACTCAGGCGCAGAAGGACGCGATCAATGCTCGCGGCGGCCCGGGCTCGGCAACCGTCGTGCTTACCCGTCCCCGCAACGCCGCGGGTGAACTGAAGATCACCGGCCTCGAACTTGGCTGGGTGCAGCCGCTGGACAAATGGCTGCCGGTCAAGGGCTTCGGCTTCAGCGACAACATCACCTACACCCACCAGAAGGCCTCGGGCGAAGGTACGGCAGGCTTCGTGGCGCTGGGCGTGCCGCGCATCACCAACAACGCCACGGTGTACTACGAGCGTGACGGCTACATGATCCGCCTGTCGCACACCTATTCGGAAGGCAGCCAGGTTTCCGGCACCAACCAGAACGGCATTCCGCTGGCGGCGCTGTATGTGGATTCGTACAAGCAGGCCGACCTGTCCTCGAGCATCGATCTTGAGCGTGTGTTCGACAAGGACGGCTGGCCGACGCTGACCTTCGATGTGGTCAACGTCACGAACGAGAAGCAGCGTAACTACTTCCAGTTCTCGAACGCCACCTTCACGCAGTACAACCCGGGCCGTACCTATTCGCTGGGACTGCGCGGCAAGTTCTGATTACAGCAGAAGTAGTGGTAAAAACGCAGCCGGCAGGGGCGGGCATGTTATAACATGCTTGCACCTGCCGGCTGTCTCTATGGTAAAGTCCAATCCGACAACAATAACCATGCAGATGGCAGGCAGATGACAAGAACAAAAGCAAAAAAAGCGGATACGGGCCCGGAGCCAAAGAGCGGCGCGCCTACCATGTCCGACGTGGCCAAACTGGCCGGCGTATCGCCGATGACGGTGTCGCGTGTGATGAATGGCGACCCCAATGTGCGCCTCAGCACGCGGCGCAAGGTCGACGAGGCCGTGGCCGCACTGAACTATGTACCGAACCAGGCTGCGCGCCGCCTCGCCGGCTCGCGTCCCATCCGTATCGGTTTCCTTTACAGTAATCCCTCCGCGGGCTACCTGAGCGAATTCCTTGTGGGCCTGCTGAACCAGGCCAGCCTGCACAATGTGCAGCTGGTGGTGGAGAAGTGCGAACCCGGCCAGGACTGGGAAGAGCAGACCCGCCGCCTCATCGCCAACGGCGTGGACGGCATTATCCTGCCGCCGCCGCTATGCGATACGCCCGGCCTGATCGACCAGATCGCCAAAGCGGATACGCCCTGCGTGGTGGTGGCCTGCGGCCAGCCGGACAAGCGTGTGGGCGCTGTCAGCATCGACGACTACCAGGCCGCCTATGCCATGACCAGCCACCTGATTTCGCTGGGCCACCACCGCATCGGTTTCGTCATCGGCCATCCCAACCAGACGGCCAGTGCGCGCCGCCTCGCCGGCTACAAGGCGGCGATTGCGGAACGCGGCGCGGATGCGTCCAGCGAGCTGACGGTACAGGGCCTGTTCACCTACCGCTCAGGCCTGGACGCGGCGGAGCACCTGCTGGGCATGGAGCAGCGTCCGACGGCTGTTTTCGCCAGCAACGACGATATGGCGGCCGCGGTGGTGGCGATTGCGCACCGCCTGGGCCTCGATGTGCCCGGCGACCTCACGGTGGCCGGCTTCGACGATACGGCGCTGGCAACAACGATCTGGCCGGAACTGACGACCGTGCGCCAGCCGATTGCCACGATGGCGGAAACGGGCGTGCAGTTCCTGGTGCGCCAGATTCGCGCCAAGCGCGATGGCGCCCCGGAATCGCCGCAGCACAGCCTGATGGAATTCTCGCTGATCCGGCGCCAGTCGGATGCGGCGCCGCGCATGCGGCCGCCGACCAAGATCGCGCGGCCCTGACGCCTCAGCTGACGTTTTCGAGATTCTCCAGCTGGCGCGCGAACAGGGCTTCCTGCGCGCGGATCTCGTCCGATGAAAAATCCTCATAGGCGCGCGTGGTGCGCGCCCACACTTCCGGCATCACCTGCTGAATCAGCGAGCGGCCGCTGTCGGTCAGTGAAATCATCACGCAGCGGCGGTCGCCCGGGCGGTTGCCGCGCGAGATCAGGCCCTGCGCTTCCAGATCGTTGCACACGCGCGTGAGGTTGGCCGGCTTCTCCATGCAGGCTTCGCCCAGTGCGGACGCGGTGGAGGTCTCATTATCCGAGCCATACAGCACGGCCAGCACCATATAGCTGGCCTCTACCAGCTCGTACTTGCGCAGTACGGCGTTGGCCAGGTCTTTCACTCTTTTTTGTACGTGGTGCGTCATGCGCAGCAGGCGGATCTGGTCTTCGGGGAAGGCCGGCATGCGGGAACTGATATTTTTTAAACGCTTGTTCGTCGCATCAAAACTGCTCATACACACTCCTGTATGAAAAGAGATATCTCAAAAGTAGGATTGTACTATTCGTTGTCCTTTGGTAAATCCTTTTTTCACCCAAGAATGCTCATTTTGGGTGCGGACGGCACTGCTGTGGTGCGAATACGCCACGAAATCGGCGGGTATTGCTGGCCTGAAACTTGCATATACCACTGGTTCACTTTTATCCGGAACTACATGACCATGCTCTCTACCCAAAGTGAGGTCAACAAGAAGCTCCGCCGCCTGCTGCCCCACATGCTGCACGTGACGGAGAATCGCGAGACACTCAAATCCCTGGAATCCGTCTGGGACGTACTGAACCTGCTCGGCCAGCTGTCCGGCACCACCACCGAAATGGGCGGTACCAAGGCAGCTTTCGCCACGCTCACCGGCAATCTGCTGCAGAACCTGGCGCTCACCACCTTCAACAAACGCGTGCAGCAGATGGCGGCCCAGGCCCAGGTGGCGATCGATATCCTGATCCGCAACCTGTTCGAGCGCACTGCCGACATCGGCTTTCTTGCCACCGACGATGCGCTGCGCGCCTTCGCCGCCGCCTGCCAGCGCGGCGAGGCGCCGGACCGCGCAGCCATGAGCGAACGGCTGCAAGCCTATGTGCGGCGCTACTCCGTCTACCGCGATGTGATCCTCGTGGCGCCGGATGGCGCGGTGCTGGCGCGGCTGCCCGGCGCGCCGCAGGTCGAACGCATCAGCGACCCGCTGCTGGCCCAGGTGCTGGCCAGCGATGCGCCCTATACCGAAGCAGCCGTGTGCAGCCAGCTGTTCCCGAACGAGTCGCGCAATCTCTTCTATGCGGTGCGCGTGCAGGACGAAGCAGGAAATGTGCTCGGTGCGCTGTTCCTCTGCTTCGACTTCGAAAATGAAATCGGCCGCGTGTTCAAAGGACTGCAGCGCGCCGACGACTGGAGCGTGATTGCGCTGATGGACGACGAGGGCAAGGTGATTGCCAGCAGCGATCCCTACCAGGTGATGGGCGGCGCCATCGTCAGTGCGCCGTACGGCGACGGCCACCTGTTGCGCTTCGCCGGCGCCGGCTATCTGGCGGTGCGCCGCGCCGCCCAGGGCTTCCAGGGCTATATGGGGCCGCAGGGCTGGAGCGCATTGGTGCTGGTGCCGCTCGACATGGCTTTCGACCAGGAAGAAAAGGACGCGCAGGAAGGGCAGGACGAAGCCCTGGTACGCGCAGTGCTGCACAGCGGCACGGCGTTCCCGCCCGAGCTGCAGGCCATTCCCCTGCAGGCGGACGCCATCCAGCGGGAGCTGAACCGCTCGGTGTGGAACGCGAATATCCGGCAGGGCGTGGCGCGCGAAGCGTCGATGAACCCGGCCTTCTCCAAGGTGCTGCTGGCGGAGATTGTACGCACCGGCACCCGCATGAAGGAAGTCTTCACGCGCTCGATCAGGGAACTGCAGGCCATGGTGGTCGCTTCGCAGCTGGAAGACTGCCAGTTCCTCGCCGCGCTGGCGATGGATATCCTCGACCGCAACCTCTATGAACGCGCCAACGACTGCCGCTGGTGGGCGCTCGATCCGCTGCTGCGCTCCCTGCTTGAAGACGAGGCGGCGGATCAGCGCAGCGAGCGCCTGTCGGCGCGCCTTGCCGCGGTCAACGACCTGTACACGGTGTACGACAGCCTGCTGCTGTTCGATGCGGAGGGCGCCGTGGTTGCTGCATCGCGCCCGCATGTGGCGCAATGGCTTGGCCGCAAGCTCGACGCCCCCTGGTGCGCGCGGGCGCTGGCTTTGCCTGATGCGGAAAGCTATGCCGTGTCCGAATTCGAAGCCTCCGAACTGTATGGCGGCCAGCCGGCCTATATCTACGCTGCGGCGCTGCACGGCGCCGGCGGCCGGGCCGCAGGCGGCATTGCCATCGTGTTCGACAGCGGCCCGCAGATCGCGGCCATGCTGGGCGCCGCGCTGCCTTCGGCGCCCGGCGCGTTCGCGCTGTTCATCGATGCGGACAACAATGTGATCGCGTCGACCGATCCGCTGCGGCCTGCGGGGAGCCGCGTCAACGTTCCCGCCGATGTGCGCGCACAGGCCATGGACGGCGGCGTGGCTAGGCTGGTGGTGCTGGACGGGCAGGTAATGGCGATCGGCGCACAGGCCTCCGCGGGCTACCGCGAATATCCGGGCACCGAAGGCCGCGCCGGCCAGCGTGCGCTGGCGCTGGTGTGCGTGCCGCTGGGCGAGGCCGGCAGCGAGCAGCAGGCCGACGACTGGATGCCGACCGCTGCGCCTTCCGCCGCGCCGGCGCAGGCAGGGCAGGACGATACCATCGACATCGCCAGCTTCCATGTGGGCCGCTACCTGCTGGGCGTGCCAGCCAGCGCGGTGGTGGAAGCCATCCCCTTCGGCGGCTTTGTGCGGCTGCCGAACACCTCGCAGAACGTGCGCGGCGCCATGGTCTACCGCGGCAGCACGATGCTGGTGTACGACCTGCATAATGCGCTGGGTCTCACGCCGCGCACGCGGCCGGAGGATATGCTGACGGTGGTGCTCAACGGCGAGAACGGCCGCCGCTTCGGCGTGCTGGTGGACCGCCTGGCCGATATTCCTGCGGTTGCACGCGGCGATATTGCGCCGGTCAGCAATGTGTTCGTCGGCATCACGCCGGTGCTGGCATCGGTCGTGAAATCATCGGGAGAGCAGGGGCCGATGCTGACGCTGCTGGCGGTTGAGCATATGGCTGAGGTGCTGAATACGCCCCAGGGGTGCGACATCGATCCCGCCGCTTTGTTAGAGTAATTGCAAGGCCGCCTCGCGCGGCGACGCAATTGTGGAGGCAATCATGGCAGGCACCAGCACTCTCGATCCAGACAACTTCCCCACCGCGCCGGACCGCGTGCTGGGCCGTGGACACGGCACCGGCGCGCTCGGTCCCAGCGATACCTCCGATTCCGGCAGCGATATGCAGGGCGGCTCCGGCCTGGCCCAGCAGGTGGATACGGGACTGGACCAGGGCACCAATGAGGACACCGACCAGGGCACCGCCGGCGGCACCGCGGGCCCGGACGTCGGCGATGCGAACCTGGACAGCGATTCCGATGCCGGCGGTACTGGCGAGCGCGCCACCGTCGGCCGCGACACCACGGCGCCGGACGGCGGCGATATCGATGTGGACCACATCGAAACCATCCCGCTTACCACTAAGGAAGAGCGGGACGATATCGAACGGGATTAATGCTGCTGTGCGCCGGGCTGCTCCTGGCGCTGGCGGTTCTGGCTCAGCATCCAGGCCGCCATCAGCGCGCCGCCGCCGAGCAGCGCAAGCTTCATCGGATTGGCGCCCATCGTCAGCCGCGTGTAGGCGCTGTTGCGGTGCGTGTCGGGCAGGTTGCGGCCCTGCTTCAGTTCCTGCGATTCATCCGGTGAGTGCAGGGCATCCCTGCGGTGCTCTGCGCTGCGCTGCCGGCTGCGCTGCTGGCCGAACATGAAGGCTTCCGAATACTTGTCGAACAGGCGCGGCATATGGAAGCCGCCGACCGAATTCACCTTCGCCGCGCCGCCGACAAAGATATCGCGCTGCGGCGTCTCTGCCGCGCTCAGGATCGCCTCGGCCACCAGCTCCGGCGCATACAGCGGCGCGGGCAGCTTGGGTTCCACGTCCATATAGTTCTTGGCATGCACGGTGAACATGGTGTCGATGCCGGCGGGCTTGATCAGCGTGACCGAGACCGGCACGCCATCTTTTTCCAGTTCCATGCGGATCGCATCCGTAAAGCCCTTCACGGCATGTTTGGAGGCCGAGTACATGCCCTGCAGCGGCACCGTGACGTCCGACACTTCGCTGCCCACATTGATCAGCGCACCGCCATGCTTGCGCATATGTTTTACGGCTTCCAGCGAGCCGTGCACCACGCCCCAGAAATTGGTCTGGAACAGGCGGCGCTGGTCTTCCATCGATACCTGCTCGGTGCGGCCGTAGATCGAAATCCCGGCATTGTTTACCCAGGTATCGATGCGGCCGAAGCGCGCCATCGCCACATGGGCCAGGGATTCAACCGCATCCTGGTCGCCGACGTCGGTCGGCACGCCGAAGGCCTCCACGCCGCGTGCGCGCAGTTCCTGTTCCAGCTGGCCCAGCGCCTCTTCGCTGCGGGCCGCCAGCACCAGTTTCGCGCCGCGCGCAGCGGCCATGCGCGCCGTGGTGAGGCCGATGCCGCTGGTCGCGCCGGTGATTACGACGACCTGCTCGGATAGTTTTTTCAGACGCATCATTCACTCCTCTGTACGTTGATTTCGCCGTTTATCGTACAGGCGAGGGGGCTTTGCGCGGCACACCGTTCCGCGTGTCAATCCACCCCGGACATGGCATCCGCCACCCAGTCCACAAAGGCGCGCACGCGCGGCGAAAGCTGGCGCTGGTAAGGGTAGAGCACCGACACCGGCATTGGCGGCGGCGGACATTGCGGCAGCAGCTCGTGCAGTGTGCCAGCCGCCAGCAGCGGGGCGGCACGGTAGCGCGGGATCTGGATAATGCCGAGGTCATTCAGGGCGCACAGCGAATACGCGTCGGCATTGTTCACGCTGACTTTGCCGCCCAGTTGTATATTGCGCACCTCGCCGTCCACTTCGAACTCCAGCGGCAGCAGGCGGCCGGTATTCGATGAGTGGAAGTTGACCGCCAGATGGCCTTCCAGCTCCTCCAGTGTGCGCGGCGTGCCGTGGCGGACGAGGTAGCCCGCGCTGGCGCACGTTACCTGCTGCAGCATTGCCACGCGGCGGCCGACCATGCTGGAGTCGCGCAGGGTGCCTGAGCGCAGCACGCAGTCCACGCCCTCGCGCACCAGGTCGACGTAGCGGTCGCCCATGCCGATCTCCAGTTCGATGTCCGGATAGCGCTCGAAGAATTCGCGCAATCGCGGCAGCACGAAATACCGGGCCACCATCTCCTGCAGGTCGACGCGGACCTTGCCTTTCGGCGCCACGCTGCTGTTGCCGAAGCCCGCCTCGGTTTCCTCCACATCGGCCAGGATGCGCAGGCAGCGCTGATAGTAGGCCTGGCCGTCGAGGGTGGGACTGACCTGGCGCGTGGTCCGGTGCAGCAGGCGCACGCCGAGGCGCGTTTCCAGCTGCTTGATGGTGTGGGTGGCGGTGGCGGCAGGCAATTGCAAGTCTTCCGCCGCCTTGCTGAAACTGCTGAGTTCCACGATGCGGGTGAACAGCCGCATGGCGTCGAATCGGTCCATTATTGGCTCCGGCTGAATAATGAATGTGAGTTTAATCCATTTATTCATGGTATTGCATGCGGGATACTGCTCCCATTCCAACGAATCTGAAGGAGCATCACATGACACAGCAAGTAGCTATCGTTACCGGCGGTTCCCGCGGCATTGGCGCTGCCATTTCCGAGCGCCTGGCGCGGGAAGGGTATGCGGTTGTCGTCAATTACGCGGGCAGGGCGGCGGAAGCGGAACAGACGGTTGCCGGCATTGCTGCGGCCGGCGGGCGTGCCGTGGCGGTCCAGGCCGACGTGTCGGACAGCGGCGCCGCGCGCAAACTGTTTGACGAAGCCATCGCCCGTTTTGGCCGGGTGGACATACTGGTCAACAACGCAGGCGTCATGGCATCCGAATTGCCGCACCTGGCCGATACGGATGACCAGGCCTTCGACCGCCTGATTGCCGTCAACATCAAGGGCACATTCAATACCTTGCGCGAAGCGGCCGCCCGCCTCGAACACGGAGGCCGCATCATCAATTTTTCCACCAGCCTGGTGGGCACGCTGCTGCCGGGATATTCCGTGTATACCGCCACCAAGGCGGCTGTTGAGGCGATGACCAGCATCCTGGCCAAGGAATTGCGCGGCAAGAACATCACGGTGAACGCGGTGGCGCCGGGCCCCACTGCGACCGAGCTGTTCCTGGAGGGGAAAACCGCAGAGCATGTGGAACGCCTCGCGAAGGCGCCGCCGCTGGAGCGCCTCGGCCGGCCGGAAGACATTGCGGATACGGTCGCCTTCCTGGCGCAGCCTGGCGGCTGGATCAATGGCCAGACGCTGCGGGCCAACGGCGGCATGGTGTAAAGCTCGCTACAATAAGCGGACAAAAGCTGGGAGGAGATCCGCAATGGAAATGAAGCGCATCAATGCAGGCAAGCTGCGTGCCATCGGCTACGACGCGCGCGAGCGGATGCTGCGCGTGGAATTCGATGACGGCAGTGCGATCGACTATTCGAATGTCGGCGCCGAGGTCTGGCGCAAGCTGTCCACCTCCGGCGCGGCGTGGAGCTACTACCGCGACAATATCGAAGAGGAATTCACCGGCCGCCGCAGCACCGTGCGCAAGGAATCCGGCCGCAAGGCGCTGGACGACCTGTTCGGAGGCTGACACCATGGGGTCAGGCACCGTGTCACTGACAAGTGGTGCCTGACCCCAAGGTGTCAGGTGGCGGAGGATTTGGCCCAGAGGTTGAGGTGGCCTTCCTGGGCTTGCTTGTCGATGGCGGCGAGTTCGTCGGCGGTGAAGCTGAGGTTCTTGAGGGCGGCGACGTTTTCGCGGATCTGGGCGCTGTTGGAGGCGCCGATCAGCGTGGAGGTGATGCGCGGGTCGCGCAGCACCCAGGCCAGCGCCATCTGCGCCAGCGACTGGCCGCGCGCCTTCGCAATCTCGTTCAGGCCGCGCACGCGCGCCAGGTTTTCTTCGCTCAGGTGCGATTCCTTCAGCGAGGCGCCGCCCGGGCGGTTGATGCGCGCATCCGCCGGAATGCCGTTCAGGTATTTGTCCGACAGCACGCCCTGCGCCAGCGCCGTGAAGGTGATGCAGCCTATGCCTTCCTCGCCCAATGCATCGAGCAGGCCTTCCGTTTCGATCCAGCGGTTCAGCATATTGTAGGAAGGCTGGTGGATCAGGCAGGGCACCTTCCATTCGGCCAGCAGCGCTTTCGCTTCGCGCGTTTTTTCGGCGGAGTAGGAAGAGATGCCCACGTACAGCGCCTTGCCCTGCTGGACCGCGTGCGCCAGCGCGCCCATGGTTTCTTCCAGCGGCGTGTCGGGATCGAAACGGTGCGAGTAGAAGATGTCCACGTAGTCCAGGCCCATGCGCTGCAGGCTCTGGTCCAGCGAGGCGAGCACGTATTTGCGGGAGCCGCCGCCCTGGCCGTAAGGTCCGGGCCACATGTCCCAGCCGGCCTTGGTGGAGATGATCAGCTCATCGCGGTAGGACTTGAAGTCCTGCGCGAAGATGGTGCCGAAATTGCTCTCCGCGCTGCCATAGGGCGGGCCGTAGTTGTTGGCGAGGTCGAAGTGGGTGATGCCGAGGTCGAAGGCCGTGCGCAGCATGTCGCGCTGGGTGGCGATGGACGTGGTGTCGCCGAAGTTGTGCCACAGGCCGAGCGACATCAGCGGCAGTTTCAGGCCGCTGCGGCCGCAGGTGCGGTACTGCATCTCTTCGTAGCGGTGGCGCGAGGCGGTGTAGCTCATGTTTGTCTCCATTGATGAAAAAAGCCCGCAGTTGCGGGCTTTCTTTTGAAACGGGCGCGTCGCTCAGGCGAACTGCTTGTTCACGAAGTCCCAGTTCACGAGGTTCCAGAAGGTCTCGACGTACTTTGGACGGGCGTTGCGGTAGTCCACGTAGTAAGCGTGTTCCCATACGTCGCAGGTCAGCAGCGGCTTGTCGGTGGTGGTCAGCGGGGTGGCGGCGTTGGAGGTGTTGACGATGTCCACCGAGCCGTCGGCCTTCTTCACCAGCCAGGTCCAGCCGGAACCGAAGTTGCCCACGCAGGACTTGCTGAACTCTTCCTTGAACTTGTCGAAGGAACCCCATTTGGCGTTGATCGCGTCGGCCACGGCGCCGGTCGCTGCGCCGCCGGCGTTCGGCGCCATGCAGTTCCAGTAGAAGGTGTGGTTCCATACCTGGGCGGAGTTGTTGAACACGCCGCCGGAAGATTTCTTGATGATCTCTTCCAGGGACATGTTTTCGAACTCGGTGCCCTTGATCAGGTTGTTCAGGTTGGTCACATAAGCCTGATGGTGCTTACCGTAGTGGTATTCCAGGGTTTCCTTGGAGATGTGCGGTTGCAGGGCATCCATTGCATACGGCAGCGGCGGCAGAGTATGTTCCATGTGAGTTCCTTTGACTGAGTAATTTTGACGAAACGGCCACTATTGTAATCCGACAGCGCGGCCGCTGCCGAAATTCCCTGCAAAACGTGCGGGTTAGAGCGCGGGCACGTGGTACTGGGTGGTTTCGCGCACGATCAGCTCCACCGGCGGCACCCGCGGCGTGACCCGCTCGCCATTGATCAGGCGCAGCAGGGCATTGGTGGCGGTGAGGCCGATGTCGTACAGCGGCTGGCGCACCGTGGTGAGCGGCGGCGTGGTGTATTCGGAGCCGTGCAGGTCGTCGAAACCGACCAGCGAGATATCTTCCGGCACCCGGATGCCCTTGCGGTAGAGCGCCAGGCGCACGCCGTAGGCGCTCAGGTCGTTGGCCGCGAAAACGGCCGTAAAGCTGGTTTTCGTGTCGAGCAGGTGGTTCACGGCGTGCAGGCCGCTCTCCTCGTGGAAGTTCCCTTCCACCACCAGTTTCGGGTCGAAGGTGATGCGGGCCTCCTGCAGCGCGCGGCGGTAGCCTTGCAGGCGGTCTTCGGCGTCCATATTGGTGGGCGGGCCGGAGACAAAGGCGATGCGGCGGTGGCCCAGGTCGATCAGGTGCTTCACGGCCAGCCAGGCGCCGTGTTCATTGTTCATGCGGAAGCCCAGCGCGTGCGGGGTGTCCAGTTCGCGGCCGGTGGAGACGATGGGGCGCTGTGCCGAGAAGTGCAGCACCGTTTCGTCCGACATGCGGCCGGACAGCAGGATGATGCCGTCCACCTTGCGGGCCAGCAGCAGGCGGATACGTTCGGCTTCTTCCTCGGCGTTCCAGTGGCCGCTGACGATCACCGATGCGTAGCCGGTGCCTTTCAGGCCGTCGTCCACGCCTTTCAGGGTTTCGTCGAAGAAGGGGGAGGAGATATCCTGCACCACGATGCCGATGGTATGGGTACGGCCTTTCTTCAGGGCCTGCGCCATCTGGTTCGGTGCGAAATTGGTGCGGGCAATCGCCTTCATCACCGCCTGGCGCTTGTCGTCGGACACGCGCGCCGTTCCGTTCAGGATGCGCGATACCGTGCTGGGCGAAACGCCAGCCTCGCGCGCCACATCGATCAGGGTCGAAGGTCCGCTAGTCTGTTCTTCTTTTCTCAATGCCTGTCCAGGAGAGGAAACCGTGCCGCGGGCAAGAGTACCATAAACTCAATCGCTTGCTGCCTGAACCCCTGCCACCTCAACCTGTGCACTGCCTTCCGCCAGGCGGATGGTCACGCTGTCGCGCGGCTTGATCTGGGCCGGCGAGCGCAGGATGGCACCGTCGCGATTGGTGACGATGGCGTAGCCGCGTTCCAGCGTGCGCTGGGGATTCAGCATTTCCAGCTGGGCCGCCATGGCATTCAGCGACTCGCGTTTCTGCCGCAGCTGGCCGGCGATGCAGACCGCGCCGCGGTGCTGCAGGGCGCCCAGTTCGGCGCGCACTGCGCGCAGGTCGGGGCGGCGCGCGGCCAGGCGGCCGGACAGCTTGTCCAGCGCATGGCGCGACTGGTTCAGCGGCGCGCGGTTGGCGTGCATCATCGCCGTCGACAGCGCGAGCAGTTTCAGGCGCTGCTGGCGGATCTGCGCGGAAGGGCTGAGCAGGCGGCGCGAGATATTGTCCAGGGTTTGCGAGGCGTCGTTGACGGTGCGGCGCATGGCGCGGCGCAGGTCGGTGGCGTCGGCGCGCAGCGAAGCGAGCCAGTCGCCGCGTGGCGTTGCGGCCAGTTCGGCGGCGGCGGTGGGCGTGGCCGCGCGCAGGTCGGCGGCGAAATCGGCGATGGTGAAATCGGTCTCGTGGCCCACGCCCGAAATGACCGGCATGCTGCAATTGACGATGGCCCATGCCACCGCTTCCTCGTTGAAGCTCCACAGGTCTTCGATGCTGCCGCCGCCACGGCACACGATCAGCACATCGCATTCGGCGCGCCGCGAAGCGGTATTGATCTGCTCCGCAATGCGTTCGGCCGCGCCCTGGCCCTGCACCAGCGTGGGGTAGAGCACGATGTTCACATGCGGGGCGCGGCGGCGCAGCGCCGTCAGCACGTCGCGCAGCGCGGCAGCTTGCGGGCTGGTGACGATGCCGACGGTGCGCGCGAACATGGGCACGGGGCGCTTGCGGTCTTCGTCGAACCAGCCCGCGGCGCCCAGCCTTTCCTTGAGGCGCATGAAGGCTTCGAACAGCTGGCCGACGCCGGCGCGGCGAATCGCTTCCACATTGATCTGGTAGTCGCCGCGCGGACCGTACAGGGTGACGAGGGCGCGCACTTCCACCTTGTCGCCTTCGCGCGGCGTAAAGCCGGCGAACTGCGAACGGCCGCGGAACATCACGGCGCGCACCTGGGCGCCGTCATCCTTGAGCGTGAAATACCAGTGGCCGGAACTGGCGCGGGTGAAGTTGGAGATTTCGCCGGCGATCCATGTCAGCGGGAAGGAGCGCTCCAGCAGGCGGCCTACTGCCTGGTTGAGGGCGCTGACGGTGATTACCTGGTTCGGGTCGCTCATGGCTTGGAAGCTGTCCACATTTCTGGAAAAAGTCATGCTTATGTCATACATGGGAAAGTACAGCAAGCATTTTTTGTAAACCCCTGATTTTCAACAGTAAACCCCGCCGCTGCATTTGCGTGCAGCGGCATTTTTCCCGTTCCGATCAAGCACTTAGCGATTTCGGGCCGGCCTTACGCACAAAGATATCCACAGAAATTGTGCGGAACTTTTCCCCATGGAAGTTGCCTGTTTTTTTGGCTGGAAAAAATTTCCCTTATAAATCAACGGGCTTAGTGCTTGTGCGCCCCCTTGCTCACAATATTGTCCACAGTTTTTGTGCAGAATGGGGGATTTATCCCCGCCGCAGCCTGTGAACAAGCAATATTGTGCTGATGCGAAATTTTTACGCAGAGCAAAAATGTTCTTTCAGATCAATGATTTGCCTGCACCCCACCGGGCTTGCCAACAATCTTATCAACAGAATATGTGCAGAACCCGCAGGGAGGATTTCTGCACGTGCATAGTTTTTGCGCATGAGAATAATTCTCTTTTGCATCAATCACTTAATGTTGCTTCATGGTCATTGCTAACAATTTTGTCCACAGAAAATGTTAAGAACCGCACAGACCCCAGGCTTGTGAACAGTGCTGAAAATTTGCGCACCGGGTAAATTCCCTTAGGAATCATGTACTTGGGTGGCAAGGAGCGGGCTTGCTCACAATCTTTTCCACAAAATATGTGAAGAAGCCCTACTTGCCGCGAACCTCCCAACACGATACATTGCGGCTAGCCGTTACGGCTTGCCCTTATCCCGGAACACAGGAGTTCGTTTTGCTCGCCATCTTCCAAGCTGCAGGCTGGCCTATCTGGCTGCTGCTGATTGCATCCATCGTCGCCACCGGCCTGATTATCGAACGCCTGATTACCCTGCGCCGCGCGCGCATCCTGCCGCCGAGCCTCCTGAATGAAGTGATCGGCGTCTACCGCAACGGCAATGTGACGCCGGACATTATCGACAAGCTGGAAAAGAGTTCTCCGCTGGGCGTGGTGCTGGCCGCCGCGCTGCGCAACGTGCATGCGCCGCGCGATGTGATGAAGGAGGCCATCGAGGAATCGGGCAGCGGCGTGGGCCATACGCTGGAGCGCTTCCTGACCACGCTGGGCACCATCGCTTCGCTGGCGCCGCTGATGGGCCTGTTTGGCACCGTGGTCGGCATGATCGAGATTTTCGGTTCGCAGTCCGGCACCGGCAGCAATCCGGCGCAGCTGGCGCACGGCATTTCCGTGGCGCTGTACAACACGGGATTCGGCCTGGCGATTGCGATGCCTACGCTGGTGTTCTACCGCCACTTCCGCGCGCTGGTGGACAGCTTCATCATCGACATGGAGCAGCAGGCGATCCGCTTCGTGGACGTGGTCCACAACGCGCGCAAGTAAGCGGAGCTGGGCATGGCACTCAACTTCCGCAAGGCGCGGCGCCGCGAAGATCCGGAGATCAACCTGATCCCCTTTATCGACGTGCTGCTGGTGATCCTGATCTTCCTGATGGTGAGCACCACTTACAGCAAGTTCACCGAGCTGCAGATCACGCTGCCGACGGCGGATGCGGAGAAGGCCAAGGAACAGCCGAACGAGATCAGCGTGACGGTGGATGCCAAGGGCAACTACACGGTCAACAATGTGCCGGTGTCCTTCCAGAATGTGGCCGGCCTGGCCGAGCACCTGAAAGCTGCGTCCAAGGGCGCCGATCCGGTGGTGATCGTGAATGCCGACCAGTTTGCGATGCACCAGATGGTGGTCAATGTGATGGAGGCCGCGCGCATCGCCGGTTTCGAGCGGCTGACGTTTGCGGCGCAGACCGGCAACGCCAAATAATCCCATGGGACTTGAATCGACACTGATCCGCGCCTGGCTGCGGCGCGGGCCGCTGGCGTGCGCGCTGTGGCCGGTGTCGCTGCTGTTCCGCGCGCTGAGTGCATTGCGGCGGCTGCTGTTCCGCGCCGGCGTGCTGAAGTCGGCGCGGCTGCCGGTGCCGGTGGTCGTTGTCGGCAATATCTTCATCGGCGGCACGGGCAAGACGCCGCTCACGATCTGGCTGGTGGAGGCGCTGCGTGCGGCGGGCATGAAGCCTGGCGTGGTGTCGCGCGGCTTCGGCAGCAGCGGCGAAGGGGCGCGCGCTGTCACGGCGCTGTCTTCCCCGGCAGAGGTGGGCGATGAGCCGGTGCTGATCGCGGCGCGGACCGGCGTTCCGGTGATGGTGTCCCGTGTGCGTGCGGAGGCGGGCAGGGCGCTGCTCGCAGCACATCCGGAAGTGGATGTGATCGTGACCGATGACGGCTTGCAGCATTACGCGCTGCAGCGGGATGTGGAAGTGGTGCTGTTCGACGGGCGCGGCGCGGGAAATGGCTGGACGCTGCCGGCCGGGCCGCTGCGCGAGCCGCCGTCGCGCCGCCGCGATTTCACCGTGATCAACGCGCCGGAGCTGGCGCCAGCGCTGCTTGCCGCAGTAGCCGGGCAGCGTGCGGCGGATGGCGGGGCATCGCTTGCACCGATGGACGGCGTCGAAGGCGCCCTTGCCGCTGGCGCCGCTCCGACCGGCACCGGCGGCGCGGCAGGCGCAGCGCTAGCTGGCGCTGAGGCGGCGGCCAAGGCCGCAGACCTCGCCGGTGCGGGCGCCGCAGCGACGGCGGTGTTCCAGATGCGGCTGGCGGGCGACGTGGCGGAGCGGCTGGGCGACCGGACGGAGCGCGTGGCGCTGGCCGAGCTGGCGCGGCGCGGCGGCAAGATCGTGGCGGCGGCGGGCATCGGCAATCCGGGCCGTTTCTTTGCCATGCTGCGCGCGGCCGGGCTGCAAATCGATGAGCTGCCGCTGCCTGACCACCACGATTTCCAGGACCGTCCTTTCGCCTCGCTGCAGGCCGACCTGATCTTGATGACCGAGAAGGATGCAGTAAAATGCAGCCAAATCGAAGAACTCAGAACCGACCCGCGCCTGTGGGTGGTTCCGGTCAGCGCCCGCATCGACAGTGCGCTGGCCCGTCAAATTGTGGAGAAATGCCGTGGACGCACGTTTGCTTGATATTCTGGTCTGCCCGGTCTGCAAAGGCCCGCTGGAATACGATAAGAAAGCCCAGGAGATGATCTGCCGCGGCGACCGCCTGGCTTACCCGATCCGCGACGGCATCCCCATCATGTGGGCCGACGAAGCGCGCACCCTGCAGGATCCGGTGGAATAAGCCTTGTCCTTCACCGCCATCATCCCCGCAAGGCTGGCCTCGACCCGCCTGCCGAACAAACCGCTCGCCGACATCGGCGGGAAACCAATGGTCATCCGCGTGGCCGAGCGCGCCGCCGAGTCGGGCGCCAGCCGCATCATCGTCGCCACCGACCATGAAGATATCCGCGCCGCCTGCGTGCAGCATGGCGTGGAGGTATGCATGACGCGCGCCGACCATCCCTCCGGTACCGACCGTATCGCCGAGGTGGCGCGCACCCTGAACCTGGCGCCGGACGCCGTGGTGGTCAACCTGCAGGGCGACGAACCGCTGATCGACCCTGCGCTGCTGTCGGCCGCCGCCGCCCGCATCGGCAAGGATGTGCCGATGTCCACCTGCGCCCATCCGCTGCATGACGCCGCCGATGTGTTCAACCCGAATGTGGTGAAAGTGGTGCTGGACAAGGAGGGCCGCGCCCTGTACTTCAGCCGCGCCCCCATTCCCTGGGCGCGCGACGATTTCGCGAAAAGCCAGTCCGTACTGCCGCCCGGCTATGCGCCGCTGCGCCATATCGGCCTGTACGCCTACCGCACCGATTTCCTGCTGGCCTACCCGCAGCTGGCGCTCTCGCCGCTGGAGGGAATCGAAGCGCTGGAGCAGCTGCGCGTGCTGTGGCATGGCTACCCGATTGCCGTGCACGTCACCGATTCCGCGCCGGCCGCCGGCGTCGATACCCCGGAAGACCTGGAGCGCGTGCGTCGCCATTTCGCGGGATAACACGCCTGAAATATGGCGTTCACGCTTAGTTTTGTGGTAAGTTTCGTGAGAAGCTGTCCATACTTACCATTATATTAAAAACGATTTAGGAATTTTCATGCGTCTCATTCTGTTAGGAGCACCTGGCGCCGGCAAGGGCACCCAAGCCAACTTCATCAAGGAAAAATACAATATTCCGCAAATCTCCACCGGCGACATGCTGCGTGCTGCCATCAAGGCAGGCACCGAGCTGGGCCTGGCGGCGAAGAAGGTGATGGATGCTGGCCAGCTGGTGTCGGACGAGATCATCATCGGCCTGGTGAAGGCACGCCTGCAGGAACCGGACTGCGCGTCCGGCTACCTGTTCGACGGCTTCCCGCGCACCATTGCGCAGGCCGATGCGATGAAAGACGCAGGCGTGAAAGTGGACTACGTGCTGGAAATCGCCGTGCCCGATGAATCGATCATCGAGCGCATGGACGGCCGCCGCTGCCATCCTGGCTCGGGCCGCGTGTACCACGTCAAGTTCAATCCGCCGAAGGAAGAGGGCAAGGACGACGTGACCGGCGAGCCGCTGGTGCAGCGCGACGACGACAAGGCCGAGACCGTGAAGAAGCGTCTCGACGTGTACCACAACCAGACCGAGGTCCTGCTCAGCTACTACAACAACTGGGCGGCGTCGGGCGACGCCAATGCGCCGAAATACCGCCGCATCGAGGGCGTTGGACCTGTGGAGGAAATCCGGGACCGTGCGTTTGCCGCACTGTCCAACTGATAGTAAGAGAGCGGGCCTGAAGGTCCGCTTTTTTTTGCGCTAAATACTCCGCGCCCCGCACCGGGCGCCATAGACGGCCCCCTGGCCGTTTCAAGGTTTTGCAGCATGCAGCATTGGTTGGTCGCCGAACCCACAAGGCAAGGCGGTTTTCTGAAGTTCGTTTGTACGCTTGATCTAAAAACAGAGGGGACATATCTATGGCAGCAAGCTTATGGTTTACGATCGCCTGCGGGGTGATCGCCGTGGTCTACGGTCTATGGTCGCGCAGCTGGATCTTGCGGCAGGATGCGGGCAATGAGCGCATGCAGGAAATCGCCACTGCCATCCAGCAGGGGGCAGGCGCCTACCTCGCAAGGCAGTACCGTACTATCGGCATCGTTGGCGTCGTACTCCTGATTGCCATCTTCTTCCTGCTCGGCATGCAGACCGCGCTGGGCTTCCTGATTGGCGCCGTGCTGTCCGGCGCCTGCGGCTTTATCGGCATGAACGTTTCCGTGCGCGCCAATGTGCGCACCGCGCAGGCGGCCACGCGCGGCATGAACGAGGCGCTCAATGTCGCGTTCAAGGGCGGCGCCATCACCGGCATGCTGGTGGTGGGCCTGGGCCTGCTGGGCGTGGCGGTGTTCTACTGGATGCTGACCGCCTTCGCTTCCAATGCGTATCCGAATCCCGGCGCCACACCGCATGACATCATCAAGCCGCTGATCGGCCTGGCCTTCGGCGCTTCCCTGATCTCCATCTTCGCGCGCCTGGGCGGCGGCATCTTCACCAAGGGCGCCGACGTGGGCGCCGACCTGGTGGGCAAGGTGGAAGCGGGCATTCCGGAAGACGACCCGCGCAATCCGGCGGTGATCGCCGATAACGTGGGCGACAATGTGGGCGACTGCGCCGGCATGGCCGCCGACCTGTTTGAAACCTATGTGGTCACGCTGATCGCCACCATGCTGCTCGGCGCGCTGATGATCACGAACGCGCCGAACGAGGCCATTATCTATCCGCTGCTGCTGGGGGCAGTGTCCATCATCGCTTCCATCATCGGCTGCTCGATGGTGAAGGCGAAGGCGGGCAAGAAGATCATGTCCGCGCTGTATACGGGGTTGTGGTGGGCGGCAGGCCTGTCGCTGATCGGCTTTGCCGTTGTTACCTGGATGATCTGGCCGGATGACGACATGCGCTACCGCATGCTGGGCGCCACCGTGGTGGGCATCGTGCTGACGGGCCTGATGGTCTACATCACCGAGTACTACACAGGCACCGACTTCAAGCCGGTGCGCCATATTGCGGAAGCCTCCACCACCGGCCATGGCACCAATATCATTGCAGGCCTGGGCGTTTCGATGAAATCCACCGCGTGGCCGGTGCTTGCGGTGTGCGTGGCCATTCTCGTTTCCTACCAGCTGGGGGGGCTGTACGGCATCGCCATCGCGGCCACTTCCATGCTTTCCATGGCGGGCATCATCGTGGCGCTCGATGCTTACGGCCCGATTACCGACAACGCGGGCGGCATCGCCGAAATGTCCGGCATGCCGGAGTCGGTGCGCGCCATTACCGATCCGCTGGACGCGGTGGGCAATACCACCAAGGCTGTCACCAAGGGCTATGCCATCGGTTCCGCAGGCCTGGCCGCGCTGGTGCTGTTCGCCGACTACACCCACGCGCTGGAATCGGTGGGCAAGTCGATTACCTTCGACCTCTCGAACCCGATGGTGATCGTCGGCCTGATCATCGGCGGCCTGATTCCCTATCTGTTCGGCGCCATGGCGATGGAAGCCGTGGGCCGCGCCGCAGGCGCCGTGGTGGTGGAAGTGCGCCGCCAGTTCCGCGACATCAAGGGCATCATGGACGGCACCGGCAAGCCGCAGTACGACAAGGCCGTGGACATGCTGACCGCCTCCGCCATCAAGGAAATGATCGTGCCTTCGCTGCTGCCGGTCGTGGTGCCGATCCTGGTCGGCATGCTGCTGGGCCCGGCAGCACTGGGTGGCATGCTGATGGGCACCATCATCACCGGGCTGTTCGTGGCGATCTCGATGACCACCGGCGGCGGCGCCTGGGATAACGCGAAGAAATACATCGAAGATGGCAATCACGGCGGCAAGGGCTCGGATGCGCACAAGGCAGCCGTGACCGGCGATACCGTCGGCGATCCATATAAGGACACGGCCGGCCCGGCCGTCAATCCCCTCATCAAGATCATCAACATCGTGGCGCTGCTGCTGGTGCCGCTGCTGCCCGCCAGCGGCTGGGTGGCTGTTACCGTGGCGCCGCCAGCCCCGGCGGCACAGCATGCGCCTATGGCGGACCAGCCGCCTGCCCCAACTGCCTTGCCTGCGGGAGACACTGCTCAGCCCGCCCGCTGAGCCGGAAAACCGGAGCCCGTGCCACTTGGCGCGGGCTTTTTTTCGTCCAGAAATTCTTATTCAGTCTCAAAACTCCGCTTCGAGTCGCGATCAGTCTTAACTTTTGCGGCATATCTACAACAAATCAAATTTATTTCCGAATGTTAAATGATTAAGGTCACTTTCCTTTTGGAAGGTTCTCTCATCTTCGCCTAAATTTGCGCGAACGTCGGCTAAAAAAATACAAGTTCTGCAATGTTGAGATCTGCAAAGGTGCGTTTCCTCACCCCAATCCGACACTCTTTTTTAAGATTCCGCTCGTCAATTGCCAACCAGACAGACGATGCATACCAAACTACGACGATTCCTGATTCCAGCCCTGATGGCTTCCCTGCTCACCGCTTGCGGCGCAGGCAGCAACAGCGGCGATGACAGCACCGCGGCAGCAGGTGCGGCTTCTTCTCCCAGCGGTATCAAGCTGGCATCCACGGTAGTGCAGGGCGGTTCGATGGCCTTGCCGGGCACCGATACCAATTACACCGCCAGCTCCACGCGCTGGGCCACTACCCAGTCCCAGGCGGCGCGCTTCCTGGCGCAGGCCAGCTTCGGCCCCACGGCAGATTCGATCGCCGCCGTGCAGGCCGGCGGCCCGAACGGCTGGCTGGACAACCAGTTCTACAAGGCGCAAACCCTGCACCGCTACTACATCGATTCCGTGGGCGCGAGCCAGGCCGGCGGCGCCACCATCAACCAGATGTACGAATCGTTCTGGAAGCAGGCGGCGCTGGGCGAAGACCAGCTGCGCCAGCGCGTGGTGTTCGAGCTGTCGCAGATTTTCGTGGTCTCGCTGCAGGACAGCAACGTCTACAACTATCCGCGCGGCGTGGCCAGCTATTACGACACGCTGGGCCAGCATGCCTTCGGCAATTTCCGCAACCTGCTGGAAGCGGTGGCCAAGCATCCGATGATGGGACTTTATTTGTCCTACATGCACAACAACAAGGAGAGTGCGACCCGCGTGCCCGATGAAAATTTCGCTCGCGAAATTATGCAGCTGATGACCATCGGCCTCTACGAGCTGAACCAGGACGGCACGCGCAAGCTGGTCAATGGCCAGCCGGTGGAAACCTACGACCACGACGACGTGGCGGGCCTGGCCAAAGTGTTCACCGGCTGGAGCTGGGCGGGCCCGGACAAGTCCCTGAACCGCTTCTGGGGCAATGACCGCAGCTACGCCTACCGCGACTTCATGCCGCTGCAGATGTATCCGCAGTTCCACTCGACCTCGTCGAAGCAGTTCCTCGGCGTGACCATTCCGGCCGGCGGCACCGGCGAGAACGACCTGAAGATTGCGCTCGATACCCTGTTCAAGCACCCGAACGTCGGCCCCTTCATCGGCAAGCAGCTGATCCAGCGCCTCGTCACCAGCAATCCGAGCCCGGCCTATGTGAGCCGGGTGGCCGCTGCCTTCAACAACGACGGCAAGGGTGTGCGCGGCGACATGAAGTCGGTGATCGCCGCCGTGCTGCTGGACCCGGAAGCGCGTCCTGCCACCGCCACCGCGAGTACGGGCCGCCTGCGCGAGCCGGTGGTGCGCCTGGCGAACTGGATGCGCGCGTTCAACGCCGGTTCCGCCTCCGGCCGCTATCTGCTGGCGAACCTGGATGATCCGCTGACCGGTTTGGGGCAAACGCCGCTGCATTCGCCGTCGGTGTTCAACTTCTACCGCCCGAACTACGTGCCGCCCGGCGGCCAGATCGCGAGCGCGGGCCTGGTGGCGCCGGAAATGCAGATTACTTCCGAGCCCTCGGTCACTGGCTACCTGAACTTCCTGATCGACCTGGTGCCGAAAGGCGTGGGCAAGAACTGGGATATCAGCGCGGCCTATGCCAACGAAATTCCGCTGGCATCCAACCCGGCCGCGCTGGTGGACCGCGTGAACTTGCTGCTGCTGAACGGGATGATGTCGCCGACCTTGCGCAGCCAGATCGTTTCGGCGGTGACTGCGGTGCCGCAGCCGGTGCCGAACGGCAGCAAGAACTCGAACCTGGTGGCCCAGGCAAAGATCAACCGCGTCCATCTGGCGGTCTTCCTTGCCATGGCTTCGCCTGAATACCTCGTGACGAAATAAGGTGCATCAATAATGAGTGATCAACAGTTTTCCCGCCGCCGCTTCCTCGGTTCCATGATGGCCATGGCCGGCAGCTCGGCCGCGCCGTTTGCGCTGAACCTCGCGGCCATGGGCAATGCCGTGGCGGCTGACGTTTCCGGCTACAAGGCCCTGGTCTGCCTGTTCATGGTAGGCGGCAACGACCACTACAACACGGTGCTCGCGACCGATCCGACGTCGTGGAATGAGTACCAGAAACTGCGCTATTCGGTGGAAACCGACTCCATCGCGCTGCGCGCCGCAGGTACTTCCGGCGGTGTGCTGCCGATTGCGCCGAACACGCCGCAGGCCGGGCGCAGCTTCGCGCTGCATCCGCAGCTGGGCGCGATGAAGACGCTGTTCGACAGCGGGCGCGCGGCCGTGGTGTCCAACGTCGGCACGCTGATCCAGCCCACCACGCTGGCCCAGTACAAGGCGCACTCCGTGCCGCTGCCGTCCAAGCTGTTCTCGCACAATGACCAGCAATCCACCTGGCAGTCCTGCAAGCCCGAAGGCGCCACCTTCGGCTGGGGCGGGCGCATGGGCGACCTGCTGTCGTCGGGGAATGCGAACGCCAACTTCACCTGCGTATCCGCGGCGGGCAACGCGGTCTTCGTGTCCGGCAAATGGGTGCGCCAGTACCAGGTCAGTGCGGCGGGCGCGGTGCCGATCAAGAACCTGAGCGGCGCCCTGTTCGGCAGCTCGGTGAATCCGCTGCGCGCCATCGTCACCGGCAACAGCGGCAACCTGCTGGAGCAGGAGCACGCGGGCGTGCTGAACCGCGCCATCAGCACGCAGGCCGTACTGAGCACGGCGATGGTGCCGGCCGGCTCGGGCGGCGTGCCGGAGCCGGGCAACTACGTAAATCCGAACAACGGCGTCTCGATGGTGAACCCGCTGGCCAAGCAGCTGCAGACGGTGGCGCGCATCATCGCCGCGCGCGGCACGCTGGGCCTGCGGCGCCAGGTGTTCTACGTCACGCTGCCGGGCTGCGACACGCACGACGGCCAGCGCAGCCTGCAGGCCGACAATATGGCGAAACTGGCGCACGCGCTGGCCTACTGGGACAGCATCATGGGCAGCCTGATGGGCGTGAACATGCGCAACAACGTCACGCTGTTCACAGCCTCGGACTTCGGCCGCACCCTGGTCAGCAACGGCGACGGCACGGACCATGGCTGGGGCTCGCACCACTTCGTGGTAGGCGGCGCGGTCAAGGGCAAGAACATCTACGGCACTTTCCCCACGATCGGCCTGGGCCACGGCGCCGACGTCGGCTACGGCGCGCTGCTGCCCTCGGTCTCGGTCGAACAGTACGGCGCCACGCTGGGCGCCTGGTTCGGCCTCACGCCGACGGAGCTGGTAGACGTCTTCCCCAACCTCGTCAACTACAGCATCCGCAACCTCGGCTTCATGGCCTGAAGCTGAGTCCGCGACACCCTGGGGCCAGGCCCCATGTGTCGCAGGCTCATGCGCGGAGGTATGGCTGAGTCCGCGACAAGAGGGGCCTGGCCCCATGGTGTCGCGGACTCATGTGCGGCGCGGCGGGCGGGGAGGGCGTATCATCGTTTGCATGAAACGCATCGCCTTGCTGCTCCTGATTCCTGCCTTGCTGCCACCACTGGCGGCGGGACAGGCACAGCCTGGGCAGCGCGAGGTCGAGGCTTACGCGAAGCTGCCGGTCTGCAAACTGGCGCCGGATGGGCGCAAGCTGGCCGTGGAGCCTTGCCGCACCGCGCCGCCGAAGCGGCCTATGCCGCGCCGGCCGGTGCCGCTGACGGTGCAGCCTGTGCCGCGCATGGCCGAGCCCTCGGCCGTGCCAGCACCTGCCGCCGCACCGGGACCGGTGCTGCCGCTGGTGCTGGAGCCGCGCCAGCCCAGCCAGCCGCTGCCTTCCCTCAGCAATAACCCCGCGCCCGGCGCTTTTGCTGCACCGCCGCCCGGACCCGGGCCGCTGGTGCCGGCCAATTGCGGCGCCGGCGGCTGCCGCGACATCAACGGCACCTTCTACGGCGGGGCGCCCGGCAGCGTCACCGTGGCGCCGAACGGCCGCCAGTGCGTGACCTCGGCGTCCGGCTTGGTCCAATGCTTCTGATCCGCTACAATACGGCTGCTTGACGTTTACGTAAACGTCACACAGATCAATCAGAATAGAGGGACAGCCATGCAAATCAAGGACAATGTATTCATCATTACCGGCGGCGCTTCGGGACTGGGCGCGGCCAGCGCGCGCATGATCACGGCCGCAGGCGGCAAGGTGGTGCTGGCGGACGTGCAGGCGGAAGCGGGCGAGAAGCTGGCCGCCGAACTGAATGGCGCTTTCGTGAAGTGCGACGTGACGTCGGAAGCGGATGCGCAGGCGGTGGTGGCGAAGGCGCTGTCGCTGGGCACCCTGCGTGGCCTGATCAACTGCGCCGGCGTGGCGCCTGCCATCAAGACCGTGGGCAAGGAAGGCCCGCATCCGCTGGAGAGCTTCCAGCGCACCATCAACATCAACCTGATCGGCACCTTCAATATGTGCCGCCTGGCGGCTGACGCCATGGGCAAGACCGAAGCGGCCGAACATGGCGAGCGCGGCGTGATCATCAACACGGCCTCCGTTGCCGCCTTCGACGGCCAGATCGGGCAGGCCGCCTACGCCGCCTCGAAGGCCGCCGTGGCAGGCATGACGCTGCCGATGGCGCGCGACCTGTCGCGTAGCGGCATCCGCGTGATGACCATTGCGCCGGGCATCTTCGAAACGCCGATGCTGCTCGGCATGCCGCCGGAAGTGCAGGACGCGCTGGGCAAGATGGTGCCGTTCCCGCCGCGCCTGGGCAAACCGGAGGAATACGCGCAGCTGGCCAGGGCCATCATCGAAAACGTGATGCTGAACGGCGAAACCATCCGCCTGGACGGCGCTATTCGCATGCAGCCGAAATAAGGTAGGATGCAGGAGTCGTCGGTGCGCGGCCATGGCCGCGCACTTTGTTTTCCGGAGACTCCATGATCCAGCTGAAATCCCTCGCCCTTGGCGCCGCGCTGCTGTGCGCTGCCGCCATGCCTTCGCTGCACGCGCAGGAAGTCCTGCAGCGCGCCCCCGAAATCGCCACCGGCTACCAGGCCAAGGCCGGCGTTACCGCCCGCGACTACATGGTGGCCGCCGCCAATCCCCTGGCTTCCGACGCGGGCTACCAGATGCTCAAGCGCGGCGGCAGCGCGATCGACGCGGCCATCGCCACCCAGCTGGTGCTGACCCTCGTGGAGCCGCAATCGTCGGGCATCGGCGGCGGCGCCTTCATCATGTACTTCGACGGCAAGCGTATCCAGACCTTCGACGGCCGCGAAACCGCGCCTTCCGCCGCAACGGAAAAACTGTTCCAGACGCCTGACGGCAAACCGATGCCGCGCATGGAAGGCCTGGTGGGCGGCCGCTCGACCGGCGCCCCCGGCGTGCTGCGCATGATGGAAATGGTGCACAGGCAGCACGGCAAGCTGCCATGGGCCATGCTGTTCGCACCGGCCATCAAACTGGCGGAGGAGGGCTTCGCCGTGTCGCCGCGCCTGAATGCGCTGGTCAGCAATGACCGTTACCTGGCGAAGGACCCGGTGGCGCGCGCCTACTTCTACAATGCGGAAGGCAAGGCCTGGCCGGTCGGCCATATCCTCAAGAACCCCGCGCTGGCGCGCACCCTGCACGAGGTGGCGAAGAACGGCGCCGACGCTTTCTATACCGGCCGCATTGCCGCCGACATCGCGGCCAAGGTGGCGAGCCACCCGACCAATCCCGGCCTGCTGACCGCAGCCGATATCGCCGCCTACAAGCCGAAGGAACGCGAGCCGGTGTGCGCCGACTACCGCCAGTGGAAGGTGTGCGGCGCGCCGCCGCCATCCTCGGGCGGCATCGCCATCGCCGAGATGCTGGGCATACTGGAAAACACGAAAATCGCCGAACACAAGCCGGTGAACGGCGTGCCGGACGCGGAAGCGATCCACCTGTTCGCTGAAGCCGGCCGCCTGGCCTATGCAGACCGCAACCGCTATGTGGCCGATACCGATTTCGTGCCGCTGCCGGGCAAGGGCATCGCCTCGCTGCTGGACAAACGCTACCTGAGCCAGCGCGCGGCCCTGATCGGCGAGCGCTCGATGGGCCTGGCCCAGCCGGGCAAACCGGCCGAGCTGCAGGTGGCCTGGGGTTCGGACAAGGACAACGCCCGCCCATCCACCTCGCACCTGGTGGCGGTGGACCGCTTCGGCAACGGCCTGTCGATGACCACGTCGGTGGAAGACGCCTTCGGCTCGCGCCAGATGGTGGACGGCTTTATCCTGAACAACCAGCTGACCGACTTCTCCTTCGAATCCGCGGACGAAAATGGCCCGATCGCCAACCGCGTACAGGCCGGCAAGCGCCCGCGCAGCGCCATGTCGCCGACACTGGTATTCGACAAGGCCACGGGCAAGCTGGTGCTGGCCACCGGTTCGCCGGGCGGCTCGGCCATTATCAACTACGTGGCCAAGGTGCTGGTCGGCACGCTGGACTGGCAATTGGACGTGCAGCAGGCCATCAGCCTGCCCAACTTCGGCAGCCGCAACGGTCCCACCGAGCTTGAAGCCGGCCGCATTCCGCCATCGGTGGCCGAGCAGCTGAAAGCGCGCGGCCACGACGTGCGCATCTTCGACCAGACTTCCGGTTTGCAAGGCCTGCAGCGCATCGAGCGCAACGGCCAGCCCCTGTGGTTCGGCGGCGCCGACCCCCGCCGCGAAGGCGCCGTCCGCGGCGACTGACACCATGGGGTCAGGCACTGTGTCAGTATGACAGCAGGGGCCTGACCCCAAGGTGGCGCAGGCTGAGCACGCCGTGTTACCCTTAGTAAATGGGACAGAAAAAGAAAACCGGCCTGATCATGACCGGCGGCGGCGCCCGTGCCGCCTACCAGATCGGGGTATTGCAGGCCATCTCGGAGATACTGTGGGAAGCGGGCTGGCCGCCTTCGCGTAATCCCTTCCAGATCATCTGCGGCACTTCGGCCGGCGCCATCAATGCCACCGCGCTGGCCTGCCGCGCCGATAACTTCGGCGAGGGCGTGCAGACCCTGCTGGACGTCTGGAACAACATCACCGTCGACCAGGTCTACCGCGCCGATTCCATCGGCGTGCTGCGCTCCGGCGCGCGCTGGCTGTCCCTGCTGTCCTTCGGCTGGCTGCTGCGCAAGTGGCGCGCCGCGCCGCCCGCTTCGCTGCTGGACAACACGCCCCTGGTCAACCTGCTGCACCGCATGCTGGACCTGCCGCGCCTCGATACCGTGCTGCAGGAAGGCCTGCTGCATGCGCTGGCCGTTACCGCGTCGTCCTATACTGGCGGCCAGCACCTGACCTTCTACCAGACCGCCGCCGATATCGCGCCCTGGGTGCGCATGCAGCGCGTGGCCCTGCAGGACCAGATCGGCGTCGAGCACCTGCTGGCGTCGTCGGCGATTCCTTTCATCTTCCCGGCCACGCCGCTTTACCTCGGCGGCCACCGCGAATACTGCGGCGACGGTTCGATGCGCCAGCTGGCGCCGATCTCGCCCGCCATCCACCTCGGCGCCCAGCGCGTGCTGGTGATCGGCGCGGGACGCCTGACCGAGCCGCCGCGCGCCGCCACCGAGTCGGCCCGCTATCCGAGCCTGGCGCAGATTGCGGGCCATGCGATGTCCTCGATCTTCCTCGACAGCCTGGCCGTCGATATCGAGCGCCTGAACCGCGTCAACGCCACGCTGTCGATGCTGCCGCCCGAGCTGCTGGAGAAAACGCCGCTGCGGCCGGTGGAGCTGCTGGTGATTGCGCCGTCCGAGCGGCTGGACGATATCGCCTCGCGCCACGTGAGCAGCCTGCCGGCGCCGGTGCGCACCATGCTGTCCGGGATCGGCGCCACCGAATCGCGCGGCTCTGCGCTGGCTTCCTACCTGCTGTTCGAGTCCGGCTACACCGGCGAGCTGATCAGCCTTGGCCAGCGCGATACCCACGCCCGCCGCGATGATGTGCTGGCCTTCTTTGCTTCGTGATGGGGAACTGTTCAGCGTGCGTTCTTTTCTGATTGCTTCCCTGCTGGCCGGTGTGCTGGCCAGTGCCGCCGCCGCGCCGCCGCGCACCCTGCGTTTCGAGCAGCTCAATGTGGAGGACGGGCTGGCGCAGGAATCGGTGCTCGCCATCGGGCAGGACCGCCAGGGTTTCATGTGGTTCGGCAGCCAGGCCGGCCTGTCGCGCTTCGATGGCTACCGCACCGTCATCTACCGCAACGCGGCGAACGATCCGGATAGCCTGGCCGAGAACTGGGTGCGCGTGCTGCACTTCGACCCGCAGGGCCGCATGTGGCTGGGCACGGACGGCGGCCTTGACCGCTTCGATCCGCGCACCCGCAAATTCATCCACTACCTGCCGCAGGAGCCGGGCAGCCGGGGCAACGGCAACCGCCATGTGCGCGCCATCATCGATGACGGCGCGGGCAGCCTGTGGGTCGGCACCTCCGACGGCCTGCAGCGCTTCGATCCCGCGACCGGCCGCTTCACGATCTGGCATAGCGATCCGGCGCGCACCGACACGCTGGCGCATGACCAGGTGAATTCGCTGGCGCTGGACAAGGCCGGGCGGCTGTGGATTGCCACGCCGGCCGGTGTGGACATGCTGGCGCCGGGCGCCGCCAACTTCCGCCATTTCCAGGTGCGCGGCGCCGCAGGCCAGCCGATTGCTGTGCAGACGCTCCTGCTGGACAAGGAAGAGAACCTCTGGGTCGGCACCCATGCGGGCATGGAGCGCTGGAAGCTGCGCCCCGGTGTGGCCGAGCCGGAACGCGTGCGGCTCGGCGATGCCGAAGGGCTGCCGCCCGGCACCGTGATGAGCGCCTACCAGGACAGCGACGGCATCATCTGGGTGGGCATGCGCAGCGAAGGCCTGTTCCGCTGGCGCGCGGGGGAAGGGCGCTTCGTGCGCTACCGCCACCAGGTGAGCGATTCCCACAGCCTGGCCGACAATTACGTCTCCTCGCTGTTCCGCGACCGGGCCGGCACTTTATGGGTCGGCACCTGGTACAACGGCGCCAGCCGGGTGGACCTTGCCAGCGGCGGCTTCGCACGCCTGGTGCGCGACCCGGACCAGCCGCAGTCCCTGAGCGACAACAAGGTGCGCGCCATCGTCGATGCGGGCGGCGGCAAGATCTGGATCGGCAATAACGCGGGCCTGAACCTCTACGATCCGGTGAGCGGCGCCAACCAGATCTTCAATCACCACAGCCGGGGCACCACCTCGGATGAAAACGTGACGGCCTTGTGGCGCGATGGCGGCGTGCTGTGGGTGGGCTACCGCAACGGTGTACGCCGTTTCGATATCGCGCGCGGCCAGTTCGGCGAATTGATGCTCACGCGCGGCGACCCGGAAACCGACACCGTGCGCTATCTGTACGGCGACCGCAGCGGCATGCTGTGGGTGGCCACGCGCTACGGCCTGCACCAGATGGACCCCGTCACGGGCAAGGTGCGCACCTTCCGCCACGATCCGGCCGATGCCGCCACGCTGGCCGACAATACGGTGCGCCCGCTGCTGGAAGACAGCCAGGGCAACTTCTGGATCGGCACCTTCAACGGCCTGGACCTGCTGGACCGCAAGACGGGACGCTTCACGCACCACCGCCACAACCCGCAGGATCCGGCGAGCCTGAGCCATGACGAGGTGCACTACCTGTATGAAGGGCGCGACGGCGCGATCTGGGTGGGCACGGCCTCCGGCCTCAATCGCATGGAGCGCAACGGCAAGGGCGAAGTGCGTTTCCGCCGCTACCTGCGCAAGGACGGCCTGGCCGACGATTCGATTGCCGCCATCCTCGGCGACAAGCTGGGCCACCTGTGGCTCTCGACCAATACCGGTATTTCGCGGCTGGACCTGGACAAGGGCACGGTGCGCAACTACACGGGCGCCGACGGCACCATCGAAGGCGCCTACTTCGATGGCTCCGCCATGGAGGCGCCGGACAACACCCTGTATTTCGGCGGCTTCAATGGCATTACGGCCTTCGACCCGGTGGAGATCCGCGAGAACAGCATTGTGCCGGCCGTCGCCATCACGGACTTCCAGGTCTTCAATAAGACGCTCAAGCCGGGACAGCCCAGCGAAGGCGGCACGCTGCTCCGGCATGCCATCGAATACACGGACAAGATCACGCTGGGCCAGCAGGACGCCGTGTTCTCATTCGAGTTCTCTGCACTGCACTACGCGGCGCCGCAGCGCAACCGCTTCGCCTACCAGCTGCAGGGCTTCGACAAGGAATGGGTGGTCACGGATGCGGGCAAGCGCTTTGCCACCTATACCAACCTGGACCCCGGCCATTACACCTTCCGCGTGAAGGCCGCCAACAAGGACGGCATCTGGACCGAGCACCCGGCCACGCTGGAAGTCACCATCATGCCGCCGTTCTGGAAAAGCTGGTGGTTCCGCACGGTGATCGGCCTGCTGGCGCTGGGCGGCGGCTTCGGCCTGTACCGCGCGCGGGCGCAGGTGCAGCGCGCGCTGCGTTCGCGCCTGGAACAGCAGGTCAGCCTGCGCACCTCGGAAGTGGAACAGAAGAACCGCCTGCTGCAGCAGCAGAAGCAGGAACTGGAGCAGCGCGACGAGCGCCTGAGCCAGGCCAAGCAGAAGGCGGAAGACGCCACGCGCCAGAAGTCCGAGTTCCTCGCCAATATGAGCCACGAGATGCGCACGCCGCTGGCGGGCGTGATCGGCATGCTGGGCTTTGCGCTGCGCGACGAAACGCTGCAGGAGTCCACCCGCGAACAGATAGAGCGCGGCCAGGCCAATGCCCAGTCCCTGCTGTCCATCATTAACGACCTGCTGGACTTCTCGAAGATCGAGGCCGGCAAGCTGACCATCGAGAACATCGACTTCGCGCTGGCGGGCACGGTGGAGAATGTGGTCAGCCTGTTCGAAGAACAGGCCGCTGCGCACAGCGTCGGTTTCCGCGTGGAGTTCGGGCCTGGCCTGCCGCCCTTCGTGGTGGGCGACCCCACGCGCCTGCGCCAGGTGCTGGTGAACCTGGTCGGCAATGCCTTCAAGTTCACGCAGCGCGGCCACGTCACGCTGCGCGTGGAACGGATCAGCGACGGCAGCGGCAACTGCGCCGAAGGCTGCAATATGATCCGCTTCTCGGTGCACGATACAGGCATCGGCATTCCGGAAGAAGAGCTGCCGCGCCTGTTCGAGAAGTTCGAGCAGGCCGACGCCACCACCACGCGCCGCTATGGCGGGACCGGACTTGGCCTGGCCATCTGCCGCCAGCTGGTGGAGCTGATGAACGGCGACATCACGGCCGTGAGCCAGCCTGGCAAGGGCAGCATCTTCACCTTCACGCTGCCGCTGCCGGACGGCGTGCCGCCGCCGCTGGTGCCGCACGTGCCGCGCGAGCCGCACAGCCACCAGCTCAAGGTGCTGTGCGCGGAAGACTTCCCGACCAATCAGATCATCGTGCGCATGATGCTGGAAGACCTGGGCCACAAGGTCGATATCGCGGGCAATGGCGCGCTGGCCGTGGCGGCCTGCGCCAACACGCGCTATGACCTGATCCTGATGGACGGCCGCATGCCGGAGATGGATGGCCCGACGGCCACGCGCCTGATCCGCGCCGGCGGCCCGCTGGAAGCGCCGGTGCGCGACCAGGAGCTGATGATCATCGCGCTGACCGCCAACGCCAGCGAGGAAGACCGCAGCCGCTACCTGGCGGCCGGCATGGACGACTTCCTCACCAAGCCGATCGACGAGGCGGCGCTGCACTACCAGCTGAGCCGCGCCATCGAACGCCAGCTGCAGCGCGGCATTGTGCTGCCCATCATGCCGCGCCGCGGCACGCCGGCGCGGCCCACGATTGCGGAGCTGGATGCGATGTTCGGCGTGGTCACTACCGCGCTGCCGGAGCGCACGCATTCCGGCAGCCCGGATGAAGCGGTGGGCGCACTGCGCCTGCGCCTGCGCGACGCCTTCATTGCCGACCTGCCGGCCCGCCTGGACGAACTGGATGCGGCGCTGGCAGCCGCCGATGCCGACGCGGCAGGGCGCCTGTTCCACGGCATGAAGGGCAGCGCGGCCTATCTGGGCGCGGAAGACCTGCAGAATCTGTGCGCCGAACTGGAACGCGCCGCCGACCGCGCATTGTGGCCCGCCATCCGCCACAAGCTGCCGCGCCTGCACCAGATGCTGAGCCGGATCGTCACGCCTGCGGGCAAGGAGATGTAGATGAAGGTGCTGGTGATTGACGATGACGTGGTGTCGCGCATGGTGCTGATGCACCTGATCGACAGCTGCGGCAAGTTCGAGATTTTTGAGGCGGAAGACGGCGCCGATGCATGGCAGCAGCTGGAAGACGGGCTGCGCCCCGCGATCTGTTTCTGCGACCTGCGCATGCCGCGCCTGTCGGGCATCGAGCTGCTGCAGCGCGTGCGCGGCGTGCCGGCAATGCAGGAGATTCCCTTTGTGCTGGTGTCATCGGCCAATGACCGCGAGACGGTGCAGCAGGCCACGCAGGCCGGCGCGGCGGGCTATATCGTCAAGCCCTTCCAGGCCGACCAGGTGCGCGGGCATCTGGAAGGCTTCCTGAATGAAGCGCTGAGCGGCTACCGCCACGTGGCGGAACAACCGCAGGCGACCGGCGAACGGCTCGACATCGGCATGGACCGCCTGCTGATTTACCTGAGCGGGTTCCAGCAGCAGCTGGCCACGGCAGGCATCGAGCTGGAAGTGCTGCTGGGGCAGGACGCGCAGGCCGACGCCCGCACCCGGCTGGACAAGCTGCACACCGGCGCGCAGACCCTGGGCCTGACCGGCGCCGCCAATGCCCTGCGCGGCCTGCCTTCCGGCCCCCTGGCGCTGCCCGCGGTGCAGGCCGCCCTGGCCGACGCCACCCGCGCCGTGCTGCACCAGGCAGGGCTGGTGCGCGAGGCGCTGGCGCAGCACTAGCGAACCGTCAGGTTCCCAGGCCGCCGGACACGTTGATTGCGCCGCCTGTGATGTAGCCGCCGTTCGGTCCGGCCAGGAAGCTCACCGTGGCCGCCACTTCCTCCAGCGTGGCGATGCGGCGGATGGGGTGCAGGTCGAGCAGCGAGGCCGGCACCTCTTCGCCCAGCGCCTCGGTTGCCATATCGGTGGGCATCACGCCTGGCTGCACCACATTGACGGTGATGTTGCGGCTGCCCAGGTCGCGCGCCAGGCCCCTCGCGTAGCCCGCAATGGCGGCCTTGCTGCCCGCGTAGTCGGAGACGCCGGCAAAGGGCACGATGCTGCCGAGCAGGGAGCCGATGAAGATCACCCGGCCGCCGTCCGGCAGCACCGGTGCGGCCGCGCGGCTCAGCGCCACCGGTCCCATCACGTTGACCTGCCACTGCCGGTCGAGATTGACCGTATCGAGGGCAGGATCGCCCACCGGCTTGCCCTGCACGGCGATCGCCGCGTTATTGACCAGGATGTCGAGCTTGCCGAAATGCGCCAGCACCTCGTCGACCAGCGGCTTCGCCGCCGCCATATCGGCCTGGTCGGCGCGGAAGGCATGCGCCCGCACGCCCCTGGCCTTCAGCTTTTCAACCACGGCTTCCGCCTTTCCGGCCGAGGCCACGTAGGTGATGGCCACATCGGCGCCCTGGTCTGCGAGGGCCTCGGCGATCGCAGTGCCCAGCCCGCGGGAACCTCCGGTGACGAGAGCAACTTTGCCTTTCAATACGTTCGACATTGGAATCCTTTCTCTATGCTGTTTTATCATAACGATCGTTACAATAACGAGCAGTATATAATCCAGCGATGCGCCGTCAAGGATTTTTTGTAATGACCATTATGGAAAAATGGGGTTGAATGAATGGGCCGTCACCGCGAATACGATGAACAGAAGGTGCTGGATGCAGCGCTGTGCGTGTTCTGGCGCAAGGGCTATGAAGGCACGTCTTACGCCGACCTCACCGAAGCCGCCGGCGTGGAGCGGCCGGCCCTGTATTCGGCCTTCGGCAACAAGGAAGCGCTGTTCCGCCGCGTGCTGGAGCGCTATTCCGAACGCTTCATGACCCATATTCCGGAAGCCCTGCAACTGCCTACCGCGCGCGAAGTGGCCACTCACCTGCTGTACCGCTCCATCGAGATCAACACGCGTTTTCCGGACCACCAGGGCTGCCTCGGCATCAACGGCGCCATGGCGGGAGCGGACGAATCGGAGGCCGTGCGCCAGACGCTCATCGAGTTCCGCGCAGCCAGCGAGGCGCAGCTGCGGGAGCGGCTGGAAAGGGCGAAGGCGGAGGGCGACCTGCCGCAAAGCGCCAAGCCGGCCGCCCTGGCCGCCTTCCTGATGGCCGTCCTGCACGGCATGGCGGTGCAGGCCAAGGCCGGTTTCAGCCGCGAGATGCTGGAAGAGGTGGCGGAACAGGCGCTGGCCGCATGGCCCGGGACATGACATACCCTTGCGGCGGAGATAGTTTAAGTTTAAAGTAAATGCTTGCAGCCTGAATGCCCCCAATCAGATAGGGTGAACATGAACAGAGCCACTGCAGCATTGACTGCCAGCGCGCACGTCGACACGTTTGCGCGCGACCATCTTCCCCCGGCCGGGCTATGGCCCGAACTGCTGTTCGAGCTGCCGGAACTTCAATACCCTGCGCGCCTGAACTGTGTGGCCGAGCTGCTCGACCGCGCCGTGCGCGAAGGCGACGGCGGCCGCCTGGCCATCCGCGGCGAACACCTGGCGTGGACCTACGCGGAACTGGCGGCCCAGGTCGACCGCATCGCCAATGTGCTGCGCCGTGACATGGGCCTGGTGCCGGGCAACCGCGTGCTGCTGCGCGGCGCCAACTGCCCGATGATGGCGGCCGCCATTCTCGCCGTGTTCAAGGCGGGCTGCGTTGCCGTGCCCACCATGCCGCTGCTGCGCGCGCGGGAACTCGGCATCATCATGGAGAAGGCGCAGGTCAATGCCGTGCTGTGCGCAGCGCCGCTGCGCGCCGAAATGGAGGCGGCGCCCAACCGGCCTTCCCAGCTGTGCTGGTTCGACGATGCAGGTTCCCTCGATTCGCTGGAAGTGCGCATGTCGGCGCAGCCGCCCAGCTTCGAGGCCTGCGATACGGCGGCGGACGATGTGTGCCTGATCAGCTTCACGTCCGGTACCACCGGCGTGCCGAAGGGGACGATGCACTTCCATCGCGATATTCTCGCCATCTGCGACTGCTTCCCGCGCCATACGCTGCGCTCCGAAGCGCAGGATGTGTTCATCGGCACGCCGCCGCTGGCCTTTACCTTCGGCCTCGGCGGGCTGCTGCTGTTTCCGCTGCGCGCCCGCGCCAGCACCGTGCTGCTGGAGAAGCTGACGCCGGAATCCCTGCTGCAGGCCATCGAGCGCTACCGCGCGACCGTCTGCTTTACGGCGCCCACCTTCTACCGGCAGATGGCGGCGCTGGCGCCGAAGTACGATCTGGCCAGCCTGCGCAAGACCGTATCCGCCGGCGAAGCGCTGCCGGTGGCAACGCGCGAAAGCTGGCAGCAGGCCACCGGCCTGCGCATGATCGACGGCATCGGCGCCACCGAGATGCTGCACATCTTTATTTCGGCTGCCGGCGACGAGATCCGGTCCGGAGCGACCGGCAAGCCGGTGCCGGGCTACCGCGCCTGCATCCTCGATGTGGACGGCCAGCCCTGTCCGCCGGGCGTGATCGGCCGCCTGGCCGTGAAAGGGCCTACCGGATGCCGTTACCTGGACGACGAGCGCCAGCGCGACTATGTGTTCCAGGGCTGGAACCTGACCGGCGACGCCTATGAGATGGATGCGGACGGCTACTTCATCTACCGCTCGCGCACCGACGACATGATTATCTCCGCAGGCTACAACATCGCCGGGCCCGAGGTGGAGGATGCGCTGCTGCGCCATCCGGCCGTGGCCGAATGCGGCGTGGTGGGCAGGCCGGACGAGGAGCGCGGCCAGATCGTTGCGGCGCATGTGGTGCTGAAGGCTGGGCACGAGCCATCGGCGGAACTGGCGGCGGCGCTGCAGGAGTTCGTGAAGCAGCAGATCGCACCTTATAAATATCCGCGCGCAGTGCAGTTCCATGCCGCCTTGCCGCGCACCGAAACGGGCAAGCTGCAGCGTTTCAAACTGAGGACAGCATGAATATCCTGTGCATTGGCGGCGGCCCGGCAGGGCTGTATTTCGGCCTGCTGATGAAGAAGCAGAACCCCGGCCACCGTGTGGTGGTGGTGGAGCGCAACCGTCCTTACGATACCTTCGGCTGGGGCGTGGTGTTTTCCGACCAGACCCTGGGCAACCTGGTTAACGCCGACGAGCCGACGGCGAAGGAGATCCTGCAATCCTTCAACCACTGGGACGATATCGATGTCTGGTTCAAGGGCAGCAAGGTCACATCGGGCGGTCACGGCTTCTGCGGCATCGGCCGCAAGCGCCTGCTGAATATCCTGCAGAAGCGCTGCGAAGCGCTGGGCGTGGAGCTGGTGTTCGAAACCAATGTGGAGGATGGCCAGGCGCTGGCCGATTTCTACCGCGCCGACCTGGTGATTGCCTCGGATGGCCTGAACAGCCGAATCCGCAGCCGCTACGAAGCCACCTTCCAGCCGGAGATCGAAGCGCGCCAGTGCCGCTTTGTATGGCTGGGCACCACGAAGAAGTTCGACGCCTTTACCTTCGACTTCCGCGAAACGGAGCATGGCTGGTTCCAGGCGCATATTTACCAGTACGACGGCGATACCTCGACCTTCATCGTGGAGACGCCGGAAAGCACCTGGCGTGCGGCGGGGCTGGACGCAATGACGCAGGAAGACAGCATCGCCTTCTGCGAGCGCCTGTTCGCGGACCGGCTGGAAGGGCACAAGCTGATGTCCAATGCCTCCCACCTGCGCGGTTCGGCGATGTGGATCACCTTCCCGCGCGTGGTGTGCCGCCAGTGGGTGCGCTGGAACGGCGATGTGCCGGTGGTGCTGATGGGGGACGCAGCGCACTCCGCGCATTTCTCCATCGGCTCCGGCACCAAGCTGGCGCTGGAGGACGCCATCGAGCTGGCGCGCTGCTTCGGTGAACACGGCAGCGATATTGCCGCCGCGCTGCAGGCGTATGAGGCATCGCGCTCCATCGAAGTGGTCAAGATCCAGAGCGCTGCGCGCAATTCGATGGAGTGGTTCGAGAACGTGAAGCGCTACACGGCCATGGAAGCGCCGCAGTTTGCCTATTCCATGCTGACGCGCAGCCAGCGCCTGTCGCACGAAAACCTGCGCCTGCGCGATGCCGCCTACGTGGCGGACTATGAAAGCTGGTTCGCGCGCCGCGCTTTCGAGCAGGCGGAGCTGCCGCTGCCTGGCCATTTGGCCATTCCGCCGATGTTCACCCCGTTCAAGGTGCGCGGGCTCACGCTGAAGAACCGTATCGTCGTGTCGCCAATGGCGCAATACAGCGCGGTGGACGGCACGGTCGGCGACTACCACCTCGCGCACCTCGGCGCGCGCGCCATGGGCGGCGCCGCGATGGTGATGGCGGAGATGACCTGCGTGTCGGCCGATGCCCGCATTACGCCGTATTGCCCCGGCCTCTACACTCCCGAACACACTGCGGCATGGAAGCGCATCGTCGATTTCGTGCATGCGAATACGGACGCGAAGATCGGCATGCAGCTCGGCCACGCAGGCGCCAAGGGCTCCACGCGCGCCATGTGGGACGGTATCGACCAGCCGCTGGATACCGGCAACTGGCCGCTGGTTTCCGCTTCGGAGCAGCAGTACCTGGCCGGTGTATCGCAGCTGGCGCGGGAAGCCGGCGCGGACGACATGCGCCGTATCGAGGACGATTTTGTGCGCGCCACGCTGGCCGCCGAGCATGCCGGCTTCGACTGGCTGGAACTGCATTGCGCCCATGGCTACCTGCTGTCCTCTTTTATTTCGCCGCTGACCAATCAACGCACGGACGAATACGGCGGCAGCCTCGAGAACCGCTGCCGCTTCCCGCTGCGCGTGTTCGCGGCAATGCGCGCAGCATGGCCGGTGCACAAGCCAATGAGCGTGCGCATTTCGGCGCATGACTGGGTGGAGGGCGGCATTACGCCCGACGATGCGGTGCAGATCGCGCGCCTGTTCCGCCAGGCCGGCGCCGATGTTGTGGATTGTTCCTCGGGCCAGGTGAGCAAGCGCGAGAAACCCATCTACGGCCGCATGTTCCAGACGCCGTTTGCCGACCGCGTACGCAACGAGGCCGGCGTGGCGACCATGGCTGTCGGCTCCATCTTCGAGGCGGACCATGCCAACGGCATCATCGCCGCAGGCCGGGCAGACCTGTGCGCGGTGGGCCGTCCGCATCTGGCCAACCCGGCGTGGACGCTGGCGGAGGCCGCGCGCATCGGCTACCGCGCGGTGCCCTGGCCCAGGCAGTACCTGCCGGGCAAGCAGCAGCTGGAACGCAATCTGGAACGCGAACGGCAGATGGCTGCCGCAAGCAGCGGCCTGACTCCGCAGCAGGTCGCGGCGAAACTACTGGAGGGATAGCAGTGGCAGCACTCGATGGAAAACATGCACTGGTGACGGGCGGCAGCCGCGGCATCGGCGCGGCCTGCGCCAAGGCGCTGCTGGCGCAGGGCGCCACCGTTACGATTGCAGGACGCGACAGCGCGGCCCTCGGCAACGCCGCACAGACACTGGGCGGCAAGGTAAGGACGCTGGTGCTGGACGTTTGCGACGAGGCGGCGGTGCAGCGCGCCTTCGCGCAGCTCGGCGCCGTCGATATCCTTGTCAACAATGCGGGGCAGGCCGTGGCGGCGCCGTTCCTCAAGACCAGCGCAGCGCAATGGCGCGAGATGCTGGATGTGAACCTGGGCGGCACTTTCCACTGCACGCAGGCGGCCTTGCCCGGCATGCTCGCCGCAGGCTGGGGGCGCATCGTCAATATCGCCTCCACGGCCGGACTGACGGGCTACCGCTACGTGAGCGCCTACACCGCCGCCAAGCACGGCGTGATCGGGCTGACCCGTGCCCTGGCGCTGGAGCTCGCGACGAAAGGCGTGACGGTGAACGCCGTCTGCCCCGGCTTCACCGAAACCGACATCGTGCGCGGCGCAGTTGCCAACATCATGCAGAAGACCGGCCGCAGCGAACAGGAGGCGCGTGCCGAACTGGCTGCGAACAATCCGCAGCAGCGCCTGGTGCAGCCGGAAGAAGTGGCGAATACGGTGGCATGGCTCTGCATGCCCGAAAGCGCCGCCATGAACGGACAAGCCATCGCCGTCGCCGGCGGTGAAGTGATGTAAGGAAGAGACCATGGCACTGAACGAACAGCCAGCCGCTACGCCGAACGAGCCGGTGCTCGACCTGGAGAGCCGACTCACGAGCGACCATCACCAGTCGCTCAAGCTTTGGCTGCGCATGCTGTCCTGCACCACGAAGATCGAAGCGGAAATCCGCAGCCGCCTGCGCGCGCAGTTCGGCATCACCTTGCCGCGCTTCGACCTGATGGCGCAGCTGGAGCGCTATCCGGAAGGGCTGCGCATGGGCGAGCTGTCGCGCCGCATGATGGTCACGGGCGGCAACGTCACCGGCATTACCGACCAGCTGGAACAGGAAAAGCTCGTGATGCGCGTGCCCGATCCGAAGGACGGCCGCGCCTACAGCGTGAAGCTCACAGCGGCCGGCCGCGAAGCCTTCAGCGCGATGGCGCAGGTGCATGAAGGCTGGGTGGCCGAGCTGCTGCAGGAGATGACGGTGGATGAGAAGGGCCAGCTGATCGACCTGCTGTCCCGCATGAAGGACCAGTTATACGCCCGTGAAGCAAAGGATAAACCATGAAATACCTGCAAGGACAGGCGCACCAGCTGCCAGGCAACCGCACGGCGCTGGCCGGATATGCCGCCCGCCACTTTCTCTTCGCCGTCGATGAAGGCGTGGCCACGCTGACGCTGAACCGTCCCGACCGCAAGAATCCACTGACCTTCGACTCCTATGCCGAGCTGCGCGAGCTGTTCCGCGAGCTGGCCCATGCAGACGACGTGAAAGCCATCGTCATCACCGGCGCGGGTGAAAACTTCTGCTCGGGCGGCGATGTGCACGAAATTATCGGCCCGCTGACCAAGTTAGATATGCCCGGCCTGCTGGCCTTCACCCGCATGACGGGCGACGTGGTGAAAGCGATGCGCGCCTGCCCGCAGCCCATCATCGCCGCGGTGGACGGCGTGTGCGCCGGCGCCGGTTCCATGCTGGCGCTGGCCTCCGACATCCGCTTCGGGACGGAGCGCAGCAAAACCGCCTTCCTGTTCACCCGTGTTGGCCTGGCCGGCTGCGATATGGGCGCCTGCGCATTGCTGCCGCGCGTGATCGGGCAGGGCCGCGCGGCGGAGCTGCTGTATTCCGGGCGCTCGATGGGCGGCGCCGAAGGTGAGCGCTGGGGATTCTTCAACCGCCTGCACGATCCGGCCGAGCTGCTGGCCGACGCGCAAGGCTTCGCGCGCAGCCTGGCGCACGGCCCCACCTTTGCGCACGGCATGACCAAGAAGATGATGCAGCAGGAATGGAATATGGGCGTGGATGAAGCGATTGAAGCCGAGGCGCAGGCCCAGGCCATCTGCATGGCGACCAACGATTTCCACCGCGCCTATCACGCTTTCGTTGCGCGCCAGCGTCCGCAGTTCGAGGGAGATTGAACATGGCGGACAAGGATTACCTCGGCTGGCCTTTCTTCGCCCCGCAGCACGCAGCGCTGGAACAGGAACTCGATGCCTGGGCAGCCCGCCATGTGCGCGATGCGCACGGCAGCGATGTGGATGCGGTGTGCCGCACACTGGTGCGCCAGCTGGGCGAGGGCGGCTGGCTGCGCCACGCCGTCGGCGGCACGCAGCACGGCGGCGCGCACGAAGCCATCGATACCCGCGCCATCTGCCTGATCCGCGAAACCCTGGCCCGCCATTCCGGGCTGGCCGATTTCGCGTTTGCCATGCAGGGCCTGGGTTCCGGCGCCATCAGCCTGTTCGGCAGCGAAGCCAACCGCAGCGAGTACCTGCCGCGTGTCGCGCGCGGTGAGGCGATTGCGGCCTTTGCGCTGTCCGAGCCGCAGGCCGGTTCCGATGTCGCCGCCATGCAGTGCGCGGCGGTGCAGGACGGCGGCGGCTATGTGCTGAACGGCGAAAAAACCTGGATTTCCAACGGCGGCATCGCCGATTTCTACGTGGTGTTCGCGCGCACCGGAGAAGCGCCCGGCGCCCGCGGTATCAGCGCCTTCATCGTCGATGCGGACACGCCGGGTTTCGATGCATCGGAACGGATCAATGTGATTGCACCGCACCCGCTTGCAACGCTGCGCTTCAATAACTGCCGCGTGCCGGCGGCCAAACGCCTGGGCGAAGCGGGGCAGGGCTTCAAGGTGGCGATGGCGACGCTGGACGTGTTCCGCACCTCGGTCGCGGCGGCATCGCTGGGCTTCGCGCGCCGCGCCTTCGACGAAGCGCTGGCCCATGCGACATCGCGCAAGATGTTCGGCCAGACCCTGGCCGACTTCCAGCTCACGCAGGCCAAGCTGGCGCAAATGGCGGCGGGCATCGATGCCGCCGCGCTGCTGACGTATCGCGCCGCCTGGCAGCGCGACCAGGGCCGCAAGGTAACGAAAGAAGCCGCGATGGCCAAGATGCAGGCGACGGAAACGGCGCAGCAGGTCATCGATGCGGCGGTGCAGATGTTCGGCGGACTGGGCGTGGTCAGCGAGCATCCGGTGGAGCGTCTGTACCGGGAAATCCGCGCCCTGCGCATTTATGAAGGCGCCACCGAAGTCCAGCAACTGATCATCGCGCGCGAACTGCTGCGCGACAGCACGCCATAAGGAGACACAATGCAGATTCTTCAACCGCCCGGATGGGCGCGTCCACGCGGCTACAGCAATGGCATTGCCGCCGAGGGGCGCATGGTCTTCGTCAGCGGCATGGTGGGCTGGGATGCCGATTGCAAATTCCAGACCGGGGACTTTGCCGGGCAGGTGAAACAGGCGTTGCAGAACATCATCGCGGTGCTCGCGGAGGCCGGCGGACGGCCCGAACATATTGCACGCATGACATGGTACGTCGTGGACAAAGCCGAGTATGTGGGCGCTTACCGCCAGATCGGGGAAGTCTACCGGGAGCTCATCGGCCCGCATTATCCGGCCATGACGGCGGTGGAAGTGGCGGGCCTGCTTGAGCCGCAGGCCCGCGTGGAGATTGAGGTCACAGCTGTTGTACCGGCATCGAAATTGTAAAAATTGTAATGCAATAAAGGATAAACAATATGACAATGTGCTAGAGTAGCTCCAGTCGTCGTTTGTCCTCTACCGATCCCGAGGTGTCACCATGCAACATTCCGCCAAAGGCCTTGCCGGCGTCCTGCTCGCCGGCTTGCTGCTTGCACCGTTTACGTCCGTTCACGCGGATTCCTCGCTGCTGACGGCGGCCAACCGCAGCCAGCTGCAAACCTGGCTGGGGCAGGGCGATCTGGCGTTGACGAACATTTATACCAAGCAGGCCGGCCATACGGCGGCGGATTTTCACCAGGCGGTGGACGGCAAGGGGCGCACCTTCTCCATCATGGAGGCCACCAATGCACAGGGCGAAACCTTCATCGTGGGCGGCTACAACCCTGCCAGCTGGCAGTCTTCCGGCGGCTTCAACATGACGCCGGAAGACCGCGACCGCACCGCCTTCCTGTTCAACCTGAGTACGGGATCGCTGCACCGGCAGACGCTGAAGAACTTCGTGTTCGACACGCTGGGCGCCTACCAGACCTATAACGCGGCGAACTACGGTCCGACTTTCGGATGGGGGCACGACCTGTTCGTGCCGAACGACCTGACCAACGGCGGCATTTCCCTGCTGTACTCCTACATCGAGCCGGACGGCAGCCATTTCAACACCAGCCTGCTGGACGGTACACCCTATGTATCGCCGAACATTACCTTCGGCGCCATGGAGATCTACCTGATCAACGCCGTGCCCGAGCCTTCGGCCTACGGCATGTTGGCTGCGGGGCTCGCCGTGGCCGGTGTTGCGGCGCGCCGCCGGCGCGGCAAAGCATGAGCGGCCTGCGCGCCGACGTCTGGCGCCAGTACGGACGCTACAGCCCCTCGCTCGCCCTCAAGGCCTTCCTCACACTGCGCAACTTCCGTCCCATCGCCACGCTGCGCATGTGCCAGGCGGCGCGGCGCGGCGGCCTGGGCGGACGGGTGGCGCTGCCTTTCCTGAAGCTGCTGCACCGCATGGCGACCCAGCTGGCGGGCATCGATTTCTCGTGGCAGACCGAAGTGGGGCCGGGCTTTGCGGTCACGCACGGCTGGGGCATGGTGATCAACCCCGGCGCGCGCATCGGCAGCAATGTCACGCTGTTCCACGGCGTGACGCTGGGCCAGCGCGACCGCATCGCCGCCGACGGCACGCGCACCAGCGAATGCCCGGTGATCGAAGATGAAGTCTGGATCGGGCCGCACGCCATCATTGTCGGCGGTGTGCGCATCGGCCGCGGCAGCCGCATCGGCGGCGGCGCCTTCGTCACCGAAGACGTGCCGCCTTATTCCGTCGTTGCCGGCAATCCTTCCTCCATCGTCAAGTCCGGCTGTACGCCGGATGTGATGAATCCCGCACCGCTCGCCCCGCAGATGGCCAATCCGGTTTCCGAACACGCATTGACTGAGTAAGATCAAGGCGCGCGTCTGGAATTGTTATAGACTGTTCTCCTGCATGGTCGTCGGAGGGCATATGAAGCGCTCAGCCAATCGATTTACGCTTGAAGACGTCGAGAAAATTCGCCGCATCATGATTGAACGGCGGAAAATCGAAGTCAGCTCAGAAGCTGGCAAGCGCATCCTGCGCGAGGCCCAGTTTTCGGTCGAGCAGATCAATGAAGCGTACGCGAAAGCGTTGCGCAATTTGGGCATGTACTGAGGTTGGCTATGGCTGACCACAATCATATCTACGAACGCCTGGTCATGGATCCGGGCGACGCCGTTGGCGCGTTGGCGTACGCGCTCTATAAGAAGAGCAAGCAGGAATAGTGCAAGGCTTTTCAGGCTACCCACGGCCGGTCCCCACAAGCGGAAGACCTCGAAGCTTTCCACCAGGCGAATCAAACCGACTCACAGATCGCGGGCTATCTCGCGCGCGGCCACATGCTTGCCCACGAATTTCTGGAGGTAAGTTTGACCGATCAAATCGCTGAAATGGAAGCGAGTGTGCGCCGCTCAGAGCTGGCACGAAGGTTCGGCCGCGTTGAGGAAAAAATCGACGCTGCAAAATCCGGGCGGCAGTGGGCGAAGGACATCGGCACCAGCATTCTGGTCAATGTGCTGACCGTGATCGTCGTAGGGGTGATTGCGCTGGGTTCGCGCGAGTACTCGTCGCTGACGAGCGCAATTGAGGCGCGGGTGGGGACGGAACAGAGGTGAGGCGTGGTCCCCCCGACTGGAATCGAACCAGTATCCCACGCTTAGGAGGCATGTGCACTATCCATTGTGCTACGGGGAGGACGCGGGCGCAATTATAGCCGACCGCCGGGCAAATGTTAGTGCGCGGCCGCCGCTGCCGGTACAATGCGCGTTTCACCGCATTTGATCGACCTTCCCCATGGCTGTTATTTCCCTGACTTCCGCGCAACTGGCTTTCGGCCACCACGCGCTGCTCGACCACGCTGAGTTTTCCCTTGAGACCGGCGAGCGCGTCGGGCTGATCGGCCGTAACGGTACCGGCAAGTCCTCGCTGCTCAAGATTATTTCGGGCCGTTTCAAGCTGGATGACGGGCTGCTGGTGATGCAGCAGGGCCTGCAGATCGCCTATGTGGAACAGGAGCCCGTATTCGAGCCGGAGATGTCGGTGTTCGATGCCGTGGCATCCGGCCTCGGCGAGCTGCCGGCGCTGGTGAAGGAATACGACGCCCTGACCGGCCAGTTCGGCCAGGGCAATGACGATGCGCTGATGGAGCGCATGCATGACATCCAGGCCAAGCTGGATGCGGCCGATGCCTGGAGCATCAATAACAAGGTGGAACAGACGCTCGACCGCCTGAACCTGGCGCCGGGGGCGCTGATGAAGACCCTGTCCGGCGGCATGCAGAAGCGCGTGGCGCTGGCCCGCGCCCTGGTGGCGGCGCCGGACGTGCTGCTGCTGGACGAGCCGACCAACCACCTCGATTTCAGTTCGATCCTGTGGCTGGAAGGCCTGCTGCGCGATTTCAAGGGCAGCGTGCTGTTCATCACCCACGACCGTTCCTTCCTGGATAACGTGGCGACCCGCATCATCGAGCTGGACCGGGGCCGCCTGATGTCCTATCCGGGCAACTTCACGACCTACCAGACGCGCAAGGCCGAGCAGCTGGCGATCGAGGAAGTGGAGAACGCCAAGTTTGACAAATTCCTGGCGCAGGAGGAGGTCTGGATACGCAAAGGTGTGCAGGCGCGCCGCACCCGGGATGAGGGGCGGGTGCGCCGCCTGGAGCGCCTGCGCGAGCAGCGCGCGGTGCGGCGCGACCAGCAGGGCCAGGTCAAGCTCGAAGTCGGCGCCGGCGAGCGTTCGGGCAAGATCGTGGCAGAGCTGGAGGGCGTAAACAAGGCCTTCGGCGACAAGGTCATCGTGCGCGACTTCAGTTCCATCATCCTGCGCGGCGACAAGGTCGGCCTGATCGGCGCCAACGGCGCGGGCAAGACCACGCTGCTGAAGCTGATCCTGGGCGAAGACCAGCCGGACAGCGGCACCGTCAAGCAGGGCACCAAGCTGGCCGTGGCCTATTTCGACCAGATGCGCACCCAGCTGAATGAAGAGGCGAGCCTGGCCGACACCATCTCGCCCGGCAGCGACTGGGTCGAAATCAACGGCCAGAAGAAGCACGTGATGAGCTATCTGGGCGATTTCCTGTTCGCGCCCGAACGCGCGCGCTCGCCGGTGCGCACCCTGTCGGGCGGCGAACGCAACCGCCTGCTGCTGGCCCGCCTGTTCGCCAAGCCGGCCAACGTGCTGGTGCTGGACGAACCCACCAATGACCTCGATATCGATACCCTGGAGCTGCTGGAAGAGCTGCTCGAGGATTACCAGGGCACGGTCTTCCTCGTCAGCCACGACCGCATGTTCCTCGATAATGTGGTGACGCAGGTCATCGTGGCCGAAGGGCAGGGCGAGTGGCGCGAATATATCGGCGGCTATTCCGACTGGGAGCGCGTGCGCCCCACGCCGGCCCAGGCCGCCGCGGCGAAAAAGCCGGAGCCGAAGAAAGCCGAGGCGCCTGCGCCCGCCGCCGCCCCGGCTGCATCCAAGGCCAAAAAGCTCAGTTTCAAGGAGCAGCGCGAGCTGGAGGAGCTGCCGGCCCTGATCGCCAGGCTGGAAGACGAGCAGGCTGCGCTGAATATCACCCTGTCCGACCCCGATTTCTACAAGAAGACCCCTGCCGAGGCCAAGCGCCTCAATACCCGCATCGCCGAGATCGAGGACGAGCTGATGGCCGCCCTGGAGCGCTGGGAAGCCATCGAATCGCGCAATCCTTGATCTGGATTTCCTGCACGCACGATTCGTGCGCTGCGGGAGTAAATCCTTGTTGTAAGATCTGCAAACCTTAGGGGACTGGCAATACGCCAGTTCCGCAATTTCCAAAGGCAGATCGCTTATGACACTTCCTCAGCAGCAAGAACCGCAGCCCCGTGCGCCGGCGCCGGCTGCACCGCCGTCCGGCGCCTTGCTGGACCGACGCTCGCTGACGCGCATCGCGCCCTTTGCCCTGTATATGGCCTTCATCGCCATCACGGACGTCCTGCAGCGCGCCGGCTGGACGACTGCGGAACTGTACTGGCTGTATCCGGTCAAAGCCGGGGTAGTGCTGCTGGCCCTGCTGGCCTGCTGGCGCAGCTATAGCGAACTGGCCTGGCGCGGGATGAAAGCCGGCACCGTGCTGGCCTCGGCCGCCATCGGCTTTGCCGTTTTCGTGTTGTGGGTGAACCTGGATGCCGGCTGGATGCAGATCGGCAGTCCCGACGGCTACCAGCCGCGCGGCGCCAGCGGCCAGCTGGACTGGGCGCTGATCGCCATCCGCATTGCCGGCGCCGCCCTGGTCGTGCCCTTGATGGAAGAGCTGTTCTGGCGCTCCTTCCTGATGCGCTGGATCGATCAGCCGGATTTCCTGCGCGTGCAACCGGCCCGCATCACGCTGAAAGCCTTGCTGTTTACGGTGGTGCTGTTCGGCTTTGAACACAGCCTGTGGCTGGCGGGCATGGTAGCCGGTGCCGCCTATGGTCTTTTATACATGCGCACTGCTACCCTATGGGCGCCCATCATTGCGCACGCTGTCACGAATGGCTCGCTGGGCATCTGGGTGGTGATAACAGGAAACTGGACGTACTGGTAATCACTCATCACAATAACCTTTTAGAGAATAAACAATAATGTTGAGTAAATTCCATCTTTCGAGCGCTTCGCTCCGCCTGATTCCTTTCCTGCTGGGCGCCATGTATGGCGGCAACGCGCTGGCGGACATCAGCGACACTATCCACCCCTTCATTTCGACGGTCTATACCTACGACGACAACCTGCTGCGCCTGCCGGACAATTTCCCGGCCGTGTTCGGCCCGCGCGCCGACCGCGCCACGCAGGTGCAGGGCGGCATTACCTTCGACCGTCCCATCGGCCGCCAGCGCCTGACGGGCGCCGCCAAGGTGTCGCGCGTAACCTTCGACCATTACGATGCCCTGGACTACAACGGCAAGGACTTCAATGCCGACCTGGCATGGCAGCTGGGCAACCACCTGGAAGGCAACCTGGGCGGCAGCTATTCGCAGACGCTGACGCCGTTTACCGACTTCCACACCGACGACCGCAACCTGCGCAAGCAGCGCCGCGAATACTTCAACGGCGCCTGGCGTTTCCATCCGAGCTGGCGCGTGCGCGGCGCCTTCAACCGCTTCGAGTTCGAATACGAACTGCCGGCGCAGCGCTTCAACGACCGCACCGAAGACACGACGGAAGCGGGCGTGGACTACCTGGCGCGCAGCGGCAGCCGCGTGGGCCTGGTGGTGCGCCAGATCAAGGGCAAGTACGACAACCGCCGCACGGTGGGCGGCACGCTGCTGGACGACGACTACACCCAGGACGAAATCAAGGCCAATGTGTACTGGACCGCGAGCGGGGTGACGACGGTGCAGGTGCTGGCCGGCTACGCCAAGCGCAAGCAGAACGGCTTCAGCGCGCGCGAAACCAGCGGCGCCAACGGCCGCATTACGGTGGACTGGCGGCCGTTCGGCAAGCTGCGCTTCAAGGGCGAGGGCTGGCGCGAGTTCGCGGCGGTGGAAAGCAATATCGTGGCCAACTCCTTCAACAAGGGCGCCAGCCTGAACGCCACCTGGGACGTGTCGGCCAAGGTGCAGGCCACGGCCGGCGTGCGCCGCGAGCGCCGCGATTTTGAAAAGGTCAGCGGCGTAACCCTGGCCGGAGACCCGACCGACACCACCCGCGGCACCACGCTGGGCGTGCAGTACCTGCCGCTGCGCAACCTGCAGGTCGGGGCCACCGCCTTCAGCGACCGCCGCACCGGCAGTCCCTTCCTGGGCACCGGCAGCTACCGCGCCAAGGGCGTGTCGCTCAATGCCAGTGTGCAGTTCTGATCGCTACCGATGACGCTCAACGACATTCCATTAGTTTCCTTCTTTCAGCGGGTGCTGGATCCGCTGATCATCATGGGATCGCTGTATACAACGTGCATGCTGTACAGCGAACCCTTCACCGGCTATTCGCTGGTGCTGATGATCCTGGCCTTCTTCCTGTCGAATTCGGTGTACCAGCACATCGACCCTTACCGCACCTGGCGCAGCGGGCGCATGCTGGCTTATTCGCGCGATATCTTCGTGGGCTGGATCGTGACGGCGCTGATCCTGGTCTTCCTGGGCAATGTCAGCGGCCTGGCCTACCACTATGAAGAGAAGGTGGTGCTGAGCTGGTTCGTGGCCACGCCCTTTGTGCTGCTCGTGAGCCACCTGGCGGTGCGCAAGGTCAGCATCGACCCGGCGCGCGACAGCGAGGTGCGCTCGGTGGTCATCATCGGCGCCAACGATGTGGGCCTCAAATTCGCGCGCACCATCGAGCGCTACCCGAACCTGTTCATGAGCGTGCGCGGCTTCTTCGACGACCGTACCGACAAGCGCCGCCCGGACGGCATCAAGTACCCGGTGCTGGGCAATATGGACGATGTGGCGGCCTTCGTGCGCGAGCACCAGACCAAGATGATCTTCATCAGCCAGCCGATCTCGGCCCAGCCGCGCATCCGCAAGCTGCTGGACGACCTGCAGGACACCACGGCCTCGGTCTACTTCCTGCCGGACATCTATGTGTTCGACCTGATGCAGGCCCGTTTCGACAATGTGGGCGGCATGCCGGTGATTGCGATTACCGAAACGCCGTTTACCGGCTTTAACAGCATGATCAAGCGCACCAGCGACCTGGTGCTGGCAACTTTGATCCTGATCATGCTCCTGCCGCTGATGCTGGTGATTGCCGTGCTGGTCAAGCTATCCTCACCGGGACCGGTGATTTTCCGCCAGCGCCGCTACGGCCTGTATGGCGAACAGATCTTTGTCTACAAATTCCGGTCGATGACGGTGGCGGAGGATGGCGACAAGGTGGTGCAGGCCAAGAAGAACGACGCCCGCGTGACGCCGATCGGCGCCATCCTACGCAAGAGCTCGCTCGATGAGTTGCCTCAGTTCATCAACGTGCTGCAGGGGCGCATGAGTATCGTGGGCCCGCGTCCGCATGCGGTGGCGCATAACGAGCAATACCGCAAGCTGATCAAGGGCTATATGCTGCGCCACAAGGCCAAGCCCGGCATCACCGGCTGGGCACAGGTCAACGGCCTGCGTGGTGAAACGGAGACATTGGACAAGATGGAAGCGCGTATCCGCTACGACCTGGATTACCTGCGCAACTGGTCGGTCTGGCTCGATCTCTGGATCATCGTGCGGACCGTCAAGGTGGTGCTGCAGCGGCAGAACGCGCATTGAAAAAATTAATTGTTTCCTAAGTCGAATTTCAGCCGTGCGCACCCTTTCGTTCGCTACAATGTATTTCATTAAGTTGCAAATTTGTCCAGATTTCCGAGGCGCGCACGATTGAAACTTTGTTGTCGTTTTTATCTCGATCTGATAATTTTGTAAATGTTTCCTGCGGTGATGAAATTGACGCAAATCACGCTGCAGCCCCAGACAACGGAGGAAGTATCTTGAACAAAAATAAGCATAAGCTCATGTGCGCCGGGCTGGTGATTGCAGCGGCGACGGCGCTGAGCGCCTGCGGCGAGAAGGCCGCCGAGAAGAAGCCTGGCCAGACCCTGGCCAGCGTGAACGGTGAAGAAATCACCGTGCTGCAGCTCAATGAGGAACTGAACCGCGCCGGTCCGGCGGTGGCGCAGCAGGAAGCGGCCCGCAAGCAGCTGCTGGAAGCGCTGATCGACCGCCAGCTGCTGCAGAACGAAGCCAACAAGGAAAAGCTGGACCGCGATCCGAAGGTGGTGCAGGCCATCGAGCGCGCCAAGGCGCTGATCGTGGCGCAGGCCTATATGCAGAAGCGGGTGGGCAATGTGCCGCGTCCCACCAAGGAAGAGGTGGAGGCCTATTACAGCCAGAATCCGCAGTTCTTCGCCAACCGCAAAACCTTCGACATGCGCCAGCTGGTGGTGGCTACCCGCGACGTGACGGACGAGGTGAAGAAGGCCATGGACGGCGCCAAGTCGCTGGAAGAGGTGGCAGTCTGGCTGGAATCGAACGGCGTGAAGTTCCAGCGCGGCCAGCTGACCCGCACCAGCGCGGAACTGCCGCCTGAGCTGAGCCAGCGCCTGCTGGCCATGCCGAAGGGCCAGCTTTTCATCATCCGCGAAGGCGACCGCAGCATGCTGATCTCGATTGCCGACACGCGCGAATCGCCGGTCACGGTGGAGCAGGCCTCGGCCCAGATCGAACAGTTCCTGTTCAATAAGAAGAACAAGGAACTGGCCGAGGCGGAAGTCAAGCGCCTGCGTTCGACGGCCAAGATCGAATACATGAACCAGCCGGGCGGCGCCGCACCGGCGCCGGCCGGCGGGGCGGCGGCCACGGCGGCTGCACCGGCGGAGCCGGCCGCCGTGCAGGCGGATGCGGGAGCCGGGGCGCCTTCCTCCGATGCCGCGGCGCGTGGCGTCGCCGGCCTCAAGTGATTGTTTAACCTGATAAGCAAAGGCAGGGAATAAAAATGAAAAAACTGATGATGTGGGTAATGGGCGGCCTGATGGGCCTGGTGATGATGGGTGGCGCGGCAGCGCAGGAAACCACGCTGGGCGTGGGCGACGTGATCAAGATCAGCGTGTACGGCAGTCCCGACCTGAATACGGAAACCCGCGTGTCCGACAAGGGCCAGGTGACGTTCCCGCTGCTGGGCCAGGTGCCGGTGGGCGGCCTGACCGTGGCCCAGGCTGAAAAGGAAATGGCGACCCGGCTGGAGAAGGGCGGCTTCCTGAAGAAAGCCCAGGTCAACATCCTGGTCACGGGCATCCAGAGCCAGCAGATCGCCGTGCTGGGCGCGGTGAACCGCCCCGGCCGCTATCCGATCGAAGGCAAGCGCAGCGTGCTGGACATGCTGGCGCTGGCCGGCGGCGCCAATCCGGATGGCGCCGACACCATCAGCGTGATCCGCAAGCGCAATAACCAGACCACCAAGGAAACCATCGACGTGGTCGAGATGATACGGAACGGCGACCTGAACCGCGACTACGACCTGGCCGCCAACGACATCATCTATGTGGAACGCTCGCCGCGCTTCTATATCTACGGTGAAGTGCAGCGTCCCGGCGCCTTCCGCCTGGAGCGTTCGATGACCGTGCTGCAGGCGCTGGCGGTGGGCGGCGGCCTGACCCCGCGCGGCACCGAGCGCGGCATGCAGATCAAGCGCCGCGGCGCGGACGGCAAGCTGCAGATCATCGATGCGGCGCGCGACGATATGGTGCAGATCGACGACGTGGTCTACATCAAAGAGAGCTGGTTCTGATTTTTACCTCCACGCTGTGAGACTACTGCCATGAGCTTTTCCCAATTCCTGCTGATCCTGCGCGCCCGGCGCTGGATCCTGATCGCCACCGTGCTGCTGACGGTATCGGTCACGCTCGTCGTCAGCCTGCTGCTGCCGAAGACCTACAAGGCAACGGCCTCGCTGCTGCTGAACTACAAGGGCATGGACCCCGTGACCGGCCTCACCATGCCGGGCCAGCTGCTGCCCGGCTATATGGCGACCCAGATCGACATCATCAGCTCCAAGAACGTGGCGCTGCGCGTGGTGGACCGCCTGCGCCTGGCGGAAAGCCCCAGCGTGGTGGCCCAGTTCCAGGAAGCCACCGGCGGCAAGGGTACGGTGCGCGACTGGCTGGCCGAGCTGCTGATCGCCAAGCTGGACGTGAATCCATCGCGTGAAAGCTCGGTGGTGGAAGTGGGCTTCAAGGGTTCCGATCCGGAATTCGTGGCCGCCGTCGCCAATGCCTTCGCCGACGAATACCAGCTGGTGAACACCCAGCTGAAAGTGGAACCGATGAAGAAGGCCTCCACCTATTTCAACGACCAGATCAAGCTGCTGCGCGATAACCTGGAAACGGCCCAGAGCCGCCTGTCCAAGTACCAGCAGGAGCATGGCATCGTCAGCGTCGATAACCGCCTGGACGTGGAATCGAACCGCCTGAACGACCTGTCGGCCCAGCTGGTGATGGCCCAGGGCCAGGTGGCGGAAGCCAATTCGCGCCAGCGCATGGCCGGCGACAGCTCGCCCGATGTGGCCAACAGCCCGCTGATCCAGAGCATGAAGATCAACCTGGGCACGGCGGAATCGAAGTTCGCCGAGGTGGCCAGCCGCCTGAGCCCGAACCACCCGCAGTACCAGAGTGCGAAGTCGGAAGTGGACAAGCTGCGTTCGGCGCTCAATGAACAGCTGAAAGTGACCTCGAACAGCGTAGGCGCCAACGCCACCATCCTGATGCAGCGCGAAGCCACCATCCGCGCCGCGCTGGACGCCCAGAAGGCCAAGGTGCTGGAGCTGAACCGCGCCCGCGACGAGATGAATGTGCTGAACAAGGACGTGGAAAGCGCCCAGCGCGCCTTCGACGCCGCCTCGCAGCGCCTGTCGCAGACCAATATCGAAGGCCAGTCCAACCAGTCCGAGATCGCCGTGCTGAACCCGGCCGTGGCGCCGATCAAGCCGGCCGGTCCCAAGATCCTGCTGAACACCATCCTGGCGGGCATCATGGGCACCATGCTGGGCCTGGGCTTCTCCATCCTGGCCGAGATGCTGAACCGCCGCGTGCGTTCCGAAAGCGATATCGCCGATGCGCTGCAGATTCCGGTGCTGGGCGCCATCAACTGGAAGACCACGCCGAACCGCCGCGCCGGCTTCATGAATTCCCTGACCATGCGCCGCCTCGGCGCCAACTGAAATGGACCCGAACATGACCCAACCCGCGCTCGCTAGTGCCCCACGGCACACCTCCGCGCCCGCACCGCGTGGCGATTCCAGCATCGGCGGCCTGCTGCTCGAATCCGGCAAGATCACGCCGGAAGCCGCAGAACGCGTGCTGCGCATGCAGAAAGACCTGGGCATCCGCTTCGGCGAAGCGGCCCAGCGCCTCGGCCTGGTAACGGAAGCCGATATCCAGCAGGTGCTGGCACGGCAGTTCGACTATCCCTACCTGCTGCCGGGCGAGGGCAACTACTCGCCGCGCCTGCTGGCCGCCTACCAGCCCTTCAGCCCGCAGGTGGAAGCGCTGCGCGCCGTGCGCAGCCAGCTGATGCTGCGCTGGTTCGCCCGCGGCCGCAAGTCGCTGGTCATCCTGGGCGTGAATGCGGGCGACGGCGCCAGCCTGTTCGCGGCCAACCTGGCGGTGGTGTTCTCCCAGCTGGGCGAACAGACGCTGCTGGTGGACGCCAACCTGCGCACGCCGAGCCAGCACGATATCTTCGACATCAAGACGCGCCAGGGCCTGTCCGACATCCTGGCCGGGCGCGCCGAGCTGGACACGGTAAACCGCATCGAATCCTTCGTCGACCTGTCGGTGCTGCCGGCCGGCACGCTGCCGCCGAATCCGCAGGAGCTGCTGAGCCGCAGCGCCTTCGGCGAGCTGAATACGCGCCTGGAAGAACGCTACGACGTGGTGCTGTATGACGCGGCCGCCTTCTCGGCCGGTTCCGACGGCATCGCGCTGGCCGCGCGTGCCGGCGGCGCCTTGCTGCTGACTCGCCGCAACCAGACCATGCTGGCCGAGGTGCATGCGCTGAGCCAGCAGCTGCACCAGAACGGCACCCAGATCGTCGGCTCGGTGATGGTGGAATTTTGATGGCCGGATCCGCTAAACCGGTGATGACGCCGCCGCTGGCGCGCGCCAGCCTGCGCGAGCTGGCGCCGGAATGGCTGCCGCTGGCGCTGGGCTTCCTCGCCATGTACGTGCCGGCCTTCTGGGGCCTGCTGCACGGCATCTGGGGCAGCGAGGAGCAGGCCCACGGCCCGATCATCCTGATTCTGTCGCTGTGGCTGATCTGGCGCAGCTGGAACGAGATGCTGGCGCTGCCGCCCAAACCGGCGCCCGGCCTGGCCTGGCCGCTGCTGGTGTTCGCGCTGGTGCTGTACATGCTGGGCATGTCGCAGCAGGTGGACGCTTTCACCATTGCGTCCTTCATCATCTCGGTGGCGGCCATCCTGCTGATGAAGCGCGGCACGCCGGCCTTGCGCCTGCTGTGGTTCCCCTTCTTCTTCATGCTGTTCATGATTCCGCTGCCGGGCGCCATCGTCAGCGCGCTGACCCTGCCGATGAAGATGGCCGTGTCCTATGTGACCGAGGTGCTGCTGTATGCGGCCGGCTACCCGATCGCCCGCACCGGCGTGATCCTGCAGATCGGCCCATACCAGCTGCTGGTGGCCGATGCCTGCGCCGGCCTGCAGACCCTGCTGACCCTGGAATCGCTCGGCCTGTTCTACCTGAATGTGGTGCGCCATACCTCGGCCTTCCGCAATATCGCGCTGGCGCTGCTGATCATTCCGATCTCGTTCACCGCGAACGTGATCCGCGTGTGCGTGCTGACGCTGATTACCTATCACTTCGGCGATGCGGCGGGGCAGGGCTTCCTGCACGGCTTCGCCGGCATGGTGCTGTTCGTCAGCGCCCTGATCCTGATCATCGCCGTGGATTCGCTGCTGCAGTGGGTGGCGCGCCGCCACCAGGCCCGCAAGGCCGCGGCAAGGAGTGCAATATGAAACGTGCAGTCGTATCGAGCGTGGTGGCCGGTGTGCTGATGGCCGCCTCCGCGGTCGGCGCGCAGATGCTGGTGCCGCGCCATATGCTGGCGGACAGCCTGCCGCCGATGCAGCTGGCGGAAAGCATCCCGACCCGCTTCGGCGAGTGGCAGGAGGAGCAGCAGGGCATGTCCGCCGTGGTCAATCCGAGCGTGGAGGCCGAGCTGCGCAAGATCTATACGCAGACGCTCGCCCGCACCTACGTGAACCGCGACGGCTACCGCGTGATGCTGTCGCTGGCCTATGGCGCCAACCAGAGCGACGGCCTGTCCATGCACTATCCGGAAATCTGCTATCCGGCCCAGGGCTTCGAAGTGACGGGCAACAGCAATGGCGTGCTGAATACGCCGCGCGGCGCGATTCCCGTCAAGCGCCTGCAGACCAACCTGGCCGGCCAGCGCTTCGAGCCCGTGACCTACTGGGGCACGGTGGGCGACAAGGTGGCGATCGGCGGCATCAACAAGAAGCTGGTTGAAATGCGTTACCGCCTGGGCGGCAATATCCCGGACGGCCTGCTGTTCCGTGTGTCCTCGATCGATACCGATCCGGCCCGCTCCTTCGCGGTGCAGGAACGCTTTGTGGCCGACCTGCAGCAGGCGCTGCCCCCGGCAACACGGCTGCGTTTCATGGGGCTGAACTGAGGCCGCGCGCCGCAGCTTTCACTGAGGAGTCAATTTGTTGAAAAAGCTGAAAAACGGTGTGCACCGTACCTGGGTGCGCTGCCGCGAACCCCTGCGCTCGATGCGCGACCTTGGCTGGTCCGCACGCAGCCGTTTCCGTGCCGCGCGCCGCTCGCCGGAGTACCAGGCCGCCTATGAAAAAGCCGAGCCGCTGGTGACGGTGTGCGTGGCGACATACAACCGCGGCGAGCTGCTGATCGAGCGCTGCCTGAAATCGCTGCTGCGCCAGGATTACAAAAACCTGCAGATCGTGGTGGTGGGCGACTGCTGCACCGACGACACGCCGGAACGCGTGGCGGCGCTGAACGACCCGCGCATCGAGTTCGTCAACCTGCAGGAACGCGGAAAGTATCCGGAGGAGCCGCGCCACCGCTGGATGGTGGGCGGTACGGTGGCCATCAACCATGCGCTGTCGCTGGCGCGCGGCGATTTCGTCACCCACCTGGATGACGACGACGAGCATGCGCCGGACCGCGTGAGCAAGCTGCTGGCGCTGGCCCGCGCCACCCGCGCCGACATCATCTGGCATCCCTTCGATTTTGAACGCGTGCCGGATGAATGGCATGTGAACCACGCACCGAAGTTCGCCATGAATAATGTGTCGACCTCCTCGGTGTTCTACCACCACTGGCTGCGGTCGGTGCCGTGGGATATCAACGCCTGGCGCTATGAAGAGCCGGGCGACTGGAACCGTTTTCGCAAGATCCGCTACCTGGGCGTGAACGCCGTGCGTTCGCCCGACCGCCTGCTGAAGCACTACCGCGAGCGCAATCAGAAGAAAGCCTGACATCATGAAAAAGATCTACGTCACCGAACCGGCCCTGCCGCCACTGGATGAATTCGTGCCCTACCTGGAGAAGATCTGGGAAAGCAAATGGCTGACCAACCAGGGGCCTTTCCACCACCAGCTGGAAGAGGAGCTGGCCGCCTACTTGGGCGTCAAGCACCTGGCCCTGTTCACCAATGCCACCATCGCGCTGGTGACGGCGCTGCAGGCGCTGCGCATTTCCGGTGAAGTGATCACCACCCCTTACTCCTTCGTGGCGACGGCGCATTCGCTGGTGTGGAACGGCATCAAGCCGGTGTTCGTCGATATCGACCCGCACACCTTCAACCTCGATCCTAAGAAGATCGAAGCCGCCATCACGCCGCAGACCACGGCCATCTTCCCGGTGCACGTGTACGGCACGCCCTGCGACGTGGACGAGATCCAGCGCATCGCCGACACCTACGGCCTGAAGGTGATCTACGATGCCGCGCATGCCTTCGGCGTGCGCACGCAGGGCCAGAGCGTGCTGAACTACGGCGACCTGTCGGTGCTCAGCTTCCATGCCACCAAGGCCTTCAATACCTTCGAGGGCGGGGCCATCATCTGCCCGGACGCCAAGACCAAGCAGCGCATCGACTACCTGAAGAACTTCGGCATTGCCGACGAAGTGACCGTGGTCGCTCCCGGCATCAACGGCAAGATGAGCGAATTCCAGGCCGCCTTCGGCCTGCTGCAGCTGAAACACGTGGACAAGGTGCTGGAAAAGCGCGCCGCCATCGACCGCCGCTACCGTGAACTGCTGCCCGACGTGAAGGGCATCACCGTCCCGGAACTGGCCAAGGCCGATGCGCTGAACAACTCCTACTTCCCGGTGTTCATCGAGCCCGACTACCCGCTGGGCCGCGATGAACTGTACAACTTCCTGCAGACGCAGAACATTATGACGCGGCGCTACTTCTACCCGCTGATCACGGAGTTCCCGATGTACCGCGGCCTGCCGTCCGCCCGTCCCGACCTGCTGCCGGTGGCGCACCACGTGGCCGACCGCGTGCTCTGCCTGCCGATCTTCCCGGACCTGCCGCTGGACCAGGTGGACCGCATCTGCGATATCCTGCGCAAAGCAGGCCGCTAACCAGGGGAGAAGCACAGCATGTCCTTCATGACCGACGAGGAAATCGCCGCCATCGGCTTCGGCCATGTCGGCCGCAATGTGCGCATCTCGCGCAAGGCGTCCTTCCACAGCCCGGCGCGCATCCGCATCGGCGACAACACGCGCATCGACGATTTCTGCGTGCTGTCGGCGGGCGAGGGCGGCATCGAGATCGGCCGCAATGTGCATATCGCGATCCAGTCTTCGCTGATGGGCAAGGGCCGCATCACGCTGGGCGACTTCGCCAATATCTCCTCGCGCGTGGCCATCTATTCGAGCAATGACGATTACAGCGGCGAATACATGACCAATCCCACGGTGCCCGCCGAGTACACCAACATCACCAGCGGCCCGGTGAACATCGGCCGCCATGTGATCATCGGCAGCGGCTCCGTGGTCACGCTGAACGTGAATATCGGCGAGGGCGTGGCGGTGGGCGCGCTGTCGCTGGTGCGCAGCGACTGCGAACCCTTCGGCATCTATGTGGGCAGCCCGGCACGCCGGGTCAAGGACCGCAGCCGCCGCCTGCTGGACATGGAGCAGCAGCTGCTGCAGTCGGAGGCCGCGCAGGCGGCGTAAGAGATGATGGCGCGCGCAGACAGCAATAATTTCAACCCCATCCGGCTGTTCGCAGCCTGGCTGGTGCTGTTCTCGCACAGCTATCACCTGAGCGGCCAGCCTTATGCCGAGCCGCTGATGCGCCTGACCGGCAACCAGATGACCTTCGGCACCTTCGCCGTCGGCGTCTTCTTCGCCATCAGCGGCTACCTGATCACCGGCAGCGCTTACTCGCGCAGCACCCTGTGGTCCTTCCTCGACGCGCGCATCCGCCGCATCTTCCCGGCCCTGGTCGCCGTGCTGCTGCTGAGCGCCCTCGTGCTGGGGCCGCTGATGACGCTGCTGCCCCTGTCCGACTATTTCGCCAGCAGCGCGGTCGCCACCTATGTGCTGCGCAATGCCGCCTTGTGGCGCCTGCAGTTCGAGCTGCCCGGCGTGTTCGCCGCGAATCCCTACGGCGCCGCCGTCAATGGCTCGCTGTGGACCCTGCCGATCGAATTCGGCCTTTACCTGGCGGTGGGCGGCGCCGTGTGGCTGCTGCGCCAGCTGGGGCAGGGCGGCAGCCGCGTGCTGCCCAGCATTGCGGCGGCCACGGCCTGCCTGCTGGCCTGGGGCCTGCTGCTCAGCGGCCGGAACAGCGGCCTGTTCCTGCTGCTGCCCTATTTCATGGTGGGCGCGCTGTGCCAGCTGTGGCGCGCGCAGCTGCCGCTGCATGGCGGGGTGGCGCTCGCGCTCGGCCTGCTGTGGGCGGCCGTGACGGCGCTCGATTTGCCCGGCTTTGCCGTCGTGGCCTGCCTCGCCATCAGCTATGGCAGCCTGTGGATAGGCCGCCACCCGCGCTGGATACTGCCCTTCAGCACCGAGCGCGTGGGCGACCTGTCGTACGGCGTCTACCTGTACGCCTTCCCGCTGCAGCAGAGCCTGATCGCGCTGGGCGTGGCGGCGCCCGGCATGCTGACCCTGGCGGCAACGCCGCTGGCGCTGGCCTTCGCCTGGCTGTCCTGGCATGTGGTGGAAGAACGCTTCCTCGCGCCGCGCCGGCGCGGCTCGCACCCGGTGCCGGCGCCCTCCGTGGCGCCGCTGCAGAAAGCGGGTTCATGAGCGATTTGCGCAGGATCGCCGGCATGAGCCTGGCGCGTGGATATGGTGTTGTGCTGTCGCTGGCGACCTTGTTCGTGTCGGCGCGGCTGCTGGGACCGGAAGGGCGGGGCGAATTTGCCGCCGCCACCGCATGGGCGGCGCTGTTCGCCACGCTGTGCAACCTGAGCCTGGGGCAGGCGCTGCAGCACCGCCTGCAGGCCGCGGCCAGCAAGCCGACGCTGGCGCAGCAGCTGGGCACGCTGGGCGGCCTGGCCGCCGTGCTGTCGGCGCTGGCGCTGGGGATTGCCGCCGCGCTGTACGTGGGCACGGACGGCACGCTGTTCAGGGGCATCGGCCCGCTGGCCATGCTGCTGGCGCTGGCGACGGTGCCGCTGCTGGTGTGGGAGCAGTATGCAAGCAATATCGTGGCGGCAGCTTCGCAGACGGGGCTGCTGAACAAGGCGCAGTATGTGGGCAGGACGATCGGTTTCGCCGCCTTCTTCCTGCTGGTGATGTACCTGGGCTGGGGCGTGGCGGGCGCGCTGAGCGCGGCGCTGGTGGGCCAGCTGCTGGTGGCGCTGCTGGTGGCCTGGCCGCTGTACAAGATGGCCGGCAAGTCGCTGCACTGGCTGCGGCATGAGGTGTCGCCGCTGCTGCGTTCGGGGCTGATGATCCACCTGACCACGGTGAGCGCCTTCCTGCTGGACCAGGTGAGCCTGCTGCTGATTAACCACCACCTGAGCAAGCCGGACGTGGGTTACTACCAGCTGGCGCAGCAGATGGTGGCGCTGATGCTGATCGTGCCGCAGAGCGCGCTGATGATTGTCTACGGCGGGCTGGCGAACAGCACGCCGGACGCCTATTGGCCACGCCAGCGCCGCCTGAACTGGCGCCTGCTGGGCGGGCTGGCGGGACTGGCGCTGGCGGCCTGGCTGCTGGCGCCGCTGGCCGTGCCGCTGGTGGCGGGCGAAGCGTTTGCGCCAAGCGTGCCGCTGTTCCGCATGCTGCTGCCGACGGTGCTGGGCATCAGCCTGTCGCTGCTGATGACGCCGCAGTGGATCAGCCGCGGCCTGCTGCGGGTGAATACGGCGCTGACCATCGCCACCAGCGTGGTGGTGGTGGGCGCCAGCTTCTGGGCCATTCCGCTGTTCGGCCTGGATGGTGCGGTGTGGGTCAGGCTTGGCGTATATGCCGTGTGGGTGCCGCTGGCACAGATTGTGTTCTGGCTCTGGTGCAATCGCCAGGCTGCAAGGAGTGAATGATGCGTAAAACAATACAATTTATGCCGGCCGGGAAGATGTTCGGCCTGGCCATGGCGGGACTGGGCATGCTGGCCCTGTGCCTGCTGCTCGGCCTGATGGCCGCCGTGGTCCCGCCGGGCGGCCTGGTGCGCCTGCTGGCGGTGCCCGCGGCCGTGGCCTTCCTGATCGCGATCTGGATCATGCCGAAGCAGAAGCAGGCGCCGGGCACGCTGATGAACTGGATGCTGCTGGCCGTGCTGGTGACGGTCAACCTGTGGCCCGCCTATATCGTCAAACGGATCGGCGGCCTGCCTGCGCTGAGCCCGATCAAGCTGGCCTGGCTGGTGCTGCTGGTGGGCTGCGGCTACTTCATCCTGGCCAGCAAGGAGCCCATGCAGCGCCTGACCACGCGCGTCAAGGCCCACCCCTTCCTGATCGGCCTGGTGCCTGCGCTGCTGGTGTGGCGCATTGCGACGGCGGCGGCGGGCGAGCAGCCTTTCGCCCAGATGTTCACCCTGACTTCCGACCTGATTTCCTGCTACATCCTGTTCTTCATCGCCGTGGCCGTGCTGCGCGACGAGAAGGACGTGCGCCGCATGCTCAGCGTGCTGCTGGTCGTGGGCCTGGTGCAGGCCTTGCTGGCCTGCTATGAATCGGCGGTCAAGCACACCCTGTTCGAACGCTTCATCCCGATGGGGACGGAGGATGCGGCCCTGCTGATCGACACGCTGAAGACCAAGTTCCGCGACGGCGCCTACCGCGCCCAGGGCACGTTCGAGCACCCGATGGTGCTGGCCGAATACATGGCCATGATGCTGCCGCTGGCCACCGCCGTGTTCTTCGCCACGCGCGAGAAGCTGCTGCGTTATGCGGCCGTGTGCTTCATGCCGCTGGCCGTGGCCGTGATCGTGTATTCGCGCAGCCGCTCCGGCATTACGGTGCTGATCGCCTCCGTGATCCTGGTCGGCATCCTGCTGGTGATGCCGCGCAAGCATGCGGGCGAGCATTCGCAGAAGGCGAGCCTGGTGGTGGCCATGCTGGCGATGCTGCTGCCGGTCTTCCTGCTGGCAGGCTATGCGGCCCTGCAGGAAGTGATGACCCTGGTGGCCGGCCGCACCGCGGGCGAGATGAACAGCACCATGTCGCGCGTCATCATGATGGAGCGCGGCGTGCCGCTGGTGCAGAACAGTCCCATCATGGGCTACGGCGCGGGCATGGGGGCGATCAAGCTCGGCATGTTCGACGGTACCCGCTTCAATATCGACAACTGGTGGCTGGGCATCTCGCTGGATGCCGGCCTGCCGGGCCTGGTGCTGTCCTTCGGCTTCTTCGTGCTGGCGGCGCTGCTCGGCGTGATGACCTATTACCGCCGCGACGACCGCGCCGGCACAGTGGCCGGCATGCTGTCGATTTCGCTGTGCATGCTGATGATTACCAAGAGCGTGCTGTCGATTCCTTCCGGCTTCACGCTGGCCTATGTGCTGGTCGCCGCCCTGATCACGCTGCAGGAGCAGCCGCTGGGCGAGAGCCAGTCCAAACGTCACCGCGCCGCGTCCAACGCGCTGGCGCCGCACCCGCTATGACAAAACAAGACGCCAAAGTATGGGTCGTGCTGGTCAACTGGAATGGCTGGCAGGACAGTATTGAATGCCTGGAAAGCTTGTTCCGCCAGCATCACGGCCGCTTTACGGCCGTGGTCTGCGACAACGACTCCAGCGACGGCTCGGTGGAGCAGATCCGGCGCTGGGCGGCGGGCGAGCTGGCCTGGACGCCGCCGTCCGGCCCGCTGGCGGCGCTGACCACGCCGCCGCTGCCCAAGCCGCTGCCGCATGCGGTGATCGACGACCCGGCCGGCTATATGCCGGATGAGGCGTCGCCGCCGCTGCTGATCGTGCGCACCGGCGCCAATCTCGGTTTCGCCGGCGGCAATAATGTTGGCATCCGCCTGGCGCTGCGTGATCCCGGCTGCGATTTTGTCTGGCTGCTTAATAATGACACCGTGGTGCCGCCGGACTGCCTGACCCAGATGCTGGCGACGGCCCAGGCCGACCCGAAAGTCGGCATTACCGGCCCCACCGTGGCCTTCTACCGCGACCCGGATGTGATCCAGGCGCTGGGCGGCGGCAGCTTCTCGCGCTACACGGCCAGCGGCCGCCTGCTGTGCGGCGGCAAGCGCCGCAGCGCGCTGAGCGAGCAGGACGAGCGCGAGGCGCGCGCCCGCCTGCACTGGGTCAGCGGCGCATCGATGCTGGCCTCGCGCGACTTCCTCGAAAAAGTGGGGGAGATGGAGGAGCGGTATTTCCTGTATTTCGAGGAAATCGACTGGGCGCTGCGTTCCGAGCGCGAGTTCCGGCCGGGGCTGGCTGCGGACGCCGTGGTCTACCACAAGGCCGGCAGCTCCACCGGCGAGCAGACCGAAAGCACCTTCTCCGTGTACACGATGTGCCGCGCCCGCGTAAAGCTGTACCGCAAGTTCATGCCCGCGCTGCTGCCCGCCGTCTACCTGCGCGCCGCCAAGGAAGCGGCACTGGCCCTGCTGCGCGGGCAAAAGGCGAGGGCGGATGCCATCTGGCGTGCCAGCCGCGATGAAATCATGCAATCCTGATCAGAAACCATGTCCGAACCTGTTGTCGACGTCACCATCATCGTCAAGGCGCTGAACGAAGAGCGCCATATTGCCGCCTGCCTGGCTTCGGCCAAGGCCGCCCTGCAGGGGCTGAATGGCGAGATATTGCTGGCCGATTCAGTATCGGCCGACCGCACCGTAGAGATAGCCCAGCAAATGAACGTGCGGATCGTGCAATTTAAATCCGCCGCCGACCGTAATTGCGGGGCTACCCTCCAATTAGGTTATCAATTCGCTCAAGGGTCTTATATATATGTCTTAGATGGCGATATGACATTAGAGCCTGATTTTATTATAAGAGCCTTGGCATATTTAAAAGAAAATCCAAATGTCGCGGGCGTGGGCGGTAAATTGATCGACACTCAGTTTAATACCCTTGCCGACCGCTTCCGCGCCGCCCGCTATGCAGCGCTGCGCACGGCCCAGGAGGTCGATGTATTAGGCGGCGGCGGCCTGTACCGGCGTGCGGCCATTGAGGAAGTGGGTTATCTGGCGCACCGGGGCCTGCCTGCCTTCGAGGAGCTGGAACTGGGCGTCAGGCTGCGTTCCAAAGGTTACAGACTGGTCCGCCTTCCGGACGCTGCCATTTCACACACGGGGCATAATGAGACGTCCTACCAGATGCTGATGCGCCTGTGGCGCAACGGCCGGATCCGGGCCAGCGGCAGCTTCCTGCGCAGCGCCCTGGGGCGGCCGTGGATGGGCAGGGCGCTTCGGCATTGCTGGTTCGTGTTTGCGGCGCCGCTGCTGTATGCGGTGTGTGCGCTGCTGGCGGCGGCGGGCGTGGCAGCAGGCATGGGCTGGCTTTCCGCTAGCCTGCTGAGCTTGCTTGTGGTATGGCTGCCGGTGCTGCTCGCCTTGCTATGGAAGAAACGTTCCCTGAGCGAGGCCGGACTGTCGCTGCTGACCTGGCACATGTACGCGGTGGGCGCCATCCCGGGCCTGCTGCGGGCTGTGCGGGATCCTGGCCAAGCCATCCCGGCGCGTGTTATTGCAGATTAATTTAATATATTCGATAAGGTTTTTAATTAAAACTAAATACTGATTTTTTATTACGGGATTGCCGGTGCGCGAGATTTGATTGTCAGCCCTTTATTGATTCGTTGTTTTTTAAGGTGTTATAATCAAAAACCGAGAAATTTTTCGGAGAGTAAGTTAAAATTCCCTCCGTCAACATTACTGGCCAAAGAATTGCCAGTTCCTCGGCCAGCAGCATTGAGTAATACGGCTTGCATGATCGAGGTTGCGGCCCCCGCCAGAATCCTTGGGGCCACAAAACTACTCTCGACATCAACTCCTTAGGATAAAACTTCATGAAATTGCGTACCGCAACTGTACTTCGTGCCCTGGTTCTCCTGGCGCTGGGCGCCTCCAACGTCAGCCATGCTGACTGGGCTGCCTCCCCCAGTGCCCGTGTTGTGCGTGCCGCCCCCGTCAACCTGCAGGTGCAGGCGCAGAATCCGCCCAGCTTTACCTGGGCCATGCACTCGACCAAGCCTGCAAGCTATGTGGTGGAACTGACCCGCAGCGGCGCTGCTCCCGAAACCTTTACCGTCGACCGCAACTGGATGCTGCCATCCGCCGTGCTGCCGGCCGGCACCTATAGCTGGCGCGTACGTCCGGGCAACAGCACCGACTGGTCCTCGCCGCGCTCCTTCGTGATTGACGCAACGTCCAAGACCTTCGTGGTGCCGGACAATGCCACGCTGCGCGCGCGCATCGTCGCCAAACCCCATCCGCGCGGCCTGGCGCCAAGCGTGATCCCGCGCGCGCAGTGGACCGCAGCCATGGTGGCCGAACGCGGCACCGGCCTGACCGACCTCACCGGCGGCACTTACCGCCGCATGACTTCGGTGCCCGTATACACCGACGCCAACTGGCCTCTGGACACCACCGGCGTGATTACCGCTGCCGTCAACACCCAGATCCAGAACATGCGCTGGGCCATCATGGACTTGACCCGCCAGATGGAGGCGACCTCCATGCTGTGGCGCATCACCAAGGACAAGAACCTGCTGAATGAAGCGATCAAGCGCGGCAACCAGCTGGCGGCGCTGAGCCCGACCGGCCCCACCGGCTACAAGGCCGCCGACCAGGAATGCCGTTCCATCACCCTGGCGCTGGCGAAAGCCGTGGACTTCCTGGGCCCGGACCTGGACGCGACGACCCGCGCCGCCTGGCTGAAAGTGATCGAAGCGCGCGCCGAGCAGATCTACGCAGCCTTCCAGACCCCGGACGGCGGCATGGACCAGTTCCCCTTCGACTCGCACGGCCAGGCCGCCCAAGGCTACCTGGCGCTGGTCTCGGTGCTGACGCTGGGCGACATTCCTGCTGCGGACAAATGGTTCAACTTCGCCTTCCGCAACTACGTGCACTCGATCTATCCATGGTCCGGTTCCGAAGGCGGCTTCGCCAATGGCACCTCCTATGGCCAGCACGCCGCACTGACTTCGCTGGCATTGTGGCAGCCGATTGCCGCCGCGACCGGCGTGAACATCTTCGAAAAGCCATGGGCCGAAGGCTTCATGAAGTCCTTCATGCACTTCCAGCCGCCGGGTTCCGTGACCCACACCTTCGGCGACGAGCACGAGCAGGCGCCGATGCCGACCGAGCTGAAAGGCTTCGCCTCGCGCTTCGCCACGCCGGAAGCGGCCTGGTACACCAAGAACCTGTTGGGCAATGAAGATCCGCTGACCCTGCTGCAGGCGCCGTTCCCGCTGCCGGTGGCATCGGTCACGACCAGCAAGGTGCCGTCGAATGGCGCGCTGTACCCGAGCATCGGCTGGGCCGCAATGCACAGCGACCTGGGCGACCGTGCGCGTACCTCGATCTATTTCAAGTCGAGCCCTTACGGTTCGTACAACCACAGCCACGCTGACCAGAACAGCCTGCTGGTCTCCAGCGGCGGCCGCCCGCTGCTGATCGAAACCGGCTGGTACGACTGGTACGGCTCGCCGCTGTGGAACGACTGGTACCGCCAGACCAAGGCGCACAACGCCATCACCTATGACGGCGGCAAGGGCCAGACCGTGCTGGGCAACTACGACGTGCAGCTGACCCGCAACGGCAGCATCAGCTCCTTTGCGACCACGGCCGGCATGGACTACGTGGAAGGCGACGCGACCCCGGCCTACGACTCGGCCCTGACCCGCGCCAAGCGCCAGATCTGGTATATGCGTACCCAGGACATGGCCATTGTGCGTGACACGCTGGCTTCGGCCACGGCGCGCAGCTTCGAGTGGAACCTGCACTCGCCGGTGGTGATGAGCATCGCCAACAACGTTGCCACCATCACCAATGTGGACCGTTCGCTGTGCGTGCGTCCTGTCACCAGCGACATGACGCTGGAGAAGCGCGCCGGTGCGCCGTCCAAGCCGGGCACCATCGAAGATCACGCGGCCTTCGTGAAGCCTGCCGCCACCAGCGCCGAGTTCCTCGTGGTGCTGGACGTAGGCTGCAAGAACCCGAAGATCACGCTGACCCCGACCGCCACCGGCCGTACGCTGACCGTCGGCGCCGCCAGCATCACGCTGCCGAAGTAAGCCAGGCCGCCGCAAGGCAGGAGCCCCGGACCGCATTGCGGCCGGGGCTTTTTTGTTCGCGCTGCCGTGCGGACTATGGCGCCAGGAAATGTTAGCATTTGCTCATGCATTCAATTTGCCGGAGCACCGCATGATCCAGATCTACCGCCTGTCCGCCTTGCTGTACCGCTGGCGCGTGCCGCTGCTGCCCAAGCTGCTGTACCTGCTGAACCGCATCCTGTTTTCGCTGGCGCTGCCAGCCTCGGTGAAGGTGGGCAAGCGCGTGACGTTTGCCTACCAGGGCATGGCGATCGTGGTGCATGCGCGCGCGGTGATCGGCGACGATGTCTACATCGGGCCGCAGGTGATTATCGGCGGACGTTCCGGCGAGGTGGCGGTGCCGGTGATTGAAAGCGGCGCCTTCATCGGCGCCGGCGCGCGCGTGCTGGGGCCGGTAACGGTGGGCCGGGGCGCGACGGTGGCCGCAGGAGCGCTGGTGCTGCAGGATGTGCCCGCAGGCGCTACGGTGGCAGGCGTTCCCGCGAAACCGATCCGGGCCAGCCGCGGCCAGCCCGAAGCGCGCATGCACGCCTGAAAAGGCCTACCAGTTATAGGGCTTGTGCAGCCCCGCGCCCATCGCCAGCTTGCGGACCTGCGAGCGGCCTTTCAGATAAGCCAGCTTGAGCGCCGTGTCCGCGCCGCGCCAGCCTTCATAGCTCCATAGCACGGTGCCCGCGCGCTTGCCTTCGCTGCCGTGGCGGCCGGTGCTGGCGAACCAGCTGCGGTAGTCCGCATCGCTCATGCCGGCGAACGGCGTGCGTTCGCGCAGCGCGGCATCTTCCGCGGCAATGCGGCTGGCCGTATGGCGCACGCTCTGCGTTGCCGGATCGTAGCGCAGCCAGTGCGAGCGCAGCGTGTCGCCATCCAGTTCGATCAGCAGTTCTTCGCAGACGGCGGGCGTCTTGTAGTGCAGCTTGCGCCCGCGGTAGGGCACTTGCGGCAGCAGCAGGTTGCCCAGCGAGTAGGCGATGGCGCCGCGGCCATGGATTTCGAAGCCCTGCACCAGGTGCGGGTGGTGGCCGATCACGAGATCCACCCCGGCATCGATGGCGCGCCGTGCCCACTCGCGGTCGGCCGGCTGCGGATACTTCGCCAGCTCATAGCCCCAGTGCATGAAGGCGACCAGCAGGGCCTGCGGATGCGCGTCGCGCAGCTGGCGCAGCGTGGCCAGGGCGGCAGGCGGATCGAAGACCAGTGCGTGGTCGGCGTCCGCCGCGCTGCGCGGTTCCGGCAGCGGGGAGCAGGCGGCGAAGGCCACTACCTCGCGGCCGCCGGCGGTAAAGGTGCACGACGGGTGCTCGCGCGTGCCGAAAGCCCTGATGCCTTGTCCGGCCAGCATGCGCTTGCTGTGTTCGATGCTGCCCACGTAGTCGGAAATGTGGTTGTTCGCCAGCCCGCAGGCCACCACATTCAGCTGGGCCAGCGTCTGCATCACCGAGGGGTGCGAGTAGATGTTGAACTTGAACTCGTTGTTGACGGTGCTCTGTTCGGCCGGCCCGGCGATGATGCCGCCTTCCAGGTTGGCCACCATGCTGCCGCCGGCGCACAGCGCCTGCACTTCATTGAAGGCCAGGATTTCGGCTTCGGGCCAGGCGAGGTCGCCCGCAAAAAAGAGTTTCATGCTGATGCTTTCAACAGGTCGCTATAGGCGCCGCGCAGCCGCGCGACCGCCTGTTCGGTCGAGAAGAGGGTACGGGCACGCCCGGATGCCGCCTGCGAATAGCCGGCCCAGTCGCCGCCTTGCCACAGCACGCGCACCGCGCTGGCATAAGCCTTCGCTCCGTCCTGCAGCGGCAGCACCACGCCGCTGGCGCCGATCACGGAACGGTTGAAGCCGTTGTCGGCCGCCACCGGCACACAGCCCATGGCCATCGCTTCGGTCAATGCGTTCGAATGTCCTTCGCCCGTATGGCGCGTGGGGAACAGGAAGAAGTGGGCCTTGCCCAGTTCTTCCAGCACCCGCTCCGGACTGAGGGCGCCCAGCCATTCGGCTTCGGGGTAGTCGCGCTGCAGCCTTTCCAGCAAGGCTGCCGGGCCGTTGCCCGCTACGGCAATGCTGCAGGGCTGGCCCGATTCGGCCAGCATGCGCGCGGCCTGCAGGGCGGTTTCTATGCCTTTGTCCAGTGCGACGCGGCCGATGTAGGCGAGGCGCAGCGGCGCGGCGGCCCCGGCGCTACGGGCGGGCATGCCTTGCACCGGCAGGTGGTTGGGCAGGTAGAAGGCGGGCTTGCCTGTTACTTCCAGCACAAAGGGCGCGTAGTCCGGCCCTTCGATCATCACCTGGTCGGCCTGCCGCAGCAGGCTGCGGAACAGCCAGCGGTAGGCCGGCCCGAGCCGTTCGTAATGGCGCAACATGGCGCCGGCGCGGATATCGTAAATGGTCCGCAGGCCGCGCCGCTTCGCGCGGCGCAGCAGCAGCCATTCGGCCGGCGCAAAATGCTTGTACAGGCCGGTGAGGTGGAATAGCTCGCCGGGGCTGCTGTCGATCTCGCGCAGCAGGCGCCGGTAGCCGCGCGCATAGCCTTTCAGCTTGGCCAGCTTGCCGCCCGTCGGCGTCGGGTAATGCAGTGGATGGACGGTGTCGCCGCTGGCGCCGAGCGCATCGATGGTGCGCCGGTTGCAGGCTTCGTAGCCGCCGACCGCCGGTGCGCCGGGCTGGGGAATCGGACCGCAGAACTGGATACTCATCGTCATGGTCTCAGTGCTTTCGCGCCATCCCATTCCTGGGCCACCCATTTGAACTTGCCGCTCTTTTGCAGCGGAATGTCTTCCACCAGTTCGATCTCGAGATCGATGTTCTGCGTCACATAGGTGGCGAAGTTATGCCGCATATGTTGCGGGCTGCCGTTACTGTAACCCGGACCGGGCACCACGCGCACTACCCAGCGCCCCGGCCCGGTCTGGGCAACTTGAGACTTCTCAATGCTGTCCAGGCCCTTCAGTGCGAAGGTGATGATGGAGGCGCTGATGGGCGTGTTGTCGCGGTCGTAGAGCTGGTCCTCGACCTTGCCCGAGGACAGCTCGATGCGCGGATAGTGGCGGCCGCAAGGGCAGGCGCCGGGCAGCCAGCGTGCACGGTCGGAAATGCGGTAGCGCAGCAGCGGCATCACATGGTTGTGCAGGGTGGTGCCCACGATATAGCCGAAATCCTCGGTGGGCTGGTTTTCTTCGTTGAGGATTTCAACCCAGGAGTATTCCGGATTCAGGTGGTAGTAGCCGTGTTCGCACTGTCCGGCAAAGGCGATGCGCTCGGCCATGCCGTAGAAATCGAACACCTTGCAGCCGAAGCTGCGCTCGATCTGTTCGCGCTGCGAAGGGAAGACCGGCTCGGAGCCCGTCACCACGGCCTGCAGGCGCAGCGGGTGGCCCAGCTGCTCGGCGGCGCGCGCCAGCTCATAGGACGAGGAAGGATAGGCGCGCAGCTGTCCGGCGCCCGCGGCGGCGATGCTGTCGAGAATGGTGGCCGCCGTATTCCGCGTGAGGTGGCGCGTGGAAACGAAGAGCTGGCGTCCAAAGCGGTCCCAGCTCCAGAACGGCGGTTCGCGGCGCGACAGGTCGGCCACCTGGTCGCCGCGCAGCACCGCCTGCGGCTTGCCGCGTGCGTGCCCGGCCCAATGCCAGAATTGCAGGTGGAAGGCTTCCTCCCAGATCACGGAGTCAATGCTGCGGAATACTTCAAGCGGCGAGCCCGAGGTCCCGCTGGTTTTGCCCAGCGGCCACCAGGGCTTGCGTTTGCCGCCATTCGGGTAAAGCGTGCTGCGCTGGCTTAGCAGGTCCGGCTTGCCGACCACCGGGCAGTGGGTGCGCAGCCAGGCACGCGGGTCGTCCGCCGCCGAGGGCGCAGGCAGGGCCGCATAGCGCGGCAGCAGGCGGCGCGCGCTGGCAATGCTGGCGTGCAGCAGGGCGGACTGGCGCCGTTCCAGCTCCGCCAGCGGCAGCCGTTCACGTGCGATCAGCGCTTCGCTGCGCGCCAGCGCGACAGGATTGCGCCGCACCAGGTGGCGGAACAGGTAGGACAGGTTGCGGGTCAGGGAAGAGCCCATTGTCGTTCGATGCCTTGGGCAAATGTTGACGGATATGTAATCGAATATAGCTGCATCGCAGCAATCGCGTCAATCGTGCGCGCAATCGTGCAGGCCGCGCACGGTTTCATTGCGTGCTCGCATTTTTCTTTGGATCAGTTACCATCGGCCGTGTTGCATCTATGATAATTGCACTATGACTTCACTGGCATGGAAAGTTAATCGTCTCAAGCTGATGGGCGCTCCCGAAATTGCGTGGCGGGTACAGCAGCTCGTACAGAAAAAGGCGAGCAAGCTCGGGCTGGGGCTGGCCGCGACACCGGCCGAACCCTCGCTGTCGCGCTTCGGCGTGGCCTTCATCGGCGCCCCGGCGGAAGGCGTGGACCGCGCAGCTTTGTGCGAGGCGGCCGATGCGGTGCTGGCCGGCCGCTGGAATGTGTTCGCCATGCGCGGCCTGCAGCTGGGCTTCCCGCCGCAATGGAACCGCGACCCCAAGACCGGCACCGTGGCGCCGATGAAGCTGGGCAAGGCCATCGATTACCGCAGCGAAGCGGTGGTAGGGGATATCAAATACCTGTGGGAGCCCAGCCGCCACCTGGAACTGGTGACGCTGGCGCTTGCCTGGCGCGCGACCGGCGGGCAGCGCTATGCCGACGGCGCGCGCATGCTGCTGGACTCCTGGTTCGATCAATGCCCTTATCCGCAAGGCGTGCACTGGACCAGTTCGCTTGAACTGGCGGTGCGCCTGTTGAACTGGGCCTTCGCCTGGAACCTGCTGGGCGGCAATGACGGCCTGCTGTTCAAGGGCCACGGCGGCCAGCAGTTCCGCCGCCGCTGGCTGGACAATATCTACCAGCACTGCCACTTCATCCGCGGCTATTTTTCGCGCCATTCCTCCGCCAACAACCACCTGTTCGGCGAGTACATGGGGCTGTATGTGGCAAGCGTGCAGTGGCCCTGCTGGAATGAGAGCGCGCGCTGGCGCGAGCTGGCGCAGCGCGGCCTGGAAACGGAGGCGCTGAAGCAGAATACGGCGGACGGCGTCAACCGCGAGCAGGCGATCTACTACCAGCACGAGGTCATGGACATGATGCTGCTGTGCCAGCACGTGGCCCGGGCCAACGGCAGCAGCTTCTCGCCGGCCTACCTGCAGCGCCTGGAACGCATGGCCGAGTTTGTTACCGCCCTGATGGACGCCGGCGGCAATGTGCCGATGACCGGCGATGCCGACGACGCGCAGATGGTGCGCCTTTCCTATGAGGCAGGATGGAGTCCCTACCGCTCGCTGCTGGCCAGCTGCGCGCTGCTGTTCAATCGCCCCGACTTCAAGCGCAAGGCCGGCAGCCTGGACGACAAGAACCGCTGGCTCTTTACGCACGAGGGCGCGGACCGGTGGGATGCGCTGCCGGAGAGCGGGCCGGAACAGCCGGTGATGGCCTTCCCGGAAGGCGGCTACTACCTGCTGGGCAAGGATTTCGGCACGGACCGGGAAGTGCGCATCGTGGCCGACTGCGCGCCGCTCGGCTATCTGTCGATTGCCGCCCACGGCCACGCCGATGCGCTGTCCTTCACGCTGTCCGCCGGCGGCGAGGAACTGCTGATCGACCCCGGCACCTATGCCTACCATACGCAAAAAGTGTGGCGCGATTACTTTCGCAGCACGGCGGCGCATAACACCGTGCAGGTCGATGGCTGCGACCAGTCCGAGATCGGCGGCAACTTCATGTGGCTGCGCAAGGCGGACGCAAAACTGCTGCAGCACCTGCCGCAGGCCGCTATACAGGTCTTCGAAGGCGAGCACGACGGATACCGCCGCCTGGAAGATCCCGTGTTGCATCGCCGCAAAATCACCTTTGATTCCAATCGGAACGTGGTTGTTGTAAAAGATATATTAGAATCGTCCAAGGACCACGACATTGCCTTGCACTGGCATTTCGCCGAAGGCATCGCGGTCGAACGGGAGCCCGGAGGGGTGAGAGGAGCAGGGCGCCGCAGCCGCTTGCAGATGCGATGCGAGTTTGGCGATGGGCCTGAATTGCTGCGTTGCAGCGAGGCGCCGATAGGCGGCTGGATCTCACGCAAATTTGACGAAAAAACAACAATTACCACGGCTGTCTGGCGCGGCAGAATTCATGGGACAACCGAGATCGTGACGGAGTTCACGCTCTATCCGGTTGTGGACGCAAAGCACGAACATTGAGGAGCAGGATCTTGAAAATCAGTATTTTTGGTCTGGGATATGTGGGCGCCGTGTCGGCAGGCTGCCTGGCCACGGATGGCCACAGCGTGATCGGTGTCGATCCCAACCGCACCAAGGTGGACCTGATCAACGAAGGCCATACCCCGATCATCGAAAAAGATATCGGCACCATGATTGCCGCCACCGTCAAGGACGGCCTGCTGCGCGCCACCACCGATGTGCGCGATGCGGTGCTGAATACCGATATGTCGCTGATCTGCGTGGGCACCCCGTCCCAGCTGAACGGCAACCTGGACCTCAGCCATGTGCGCAAGGTGTGCCAGCAGATCGGCGCCGCCATCAAGGAGAAGGACAGCTTCCACGTGGTGGTGGCGCGCAGCACCATGCTGCCGGGCTCGATGCGCGCGGTGGTGATCCCGACCTTGGAAGAAGCCTCCGGCAAGAAAGCCGGCGTGGACTTCGGCGTCTGCAACAACCCCGAATTCCTGCGCGAAGGCACCGCCGTCTACGACTATTACCATCCGCCCAAGACCGTGATCGGCGAGACCGACGAGAAGGCCGGCGAGATGCTGCTGGAGCTGTACAAGAAGATGGATGCGCCGCTGGTGCGCACCGACGTGGAAACGGCCGAGATGGTCAAGTACACCGACAATACCTGGCACGCCGTGAAGGTCGCCTTTGCGAACGAGATCGGCAATATCTGCAAGGCGGTCGGCATCGACGGCCACAAGGTGATGGAGATCTTCTGCCAGGACACCAAGCTGAACCTGTCGCCCTACTATATGAAGCCCGGCTTCGCCTTCGGCGGCTCCTGCCTGCCGAAAGACGTGCGCGCGCTGACCTACAAGGCGCGCACGCTGGACCTCGACCTGCCGCTGCTGAATTCCATCCTGCCGTCCAACCAGAAGCAGGTGGACAAGGGCCTGAAGATGATCATGGACAAGGGCGCGAAGAAGGTCGGCATTCTCGGCTTCTCCTTCAAGGCCGGCACCGACGACCTGCGCGAATCGCCGCTGGTGGACGTGATCGAGCACCTTCTGGGCAAGGGCTATGAGCTCAAGCTGTACGACAAGAACGTGAACCTCGCCGCGCTGACCGGCGCCAACCAGGACTACATCCTGAACCACATTCCGCACATCTCGAAACTGATGGTGAATTCGATGGAGGAAGTGCTGTCCTTCGCCGACACCGTGGTGATCGGCAATGGCGCCGCCGAATTCAAGGCCGTGCCGGAGCTGCTTAAGGAAGGCCAGACGGTGGTCGACCTGGTGCGCATCAGCAAAGAGCAGAGCGGGGGCCAATATGACGGCATCTGCTGGTAAGAAGCGCCGCGTCCTGATCCTGGTCGAGAACCTGCCTTCGCCTTTCGACCGGCGCGTGTGGCAGGAAGCCACCACGCTGCATGCGAACGGCTACGAGGTCTCGATCATCTGCCCGACCGGCAAGGGCTACGAGAGCCGCTACGAGGAAATCGAGGGCATCCATATCTACCGCTACAAGCTGCCGCTGGAAGCGGAGGGCGCGAAAGGCTATGCCATCGAGTATTCCCTGGCCCTGTTCCACACCTTCCGCCTGGCATGGAAGGTGCTGTTCCAGCGCGGCTTCGACATCATCCATGCCTGCAATCCGCCCGACCTGCTGTTCCTGATCGGCGGCTTCTTCAAGCTCACCATGGGCAAGAAGTTCCTGTTCGACCACCACGACATCAACCCGGAGCTGTACGAGGCCAAGTTCGGCCGGCGCGACTTCTTCTACAAGCTGATGGTGCTGTTCGAGCGCTGGTCCTTCAATACCTCGGACGTGTCGATCGCCACCAACGAGTCGTATAAAAAGATCGCCATCGAGCGCGGCGGCATGGACCCGGACAAGGTCTATGTGGTGCGCTCCGGTCCCAAGCTGGACCGCCTGAAAGTGCTGCCACCGGTGGCAGCGCTGAAGAAAGGCCGCCGCTTCCTGGTCGGCTATGTGGGCGTGATGGGCGCGCAGGAAGGCATCGACCTGCTGCTGGAATCGGCGCGCTACCTGATCCAGGACCTGGGCCGTACCGACGTTCAGTTCGGTCTGGTGGGCGGCGGCACCTCGCTCGACCAGATGAAGCAGCTGGCCGAAAAGATGGGCATCGCCGACTACGTGACCTTCACCGGCCGCGTGCCCGACCAGCAGCTGCTGGAAATGCTGAATACGGCCGATGTCTGCGTCAATCCGGACGTGGCCAACGATATGAACGACAAGTCGACCATGAACAAGATCATGGAGTACATGGCGCTGGGCAAACCCATCGTGCAGTTCGACCTGGTGGAAGGCAAATATTCGGCGCAGCAGGCCTCGCTGTATGCCGCCAAGAACGACCCGGTCGACATGGCGAAAAAGATTGTCGAACTGCTGGACGACCCCGAACGCCGCGCGCGCATGGGGGAATACGGCCGCAACCGCGTGATTAACGAACTCGAATGGGAGTACGAGGCGCCGAAGCTGCTTGCTGCATATGAAAGGCTGTATTCGGCCAATGCGCCGCTGCCGAACGTATTCCAGAAAAAGGAAAGCTGATGAAAATTCTGGTGACAGGCGGCATGGGCTATATCGGTTCCCATACCGTCGTGGAACTGATGCAGGCCGGGCATGAGGTGGTGGTGGTCGACAACCTGTCGAACGCCGACCCCACGGTGCGCGAGCGTGTGGCAAGGATTGCGGGCAAGGACTTTGAATTCCATAACGCCGACATCCGCGACCGCGCGGCGCTGGACGCCGTGTTCGCGGCCGGCAAGGTGGATGCCGTCATCCATTTCGCGGGCCTGAAAGCGGTGGGCGAATCCGTGGCGCAGCCGCTGCGCTACTACGACAACAACGTGAGCGGCAGTGTGGCCCTGTGCGAATCGATGGCGAAGCACGGCGTGAAAACGCTGGTGTTCAGCTCCTCGGCCACCGTGTATGGCGATCCGGCCACCGTGCCGATCACGGAAGACTTTCCGCTGTCGGCCACCAATCCCTACGGCCGCAGCAAGCTGATGATCGAAGAGATCCTGCGCGACCTGCACACATCCGATGGCGAGTGGCGCATTGCGCTGCTGCGCTACTTCAACCCGGTCGGCGCGCATGAGAGCGGCCTGATCGGCGAAGCCCCGAACGGCATTCCGAACAACCTGCTGCCCTATGTGGCTCAGGTGGCGGAAGGGCGGCGCGATGCGCTGTCCGTGTTCGGCGGCGACTACCCCACGCCCGATGGCACCGGCGTGCGCGACTATATCCACGTGGTTGACCTGGCAGTCGGCCACCTCAAGGCGCTGGACAAGCTGGCCGGCGGGCCGGGCATCCACACCTGGAACCTGGGTACGGGCCATGGCTACAGCGTGCTCGACATGGTGCGCGCTTTCGAAGCGGCCAGCGGCAAACCCGTGCCTTACAAGATTGTGGACCGGCGGCCGGGCGATATCGCCTCCTGCTATGCGGACACGGCGCGCGCCGAGCGCGAGCTGGGCTGGAAGGCCCGCTACGACATCGCCCGCATGTGCACCGACGCCTGGCGCTGGCAGTCCTCACCCAAATAACGCAATACTTATTTAAGGGGTTTACCGATGAAAGCAATGATTCTTGCGGCCGGCAAAGGCACGCGTGTGCGCCCTTTGACCTATGAACTGCCGAAGCCGATGATTCCCATCCTCGGCAAGCCGGTGATGGCCTACCTGGTCGAACACCTGGCGCGCTATGGCGTGACCGAAATCATGGTCAACGTCAGCTACCTGCACGAGAAGATTGAAGAGTACTTCGGCGAAGGCCACCAGTTCGGCGTGCAGATCGGTTACTCCTTCGAAGGCTATACCAATGACGAGGGCGAAGTGGTGCCCGAACCCATCGGTTCGGCCGGCGGCATCAAGAAGATCCAGGAATTCGGCGGCTTCTTCGACGAGACCACCATCGTGCTGTGCGGCGATGCGCTGATCGACCTCGACCTGAAATCGGCCCTGTTCGAGCACCGCCGCAAGGGGGCGCTGGCCACCGTCATCACGCGTGAAGTGCCGTGGGATAAGGTCAGCAGCTATGGCGTGGTGGTGAGCGACGAGAACGGCCGCGTTACCGCCTTCCAGGAAAAACCGAAGCAGGAAGAGGCGCGTTCGAACTGCGCCAGTACCGGCATCTATATCTTCGAGCCGGAAGTGATCGACCTGATTCCATCGGGCCGTCCCTTCGATATCGGCTCAGAGCTGTTCCCCCTGCTGGCCGAGCGCGGCCTGCCTTTCTACAACCAGACCCGCAAATTCGACTGGATCGATATCGGCAGCGTGAAGGACTACTGGGAAGTGCTGCAGGCCGTGCTGCTGGGCGACGTGGCGAACATGAAGGTGCCGGGCGTACAGGTAGAGGAGGGCGTGTGGGTCGGCCTGAACACCAGCATCGACTGGAGCGAGGGCACGAAGATCGAGGGGCCGGTGTATATCGGTTCCGGTGCGCGCATCGACGCCGGCGCCCATATCGTGGGCCCGACCTGGATCGGCCACGGCAGCCATATTTGCTCTGGAGCAAAGGTGGTGCGCAGCGTGTTGTTCGAATATACTCGGGTGTTACCGGATGTTACGCTAGAGGAATTAATCGTCCTGAAAGAGTATAGTGTCGACCGTTCCGGCGAAATGAAGCACGTCTCGCAGTACGAATCGGACGAGTGGGCGAATGCCCGCGACCGCCGCGCGCAGCGGCGCCGTTTTGAGGGCGGCGAAGGCATGCCCGAAATTCCGCAACTACAACAGAAAAAAGCATGAAAATTTATCCCGTAATCCTGTCCGGCGGCGCCGGCACCCGGCTGTGGCCCCTGTCGCGCGCAGCCTTGCCGAAGCAGTTGCTGCCGCTGGTTTCCGACAAGACCATGCTGCAAGATACGGCGCTGCGCCTGAACGGCCGCGCCTCAGCCGGCCAGGCCGAGCTCATGCAGCCGCTCGTGGTGTGCGGCAATGAACACCGCTTCCTGGTGGCCGAGCAGATGCGCGAAATCGGCGTCAAGCCGCTGGCCATCCTGCTGGAGCCGGTGGGCCGCAACACGGCGCCGGCCGTGGCCGCCGCGGCCCATTTCCTGCAGAAGAAGGACCCGCAGGCCGTGATGCTGGTGCTGCCGGCCGATCACGTGATCACCGACACCGAAGCCTTCTACCAGGCCATCCTGCGCGCTGCCGCGCAGGTGGAGCAGGGCGCGCTGGCGACCTTCGGCATCGTGCCGGCCGGTCCTGAGACCGGCTACGGCTACATCAAGAGCGGCGAAGCGCTGGCAGGCGAAGGCGCCTTCAAGGTGGACCGTTTCGTCGAAAAGCCGGACCGTGAAACGGCGCAGGGCTTTGTCGCGGCAGGCAACTACTTCTGGAACAGCGGCATGTTCCTGTTCCGTGCCGACAGCTACCTGAAGGAGCTGCAGCAGTTCCAGCCCGCGATGGCGGCCGCCAGCGCGGAAGCAGTGGAGAAGGGCTACGGCGACCTCGATTTCTGCCGCCTGGAGGAAGCGGCCTTCACGGCCTGCCCATCCGATTCCATCGACTACGCCGTGATGGAGCATACGCGCCACGCGGTGGTGGTGCCGGCCTCGATCGGCTGGAGCGATGTGGGCTCCTGGTCGGCGTTGTGGGAAGTGCAGGACGGCGACGGCAACGGCAATGTGAGCCGCGGCGATGTGTACCTCGACAATGTGAAGAACACCCTGGTGCGCGCCGAAAGCCGCATCGTGGCGGTGGTGGGCGTGGAAGACCTGGTGGTGGTGGAGACGCCGGACGCGGTGCTGGTGGCGCACAAGGACCAGGTGCAGCGCGTGAAGCAGGTGGTGGACCACCTGAAGGGCCAGGACCGCACCGAGCACCTGCACCACACGCGCGTCTACCGTCCGTGGGGCTGCTACGAGGGTATCGACATCGGTGAACGCTTCCAGGTCAAGCGCATTACGGTGAATCCGGGCGGCAAGCTGTCGCTGCAGATGCACCATCACCGCGCCGAGCACTGGGTGGTGGTGAGCGGCACTGCACGCGTGACCTGCGGCGACAAGGTCAGCCTGCTGACCGAAAACGAATCGACCTTCATCCCGATCGGCATGAACCACCGCCTGGAGAATCCGGGCAAGGTGCCGCTGCACCTGATCGAAGTGCAGTCCGGCAGCTACCTGGGCGAGGACGACATCGTGCGCTTCGAGGACGTTTACCAGCGCGCCTGAGGCGCTCTGCAGTGACTTGCAAAAAGGAGGCTACGGCCTCCTTTTTTACTTTCGGTGGCCGCCCGACAACTTCCCGTCTCTTTGTAGGCTCGCTCCTACAGCAGCCGGAACTTTTTTCGGTGTGCGAAATACGTATCACTTTCCCCTTTAACGGCGGGCTTTCTCCTGAGGCCGATTTCGCACAATTTTCCTAAGGCATTGTTTTTATGGGGAAATTTTTACATATTTCTTTGATAAGGTGGCATTTTAGACATGTAAGATCGCCCCCGCAGTGATCGAAAACTGTGTAGGCCACTCTTGTGTCCTGCGGACCTTTTTACGGGGGTAATAATGAAGAAACTGAAAACCGCTCTAGCTGCAATCGCCATCGCTGGTACCGCCTGGTCGGCCCAGGCAGCCGACATCAGCACCACCGGCAGTATCGCCCTGACAAGCGGCACCAACTACTTCGGCCGCGTGCTGGACGGTGCTGCCGGCGACACCTTCACCGACCGCTGGGACTTCGCTTCGATTGGCACCTTCGACCTGGCTGCCGGCGTGATTGCTATCACCCCGGGCACCACCGACGGCATCTCGATTGACCATTTCGAACTGTTCAACTCGGCCGGCCTGTCGCTGGGCGGCACCTCGCTGTCCAGCGGCATGACCGATGTGTGGACCCTGTCCACCACCCACCTGGTGCCGGACAGCTACTACCTGCAGGTGTCGGGCACCCTGCTGGGCGACGATGCAGCCAGCTATGGCGGCACCCTGACCACTGTCACCGCGGTACCGGAGCCTGAAACCTATGGCATGCTGATCGGCGGCCTGGGTCTGCTCGGCTTCCTGGCACGCCGCCGCAAGCAGGCGTAAAAGCAACAGGGCAACACGAGGAAAGGGAGGCGCAAGCCTCCCTTTCTGTTTTCCGGGCGCTATAATCGCCCGACCTTCCCACGGAGACCAGGCATCTTGCGAGCCACGATATTGCTGTCACTTCTGCTGCTGACGGGCGCCGCGCAGGCGCAGATGGCGGTACCCGGCCTCGATGCCGCGCATCTGGCCATCGTGGTCAATGACGAGGAGGCGAACAGCGTGGCGATCGGCGAGTTGTACCGCAAGGCGCGCGATGTGCCGGCGCGCAATGTGGTGCATGTGCGCATCCCCGGCAAGCCGCACAAGCTGACAGCCGAGCAGTTCGCCAGACTCAAGGAAGAAATCGACAGCAAGCTGCCGCACGATATTGAAGCGGTGCTGATGGTGTGGACCGCACCGTGGGCCGTGGAGTGCAACAGCATCACCTCGGCCTACACGCTGGGCTTCGACCCCGAGCAGTGCGTGAAGACCTGCAGTGCCGGGCGCCCGAGCGCCTACTTCAATTCACCGGCGCCCCGTCCTTCCGCCGCTGCCGCCGGCCTGCGCCTGTCCATGCTGATGCCCACCGAGTCCGTGGCCGATGCAAAGGCCCTGATCGGGCGCGGCGTGGCCAGCGGCTTCCGCCTCACGCCCGCCACGGCCTATTACCTGATTACCGGCGACAAGGCGCGCAACAGCCGCGCCCCGTTCTTCCCCCGCTCCACCACGGTGCCGCCGAAAAAGCTGGCGATCCGCACGCTGCAGCAGGAAGTGCTGGAGGGCGCGCAGGACGTGCTGGTCTACCAGACGGGCCGCGCCAATGTGGACAAGCTGGACACGCTGAAGTTTGTGCCGGGAGCGCTGGCCGACCACCTGACCTCCTGGGGCGGCAATCTGCTGGGCACGGAACAGATGAGCAGCCTGCGCTGGCTGGAGGCGGGCGCCACCGCCAGCTACGGCACGGTGAGCGAGCCCTGCAATCATTGGCAGAAATTCCCCAATCCCAGTGTGCTGCTGCGCCATTATGTGAATGGCGCCACTGCGATCGAAGCCTACTGGAAGAGCGTGGCCTGGCCGGCCCAGGGCGTGTTTATTGGCGAGCCGCTTGCTGCGCCTTATCGGCGCGCCGGCGGAAAATAAGGCTGATCAGGGCCAGGCCGCCCAGCATCGCGGCATAGCTGGCCGGTTCCGGTACGGCGGCCATGGCTGCAGCGCTTTTCTTGGCATCCGCGCTGGCGGCGGAGCCTGCGGCGGCACCGCCCATGCGTCCGCCCATGCCGAACTGGCTGTCGATGCCGCTGAATTCAGCCGCGCCTTTCTCGATGAATCCAAACTCGTCCACTGAGTAGGGCACCCACGGCACCTCCGCAACCTTGCGGCGGGTTTCCGATTCCGTCACATCGATGGTTTCCACCGACTTGCTCAGTTTGAGGGGCTTGGGACCTTCGTGGCCCTCGTTGAACTTGCGCAGTTCCTGCTCGTTCTCTTCGTGCTCCCAGGGTTCCAGCTTGCGGCCTTCTTCCGTCATGCGGGTGGCGGTGAACTGCTTGCCGTCTTCGAGGCGGCAGGCGCTCTTCACACCGTCGATCTTCACATTGGACTTGGCTTCTTCGCGTTCCTCGCCGTCTTTCGGTTTGGCCTTGATGGAATTCAGGCAGGCCGAGCCGCCCTGTGCCTGGGCCTGCGGTGCGGGCGCCGGGGCAGGCTGCTGCGCCAGCACGCTGGCGCTTGCCATGGCGAAGGCCATGGGCAGGAGGCGGCGGAGCAGGGCAGAAGTCATGGGAAGAAATGGGAACAGATGAGCTCACAATGTAGCACGGACAGGGTCATTTCGCTAGGGAAAGCTATCTTGCAGCCATCGTGGAAGCCGCATTCTGTGGCGTTTTAGTCCGTCCGGACTAAGGCCGCGTCATCAAAGCGTCATAACATAAAGATAATATTTAATTTGCAATAACGATATTATTTACATAACGCTGAGAGGTAGCCATGTCCCGTTTCCCAAAATTGCGCCTGAGCGTGCTCGCCGCTGCACTGGCAGCCTGCGGCGCGCCCGCGCTGGCCGCATCGGATGTCGTCATCAGCCAGGTGTATGGCGGTGGCGGCAATGCCGGCGCCACCTACAAGTCCGACTTCATCGAACTGCTGAACCGCAGCACGGCGCCGGTCGTCATGAACGGATGGAGCGTGCAGTATGCGAGCGCGTCCAACGGGAACTGGGCGGTCACGGCGCTGCCGGCGGTAACGCTGCAGCCGGGGCAGTACTACCTGGTCCAGCAGGCCACCGGATCGGGCGGCACGGTCGCCCTCGTGCCCGACCATACGGATAACAAGGCCATGAGCGGCACCGGCGGCAAGGTGGCGCTGAGCAGCAGCACCGCCGCCCTGAGCGGCACCCAGCCCGCCAGCAGCGCGCTGGTGGACCTGGTGGGCTGGGGCGCGAGCACGGTCGGCTATGAGGGCACGGGGCCTGCCGGCGGCACCGCGAACGCGACTGCGGTACTTCGCAACGGCGAGGGCTGCGAGGATAGCGACAACAATGCCGCCGATTTCACCGTCGGCACGCCGACGCCGCGCAATACGTCCTCGCCGGTACGGCAATGCAATGTGGCGGTGGAGAAGCCCATCGTTGCAAGCTGTCCCGCAGCGCTGGCGGTGGGCGAAGGCCGCGCCGGCGGCCTGCAGCTGAGCGCGCGCGACGCGGACAGTGCCGTGAACGGCGCGGCCATCACCTCCGCTGCCGTACCGGGCATCAGCCTGCAGAACTTCCAGGCTGCGGCGGATGAGGGCGGCATGGCGGGCGTGCGCCTGCAGGTGGCGGCAGGCACGCCGCTGGGAAGCTATCCGGTGCAGGTGCGCTTCACCAACGACGAGGCGCAGGAAGCCAGCTGCACGGTCAACGTCAGCGTGGTGGTGCCGGCTTCGCCGACCCGCAGCATTCCGCAGATCCAGGGGCCGGGCCCGGCCAGCCCGGTGGCGGGCACGGTGCAGACCACCGAAGGCGTGGTCACGCGCAAGATCGACGGCGGCTTCTTCCTGCAGGATACGGCGGGCGATGGCGATCCCGCGACCTCGGACGGCATCTACGTCTTCAGCAGCGATGCGGCGGCCAGCGTGGAAAGCGGCGACGTGGTGCGCATTACCGGCTCCGTATTCGAGTACACGCCGGGCGGCGCCAGCCGTTCCTTCACCGAGCTGAAGGACGTGACAGCGACCGTGGTGATGGGCCCGGGTGCCATGCCGTCCCCGGTATACGCCGCATTGCCGGGCGACCTGGCCCGGGTGGAAGGCATGCTGGTGCAGTTCACCCAGCCGCTGACCGTATCGCAGAACGCCTACCTGGGCAGCCGCGGCGAGCTGTCGCTGTCGGCCGGCCGCCTGGAGATTCCCACCAACCGCTACCTGCCGGGCAGCGCCGAGGCGCAGGCCATGGCGGCGGCCAATGCGGCCAGCCTGATCGTGCTGGACGACGGCCTGTTCCAGACGCCCGCAGCCATTCCCTATATCGGGCAGGACAACACGGTGCGCGCCGGCGACACCGTCAGCGGCCTGACCGGCGTGATCGATTTCGGCAGCTACGGCGGAGGCGGCGCAGGCTTCAAGCTGCAGCCGGTCGTGCAGCCGCTGTTCTCCCGCGATAATCCGCGCGATGCGGCGCCCGCACTGCCTTCCGGGAACGTGAAGGTGGCCAGCGCCAACGTGCTGAACTTCTTCACCACCTTTACCAACGGCAGCAATGTGGCGGGCCAGACCGGGCAGGGCTGCAAGCTGGGGAATACCGTGAACCGCAGCAACTGCCGTGGCGCCGACAATATGGTGGAGTTCGTCCGCCAGCGCGACAAGATCGTCGCGGCGCTGAAGGGGGTAGACGCCGATGTCGTCGGTTTGATGGAGATCGAGAACAATGGCGACGGCAGCGTGGGCTACCTGGTGCAGAGCCTGAACGCGGCTTACGGCAGCGATGTGTATGCCGTAGTGCCGGCCCCGGCTGCAACGGGCACCGACGCCATCCGCGTGGCCATGATCTACAAGCCGGCGCGCGTAGCGCTGGTGGGCGGCGCGCTGGCCGATGCCAATGCCATCAATAACCGGCCGCCGATGGCGCAGACTTTCCGTGCCCCGAACGGCGGGAAGTTCTCGCTGATCGTCAATCACCTGAAGTCGAAAGCCAGCTGCCCTTCGGCCAGCGATCCGGAATACGAACAGGGCGACGGCCAGGGCTGCTGGAACCCGACCCGCGTGCAGCAGGCGCAGCGCCTGGTGAACAGCTTCGTGCCCCAGGTTGTGGCGGCGGCCGGTGATCCGGACGTGCTGCTGATCGGCGACATGAATGCCTATGGCATGGAAGACCCGGTGCGTGTCATGACCGGCGCCGGCTTCGTCAACCAGCTGGAACGCTTCATCCGCCCGGTGGCGCTGCCGTATTCCTATGTGTATGGCCACCAGGCCGGCTATCTCGACCATGCGCTGGCGAGCGCATCGCTGAGCGCACAGGTGCAGGGCGCCGCCGAATGGCACCTGAATGCGGACGAGCCGGAAGTCATCGACTACAACACGGACGGCAAGCCGCAGGACCTGTATGACAACAGCCCCTTCCGCGCATCGGACCACGATCCCGTGCTGATCAGCCTTGACGTGCAGCCTTCGTATACCGACGTCAGCGCCGGCGTGCAGACCGCGGCGCAGGGCCTCTACTACAACCGCGCCACGCAGAAGTTCAGCGGCAACCTGATGGTGACGAACACCGGCGGCACGGCGCTGGCCGGCCCGCTGCAGGTGGTGCTGGGTGGCCTGGGCGCTGGCGTCACCCTGTCGAACGCCAGCGGCAGCCATGAGGGCGCGCCCTACATCACGCTGGGCGCGGGCCTGGCGCCGGGCGCAACGGCCACTGTGCCGCTGGTGTTCAGCAATCCATCGAAAGGCGTCATCAACTACGCTGTCAGCGTGTACAGCGGCAGCTTCTGAAGGGAACGACCATGAAAGCATTACTACGCAAAACCGCCATCGCGCTGCTGCTGTCGGCCTCGAGCGCGCTGGCCCTGGCCGAGAGCACCGTGCATGTGGAACTGAACACGGCGGAGCTGGGCGGCGCAGGCTGGCTGGACCTGCAATTCAATCCGGCGGACGGCGGCACGCCGCCGGCCTGGGCCGAGCTGACGCAGCTCGGCGGCTTCGCCGGCGGGGCGGACGTGGTGCTGGATGGCGATGCCGCCAGCACGCCGTCCGGCTACCGCATCGGCAACGGCACCGCCTTCAATGCCGTGCTGCAGGGCGTGACTTACGGCGGCGTGCTGAGCTTCAACATCACTTTCAGCGGCGACGCCTCGGCACTGTCCGGTTCGCGCGTCTCGATCGCGGCGCTGGACGGCAATTACCTGCCGCTGGGCGTGGCGAACAGCGAGGGCCTGCTGGCGCAGATCGACTGGTTCGCGGGTGCAGGCGGCCAGGGGCAGGCTGCCATCAGCACCTTCGATCCGCAGATTGCCAGCGTGACGGCGGTGCCCGAGCCCTCGTCCTTCCTGATGCTGGGCGCGGGCCTGCTGCTGCTCACCAGCGCGATGCGCCGCCGCAAAGACTGAGCAATCTGTCAGTCGTGCGCTACAGACAGCGCCTGCCGTTTATGGCAGCGCGCTGTCCGGCGCCGTGCTTCTCATAGGGAAAGGCGATTCATACGCGTCCGCACTGAATACGCTTGGAATTTCGAATAAGTGCGGGCGGAAATTTTTCGGCATAGTAATACCCACTATGCCAGCGACCATTCTCCTTATCGACAGCGATGCGGCAGCGAGCCAGCTGATCGCGCTCAACCTGACGCAGGCGGGCCATGCCGTGCGCATCGCCCGCAATGCCGAGGACGGCCGCCGCCATGCCCTGCTGGAGCAGCCGGACCTGGCGCTGCTGGAGTGGGATCTGCCGGATGAGTCCGGCCTGTGGCTGCTGCGCCGCCTGCGCACGCAGGCCGATATCCCCGTCATCATGCTGACCGCCCGGAGCGCCGAGCAGGACAAGGTGCTGGCGCTGGAAAGCGGGGCGGACGACTACATCACCAAACCTTTCGGACCACGCGAGGCGTTAGCGCGGGTGCATGCGGTGCTGCGGCGCCGGCAGCCGCAAGGGCTGCAGCAGGGCGGCCTGAGCCTGGACCCGCGCACCCTGCGCGTGAGGGCAGGCAATTGCGAGCTGGTGCTGGGCCGCGTCGAATTCCGCCTGCTGAATTTCCTGATGCAGCATCCGCAGCGCGTGCATAGCCGCGCCCAGCTGCTGGACCAGGTCTGGGGCAATGCCGTCTTCCTCGATGAACGCACGGTGGACGCCCATGTGGGCCGCCTGCGCAGCGCCCTGCAGCCCAGCGGCCACCACAGCCAGATCGAGACGGTGCGCGGCAGCGGCTACCGCTTCGTGGCCTGAACATGCATACGCTGTCGCGCAGCGAGCAGGAGTATCTGACGCATGCGCTGGAAGCCGCGCTGCAGGTGCAGGACCGCGCGGGCTTCTTCCTGTGGTCGCAGGGGCCGCTGCAGGCCCTGTTGCCGCACCGCCTGCTGGTCTGGCTGCAGCTGGGGCCGGACGGCAACCCGCAGGCGGCCGAATGCGTGCACAGCGAAGTGCTGCCCGCCGCCTTGCGCAGGGCGCTGGCCGATCCCGAAGCCGGCCTGGCCGTGCGCCTGCTGCGACAGCGCGGCAGCCAATTGCCGCAATTGTTGCAGGCGGATGTGGACGGTGCGGATGCCGCCGCGCTGGGCATGCTGGGCCTGCGCAATGTGCTGGTCCATGGCGGCAGCGGCAGCTTCTTCCTTCTATGCGATGTGGCCGGGGACGGGGAGCGCTGCGCCTGGCTGCTGCGGCTGCTGATGCCCCAGCTGCACTGGCTGGCGCAATGCTGCGCGGCCCGGCCGGCGCTGGCCCGGCCGCTGTCCGCGCGCGAGGCTGAAATCCTGCACTGGCTGCGCGAAGGCAAGAGCAATAGCGAAATTGGCATGATTCTTGGTATTAGCGCAATGACCGTCAAAAACCACCTGCAGCGGGTGTACCGGGTACTCGGCGTGAGCACGCGGGCACACGCTGTAGCGCGCAGCTTTGTCTCCAATTGTCGTACTCTTCAGTAAAAGCTTCACACCGGACGGAAAACGTTGTCGAAACCTCAAATGGCATGGTAGCCTTGGCCGTTCATTCCCTGTAATGATTCCCTGATTTTCGGAGGTTGTGTCGGATGTTCGCAGCACAGATTTGGAAGAAACGTGCCGGCTTCACGCTGCTGGAGCTGCTGGTGGTCATCGTGATCATCGGCCTGCTCGCGGCCTATGTCGGCCCGAAGTATTTTTCGCAGCTCGGCAAGTCGGAAGTGACGGTCGCCAAAGCGCAGATCGAAGCCTTCGAAAAATCGCTCGACACCTTCCGGCTCGACGTGGGCCGCTACCCGACCACCGAAGAAGGACTGGCAGCGCTGCAGGCCGCGCCCGCTACCGCAGGCGCGAAGTGGAACGGTCCCTACCTGAAGAAAGGCATTCCGCCCGACCCATGGGGCAATCCTTACCAGTACAAGGCGCCCGGCACGCGCGGCGAATACGAAATCACCTCCACGGGCAAGGATGGCCAGCCCGGCGGCACCGGCGATAACGCCGACATCAGTTCGCAGTAAGCCTGCTGCATTCCACTGCCATGCAGTTCGACGTCCGCACCCTGTCGCCGGAAATGGTGATTGGCCACATGGTGGTCGATGGCCGCGACGAGGCCGACGCGCGGCGCCAGGTGGAAGCGCGCGGCCTGTTCGTCAGCGCCATCCATCCGGTGCGCGGCGCACTGCGCGCGGGACGCGGCAAGGCCTTATCGCTCGTGCTGTTCAGCCAGGAGCTGCTGGCATTGCTGAATGCAGGGCTGGGCATCGTGGAAGCGCTGGAGGCCCTGCTGGAAAAGGAAGCGGCGCCCGCCACCCGCAGCGTGCTGGAACGCCTGCTGGCCGGCCTGCGCGAGGGCCAGCGTTTTTCCACCGTGCTGGCGGAGCAGCCGCAGTTGTTCCCGCCGCTGTATGTGGGCATCGTGAAGGCGGCGGAAGGCACCAGCGACCTGCCGCGCTCACTCGCGCGCTATATCGATTACCAGCAGAGGATCGACCTGGTGCGCGGCAAGATCGTCAGTGCCGCCATCTATCCCTGCATCCTGCTGCTGGTGGGCGGGGGCGTGTCCATGTTCCTGATCGGCTATGTGGTGCCGCGTTTCGCCGAGGTCTACCAGGGTGCGGGCCGCAACCTGCCATGGATGTCGCAACTGATGCTGAGCTGGGGCCAGTTCGCGGGAGCGCATACGGGCGCGCTGCTGGCGGCGCTGGCCGTGGCGCTGGCTGGCCTGGTGCTCGGCGTGCGGCGCCTGATGGCGAACGGCGGCTTCGTGCGCCTGCTGGGCCGCCTGCCCGCCATCGGCGAGCGGGTCCGCATCTACGAATTGTCGCGGCTCTACCTCACGCTGGGCATGCTGACCGAAGGCGGCATCACGATCGTGCAGGCCATCGATACCGTGCAGGGCATGGTGTCGGCCAATGTGAAGAGCGGTTTGCAGTCGGCGCGGCTGGCGGTGGAGGCGGGCCTGCCGCTGTCCTCGGCCTTCGAGGCGAACGGGCTGACGACGCCGATCTCGCTGCGCATGCTGCGCGTGGGCGAGCGCACCGGCGACATGGGGCCGATGCTCACGCAGTCGGCGGCCTTCTATGACGGCGAAATCAGCCGCTGGATCGACCGCTTCACACGTACTTTCGAACCGCTGCTGATGGCGGGTATCGGCCTGGTGGTCGGCGCCATCGTGGTGCTGCTGTACATGCCTATTTTTGATCTCGCCGGAGAGATGTCATGAGTAATCCGGCACTGCATTCCGTCGCCGCGCTGCCCGTGCTGGACGCGGCCCTGCTGGCAAAGGCGCGCGGCGCGCGCGCCCTGTCGAAACGCACCCTGGTGGAAGAACTGGAGACGCTGACCGGCAGCGAGCCGCGCCTGCTGGTGCGGGCGCTGGCCCAGCCCTTCGGCCTGTCCGTGCTGGAGACGGCGGAGATGCTGGCGTTCACGCCGGCCTTCGAGCTGCTGCCGCTGTCGCAGGCCATGGCCCGCCATAGCGTGCTGCTGCGCACGCCGGACGGCACGCTGGTGGGCGTGATCGCCGATCCTTTCGACCTCGACCTGCAGACCTGGCTGGGCACGCAGGCGCGTGCCACGGCTTCCGCACCGCTGCAGATGCGGCTTGCGCTGCAGTCCGATATCCAGGCCTACCTGTCGAAGCAGGAAGAGTCGGCGCGCGCCGTCGATACGCTGCTGCCCGGCGCCGACAATGCGCGGCGCGACGGCAAGACGGCGGCCGTGCTGTCCTTCGCTTCCGTGTCGGAAGGGGCCAGCCCGGCGGTGCGGCTGGTGAATTCCACGCTCTACGATGCGCTGAAGGCAGGGGCGTCGGACATCCACCTTGAAAGCACGGCGGGCGGGCTGGCCGTGAAATACCGCGTGGACGGCGTGCTGGATCATGCCACGGCCGTCAATGGCATCGAGATTGCGGAGCAGATCATCTCGCGCCTGAAGGTGCTGGCCGAACTGGATATCGCCGAGCGCCGCGTGCCGCAGGACGGCAGCTTCCGGGTGGAGTCGGGCGGCCGCGAGATCGACCTGCGCGTATCCATCATGCCCAGCATTCACGGCGAGGATGCGGTGATCCGTATCCTGGACAAGCGTGCCATGATCGAATCCTATGGCGCGCTGACGCTGGAGGCGCTGGGTTTCGACGCACCCTCGCTGGCTACCTTGCGCACGCTGGCGCAGGAGGCCTACGGCATGCTGCTGGTGACGGGGCCGACCGGGTCCGGCAAGACCACCACGCTGTATGCGGCGCTGACCGAAATCCACAACGGCCGCGAGAAGATCATCACCATTGAAGACCCGGTGGAATACCAGCTGCCCGGCATCCTGCAGATCCCGGTCAACGAGAAAAAGGGCCTCACCTTCGCGAAGGGGCTGCGCTCCATCCTGCGCCACGACCCGGACAAGATCATGGTGGGCGAGATCCGCGACCGCGAAACGGCGGAAATCGCCGTGCAGTCCGCTCTCACGGGCCACCTGGTGCTGACCACCGTGCACGCCAACAATGTGTTCGACGTGTTCGGCCGCTTCACGCACATGGGCATCGATCCTTACGCCTTCGTGTCTGCGCTGAACGGCATCTGGGCCCAGCGCCTGGTGCGCATCAACTGCCCGCACTGCGCCAGGGAGTACACGCCGTCCGACGAGGAGCTGGCCAGCGTGAACCTGGCGCGCGCCGACGTCCACGGCTACCGCTTCAAGGAAGGCAAGGGCTGCGGCGACTGCCGCGGCACCGGCTTCAAGGGCCGCCGCTCGATCGCCGAGATCCTCACGCTGAACGACGAGATCCGCGAACTGATCGTCGAGAAGCGCCCGATCCGCCAGATCAAGCAGGCCGCCTATGCGAACGGCACGCGCAGCCTGCGCCAGGCGGCGCTGGAAGTGGTGAAGCGCGGCGACACCACGATTGCGGAAATCAAGCGGGTGACGCTGCATGCTTAGGTTCCCCGGTCAATCGCTGCGCATCGGCATCGCGCCGAATGCCGTCTCGCTGCTGCGCGTCAGCCGCTGGCGCGGCCCGAAACGCACCGTCATCGCGGAGCGCGCCTATGTTGCGCCGGCCGATGGCGCGGGCCAGGCCGAGGCGCTGGCCCACGCGCTGCGCGCGCTGCTGGAAGGGCAGGACACCCGGGGCTGGCCGCTGGCCGCCGTGGTCTCCGATGAACTGGTGCGCCTGTGGCAGGTAAAGCCGCCGCCCCAGGCCACGCGCCTGGCCGATATCGAAGCGGCTGCAGCCCTGCGTTTCCATAGCCTGTACGGCGAAGCGCCCACCGCCTGGCAGGTGAGCGCCGACTGGCGCGCGGGCGAGCCTTTCTTCGCCGCTGCGCTGCCGCGCACGCTGCTGGCTGCGCTTGAAGTGGCGGCCCAGGACCACGGCATGACGCTGGTGGAATGCGTGCCGCACTTCGTCACCGCCTGGAACCGCTGGCATCGTGCGCTGCGCGCGGAGGCATGGTTCGCGCATGCCCATGGCGAGCTGCTGACGCTGGCCGCGATCGAGGGCGGCCAGCTGCTCGCGCTGCGGGCCTTGCCGCTGCCGCAGGGCGCCGACCACCAGTGGCTGACGCAGTCGGTGCAGCGCGAAGCGCTGCTGCTGGGCGCCAATGTGCCGCCGCTGGTGCAACTGGCCGGCCAGCTGCCGCCGCAGCTGGCCAGGCCGGCCGGCAGCGGCCAGGTGCCGGTGACGCTGCTTGGCAGTGCGGCAGCGGGCGAGCAGCTGTCTGCCGCCTGCCTGCTGGCGGCATCGGGGAGCGCGGCATGAAGCGCATGCATATCGATTTCGCACAGCAGGGCTGGCGCCGCACGCTGTACCGCCTGCATCCTGCGTTCGCCGTGGCGGGCATCGTGGGCCTGCTGCTGTGCATTGCGGGCGTCGGGATGGCCATGCACCTGTCGGCGCAGCGCGCGGCGCGCGCGCAGCAGCTGCAGGACGTGCGCCAGCGCGCGGCCGCCATGGCGCGCCTGCCCGCCGCCGTGCCGCAGGCGGCCATTCCCGCAGCGCAGGCGGGCGCCGTCAATGCGGCCGTGCTGCAGCTGAACCTGCCGTGGCGCGAGCTGCAGGATGCGGTGGCGGCCGCCACGCCGCCCAGCATCGCCCTGCTGGCGCTGGAGCCGGACGCGCGCAAGCAAATCCTCAAGATCACGGCCGAGGCAAAGAACAGCGACGAGATGGTGGGCTATATCGAACTGCTGAAGCAGCAGGAGTTTTTCCGCTCCGCCGCGCTGGCGCGCCATGAGATTGGCGACCAGGATCCGAACCGGCCGATCCGCTTCCAGGTGGAAGCCCAGTGGGGGATGCGATGAAGCGCCAGATGCCTTCGCCGATGCTGTCGATGCAGCTGTGGCTGATGCGCCGCGGCCCGGCCGTATGCGGCGCCGTGGCGCTGCTGACTCTCGGCCTTGCCCTGTGGGCCTGGCTGCTGCCGCAGCGGCTGGCGCAGCAGATCGAGATGCAGCAGCCTTTGCCTGCGCCGTCCGCGCTGGTGCAGGCGCCGCCGCCGCCAACGGCCAATGAGAACCTGACGCTGTTCTACCAGACCCTGGGCGAACGCCGCTACGTGGAGCAGCAGGTGAAGACCCTGTTCGACCTGGCTGCGAAGACGGGCCTGAGCCTGAACCAGGGGGAATACAAGTCCGGCTACGACAAGGCATCCGGCGTGAGCACCTACCAGATCACGCTGCCGGTGCGCGGCCCTTACCAGAACATCTGGCAGTTCGCGCTGCAGGCGCTGGCGGCCATGCCCTATGCGGCGCTGGACGAAATCGGATTCCGGCGCGACGCGATCGGCGACCCGTCGGTGGAGGCGCGGCTGCGCTTCACGCTGTACCTGAAGGAGCAGCCATGAAGCCGCGCCACCTGCTGATGGGCGCCGCGCTGCTGCTTGCTGCGGGCCTGGTGCTGTTCGGCGACCGCACGCCGGCCGATGGCGTGGCCGAGCCGGTGGAGCGCGCCGCGCGCCCGCCCGCCCCGGCAGCAGCCGTGCCGCGTGCTGCCGCGGGTCAGGCAGGCGAGGGCGCCGGCGGCGAAACCGTCATCCTGCGCCTGGTGCCGCGCGCCACCCTGATCGGCGAGGCTGGGGAGGCGGCCTTCCGCAGCGGCGAGGGCGTGTTCCTCGGCCAGAACTGGAATCCGCCGCCGCCGCCCGCGCCGAGCGGCCCCGTGGCGCCGCCGCCGCCGCCCAGCGCACCGCCCCTGCCGTTCACGGCGATCGGCAAGGCCGTGACGGATGGCCAATGGGAGGTCTACCTGGCGCGCGGTGAACAGACCTATGTGGTGAAGAACCACACCGTGATCGACGGCGTATACCGGGTGGATGCGATTGCGCCGCCCACGCTTACTATTACCTACCTGCCCATGAACCAGGTACAGCAGCTCAACATTGGAGTCTCCGACTGATGCCAAGTCAATCGCACCGTGCAGGCCGCAGCCTGCGAACCGCGCTCACCCTGTCCGTCATGGTGGCAGCGCTCAGCGGCTGCGCTGCGCAGATGGCTTTCCGCGACGGCCGCGAGCTGATCGCCAAAGACCAGGTGGAAGCCGGCCTGCTCAAGCTGCAGGAAGCCATCGCCAGGGAGCCGGGCAATGCCGAATACCGGGCCGCCTACATGCAGGCGCGCGACCGCGCCAGCATGCGCTACCTGGAGCAGGCCGAGCGCCAGATGGAAGAGGGCCAGAATGCGCTCGCCATGGAAAACCTGCGCCGCGTGCTGGCCATGAATCCACAGAACGAACGCGCGCGCGCCGGATACCGCACGCTGGAGATGAACGAGCGCCACAGCAAGGCGCTGGCGCTGGCGGCGGAACTGGTGGCGAAGAAGGACTACGACCTGGCCAAGGCCAAGGTGAATGCCATACTCACCGAGAAACCGGACCATGTGGAAGCGCGCGCACTGCTGCGCGAGATTAACGACAAGGCGCCGCCGGTGCAGAACGAAGGCGCGCTGGCCAAGGCCTACAAGCAGCCGATCACCATCGAGTTCAAGGACGCGCCGCTGAAGCAGGTGTTCGAAGTGATTTCGCGCCGCTCCGGCCTGAACTTCGTGTTCGACAAGGACGTCAAGACCGATACCCGCACCTCCATCTTCCTGCGCAACAGCACGGTGGAATCCGCCGTGTATTACGTGCTGATGGCGAACCAGCTGGAGCAGCAGGTGCTGGACCAGAACACGGTGCTGGTCTACCCGAACGTGGCGGCCAAGCTGAAGGAATACCAGGAAACCGTGGTGAAGACCTTCTACCTCGCCAATGCGGAAGCGAAGAACGTCGCCAATACGCTGAAGACCATCCTCAAGTCGCGCGATGTGGTGGCCGACGAGAAGCTGAACCTCGTCATCATGCGCGACAACACGGACGCTATCCGCCTGGCGGAAAAGATCGTGGCGCTGCAGGACATGGCGGAGCCGGAAGTAATGCTGGAAGTGGAGATCCTGGAGATCAAGCGCAGCCGCCTGATCCAGCTGGGCATCCAGTGGCCGACCGAGTTGTCGCTGGCGCCGCTCAACACGGCCGGCGGCACCAACCTTACGCTGGCGGACCTGGAGGGGCTGAACCGGAACCGCATCGCCATTTCGGATGTCAGCGCAACTGTTCGCGCCAAAAAGACGGACGGCGATTCCAAGCTGCTGGCAAACCCGCGCATCCGCGTGCGCAACAAGGAGAAGGCCAAGATCCAGATCGGCGACAAAGTGCCCGTGATCACCACCACTGTCTCGCCGGGCACCAGCGGTTTCGCCCAGGAGAGCGTCAACTACGTTGACGTGGGCCTGACGCTGAATGCCGAGCCGACCATCTACCTGAACAACGAGGTGGGTATCCGCATTGCCCTGGAAGTGAGCAACCTGGTTGACCGCATCACGACCAAGAGCGGCAGCACCGCCTACCAGATTGGTACGCGGCAGGCGACCACGATGCTGCAGCTGAAGGACGGCGAAAACCAGGTGCTGGCGGGACTGATCAACAACACCGACCGCAGCTCCGGCAACCGGGTGCCGGGACTGGGCGACATTCCTATCCTTGGCCGCCTGTTCGGCGCAGGCCTCGACGAAAGCGAACAGACCGAGATCGTGCTGTCGATCACGCCCCACCTGGTGCGCAACCTGCAGCGGCCGGAAGCGGCGGCTTCCGAATTCTCGGCGGGCACCGAAGCGAACTTCCGGCGCAAGCCCGATGTCAGCGTGCGCACCGTGGTGGCGCCGCCGGCACGCACGGCCCCGGCTCCGGCAGGCTCGCCCACCGGCGCCTTCGCGCCGGGCGCCCAGCCTTCGGCCGTGCCGCAGCCGCCGCAGCTCGGCGCGCCGCAGGATGCGCCTGCGCCCGCCAGCGGCGTTACCATGTCCACCACCCAGCCGGGGCAGGCCAGCAGCGTGTCGCTGCCGGCGCCGCCGCCGGCGGTGCCGGTACAGCAGGCGGCGCCCACGCCGCCCGCGCCGCCGGGCAACCCGCCGCCGGCGCAGAACCAGTGAGCATGGCGATGCACAGGCCGCGCGGTTTCACGCTGATCGAGCTGCTGGTCACGCTGGCCATCCTCGGCGTGCTGGCCTCGATGGCGGTGCCTGTGGCGCAGACCGTGATCCAGCGCCGCAACGAAACGGCGCTGCGCACGGCCCTGCACGATATCCGCAAGGGCCTGGACGCCTACAAGCAGGCTTACGACGACGGCCGCATCGAGAAGACCCTGGGCAGCAACGGCTATCCGAAGACGCTGGAAACGCTGGTGAAAGGCGTGCCGGACCTGCGCAACCCGAAACGTGCAAAGATCTACTTCATGCGCCGCATCCCGCGCGACCCGATGAACCCGAATATGGAAGTGACCGAAGCCCAGAGCTGGGGCAAACGCAGCTACGCCAGCGAAGCGGACGAGCCGCGCGAGGGCGAGGACGTATTCGATGTGTATTCCACCTCGGAGCAGGCAGGCCTGAACGGCGTGCCTTATAAGAAATGGTAGCGCAAATGGTAAGGCGGCGCGGCTTCACGCTGATCGAGCTGCTGGTGGTGCTGGGCATCGTGGCGCTCCTGCTCACGCTGGCCGTGCCGCGCTATTTCCCCAGCGTGGACCGCAGCCGCGAAACCATACTGGCCGAGAACCTGCGCAATACGCGCGCCGTGATCGACCAGTTCTATGGCGATACCGGCAGCTATCCCGAATCGCTGGAGGAGCTGGTGGAGAAGAAGTACCTGCGCGCGCTGCCGGTGGACCCCATCACCGAGCGCAGCGACAGCTGGCAGCTGCTGCCGCCGGAAGCGCCGGCCAAGGGCAGCGTGGCCGATATCAAGAGCGGAGCGCCCGGCAATGGCCGCAACGGCATCCCTTACGCCGAGTGGTAGGCCGGCCCGGCGCCGCGCCGCAGGCTTCACCTATATCAGTCTCATCATCCTGCTGGCCGTGATCGGGCTGGCCACGGCCGCCACCCTGCGGCTGGGCGCCACGCTGCAGCGGGCGGCGGCGGAACAGGCCCTGCTCGACATCGGCGAAGAGTTCAGCAATGCCCTGCGCAGCTACGCCGCCGCCACGCCCCAGGGCCAGCCGCAGCAGCCGCCCACGCTGCAGCACCTGCTGAAAGACCCCCGTTTCCCCGGCACCCGGCGCCACCTGCGCAAGATTTTCGTCGATCCCATGACGGGCAAGGCGGAGTGGGGCGTCGTCTATTTAGGCGACAAGGTGGGCGTGGTTGGCATCTACAGCCTGAGCACGGCGAAGGCGATCAAGGTAGCCAACTTCCCGCAGCGCTTCCAGGCCTTTAACGGACGGGAGTATGTGGCGGACTGGAAGTTTACCCGCGACGGGCAGGATCCGCCGCTGCCCAAGCCCGCGGGCGCCTTGCCGCCGCTGATTCCCCCGCCGCCGACCGCGCCCCCGCCACCGCCAAAACCGGTCCAGCCGTCGCAGGAGATGCCTCCTGTTAACGAACCTGAGCCTGTCCAGCCTCCTGAGCCCGCCGAAACTGTCGAGCCGGAAACACAATCGAGCTGATCCGTCGTTCTGTTACAAAAAAAGCACTGAAAATAATTTTTTTATAACGTGCGCACTAGACGCGCGATAAAAAAATGATATTATTTTCCTCAGCAATTGATCACCGAACAGCGACTAAACTACTCTCCTAAGGACAAGCTCATGAAACTGAAATATGCAGTCGCAGGCCTGCTGGCCGCCGCCTCCTTCTCCGCTTTCGCTGACGACCAAACCGTGTCCCTGAGCGTGGGTGCGGACAACTTCTTCAGCAGCGCCGGCCAGACCGAAGTTCTGTCGGGTGGCCTGGACGTGATCACCTTCGACGGCCTGGATGCCGGCGTGTACAACATCGTTGTCACCCTGAGCGGCCAGAACCTGACCTTCGACGCGGCACAGTCGAACCTGAACGGCGTAACCGGCGAAGCCTTCGGCTCCGGCAAGCTGAAATTCTGGGGCGTTGACACCACCGGCATGACGCCATTCACCCTGGAACTGTTCGGCTCGGCAATGACCGGCGCGAAGTACAGCGGCGAAGTGACCGTGATGGCTGTTCCGGAACCAGAAACCTATGGCATGCTGATCGGCGGCCTGGGCATCCTGGGCTTCCTGGCACGCCGCAAGGCAAAGAAGTCCTAAGCAGTCCTTTAGTTTCATGAAGAAGGCCCGCGCAAGCGGGCTTTCTTCATTTTAGCTGCCTGTTTTATTTTGCCCGGCGCTTGAAGTCGCGCAGGCGGAATCCCAGCGCCAGCAGCACGCCGAAGTAGATGATGGCGCAGCCGCCGATCACCAGCAGCAGGGCGCCGATACGCAGCAGGGGTAGGGCGCGCAGTGCGATCCAGTCGAACTGGGCGGCGCCATACCAGCCGGCAGCACCCATCAGGCAGGCGGCCAACACCAGCTTGACGAAGAATTTGCCCCAGCCCGGCAGCGGATGGTAGATGCCGCGCTTGCGCAAGCCCATGAACAGGAAGCCTGCGTTCAGGCAGGCGGCGAGCCCGATCGACAGTGCCAGGCCGGCCACGCCGATGAAGGGCACGAACGCCAGGTTCATCAGCTGCGTCGCCACCATCACCCCCAGCGCAATGCGCACCGGCGTGCGGATGTCCTGCTGCGCATAGAAGGCGGGCGCCAGGGTTTTCACCAGGATGATGCCGGTCAGGCCGACGGCATAGGCCACCAGCGGCATGGCCGAGGCCTGCACGTCGCGCGCCTCGAACAGGCCATAGTGGAAGAGGGTGGCAATCAGCGGCACGGCGGCGACGGCAATGCCGACGGCGGCCGGAATCGCCAGCAGCAGGGTCAGGCGCAGGCCCCAGTCCAGCAGGGCCGAATACTCGGCCGTGTCGCCGTCGACCTTGGCTTTCGACAGGCTGGGCAGCAGGATGGTGCCCAGCGCCACGCCCAGCAGGGCGGTCGGCAGTTCCATCAGGCGGTCGGCATAGGTCAGCCAGGACACATTGCCTTCGCCGAGGCGGGCGGCGATGGTGGTGTTGATGATGAGGCTGACCTGGGTGGCCGAAACGGCCAGCACGGCCGGGGCCATCTTTTTCAGCACGCGGCGCACGCCCGGGTCGCGCAGGCCGCCCACCGGGTTGATGGACAGGCGCGGCAGCATGCCGATTTTCACCAGCGCCGGGACCTGGATGGCCACCTGCAGCAGGCCGCCAACCATCACTGCAATGGCCTGGGCATAGATAGGCTGCTCCAGCCATGGCGCCAGGAAGACGATGCCGGCGATCAGGGAAATATTCAGCAGCACCGGGGTGAAGGCCGGGATCTTGAACTGGCGCCAGGTATTCAGGATGCCGCCGGACAGCGCCACGAAGGACATGCACGCTATATAAGGGAACATCAGGCGCGTCATCCACACCATGGCCTGGTTGGCCTTGGGATCGTCGCTGCCCGTGCCCGCAATCAGGTAGAGGAAGAGCGGGGCGCCCACGATGCCGAGCAGGCTGACGATCACGGTGGCCCAGACCAGGGTATTGGCCACGTGGTCGGCCAGCTCTTTCGTGGCCTGATCTCCCTGTTGCGCCTTGTACTCGGCGAGGATGGGCACGAAGGCCTGGGAAAATGCACCCTCGGCAAACAGGCGGCGCAGCAGGTTGGGCAGGCGGAAGGCGATATTGAAGGCGTCCGTATAGGCGCCGGCGCCGAAGGCGCGCGCGAACAGGGTGTCGCGCAGCAGGCCGGTAATCCGCGACAGCATGGTCATGCTGGAAATGGCGGCAAGGGTTCTGAGCAGGTTCATGGGCGCTGATTATAGCTGCGCTACCTCCTTGCACGCTGCCACAAAGGCAATTAATCCCGTTTACGGATTGCTGTGGCGGGAAAAGTTCGTTATAATTTAAGGCTGTACAGAATTCAGTAGCGCGTAACAGGGCGTCTGGCAGCAGACCGACACGCCGCACTGAGAGGCACCGGTTTGGCAAACGCTACTGTTTGCAAACGAACTTTGACAACGATTTAGGAAATTCCATGGCAAATACCGCACAAGCGCGCAAACGCGCTCGTCAAGCTGTTAAGCAAAACGCACACAACTCCGCCCAGCGTTCGACCCTGCGCACCGCCATCAAGGCTGCCCGCAAGGCGATCCAGGCTGGCGACAAAGCTGCTGCGACCCAGATCTTCCAGGCTTCCGTGTCGACCATCGACTCGATCGCCGACAAAAAGATCATCCACAAGAACAAGGCCGCTCGCCACAAGAGCCGTCTGGCAGCTGCCCTGAAGGCACTGTCCGCCTAAGTTCGTGGACGGCGGCAGTCGCCGCCAAACAGGTGCACAAGAATAACCCGCATGGCGCAGCCATCGCGGGTTTTTCGCTTTTCTGCTTCAGTTCCGGCCCGCGCTTCCGCTGCGCAGCTCGGCCGGGTCGACTTCCATCCATTCGCCCGGCATCAGGGGATGGGTGGCCAGGGAAATGGCGCCGATGGCGCTGCGCACCAGGCGCAAGGTGGGCAGGCCCACGGCCGCCGTCATGCGCCGCACCTGGCGGTTCTTGCCTTCCTGCAGGGTAATGGCCAGCCAGGAGGTCGGCTTGTCCAGCCGCACCCGGATCGGCGGATTGCGCGGCCACAGCCACTCCGGTTCGGCAATGCGCACCGCCTTGCAGGGCTGGGTGACGAAATCGCCCAGGTCCAGCGGGGCCTGCAGGCGGGCCAGGGCCTCGTCCGTCGCCACCCCGTCCACCTGCACCAGGTACTGTTTCGCTTCCTTGCGGTCGGGGTGGGCGATGGCGTGCTGCAGCTTGCCGTCGTCGGTCAGCAGCAGCAAACCTTCGCTGTCGGCGTCCAGCCGGCCGGCCGGATACACCTTGGGAATCTTCACGTAGTCGGCCAGCGTTTCACGCTCCGGCTGGGGCGAAAACTGGCACAATACATCAAATGGCTTGTTTAATAAGATCAGGGACATTCACGGATTGTACCGAGACGGTGCATAATGTGGAATACGCCTCTTATGTCTTATAGAAGACCTGGCTGCAAGATTCTTATTTCGGAGATCACACGATGTACCAACATATCAACGTGCCGGCTGACGGCCAGAAAATCACCGTCAACGGCGACTTCACCCTGAACGTGCCGGATACCCCGATCATCCCTTATATCGAAGGCGACGGTACGGGCGTGGACATTACCCCGGTGATGATCAAGGTGGTGGATGCGGCCGTGGCCAAGGCTTACGCCGGCCGGCGCAAGATCAGCTGGATGGAAATTTTCGCCGGCGAGAAGTCGACCAAGGTCTACGGCCCGGACGTGTGGCTGCCGCCGGAAACGCTGGATGTGCTGAAAGATTATGTGGTTTCCATCAAGGGCCCGCTGACCACGCCGGTGGGTGGCGGCATCCGCTCGCTGAACGTGGCGCTGCGCCAGGAGCTGGACCTCTATGTCTGCCTGCGCCCGGTGCGCTATTTCGCCGGCGTGCCGTCGCCGGTGCGCGAGCCCGAGAAGACCGATATGGTGATCTTCCGCGAGAACTCGGAAGACATCTACGCCGGCATCGAATACCAGGCAGGCTCGGAAAGCGTGAAGAAGCTGATCGAGTTCCTGACGAAAGAAATGGGCGTCAAGAAAATCCGCTTCCCTGAAACTTCGGGCATCGGCATCAAACCGGTGTCGATCGAAGGCACCGAGCGCCTGGTGCGCAAGGCGATCCAGTATGCGATCGATAACAACAAGCCGTCCGTGACCATTGTCCACAAGGGCAATATCATGAAGTACACGGAAGGCGGCTTCCGCGACTGGGCCTATGCGCTGGCGCAGAAGGAGTTCGGCGCCGAGCTGATCGACGGCGGCCCATGGTGCAAGTTCAAGAATCCGAAGACCGGCCGCGACATCGTCATCAAGGATTCCATCGCCGACGCCTTCCTGCAGCAGATCCTGCTGCGCCCGGCCGAGTACAGCGTGATCGCCACCCTGAACCTGAACGGCGACTATATCTCGGACGCGCTGGCCGCCCAGGTCGGCGGCATCGGCATCGCGCCGGGCGCCAATATGTCGGATTCCGTGGCCATGTTCGAAGCCACGCACGGCACCGCGCCGAAGTATGCCGGCAAGGACTATGTGAATCCGGGCTCGCTGATCCTGTCGGCCGAAATGATGCTGCGCCATATGGGCTGGACCGAAGCGGCCGACCTCATCATCAGCTCGATGGAGAAGGCCATCACCTCCAAACGCGTCACCTACGACTTCGCCCGCCTGATGGACAGCGCCACCCAGGTGTCCTGCTCCGGCTTCGGCGAAGTGATGATCGAGCAGATGCAATAAGCCGGGGAGGGGGCATCAGCCTCCTCCTTGAGCGGGCACAACGCGGGAAGGACGCCGCGCGCGCACCATCTGCGTATGCGACCTCTGCTCTTATATATAGTGTGGTTCGCCGGCGGGAGTTGCGCGCACGCGGCCGGCGCACCGCCGCTGTGCCTGCCGGACCTGCCGCCCGCCGCCATCCATGTCGGCCCGCCGTCCGGCTGGACGCCGTATGTGGCGCGCGCCATGCAGCTGCAATCCGTCACCCTGCTGGAAGGACCGCCCGCCGAAACCGCCGTACTGCGGCGCGATGCCAGCAAGGTCTTGCCGGGCGGCCGGGTCGATATCTGGCGCAACCTGGACGGCCAGCAGCCGAAATGGCTTTCCTGTAACTACGGCGCGGCCAGCGAGGTCATGCTGGCCCGGCCGCTGGAGAAAAGCACGCAAAGCTGCAGTGTGACCTACCGCCGCCGCAAGCAGGGCGGCACCGACATCCGCATCGCCTGCGAATAGCCTGGGCGCACAGGCGAAAAAAAACCCCGCCGTGGCGGGGTTTTCTCACATCGGGGGCAGATTAGCTGGCCTGGATGTTGGAAGCTTGCTTGCCTTTAGGGCCTTGCGTGACTTCGAACTGGACCTTTTGACCTTCTTTCAGGGTCTTGAAGCCGTTCATGTTGATTGCGGAGAAGTGTGCGAACAAATCCTCACCGCCATCATCAGGAGTGATGAAGCCAAAACCTTTGGAGTCATTGAACCACTTAACGGTACCTGTTGCCATAAAAAGAACTTTCAATTAAATACGAATCACACGAGCCATAAAAGCAAGAAGCTTCCTGCCCCCTCCTCGACAACTCACTTCTTACCAACGCGTACATTGCTGCACTCAGTCGATATCGCATTGTTGGCGGAACAATTTTTAATGTCAAGCGCTTTCAGGGAACAATAGTACGATTTATGCAACACCCAAAATTCACACTCTTGATTTTGCCAAAGCGGGGCCCATCTGCGGCAAGTGGCGAAAACGCGTAAGATGAGAACAAATGGAAATGCCCTTCTAAATGGGCGTTGCATCCACCCCGAAAGCATTAGAATATAAGCGTATGGCAACCAAGCATGACACTGACACCGTCCTGGAGCGACAAACGCTTAAACCACCCCCGATGTATCAGGTGGCGTTGTTAAATGACGACTACACCCCGATGGAATTCGTGGTGGCGATCATTCAGGAGTATTTCAACAAGGACCGTGAAACGGCCACGCAAATAATGCTGAGTGTGCACCGCTACGGTAAAGGCGTATGCGGCGTGTTCTCTAAAGATATAGCTTCGACCAAAGTGGAGTTCGTTTTAACGCATGCACGCAAGGCAGGGCACCCCCTGCAGTGTGTGATGGAGGAAGTATGATTGCGCAGGAATTGGAAGTAAGTTTGCACATGGCGTTTGTCGAAGCACGGCAGGCACGGCATGAATTCATCACTGTGGAGCATCTGCTGCTGGCGCTGCTGGACAATCCTTCGGCCGCCGAGGTGCTGCGTGCCTGCGCGGTCAATATTGAAGATCTGCGCAAGACCCTCACCAACTTTATCGGCGACAACACCCCGACCGTGCCCGGCACCGGTGAAGTGGACACCCAGCCGACGCTCGGTTTCCAGCGCGTGATCCAGCGCGCCATCATGCACGTGCAGTCCGCTTCCAACGGCAAGAAGGAAGTGACGGGCGCCAACGTGCTGGTCGCCATCTTCGGCGAAAAGGATTCGCACGCTGTTTACTACCTGCACCAGCAGGGCGTGACCCGCCTGGACGTGGTGAACTTCATCTCGCACGGCGTGCGCAAGGACCAGTCCACCGACGCGGCCAAGGCCTCGGAAGGCGTGGAAGAGGGCGGCCCGGCCGAAGGCGGCCAGCAGAAGGAAAGCCCGCTGGACCAGTTCACCCAGAACCTGAACAAGTCGGCTGCCGAAGGCAAGATCGACCCGCTGATCGGCCGCGAGGACGAAGTGGACCGCGTGATCCAGGTGCTGTGCCGCCGCCGCAAGAACAACCCGCTGCTGGTGGGCGAAGCCGGCGTGGGCAAGACCGCGATTGCGGAAGGCCTGGCCTACCGCATCACCCAGAACGACGTGCCGGAAATCCTGCAGAATGCCGTGGTGTATTCGCTGGACATGGGCGCGCTGCTGGCCGGCACCAAATACCGCGGCGACTTCGAGCAGCGCCTGAAGGCCGTGCTCAAGCAGCTGAAAGACAATCCGAACGGCATCCTGTTCATTGACGAAATCCACACCATCATCGGTGCGGGGTCGGCATCGGGCGGCACGCTGGACGCATCCAACCTGCTGAAACCGGCCCTGGCGAACGGCCAGCTGAAGTGCATCGGCGCCACCACCTTCACGGAATTCCGTGGCGTGTTCGAGAAAGACCATGCGCTGTCCCGCCGCTTCCAGAAAGTGGACGTGAACGAGCCGACCGTGGAGCAGACCGTGCAGATCCTGCGCGGCCTCAAGTCGCGCTTCGAGGAACACCATGGCGTGAAGTACTCCTCGTCCGCGCTGTCCACCGCGGCGGAACTGGCGGCGCGCTTCATCAATGACCGCCACCTGCCGGACAAGGCCATCGACGTGATCGACGAAGCGGGCGCCGCACAGCGCATCCTGCCGAAGTCGAAGCAGAAGAAAACCATCGGCAAGACCGAGATCGAGGAAATAATCTCCAAGATCGCGCGTATTCCGCCGCAGACCGTCAACCAGGACGACCGCAGCAAGCTGCAGACCATCGACCGCGACCTGCGCAATGTGGTGTTCGGGCAGGATCCTGCGATCGAAGCGCTGGCATCGGCCATCAAGATGTCGCGTGCCGGCCTGGGCAAGCAGGACAAGCCGATCGGCTCCTTCCTGTTCTCCGGTCCTACCGGCGTCGGCAAGACCGAGGTGGCGAAGCAGCTGGCCTTCATCCTGGGCATTGAGCTGATCCGCTTCGACATGTCCGAATACATGGAGCGCCATGCTGTGTCGCGCCTGATCGGCGCGCCGCCGGGCTACGTCGGTTTCGACCAGGGCGGTCTGCTGACCGAAGCCATCACCAAGAAGCCGCACGCCGTGCTGCTGCTGGACGAGATCGAGAAAGCGCATCCGGATATCTTCAACATCCTGCTGCAGGTGATGGACCACGGCACGCTGACCGACAACAACGGCCGCAAGGCGGACTTCCGCAACGTGATCATCATCATGACCACCAATGCGGGCGCGGAAGCGCTGCAGAAGGCGCCGATCGGTTTCACCAACACCAAGGAAACCGGCGACGAGATGGCGGACCTGAAGCGCATGTTCACGCCGGAGTTCCGCAACCGCATCGACGCGATCATCAGCTTCCGTGCGCTGGACGAGGAAATCATCCTGCGCGTGGTGGACAAGTTCCTGATGCAGCTGGAAGAGCAGCTGCACGAGAAGAAGGTGGAAGCGGTCTTCAGCGAGAAGCTGCGCAAGTTCCTCGCGAAGAAAGGCTTCGACCCGCTGATGGGCGCGCGCCCGATGTCGCGCCTGATCCAGGACATGATCCGCAAGGCGCTGGCCGACGAGCTGCTGTTCGGCCGCCTGGTAACAGGAGGCAAGGTCACGGTGGACCTGGACGAGGCCGACCAGATCAAGCTGGACTTCCCGGAGCCCGACTCCGCGCCGCTGCCGCCACCCGAAACGGTGGAAGTGGAATAAGCCCAAAAGCCGCCTTCAAGGCGGCTTTTTTCTTCCCAAGAAACTGACACCATGGGGTCAGGCACCACCTGTCACGTGACACCAGGGGGCCTGACCCCATGGTGTCAGTATTGGCTCTGGCAGGCGGCCATGTGGCGGAAGTGGGCGGCGCGGCGGCGGGAGACTTCGATGCGCAGGCCCCCGGTGAGGGCAAGTTCCAGCCCGCCGGCCTGGTTCGGCGCCACTTCCTGCACCGCGTCGAGGTTGACGATGTGCTGGCGGCTCACGCGGAAGAAGCGCTCCGGCGCCAGCTTCTGTTCCAGCTGCGCCAGTGAACGCAGCATCAGCGGCCGGTGCTCGCCGAAATAGACGCGGGTGTAGTTGCCTTCCGATTCGAACAGGCGGATATCGCCGTAGTCCACGAACCAGCAACGGTCCCCGTCCTTGATGAACAGCTTTTGCGGTGCGGGCAGGGCGGGCACGCTCGCCACGCCACGCGCCAGCTGCAGCCGGAAGGCGGCACGCTCCAGCGCCGCCGCCAGCCGCGTGGCCTGGATCGGCTTTTGCAGGTAGTCCAGCGCATTCACTTCGAAGGCCTGCAAGGCATAGCGGTCGAAAGCCGTGGTGAAGATGACTTCGGGCGTGCTGTCCAGCGCCTGCAACATATCGAAGCCGCTGCCGCCCGGCATCTGCACGTCAAGCAGCAGCAGGTCGGGCGACAGGGCTGCGACCTGCTGCACCGCTTCCGCCGCATTGGCTGCTTCGCCCACGATCTCCACCTGCGGATGCGCTGCCAGCAGGCGCCGCAGCTCCGCACGCGCCAGGCGCTCGTCGTCCACCAGCAGCACGCGCATCATGCAGGCACCTGCAAGGTGGCGCGCACCCAGCCATCGGTCTCTCGCAGGTCCAGGCTCGCCTCGCGGCCCATGGAGAGGGCAAGGCGCTTGCGTGTATTGGCCAGTCCCACCTGCGTGGAATTCGTGAACGGCACAATCGCCCCCGCATTCGCAATCTCGATCACTGCCATCTCCGCTTCGCGCCGTGCAGTGATGCGGATATCGCTCCCGGTGGCGCTCATCTCCACGCCGTACTTGACGGCGTTTTCCACCAGCGTCTGCAGCGACATCGGCGGAATCTTCACCTGGTCCAGCTGGGCATCGATGGTGATCTGCACGCGCAGCCTTTCCTCGAAGCGGATCTTCTCGATGGCGAGATAGGCTTCCACTGCTTCCAGTTCGGTGCGCAGCGGCACGGTTTCGGCCTGGCCTGACTGCAGTGCATAGCGCATCAGCCCCGCCAGCTGGTCGATCATGCGCGCCGCCGACTCCGGATTCTCGTAGATCAGCGCGCGTACGCTGTTCAGGCTATTGAAGAAGAAGTGCGGGTTGACCTGGGCCTGCAGGGCGCGCAGCTCCACGTCCTTGGCATGCAGTTCCAGCCGCAGCGCTTCCGCTTCCGCATGGGTGGCGCGGCGCAGGGTCAGCATGCCGAAGTAGAACAGCGTCCAGGTGAGGAACACGCCGAACCAGAAGATCAGCGCATTCGGCGCCCACTCCCAGCCACGCACTGCACCGAAGGGCTTGAATACCATATAGCCCGAGGCCATGGCTGCCGTCTGCAGGATGGCCAGCAGCAGGATACCCGCCGCCACCGTGCGCCAGCCAGTGCGGCGCCGCGCCACGATGCGCCCCTTCAGGAAGCGATGCCACTGGTCCGACAGCAGCATGCCGATGCAGGCGCCCCAGATGCAGACGTAGAGGTACTGGCGGGTGGCGTGCGTGCCAAGGTAGGACAGGATGAAAAGGCCGACACCGCTCCAGCCGGCGAGCTGGCAGACCAGGTACCAGTTGATACGGGAGAGCAGCGGGCCTTTGGTGGTCATGCCGATATTATTTGAGGAATTGATCGACACGATCATACATCCACTGCGCATCGTCGAGCATGATGAAATGGCGGGCATTCTCGGCGACGGCAATCTGTGCTCCCTTCAGCTGCGCATACTGGCTGCGGTAGATCGCCTCCACGGCCGGCAGCGGCATGAACTGCTTGTAGGCCGCATAGGCGCCCAGCACCAGGGTTGGCGCCTTGATGCGCGCAATGTTCTGGCGCATATCGTCCGACGCCAGTTCATGCAAGGCATTGGCCACGGCCTTGCGGTCGGAGCGTGCGCCCCATTCCGCAACACGCGCCACGTCGGCTTCGCCCGTCACCATGCCGGCGATTACGCGCTGCTGGTTCGCTGCATAGCCGGCGGCATCCTGCTGCAGCATCTGGTCGCGCATGCTGGCGGCGATCTGGGCCATCTGCGGCTGCGTCATCGCAGGGTTGCGCGTTGCGAGCAGGGCAGGCAGGGAGTCGACGATCACCAGTTTGCCGACTTTATCTGGATGGTTTGCGGCCAGCTTCAGGCCGAGGAAGCCGCCAAGGCTGTGGCCGATGATGATGGGCTTATCCAGTTTCTTGCTGTCGATATAGTCGGCAATCTGCTGTTCCGCCGTGGCCAATAGCGGCCCGTCGATGGCAGGCTGGCCCGCGAAACCTGCCAGCGTCAGCACGTGGCACTGGCGCGGTCCGCACAGGTGCTGCACTGTGCCTTGCCACACCTCGCCCGACGAAGCGAGGCCCGGAATCAGGATGATGGGCTGGCCGGTGCCGCTCACGTCCGCCTTGAAGGCGGCGGCTGCCTGTGCTGCGGATGCGGCGGCCAGCAGGATGCCGGCCATGGTCGATGCGAAGATCCGTTTCATGATGTGTTCCTCCTTGAAACGGATCTTCGCAAGCGGCGCCGTCCGCCGCCACGGCCGATGGGACGAGCGGTCGAACGGCGTGACGAACGGCGTTCAGTGCGCCTTGCCGCGGCCCAGGTGGTGGCGCGAATACAGGGGATAGATGAACCAGAGCGAGATCAGCAAGGTAAAGGCGGAGATGCCGCCGACCAGGCTGAGGGTGAGGCTGGCGGTCACGGCGTGCATGACCACGAAGATATCCAGCGCCAGGGCGGCGGCCAGCGGCGCCAGCGCGTAGCAGATGCTGAGCGAGGATACTTTGATGGCGTGGCGCGAGACGCAGCCCGGTTCTGCCAGCCGGTGGTAGGCGGCCGGCATCATGATGAGGGCGATGGCAATGACGACGAAGGCCAGTGCGGCCACGTGGCAGTCCTGCACGTACATGGGCAGGTCCTTGAAGCGCTCATTGAAAACGGCGATTGCCTGGAAGCCGAACAGGGCCTGGATACCCGGCAGCACCATGCGGGCCTCTTCCACAATGCGGCCCATTTCTTCTTTCAGCGATTCCTTTTCCGATTCCTGTTGCATAGTTATTCCAGTAAGCGCGGTAACTGGATTGTAACAATGACAAAAGTTGGGCGGCGCGCGCTATTCAGTCTCGCTGGACTCGGCCCGCAGCCGCCGCCACAGCGTGGTGCGGCTGATGCCGAGATATTCGGCCGCGGCATCGCGCCGTCCTCCGAACCGGGCCAGCACGCTGGCGGCGCTCTCCATGCTGGGCAGCCGGAGCAGCGCCGGCGACGTGTTTTCGGCGCTCGCCGCGCGTTCCAGTTCCGGCGCCAGGGCGGACAGGAAGGCCGGCGTGAGCGCCTGCAGCGGCTCCGCCGCAAGGAAGAGGGCGACCCGTTCCGCCATATTGCGCAGCTCGCGCACATTGCCCGGCCAGCTATAGCGCAGCAGCAGTGGGGCGCAGGCCTGCAGCTCCGCCTGCAGATTCGGATGCGCGCGCGCGCCCAGGCTGGCGAGGGCGATGCGCAGCGACCATTCGGCCAGCGGCACAATATCTTCGCGCCGCTCGCGCAGGGGCGGCAGCGCGAGGCGCAGCACTGCCAGGCGGTAGAACAGGTCGGCGCGGAAGCGGCCTTCGCGCACGCGTTGTTCCAGGTCGCAGTGGGTGGCGCTGATGATGCGCACGCTGACAGGAATCGGCCGCGTGCCGCCCACGCGCACCACCTCGCGCTCTTCCAGCACGCGCAGCAGCCGTGTTTGCAGGGCCAGCGGCATTTCGCCGATTTCGTCGAGCAGCAGCGTGCCGTGGTTAGCCGCTTCGAACAGGCCGGCGTGGCCGCCACGCCGGGCGCCGGTGAAGGCGCCTTCCTCATGGCCGAACAGTTCGGACTCCAGCAGCGATTCCGCAATTGCGCCGCAGTTCACGGCGACGAAGGGACGCTTGCTGCCCAGCGCACGCGGGCCTTCGCGGTGGATGGCTTGTGCCACCAGCTCCTTGCCGCTGCCGGTTTCGCCCTGGATCAGCACCGTGGCCGGCGATTTCGCATACAGCACAACGGCCTGCCGCACGCGTTCCATCGCCTCCGATTCGCCGCGCAGGTCGGCCAGACCGTGGCGTGCGCGCAGGGTATCGGCCGCAGCCCCGCTGCGCGCATGGCTGCGGTTCGATTCGAGCTGCGCGAGCCGCGCCATCTCCAGTGCGTCATCGAAGGCCTGGCGGATCGATGCAGCGGAATACACAAATACGCCGGTCAGGCCGGCTTCCTCGGCCAGGTCCGTCACCAGTCCGGCGCCGACAATGGCGCGGATGCCCTGCGCCTTGAGATCCGCGATCTGTGCCCGCGCGTCTTCTTCGGTCACGTAGCTGCGCTGCACCACCGGCACATCGAAAGTCGCGGCAAACTCCGCCAGCTCGGCCAGCGGGCCCTGGTAAGTGACCACGCCGATGCGGTCGGACACACGCCGTGCCCGCGCCAGCGCCTGCATGTAATCGAAGCCGCTGGCCTTGGCCACCACCACCGGCACCGACAGGCGGCCCTTGAGGTAGGCCGCATTCGAACCGGCTGCAATGACGGCGTCGCAGCGCTCGTTCGCCAGCCGCTCGCGGATATGCCGCGCGGCCTCGTCGAAACCCAGGTTGACCGGCTCGATCGTCGCCAGCGCGTCGTATTCGAGCGTGATGTCGCGGAACAGTTCGGACAGGCGCGACACGGAAACGGTCCAGATGACCGGTTTGTCGTCGGGGTGCAGGGCAGGCTGGCGCATGTTGCAATTATAGTTCATTGCGTTTCAATGCGAAACGTTTTGAAACGCTGGCGGATGAGCTCGGGCTGGCGCAAGGTGCTGATTTTGCTGGCTTTTGCCTCTGGAAGCCGGGCTGGCACGCCCCTTGCACTACCATGGCAGGCTAACGTTTCACCGAAAGGACACCATGACCCAATATTCCGCTGGCGCCGCATTCCGCAAGGCCGTCCAGGAAGAGTCGCCGCTGCAGGTTGTCGGCGCGATCAATGCGAACCATGCGCTGCTCGCCAAGCGCGCCGGCTTCCGCGCCATCTACCTGTCGGGCGGCGGCGTGGCCGCAGGCTCGCTCGGCCTGCCGGACCTCGGCATCTCCAGCCTGGACGACGTGCTGACCGATGTGCGCCGCATTACCGACGTGTGCGACCTGCCGCTGCTGGTGGACGTGGACACCGGTTTCGGCGCCTCCGCCTTCAATGTGGCGCGTACGGTGAAGTCCATGATCAAGTTCGGCGCGGCCGCCATGCACATCGAGGACCAGGTGGGCGCGAAGCGCTGCGGCCACCGTCCGGGCAAGGAGATCGTCAGCAAGCAGGAGATGGTGGACCGCATCAAGGCCGCCGTGGATGCGCGCACCGACGAGAACTTCGTCATCATGGCCCGCACCGACGCACTGGCCGTGGAGGGCCTGGATGCGGCCATCGAGCGCGCCATCGCCTGCGTGGAAGCGGGCGCGGACATGATTTTCCCGGAAGCGATGACTGAACTGGCCATGTACAAGCAGTTCGCCAACGCCGTGAAGGTGCCCATCCTCGCCAATATCACCGAGTTCGGTTCCACGCCGCTGTTTACGGTGGAAGAATTGAAGACCGCCGATGTGGGCCTGGTGCTGTATCCGCTGTCCGCCTTCCGCGCCATGAACAAGGCTGCCGAAAACGTCTACGGCGCCATCCGCCGCGACGGCACGCAAAAGGCCGTGCTGGATACCATGCAGACCCGCGCCGAACTGTATGAGCGCATCAACTACCACGATTTCGAACAGAAGCTCGACGCCCTGTTCGCCGCCCAGAAAAAATAAGGAGATAGCAGAATGACCGAACAAGCAGCAGGCTTCAAGCCAAAAAAATCCGTCGCCCTGTCCGGCGTGGCCGCAGGTAACACCGCGCTGTGCTCCGTCGGCAAAACCGGCAACGACCTGCACTACCGCGGCTATGACATTCTCGACGTTGCAGACTCCTGCGAATTCGAAGAAATCGCCTACCTGCTGGTGCATGGCAAGCTGCCGACCGTGGCGGAACTGAAAGGCTACAAGGCCAAGCTGAAATCGCTGCGCGGCCTGCCGCAGGCGGTGAAGGCCGCGCTCGAAGCGCTGCCGGCCGGCGCGCACCCGATGGACGTGATGCGCACCGGCGTCTCCGTGCTGGGCTGCGCGCTGCCGGAAAAGGACGACCACAATATCGCCGGCGCGCGCGACATCGCCGACCGCCTGATGGCCTCCTTCGGCTCCATGCTGCTGTACTGGTACCACTTCAGCCACAACGGCAAGCGCATCGACGTGGAAACCGACGACGATTCCATCGGCGGCCACTTCCTGCATCTGCTGCACGGCGTGAAACCGCCCGAGAGCTGGGTGAAGGCCATGCACACCTCGCTGATCCTCTACGCGGAACACGAGTTCAACGCCTCCACCTTCACCAGCCGCGTGATCGCGGGCACCGGTTCCGATATCCACTCCGCCATCACCGGCGCCATCGGCGCACTGCGCGGCCCGAAACACGGCGGCGCGAATGAGGTGGCGCTGGACATCCAGAAGCGCTACGAGAACGCCGACGAAGCGGAAGCGGATATCCGCAACCGCGTGGCGAACAAGGAAGTCGTGATCGGCTTCGGCCACCCGGTCTACACCATCTCCGATCCGCGCAACAAGGTGATCAAGGAAGTGGCACGTTCGCTGTCGCAGGAAGCCGGTTCGATGAAGATGTTCGACATCGCCGAGCGCCTGGAAAGCGTGATGTGGGAAGTGAAGAAAATGTTCCCCAACCTGGACTGGTTCTCCGCCGTGTCCTACCACATGATGGGCGTGCCGACCGCCATGTTCACGCCGCTGTTCGTCATTTCGCGCACCTCCGGCTGGGCCGCGCATATCATCGAACAGCGCATCGACAACAAGATCATTCGCCCGAGCGCGAACTATGTGGGTCCTGAAGACCTGAAGTTCGTGCCGATCAAGGACCGCAAGTAATGAACACCGGATACCGCAAGAAACTGCCCGGCACCGAACTGGATTACTTCGACGCGCGCGCCGCAGTCGACAGCATCCAGCCGGGCGCCTGGGACAAGCTGCCATATACCTCGCGTGTGCTGGCCGAAAACTTGGTGCGCCGCTGCGAGCCGCACATGCTGCCGGATTCGCTGCGCCAGCTCATCGAGCGCAAGCGCGACCTGGACTTTCCATGGTTCCCGGCGCGCGTGGTGTGCCACGACATCCTCGGCCAGACCGCGCTGGTGGACCTGGCCGGTCTGCGCGACGCCATCGCGGAGCAGGGCGGCGATCCCGCGCTGGTGAACCCGGTGGTGCCGACCCAGCTGGTGGTGGACCACTCGCTGGCCGTGGAATGCGGCGGTTTCGACCCAGACGCCTTCGCGAAGAACCGCGCCATCGAGGACCGCCGCAACGAGGACCGCTTCCACTTCATCGACTGGACCAAGAAGGCCTTCCGCAATGTGGACGTGATCCCGCCGGGGAACGGAATCCTGCACCAGATTAATCTGGAGCGCATGTCGCCGGTGATCCAGGTCAGCGACGGCGTCGCCTATCCGGACACGCTGGTGGGCACCGATTCGCACACGCCGATGGTCGATGCGCTGGGCGTGATCGCCATCGGCGTCGGCGGTCTGGAGGCGGAGACCGTGATGCTGGGCCGCGCTTCCTGGATGCGCCTGCCCGATATCGTCGGCGTCGAGCTGACGGGCAAGCCGCAGCCGGGCATTACCGCCACCGATACGGTGCTGGCACTGACCGAATTCCTGCGCAAGGAAAAAGTGGTGTCGGCCTACCTGGAGTTCTACGGCGAAGGCGCCACTGCGCTGACGCTGGGCGACCGCGCCACCATCTCCAACATGGCGCCGGAATTCGGCGCCACCGCCGCGATGTTCTCCATCGACGAGCAGACAATCAAGTACCTCAGGCTGACCGGCCGCGACGACGAGCTGGTGAAGCTGGTCGAGCTCTATGCGAAGGAAACCGGCCTGTGGTCGGACAGCCTGAAGAACGCCGAGTACGAGCGCGTGCTGCGTTTTGACCTGTCCACCGTTGTGCGCAATATCGCCGGCCCGTCGAACCCGCACAAACGCGTGCCGACTTCCGAGCTGGCCGCGCGCGGCATCAGCGGCGTGGTGGAGAACGAGCCTGGCCTGATGCCGGACGGCGCCGTGATCATTGCCGCCATCACCAGCTGCACCAACACCAACAACCCGCGCAATATGATTGCCGCCGGCCTGCTGGCGCGCAACGCAAACCAGCGCGGCCTGCTGCGCAAGCCGTGGGTGAAGTCCTCGCTGGCGCCCGGCTCGAAGGCAGTCACGCTGTACCTGGAAGAGGCAGGCCTGATGCCGGACCTGGAAAAGCTGGGCTTCGGCGTGGTCGCCTATGCCTGCACTTCCTGCAACGGCATGTCCGGCGCGCTGGATCCGGTGATCCAGAAGGAGATCGTGGAGCGCGACCTGTATGCCACCGCCGTCCTGTCGGGCAACCGCAACTTCGACGGCCGCATCCACCCGTATGCAAAGCAGGCCTTCCTGGCTTCGCCGCCGCTGGTGGTGGCCTACGCCATCGCCGGCACCATCCGTTTCGACATCGAGAAAGACATTCTCGGCACCGATGCGAATGGCCAGCCGGTGCGCCTGGCCGATCTCTGGCCGAGCGATGAAGAGATAGATGCCATCGTTGCCGCCAGCGTGAAGCCGGACCACTTCCGCAAGGTGTATATCCCGATGTTCGCACGCCAGGAAGACGACGGCGCGAGCGTGAGTCCGCTGTACGACTGGCGCCCGCAAAGCACCTACATCCGCCGTCCGCCGTACTGGGAAGGTGCGCTGGCAGGCGAGCGCACGCTGAAAGGCATGCGCCCGCTGGCTGTCCTCGGCGACAACATCACCACCGACCACCTGTCGCCATCGAACGCCATCATGATGGACAGCGCCGCCGGCGAATACCTGCACAAAATGGGCTTACCGGAAGAGGACTTCAACTCCTACGCTACCCACCGCGGCGATCACCTCACCGCGCAGCGCGCCACCTTCGCCAATCCAACGCTGAAGAACGAGATGGTGCTGGACGCGGATGGCAAGGTGAAGGCCGGGTCGCTGGCCCGCATCGAGCCGGAAGGCAAGGTCACGCGCATGTGGGAAGCCATTGAAACCTATATGGAGCGCAAGCAGCCCCTGATCGTGATTGCCGGCGCCGACTACGGCCAGGGTTCCTCGCGCGACTGGGCTGCGAAGGGCGTGCGCCTGGCGGGCGTGGAAGCGATTGTGGCCGAAGGCTTCGAACGCATCCACCGCACCAACCTGGTTGGCATGGGCGTGCTGCCGCTGGAGTTCACGCCGGGCGTGAACCGCCTCGCGCTGCACATCGACGGCACCGAGACCTACGACGTGCTGGGCGAGCGCACCCCGCGCGCCACGCTCACGCTGGTCATCCACCGCAAGAATGGCGAGAGCGTGTCCGTGCCTGTCACCTGCCGCCTCGATACGGCCGAAGAGGTGGCGATCTACGAAGCGGGCGGCGTGCTGCAGCGCTTCGCGCAGGACTTCCTGGCTTCCACGGCAAAGGCGGCATGATGGCGCAGATCAAAATTCTCGCAACGTATATGCGCGGTGGCACCAGCAAGGGCGTCTTCTTCCGCCTGCAGGACCTGCCGGAAGCAGCGCAGGCGCCCGGGCCTGTACGCGATGCGCTGCTGCTGCGCGTGATCGGCAGCCCCGATCCCTACGCCAAGCAGATCGACGGCATGGGCGGCGCCACCTCCAGCACCAGCAAGACGGTGATCCTGTCGAAGAGCAGCCGCCCGGACCATGATGTGGACTACCTGTTTGGCCAGGTTTCCATCGACAAGCCTTTCGTGGACTGGAGCGGCAACTGCGGCAACCTGTCTTCCGCCGTTGGCGCTTTCGCCATCAGCGGCGGCCTGGTGGACGCAAGCCGCGTGCCGCGCAACGGCGTGGCCGTGGTGCGTATCTGGCAAGCCAATATTGGCAAGACCATCATCGCCCACATCCCCATTACTGATGGTGCAGTGCAGGAGACCGGTGATTTCGAGCTGGATGGCGTGACCTTCCCGGCCGCGGAAGTGCAGCTGGAATTCATGGACCCGGCTGCGGAGGAGGAGGGCGCCGGCGGCGCCATGTTCCCGACCGGGAACCTGGTGGACGACCTGGAAGTACCGGGTGTCGGCACCCTCAAGGCAACCATGATCAATGCCGGCATTCCCACCATCTTCGTGAACGCCGATGCCATCGGCTACACGGGCACTGAACTGCAGGAAGCGATCAACGGCGACAGCAAGGCGCTGGCGATGTTCGAAACCATCCGCGCTTACGGGGCAGTGAAAATGGGCCTGATCGGCAATCTTGACGAAGCGGCCACGCGCCAGCACACGCCGAAGGTTGCTTTCGTTGCGCCGCCGAAGAGCTATGCCGCGTCCAGCGGCAAGCAGGTGGCGCAGGGGGATATCGACCTGCTGGTGCGCGCGCTCTCCATGGGCAAGCTGCACCACGCCATGATGGGCACCGCCGCCGTGGCAATCGGCACGGCGGCTGCCATTCCCGGCACCCTGGTCAATCTCGCCGCGGGCGGGGGAGAGCGCAATGCAGTCCGATTCGGCCACCCTTCCGGCACCCTGCGTGTGGGCGCCGAAGCCGTGCAGCAGGACGGCCAGTGGAGCGTGACCAAGGCCATCATGAGTCGCAGCGCGCGCGTGCTGATGGAAGGCTGGGTGAGGGTTCCGGAAGAGGCGCTCAAGCCTTAGAGTGTGGCATTCCTGCCTCCGAAAGCCCGGCTGGTCCGGGCTTTCTTCTATAGTTGTAGCGATTGCAACCGTCCTGGTTTATGATCCGTAACAATTACGGTGACTCTTCTGCCATGACGCATGTGTTGACCAATCCGGAATTCGTCGCCGACGCTTTGCAGTTAATTGGCATGCCCGCTTGCGCATGCGATGCGGAAGGCGTGGTGCTCGCATCGAATCCCGAACTTGAAAAACTGCTGGAGTTCGACCCTGCCGGACGGCGGGTGGATGAACTCTTTGCGCGCCATGTGCACCGGGAGAACGCGGAGGCCATGCGCGAGGCGCTGGCCGGCCACGGCTCTTCCTGGGACAGCTGCCTGCTCTCCGCCAGCGGACGCTATATATCCGTCCAGCTCACCGTGAAGGCGCTGAAAGGCGGTTCCGGCCTCACCATCCTGTTCGACGACGTGAGCACCGTGCAGCGCGACCAGCGCGCCCTGCGCAAGGCCATGCTGGAGCAGCAGGCGATTCTCGAAAACGCGGCGGTCGGCATCATCTTCAGCAAGGCCGATGTAATCCAGGAAGTGAATATGCGTGCAGCCGAAATGTTCGGCTATGAACGCCATGAGCTGGAGGGTGGCAGCGCCGACATCATCTACCCCACGCGCGAGGAATTCGAGTTGCGCCGCGAGCAGTACGCGCCCGCGCTGGCCCAGGGCCGCTCCCTGACGCTGGAAGTGCAGATGCGGCGGCGTGACGGCACGCTGTTCTGGTGCCGCTGCCATGGCCGCGCCATCGATGCCTCCGACCTGACCGAAGGCATGGTGTGGATCGTGGAGGATATCGACGAACAGCGCGCGCAGAGCGAAGCGTCGCGCCAGCTGCTGCTGGAACAGAAGGCGATTCTGGACAATGCATCGGTCGGCATCCTGTTCACCAAGAACCAGCGCCTGATGAGCTGCAATCCGCGCATGGCTGAAATGTTCGGCTATTCGCGCGACGAGATGACGGGCCAGCATGCCAGCATCGTTTTCATCTCGCAGGAGATTTACGACGAATTCGGCAAGGAGGCCGGCCCCTTCCTCGGCACCGGCCGTCCCTTCGAGAAGAAGGAGTTCCAGTTCAGGCGCAAGGACGGTTCGCTGTTCTGGTGCCGCGTGCGCGCCAAGGCGGTGGACCAGGAGCACAACAACGGCGGCACCATCTGGATCCTGGAAGACGTGACGCAGTCGCGCCAGACGCAGATGGAAGTGGAAGCGATCATGGAAAACGCCTCCATCTCCATCCTGTTCACAAAGAACCGCATCATCACGCGCTACAACCGCGGCTTCGCCGAAATGTTCCGCTACGACGGCGACGAAGGCCTTGGCATGCCCGGCATGTCGCTCTACCCCTCGCAGGAGGCCTACGACCGCCTCGGTGCACTGGCCACGCCCTTCCTGAGCGCGGCCAAACCCTTCCAGACCGAAGTGGAAATGCGGCGCAAGGACAACACCACCTTCTGGGCCCAGCTGATTGCCTACGTGGTCAATCCCGAAGACCCTGCGCAAGGCACCATCTGGATTGCGGAAGACCGCACCCACCAGAAAGAGGCGGAGGAATCGCTGCGCAATGCGCTGCTGGAGAACGAAGCGATCCTGCAAAGCGCGGTGCTCGGCATTTCCGTCTGCGAAAACGGCCGCAACCTGCGCTGCAATGCCAAGATGGAGGAGCTGTTCGGCTATGCGCCGGGCGAGATGACGGGCATCAGCGTGCAGGCCTTCTATCCTGACCTCGAAGCATGGGATGCTGCGCGCAAGGAAACGGCGTCGGACTTCCGCGCGGGCCGCGTGAGCTCACTGGAACTGCAGCTGGCGCGCAAGGACGGCTCGACGTTCTGGGGCCGCCTGTCCGGCCGGCCCTTCGACCTGAATAACCCGCGCGGCCGTTCGGTGTGGCTGGTGGACGATGTGACGGCCCGCCGCGAAGCGGCCGACGCAATCCGCCGCGCGCGCGACGACCTCGAAGTGCGGGTGCTGGAACGCACCGCCGAACTGGCGGGCGCCAACGCCATGCTGCAAGGCGAGATCGTGGAGCGCCGCCAGGCCGAGGCCCGCGTGCACCACATGGCCTACCACGACAGCCTCACGGGCCTGCCGAACCGCGCGCTGCTGGCGGACCGCCTGGACCGCGCCATGCTGTCGGCGCAGCGTTCCGAACGCAAGCTGGCCGTGATGTTCCTCGACCTCGACCGCTTCAAGACCATCAACGATTCGCTGGGCCACCTCACCGGCGACCTGCTGCTGAAGGAAGTAGCGAGCCGCCTGTGCCGCGCCGTGCGCGCCAGCGATACCGTGGCCCGCCTCGGCGGCGACGAGTTCGTGGTGCTGCTGCCGGGCATGCACCGGCCGGATGAAGCGGTGCATGTGGCCGAGAAAATCATCGATATCCTCGCCACGCCGGTGGAGCTGGACGAGCACACGCTGCACGTCACGCCATCCATCGGCATCTGTGTGTATCCGGATGACGGGCAGGACGTGGAAACCCTGATGCGCCATGCCGATGCAGCCATGTATCACGCCAAGGCGGCAGGCCGCAACAATTACCAGTTCTTCACGCAGAAGATGAACCTGACGGCGGCGCACCACTTCGAGCTGGAAAACAGCCTGCGCGGTGCACTCGCCAACAACGAGTTCGAACTGCACTTCCAGCCCATCATGGATATCGGCACGCGCCGCCTGCACACGATGGAAGTGCTGCTGCGCTGGCGCCGCGGCGGCAATGGCCTGGTCATGCCGGACCAGTTCATTCCCATCATCGAGGAGAACGGCCTGATCGTGCCGATCGGCGAATGGGTGATACGCCGTGCCTGCGAGCAGAGCATGGAATGGCAGCGCCAGGGGCTTCTGCCGGTGCCGCTGGCGGTCAACCTGTCGCCGCGGCAGTTCATGCACCGTGGACTGGTCGATTCCATCCGCGGCATCCTGAACGAAACCGGCATCGACCCGGCCATGATCGAATTCGAGATCACCGAAACGGCGCTGATGCAGCATGGCGAGCATACGCTGGCGGTGCTGGACCAGATCAACGCCATGGGCATCCGCCTGTCGATTGACGACTTTGGCACCGGCTATTCAAGCCTGGCCTACCTGAAGCGCTTCCCGGTCAAGAAGATCAAGATCGACCGCGCCTTCGTCAAGGATCTGGAGCACAGCGCGGAAGACCGCGCCATTGTCGCGGCCATCATCGCGCTGTCGGACAGCATGCAGCTGTCCGTGGTGGCGGAAGGGGTGGAGACGGAAGGGCACTTCGACCTGCTGCAGCGCCAAGGCTGCCAGTTCGCGCAGGGCTACCTGTTCTCCGAGCCAGTGCCGCGCGCGAATGCGCAGCACATGCTGGAGCGGCGCAAGGCGGCTTAGCTGAGGGTGGCGATCACCGGTGCGTGATCGGAAGGCTGCTTCCACTTGCGCGGCGCGCGGTCAATGCGGCATTCGGTGCAGCGCGCGGCCAGCGGTGCGGACAGCAGGATATGGTCGATGCGCAGGCCCTGGTTCTTCTGGAAGCGCAGCATGCGGTAGTCCCACCAGCTATAGGTTTTCTCGGGCTGTTCGAACAGGCGGTAGGAGTCGGTGAGGCCGAGCTGGATCAGCTCCTGGAAGGCGGCCCGCTCGCGCGGCGACACATGCACTTCGCCCTCCCAGGCCGCCGGGTCATGCACGTCGCGGTCTTCCGGCGCCACGTTATAGTCGCCCAGCACGGCCAGCTGCGGATTGTGGGCCAGCTCCTCGGCCAGCCAGTCGCGCAGCGACTGCATCCAGCCCAGCTTGTAGACGTATTTGTCCGAATCCACGGCCTGGCCGTTGGGCACGTAGGCACAGACCACGCGCATGCCGCCGATGGTCGCGGCCAGGATGCGCTGCTGCTCGTCGGGATATTTGGGGTTGTTGCGCACGATATCGCTCATCGGCAGCCTGGACAGGATGGCGACGCCGTTATAAGTTTTCTGGCCGCTGAACACGACCTGATAACCGGCGGCTTCTATTTCCGCCGCCGGGAATTTATCGTCCGTCAACTTTGTTTCTTGAACGCAGAGAATATCTACTGGATTTTCCTGTAGCCAATTAAGCAGATGGGGCAGGCGGACATTTAGAGAATTTACATTCCAAGTAGCAATTTTCATTGTGTTCCTTTGCGCAAGCCCGCATCTTACCTCAACCGTGCGCGGTCAGGAAATTGCTTTCGACTACAATTCACCGACGAATTATTGCAATTAGTTACGTTATTTCTTTCTGAAAAGCTCAAACTGGGCTTATTTGTGTTGCAAAATCTGTGGAGTGTGAAAATAATTGCCAACCACCCCTTCTCGTTATCAAAATAGTACTAAAATCCATTCAGACGGCCCTCAAAACGTAATATACTTACCGCTGTCCGGCATGGACGCAGCTGCGTAGTGGACTTACCACAACACTACATTGTTGCTGTCAGAAAAAATTTCTCTATAGCATGTTGTTTTGCGTTAATAAGTGGTACTATTGGGAAATAGAACAGGTATAACGTGCTAAGCATCTGGTAAAAAGGACGACAATGCGAACTGCATTTGAAACATGGGCAGCGCGTGACGGTCACATCGTACGCCGCCGGGAAGACAAGCCAGACGAATATCTCGTCTATGAAACGCAACGCCGCTGGTTGATCTGGCAAGCGGCACTGGAGCATGGCAAGACGCCGGCACGCCGAACCAAGGCGGTGCAGCAGGTTGCCACCATCGGCGCCGACGAGGCGACGGTGCGCGCGCAGGTGCTGAATGAGGTGCTGGACGCCTTCTCCGGCCTGCAAGGCAATAGCGGAATGGACGACATTCTCAACGTCATCCACGGTTTGAAGCAAAAGCAGAAGTCCCAGTCCCCTGACTGAGGCCCATGCCGCGCTGGCCTGAACTCCTGGCCGGTGCAGTCCGCCGCGGACTGCCCGGCACACTTACCGCCGCCCTGGCGGTGTCGGTGCTGGCCGGCTGCGCCACATTGACGGAACCGGTTGAACAATATGTGATGGTGCAGACGGTCGAGGACCACCAGCAGGTGGCAGGTGTCGGCTGTGTGCTCAGCAATGATGTGGGCCGCTGGTTTGTCACCTCGCCGGGCCGCGTGCAGATCCGCAAGAGCACGGCGCCGCTGACGGTGGATTGCCGGCGCGACGATGCCTGGGCATTCGACCAGGTCGATCCCAAACAGAACAGCTCCAAATGGGGCAATATCATCCTGACCGCAGGCACGGGCCAGTTCATCGACCGCAACACGGGCGCGGGGTTCGACTACCCGGCCACGCTCACGGTCATTCTCAAGCGGGGAACGGCTGACAGCGGCCGTATGGCGCCGCCAGCCGGTAACACAGTCTACTAGTTACCCGGCACGACCGATCAGGAAATTGGTCAGCATCGGCACCGGACGCCCGGTCGCACCCTTCGCACCACCCGATTTCCACGCCGTGCCCGCGATATCCACGTGGGCCCAGGTGTATTTGCGCGTGAAGTTTTCCAGGAAGGCCGCCGCCGTGCAGGAAGCGCCGCCCGGCGTGCCGATATTGGCCAGGTCCGCGAAGTTGGACTTCAGCTGCTCGTTATACAGCTCGCCGATCGGCAGGCGCCATGCGGTGTCGCTGGCCGCTTTGCCCGCGTTCAGCAGCTCCTGCGCCAGCGCGTTGTGCTTGTCGTCGTCGCGCGTGAACAGGCCGCTGTTGTGGTGGCCCAGGGCCACGATGCAGGCGCCGGTCAGCGTGGCCACGTCGATCACCGCGGCCGGGTTGAAGCGCTCGGCGTAAGTCAGCGCGTCGCACAGGATCAGGCGGCCTTCGGCATCCGTGTTCAGCACTTCGATGGTCAGGCCGCTCATCGAGGTCACGATGTCGCCCGGCTTGGTGGCGCGGCCGGAAGGCATGTTCTCGCAGGCGGCAACGATGCCGACCACGTTCAGCTTCAGGTCCAGCTCACCGATGGCGCGGAAGGTGCCGAGCACGGAGCCCGCGCCGCACATATCGTACTTCATCTCGTCCATGCCGGCGCCCGGCTTCAGCGAAATGCCGCCGGTGTCGAAGGTAATGCCTTTACCCACCAGCACCACCGGCGCATCCTTGGCCTTGCCGCCCATGTGCTTCAGCACGATGAACTTCGGCGGCTGCTCGGAACCGTTGGTCACGGACAGGAAGGAGCCCATCTTCAGCGCTTCCAGCTGCTTGCGGTCCAGCACTTCCACGCTGAACTTGAAGTCCTTGCCCAGCTTCTTCGCGGTGTCCGCCAGGTAGCTCGGGGTGCAGACGTTGGGCGACAGGTTGCCCAGGTCCTTGGTCAGCTGCATGCCGTTGGCGATGGCCACGGCCTGCGCCAGGGCCAGCTTGGCCTGCGCATTATTCGGCACGGCCAGCGCCAGTTTCTTCACACCTGCGTAGGCCGGGTCTTTCTTCGACTTCTGCGCATCGCTGCGATACACGGCTTCGCGGCCGGCCTGCACCACGGTGCGGATGGCCCAGCTCAGATCGCGCTCTTTCACTTCCGCCATTGGCAGTGCGATAATGGCGTCCGCGCTGTTGATGGTGGACAGGGCCTTGATGGCGGCCTGCACGCCGCTGCTGAAGCTTTTTTCGGTGACGGCGTCGTCGCTGCCCAGGCCAACCAGCAGCACGCGCTCGGCGGCCACGCCTTTCAGGCCGCGCAGCAGCAGGGTGGTGCCGGCTTTGCCGGTAATGTCGCCGGACTTCAGCGCGGCCGTGATGTCGCCGTTCACGTCCAGCGATTTGGCCGCCTGGGACAGCTTTTTGTTTTCGAAGACGCCCACAGCCACGCAGCCCGTTTTGGCCGCGGCAATGCTGTTTTTTGCGTCGAATGCTTTTATGCTAAAGTCCATTTGATTCTCCGTAGGTGTGCGTGCTGTGTGCGCGCCTGTAACTAATTACTCTCGAATTATAAACTTCGAATGATTTTTCAACGCGCCCTGAGACGCGAGCTTGCCAGTTCCGCAGGGGCTACCTTCACGGTACTGTTCACCATCATCCTGACCTGGACCCTGATCAGGATCCTCGGCCAGGCTGCCGGCGGCAAGGTCGCATCGAGCGATGTTCTCGCTCTGATCGCGTTTGCATCCCTGAATTATCTGCCAACTGTGCTGATCCTCACCAGCTTTATTTCCGTGCTGATGGTGGTCACGCGGACGTACAAGGACTCGGAAATGGTGGTGTGGTTCGCCTCCGGCCAGAGCCTCACGGCCTGGATACGGCCGGTGCTGGTGTTCGGCGCGCCGCTGATCCTGATCACGGCCATGCTGGCTTTCTACGGCACGCCATGGGCCAAGCAGCGCAGCGCGGAATATGTGGAGCGCTTCGCCAAGCGTGAAGACCTGCAGAAGGTATCGCCCGGCCAGTTCAAGGAATCCTCGTCCGCCAACCGCATCTTCTTCGTGGAAGGCACCTCGGGCCAGACATCCTCGGTACAGAACGTGTTCGTCAACACCGTCGATGCGCGCGGCACCTCCGTCATTGTGGCGAAAGAGGGCGTGATCGATGTGGCGCCGAACGGCGAGCGCTATCTGGTGCTGAACAACGGCCGCCGCTACCAGGGCACGCCGGGCCAGGCCGACTTCCAGACCATGGAGTTCGAACGCTACAGCATGCGCGTGGCGGCCCAGGTGCAGGAACTGGGCAGCGAGCTGGAAGTGAATGCGATTCCCACCTCGGTGCTGGTCAAGACGCCCGGCAATGCGGCGCGCGCCGAGCTGCTGTGGCGCATCTCGCTGCCGGTGACTTGCCTGATCCTGATGCTGCTGGCGATTCCGCTCGGCTTCGTCAACCCGCGCGCGGGCAGCTCGGCCAACCTGATTATCGCGCTGCTGATCTTCTTCACCTATAACAATACGGTGAAGGTGGTGGAAGCCAGCGTCAAGCAGGGCAAGTTTGCCTTTGGCAGCGCGTGGTGGCCGCTGCACCTCGCGGCCATCATCGCCGTCATCGTACTGTTCGCGTGGCGCATGAACGTGAATCACCGCTTCCACCCGCGCCATATGCTGGCCTCCTTTAAACGCAAGAAGGTGGCGGCATGAAGATCCTGCAGCGCTATTTCGCCGTCTCCATCCTGCAGGCGGTGGCCTTCGTGATGCTGGCCTTCCTTGGCCTGCTGGCCTTCATGGACCTCACGGGCGAGCTGCCGCGCCTGGGCAAGAACGGCTACGAGCTGCCCTATGCGCTGCTGTATGTGGTGGCCCTGATTCCGAGCCATGTGTATGAGGTGATGCCGGTAGCGGCGCTGATCGGCACCATCTATACGATGGCGCAGTTCGCATCGACCTCGGAATTCACCATCATGCGCGCAGCCAGCATGTCCACGCGCATGGCGGGCATGATGCTGTTCAAGATCGGTGCCGTGCTGGTGGTGATCACCTTTATCTTCGGCGAGCTGATTACGCCGCGCACCGCCCCCTTTGCGGAGAAGCTGCGGCTCACAGGGCGCGGCGCCACGGTGTCTGCCGAGTTCAAGTCGGGCCTGTGGACCAAGGACGTGATCAAGAGCGAGGGCATGACCGGTACCGTGCTGGGCTCGCGCTTCTTCAATGTGCGCGAGGTGCGCCCGGACGGCACCCTGGTCGGCGTGAAGCTCTATGAGTTCGACAACAATTTCCGCCTGCGCACGCTGACCGAAGCGAAGTCCGGCACCTTCCAGGGCAACAACCGCTGGCGCCTGGAAGAGGTCACGGAGAATATCTTCAGCAACCCGGCCCTGCTCAAGGAAGGCGCGCAGGCCACGGCAGCCAACAATTTCAACCAGGAGACCGGCCTGGTGGAGATCCGCAAGCATGCGAGTACGGACCTGATCTCCGAGATCACGCCCAAGATCCTGTCGGTATCGGCGTCCGATCCGGAGAGCATGTCGGCCAATGAGCTGGCCGTGTACACGCGCCACCTGGCCGAGAACAAGCAGGGTACCGAGCGCTTCAAGATCGCGTTCTGGAAGAAGCTGTTCGATCCGCTGGCCGTGTTCGTGCTGATGGCGCTGGCGCTGCCTTTCGCTTACCTGCATACGCGCAGCGGCGGCGTGAGCCTGAAGATCTTCATCGGCATCATGATCGGCGTCAGCTTCCTGCTGGTGAACACGCTGTTCTCGCACATCGGCGTGCTGTCGTCGGTACCCGCGATCATCACGGCAATCATGCCGAGCGTGATCTTCCTGGCGCTGGCGGTCGGCGCCCTGTGGTGGGTGGAGCGGCACTGATGGGCAAGCGCGCACTGGTCCTGTTTGCGCACGGCGCGCGGGCGGCCAGCTGGGCCGCGCCCTTCGAGCGCCTGCGCGACATGACGCGCGAGCGCCTGCCCGACATGGATGTATCGCTGGCCTTCCTGGAACTGATGTCGCCGCGCCTGCCGGAGCAGGTAGCGCTGCTGGCTGCGCAGGGCGTGGAGGAGCTGACCGTGGTGCCGGTCTTCCTGGGGCAGGGCGGCCACGTGCTGCGTGACCTGCCCCTGATGCTGGATGAACTGCGCGCTGCCTACCCCCGGATGTCGATCAGGGCTGCGGGCGCCGTCGGCGAAGCGCCGGACGTGTTGCGCGCCATGACGGATTACTGCGTGTCCGCCGCTTCCTGATCCCGCTTCATTTCCAGCTCGGCCATCGCGGCCGAAATCGCGCCCGGTTCCGCCAGTTCCTTCGCAACCCAGTCCTTTGCTTCATCGGCGTCGAGCAGTTCCAGTGCGGCACTGTCGGCCACCTCCTGGCCCAGTCCCCGCATCAGTTGCAGCAATTGGGCCGCTTCGCCCGCGTATCCGATGGTTTCCGCCAGGACGCGTGCCTCCACCTTGTGGCTGGGCGCCGGCCACAGATGCTTCCAGATGTCGTTCAGGCGTGTGCCATGGGCCGCCAGCTGGGCCTGTGGATCCGGCGCATAGCGGTGTGCGAGCGCGTAATCGCCTACGGCGAGAATGGCGGCGAAGGCGCGGCGGAAGTAGCGCTGCGCCAGTTCCGGACGCGCCGATTCGAGCTGCAGGAAAAGGGCGTGGGTCGCTTCCGGCTGTCCCAGCGCGTCGTCCATGGCGGCGATGTCGTGGAAGCGCTCGGCCTTTGTTCCGCCGGGAGCCACGGCCGTCGTGTGCACGTCGCCCTGGCGCAGCAAAGCCGCTTCGCGTTCGCGTATCTTCTGCAGCGAGATGCGGGCGGGTGCGTGCACGCGCGCCAGCTGGCCCCAGTCCTTGAGCGCAAAATGCTTGATGAAGGCCAGCGTGGGGTCGGACGACTGCACGGCGTTGAACTCTTCGTGAACGGCGAGCGCTTCGTCGTAGCGGCCTTCCAGCATGTCCTGCTGCGCCTGTTCCAGTTTGACCAGTAGTTCTTCCATCATTGCTCCTGTGCGGGTGCGGCATTGCCGCGGGCATGGTTCACCATGGCCGCGATGGTCGCGCCGGGATTGTCGAATTCGCGCTGCACGGCATCGCGCAGGGCAGGGGATTCCAGCTGGTCCAGCGCGGCGGCGGACACTGCGGCCGCTTCCTCATCATCGCCCTGGCGCCGCAGCACTTCGAGCACCAGCCGCACTTCCTTCGCATAGTTCAGCACATAGGCCAGCAGCGCGGGCGCCGACGCGGTGCTGCCGCTCTTCGCCAGTTCCGTGACATAGGCATTCAGGCGCTGCGCCAGCGTGCCCACGCGCTCCAGCGGCTGCGGAATATAGCGGCGGGCCAGCGCGAAGTCTTCGGTGGCCACCAGCGCGGGCAGGGCGAAATCGGCACACTGCCGCGCGAGGTCGGGCATCTGGATGTCCAGCTGGGTAAATAATTCCTGCGTGGCGCGCTCGTCGCCGAGGGCGCTGTTGATGGCGCTGATGTCGTGGAACAGCTGCACGGTAGCGCCGCCATTCAGCATGCGCGCCGTATCGCGGTCGCGCAGGCCTTGCAAGGCACGCCGCGCCAGCGGGAACTGTTCGCCCAGGTAGATCCAGTCGCGCAGCGCGAAGGACAGGCGCACCCCTGCCATCGCAGGTTCCACATTCAGCGCGTTTTCGTGAAACCACAGGTGGTCGCGCAGCGCGTCTTCAAAGCGCTTTTCCTCGCGCGCCTTGCGCGCGCGGTCCAAGATGTCGTGGGCTTGCCCCATACTGCCTCCTGCATGAACGAAGGCCGTATTTTAAGCTACTTGCGGGGGATGTCGCGGGCTTTCATCGCTTCGCCCAGCATCACGAGAACGGGGCCGTTGGCCGTGTCCAGGCCATGCGCCAGCTGGGCCAGCGTAATGCGTTCGATGCGCTGCTCCGGGCGGCTGACGTTTTCGATGACGAGTACCGGGGTGTCCACGCGGCGGCCCTGGGCCAGCAGGCGCTGCGCGGTCGCAATGGCCTCGCGCCCGCCCATGTACTGCACCAGGGTGTCGGTGGAGGGGATCGCCACCTCATCGGTATGGCCGGGCGCGGTGCTGGAGGTGAAGAAGGCCACGCTGCGGGCGATGCCGCGCTTGGTCAGCGGCTGTTTCGCCGCGGCAGCGGCAGCAACGGCTGTGGTGATGCCGGGCACCACTTCGACCTCGATGCCGTGCGCTTCCAGCGCAGTCAGCTCCTCGTCGGCGCGGCCGAACAGCATCGGGTCGCCGCCCTTGAGCCGGACCACGCGCTGGTACTTGCCCGCGCATTCGATGAGCTGCTGGTTGATGAATTCCTGCGCGGCGGAACGCTGGCCATAGCGCTTGCCGACCGAAATCTTTACGGCCTTCGGGCACAGCTCCAGCATCTGCTCCGTCACCAGCGCGTCGTACAGCACCACATCGGCCTCGCCGAGGATGCGTGCGCCGCGCAGGGTAATGAGATCCTGGGCGCCGGGGCCGGCGCCAACGAGCCATACTTTGCCGTACTGCCCCATTTCAGGCAGCAATGCGGATCATGCCCGCCGCCACGGTTTGATGGCTTACCTCGTCGATCAGGATGAAGGCGCCGGTGGCACGGATCGCATCATAGGCGTCGGCGGCCAGCGGCTGCTGCACGGTCAGCGCGATCTGCGCCACGTCGTTCAGCTTCAGCGCTTCCGCGGGATGGCGCCGCTGGGTGTTGATGTCCAGCAGGGAATCGATCTTCGTGATCTTTGCCGCAGTCTGTTTGGTGCCGTGTTTCAGCCAGTATTTGCGGCGCAGGTCCAGCGGTTCTTCAGACAGCCAGCACACATCGGCGCTGACCTGCTTCAGCAGCTGGGCGGGCTGTTCGGCCGAGGCCAGCATATCGCCGCGCGACACGTCCACATACTCGTTCAGCAGCAGGGTGATGGACTGGCCTGCGATGGCCGACTGCTGCGAACCGTCGAAGGTCTGGATATCCTTGACGGTAGCGGTCTGGCCGGAAGGCTGCACCACCAGCTTGTCGCCGACGGCGACCTTGCCGGACTCGATGCGGCCCATATACCCGCGGAAGTCGTTCGCCTCATGGCCGTTGTGGCGGGCCACCAGCTGCACCGGGAAGCGGAAGGGCGCATTGTGCGATTCGTCGTACACCGTCAGCGATTCGAGCAGCTCGATCAGCGTTGGGCCCTGGTACCAGCCCATCTTCTCGCTTGGCTCCACCACGTTGTCGCCGGTGAGGGCGGACAGCGGGATGGCGGTGATATCCTTCAGGCCGAGCGTCCGGGCGAATTCCTTGTAGGCCTTCACGATGCGCTCGTACACGTCCTGGTCGTAGTTCACCAGGTCCATCTTGTTGACGGCCACCACCACGTGCTCGATCTGCAGCAGGTGGGCGATGGTCGAGTGGCGCTTGGTCTGGATCAGCAGGTCCACGCCGCCGTCCTCGCGCAGCTTCACCTTCGATACGTCGACCAGGATGATCACGGCATCGGCGGTGGAGGCGCCAGTCACCATATTGCGGGTGTACTGCTCATGGCCCGGCGTGTCGGCGATGATGAACTTGCGCTTCGGCGTGGCGAAGTAGCGGTAGGCCACGTCGATGGTGATGCCCTGTTCGCGTTCGGCTTCCAGGCCGTCCGTCAGCAGCGACAGGTCGATGGTGTCGCCCACGGTGCGTTTGTGCTTGGCGCGCGATACGGCGGCCAGCTGGTCGGCGAAGATGCCCTTGCTGTCGAACAGCAGGCGGCCGATCAGCGTGCTCTTGCCGTCGTCGACGGAGCCGGCGGTGATAAAGCGGAGCAGGCCTTTTTCAGCGAATTGTTCGTTCATTGCGTTCATCAGAAATAACCTGCTTTTTTACGTTTTTCCATCGAGGCTTCGGAAGTCTGGTCGTCCATCCGGGTGGCGCCGCGTTCGGTGATCTGGGTGACGGCCGTTTCCGCGATGATCGCGTCCACGTCGGCGGCGTCGGAAGATACAGGGCAGGTGCAGGAGATATCGCCCACGGTGCGGAAGCGCACCACCTGCGTTTCGATCGTCTCGCCTTCGCGCGCCGGCGTCAGGTCCGTCAGCGGCACCAGCAGGCCGTTGCGCGGGATAACCTGGCGTTCGTGCGCGAAGTAGATCGAAGGCAGGGCCAGTTTTTCGCGTGCGATGTACTGCCACACATCCAGCTCGGTCCAGTTCGAAATCGGGAACACGCGCATGTTTTCGCCCGGATGCACACGGGTGTTATACAGGTCCCATAGTTCCGGGCGCTGCGCTTTCGGATCCCATTGGCCGAATTCGTCGCGGAAGGAGAAGATGCGCTCCTTGGCGCGGGCCTTCTCTTCGTCGCGGCGCGCGCCGCCGATGCAGGCGTCGAAGCCGTGTTCGGCAATGGTTTCCAGCAGGGTGACTGCCTGCGCGGCATTGCGCGAATCGGTCTGCGGATTACGCAGGCGCACCGTGCCTTTCTTGATCGAGTCTTCCACCGAACCCACGATCAGGCGTTCGCCCAGTTCCGCCACACGGCGGTCGCGGAATTCGATCACTTCCGGGAAGTTGTGGCCCGTGTCGATATGCACCAGGGGGAAGGGAAATTTACCCGGACGGAAAGCCTTCTCCGCAAGGCGCAGCAGCACCACCGAGTCCTTACCGCCCGAGAACAGCAGTGCAGGGTTGCTGCACTCCGCCGCCACCTCGCGCAGGATATGGATCGCTTCCGATTCCAGCGCGTCCAGATGGCGCGCGTTCACGTTTTCTGCCAGTACACTCATATTCTTTTCCTGAAGTGGCGCTTACGCAGCCACGGATTTAATGCGAATCAGTTTGCCGTCCACCATATGCAGGCCGCATTCCTTGGAATCGGGATTCTCCCACCACCAGCGGCCGGCGCGCACATCCTCGCCCGGCTGGACGGCACGGGTGCAGGGTTCGCAGCCGATGGACGGATATCCCTGGTCATGGAGAGCATTGTAAGGCACGCCATTGCTCCGCAGGTAGTCCCACACCTCCTGCTCGGACCAGTCGGCCAGGGGGTTGAACTTCACCATGCCGTGCGCGGCGTCGTCTTCCTGCACCGCCAGCTCCGAGCGGGTGGTGGACTGGGCGCGGCGCTGGCCGGTAATCCATGCCTTGTTGCCCGCCAGCGCACGGCTCAGCGGTTCAACCTTGCGGATGCGGCAGCATTCGCGCCGCATCTCGATGCTGTCGTAAAAGGCGTTCAGGCCGTTCTGCGCCACATAGGCATCCACCGCATCGGTTTGCGGACGGAAAAGGGCGATCTCGTAGCCATAGTGTTCCTTGACCTTGTCCAGCATCGCCAGCGTTTCCTTGTGCAGGCGGCCCGTCTCCAGCGAGAAGATGCCGATCGGCAGGCGGGCTTTCAGGATCAGGTCCGTCAGCACCATGTCTTCAGCCGCGAGGCTGGAGGCGAATACGGCGGGCGTGAATTCCTGTGCGATGCGCGTCAGCGTCTGCTGCGTGTCCGCGATCAGTGTGCTCATGCTGCCTCCGCTCAGATGCCGGCGCCGGCATCTTTGTGCTCGGCGGCTGCACTGCGGTGATGGCGGCGGAACAGCGGCGCCTTGGTATCCACCGAAGCCTGGTAGGTTTCGGAGAACACGGTGAGGCCTTTCAGTGCATCCTCGATGCTGCGGTCCTTGCGCGTGTCGTAGGCATCGAAGCCCACACGCTGCATGGAAAACAGCTGGTCGCGCAGCACATCGCCGATGGCGCGCAGTTCGCCCTTGTAACCCAGCCGCATGCGCAGGTTATAGGCGATGGAATAGCCGCGGCCATCGGTGAACTTTGGGAAGTCGACCGCAATCACGCCAAAGCGCGGCAGATCGTCGCGCAGCACTTCCGGACGCTGGTCCGGCGCCAGCCACACGCCGATGTCGGAACGGGCCGACAGCGCTTCGCGCTGCGCCTCCCACACGGCCAGCGGCACGATCGTTTTACCCGCGGGGACTTCCACCGATGCCGCTTCCTGGCCTTCGGCCAGGCGCAGCAGCTGCCATTCGTTCGCCACGATGCTGCGGCCCTTGATGATTTGATCAGGCATATTCGTCCTCTCCTACCAGACGGCCGGCATCGGCAATCGGCGTTGCATATACAAAGTCCTTGAATGGCGCCACGCCGAGGCGCTGCGCGGTATCGACGAAGCGCTCGTCCGGCGTGCGCTCACGCAGGTATACCTGCAGCAGGCGGTCGATCACTTCGGGCATCTGCTGCGCGGAGAAGGATGGTCCGATGATCTTGCCGATGGCGGAGTTGTTGCCCTGCGAGCCGCCGATCGACACCTGGTACCATTCGCTGCCGTCCTTGTCCACGCCCAGCACGCCGATGCTGCCCACGTGGTGGTGGCCGCAGGCGTTGATGCAGCCTGAGATATTGAGCTCGATATCGCCGATATCGTGCAGGAAGTCCAGGTGGTCGAAGCGCTCCGCAATGGAGGCGGCAATCGGAATCGACTTGGCATTGGCCAGCGAGCAGAAATCGCCGCCCGGGCAGCAGATCATGTCGGTCAGCAGGCCGATATTCGGGGTCGCCAGGCCGCGCGCCTTGATCTCGGTCCACAGCGCGAACAGCTTCGACTGCTCCACGTCGGCCAGCACGATATTCTGTTCGTGGGTCACGCGCAGTTCGCCGAAGCTGTAGCGATCCGCCAGGTCGGCCATGAAGTCCATCTGCTCGGCGGTGGCATCGCCCGGCGGCACGCCGGTCTTCTTCAGAGACAGCACCACGGCCGCGTAGCCCGGCACCTTGTGCGGCTTCACATTGCGCTTCAGCCAGTTGCCGAAGGCCTTGTTGTCCGCATGTTCCGCCGCCGGATCGATGGCCGGCAGCGTCTCGTAGGCATGCGGCTGGAAGTAGGCGATGATGCGCTCCATCTCTTCCAGCGTCAGGGTCTGCTCGCTGCCTTTCAGGTCCGCCCATTCCTCTTCCACCTGGCGCGTGAATTCTTCCACGCCGATGGCCTTCAGCAGGATCTTGATGCGGGCCTTGTACTTGTTGTCGCGGCGGCCGTACTGGTTATACACGCGCATGATCGCTTCGGTATAGGTCAGCAGGTGTTCGCGCGGCAGGAACTCGCGGATCACGCTGCCCAGGATAGGCGTGCGGCCCATGCCGCCGCCCACCATGACCTTGAAGCCGATCTCGCCTGCCTCATTCTTCACCACGGTCAGGCCGATATCGTGCACGGCGATGGCCGCGCGGTCTTCCAGCGCGCCGTTGATCGCCACCTTGAACTTGCGGGGCAGGGCGATGAACTCGGGGTGGAAGGTGGACCACTGGCGCAGCACCTCCGCATAGGGGCGCGGATCGATGATCTCGTCCGCCGCGACGCCGGCGAATTCGTCGGAGGTCACGTTGCGGATGCAGTTGCCCGAGGTCTGGATCGCGTGCATTTCCACCGAGGCCAGGTCGGCCAGGATATCCGGCGTCTGTTCCAGTTCGATCCAGTTGAACTGGATATTCTGGCGCGTGGTGAAGTGGCCATAGCCGCGGTCGTACTTGCGCGCGATATGGGCGAACATGCGCATCTGCTGCGAGGACAGCAGGCCGTAAGGCACCGCAATGCGCAGCATATAGGCATGGCGCTGCATATACAGGCCGTTCTGCAGGCGGAGTGGCAGGAACTCTTCTTCCGTCAGCTCGCCGGCAATGCGGCGGCGAACCTGGTCGCGGTACTGCTCAATCCGCTCGCGGATGATGAGATGGTCAAATTGATCGTATTGGTACATGCTGTTCCCGAAAGGCTTTCCCCAAAGTAGCTCCAATAGTAATAAACTCACGCTTTATTCCAAACGACTTAGTCTTTATTTGCTTATATACGGATAGGGCATAAGCATCAGCGTAAAATACGGCTTGGGGAAGCCAACGGAACAGCAATGAACCTTCATCAACTGCGATTTGTGCGGGAAGCCGTACGCCAGAACTACAACCTGACCGACGCCGCCAAGGCCTTGTTTACCTCCCAGCCGGGGGTGTCCAAGGCCATTATCGAGCTGGAAGAAGAGTTGGGCGTGGACATCTTTACCCGCCACGGCAAGCGGATCCGGGGCCTGACCGAACCGGGCCGGCTGGTGCTGGAGTCGGTCGAGCTCATCATGCAGGAGATCGACAGCCTGAAACGCATCGGCAAGGAATATGCGGCGCAGGACAGCGGCAGCTTCACCATTGCCACCACCCACACCCAGGCGCGCTATACCCTGCCGAAAGTGGTGCAGGCCTTCATGCAGAAATTCCCCAAGGTGCGCTTGTCTTTATTGCAAGGAAATCCGAAGCAGATCGCGGAGATGGTGCAGCGCGACCAGGCCGACCTGGCCATCGCCACCGAATCCATTGCGGGCATCGACGGCCTCATCACGCTGCCCTGCTATCAGTGGGAGCACGTGGTGGTGGTCCCCCCCGACCATCCGCTGCTGAAGCTGAAGGCGGTGACGCTGGAGGATATTTCCTCCTATCCCGTCATTACCTACGACAGTGCCTTTGCCGGCCGCAGCAAGATCGACCATGCCTTCTCGCTGCGGGGCCTGAAGCCGGACGTGCTGCTGGAAGCCATCGACGCCGACGTCATCAAGACCTATGTGGAACTGGGCATGGGTATCGGCATCATCGCCGGCATGGCCTTCGACTCCGAGCGCGACCGCAACCTGCGCGCCATTTCCGTGGGCCACCTGTTCGGCATGAACGTGTCGCGCGTGGCCGTGAAGCAGGGCGCCTACCTGCGCTCCTATATATATACCTTTATCGAACTGCTGGCCCCAACGCTGAACCGTAAGCTCATCGAGCAGGCGATGCGCGGCGAGCAGGAACACTACGAGCTGTAATCACCATGAATCACGAAACGCTGGCGAAATATTACGCCGTTCACGCCAATCAATATGAAGGCGTCTACCTGAAGCCCGAGCGCCAGGCCGAGCTGGCCGCGCTGAAAACCCGTCTGGCCGAAGTATTACGCGGTCATAAAGTGCTGGAAATAGCCTGCGGCACCGGCTACTGGACCGAGGCTTTTGCATCTAGCGCCGCCTCGGTGCATGCCACCGACCTCAACCCGGAGATGCTGGCCCTGGCCCAGGCGCGCGGCCTGAACGGGGTGAGCTTCGCTGAGGCCGACGCCTTCGACCTGCCGGCCGCTCCCGGCGCCTATACTGCCGTGTTCGCCGGATTCTGGTGGTCGCACGTCAAAAAAGAAGAGCAGGACGCCTTCCTCGCGCAACTGCGCGCAAAAGTCGGCAAGGACGTGCTTCTGGTCCTGATGGACAACTGCTATGTGGACGGCAGCAGCCTGCCGATCGCCCGCACGGACGTGGAAGGCAATACCTACCAGTTTCGTGACACGGCCGGCGGCGAACGTTTCGAAATTGTGAAAAATTTCCTGAGCGATTCCCAGCTGCGCAAGAAAATGGCGGACCGCGTGCGCGAGATCCGCATTGAACGCTCGCGCTATTACTGGCTTCTGAGCTGCCGTCTCAAATAAGCTGCTGCGTAAAAGCAACAACTTGCTGATGTCATATTGTTGAAGTATTTGCCGGGCACACTACGCCCCGGTAGATCCAAGGCGATCACTAAGTCCTTAAACTTCAAGAAACGAGATCATCAAGTGAAAAAAATTACTCTGGCAGCACTGGTTATGGGCGCTTTCGCAGCTTCGGCGCAGGCGCAATCGAACGTTACGATTTATGGCGTGGTGGACGCTGGTATCGTCCGTGAAAGCGGCGGCGTTGCAGGCGATGTGACCAAAGTAACCAGCGGCATCGGCAGCCAGTCCCGCATCGGTTTCCGCGGCACGGAAGATCTGGGTGGCGGCCTGTCCGCCTTCTTCACCCTCGAATCGGGCTATCGTATCGATGACGGCTCCCTGGACAATACCAACAGCGCGCTGTTCAACCGCCAGGCCCTGGTTGGCCTGAAGAGCAAGGAACTGGGCAGCCTGAGCCTGGGCCGCCAGTACAACCCGCTGTATAACGCCCTGAGCCAGGTTGGCGATCCCTTCGGCGCCGGTTACGCAGGCAACTCCAAGAACCTGTTCCCGACCGGCGGCGTGAACACCCGCGTGAGCAATGCCGTGGTCTACACCACCCCGTCGGCATCCGGCTTCTCGGCTGACGTGCTGTACGGCCTGGGCGAACAGCCTGGCGACAACACCGCCGCCCGCCAGTTCTCCATCGGCCTGAACTATGCACAAGGCCCGCTGAACGCGCGCCTGGTGTACAACAACCGCAACAACGACACCATCGCTTCCGGCACCACCCCGGCAGTGAGCCGTGAAGAAGGCAAGAACACCCTGTTCGCCATCAACTACGACTTCAAGGTTGTGAAAGCCTTCTTCGCCTACGAGGCGGACAAGGGCCTGAACAGCGCACCGCTGCCAGTGGCCAACGCCTATGGCTACAAAGTGGCGCCGAAGCCATCGACCGACGGCGCTGAAGCCCTGGTCGGCCTGACCGCCCCACTGGGCAACGGCACCCTGATGGCTTCCTACATCAACAAGAACGACAAGACCGTGAACAACCAGGACGCCACCCAGTGGGCGCTGGGTTATTCCTACGCCCTGTCGAAGCGCACCACCACCTATGTGGCGTACGCGAAGATCAAGAACAAGAACGGTGCCGGCTACACCGTGGGCAACAACAACGAAGCCGGCAGCGGCGACAGCGCCTTCAACCTGGGCGTTCGTCACGCGTTCTAAGTACAGCTGATGCGAGGGCGCCTTGGAGGGCGTCTGACTTTGGTGCCGTCCGGTGCAAACCGGGCGGCATTTTTTTATGAAAAGTGCCGCGCAATAAGTGGAAGCAGCTGGGCAAAGAACACAGCGCTGATGATCCACATAAGCATCCGGGTCTGCCGGGCTTCGAAATAGGCCTTCAACGCCTCTATCTGCGTTCTCAGCGATTCGATATCCGTCCTCGTCGCCATCGTTTCCTGGATGACTTTTACGGCAACTTTCAGGTCGGCTACATCCTGCTCTACTTTTGCGAGTCTGGCTTCCATGTTTGGATCATAGTCCTGTTTGCGGTTCCCGCCGTTCATGTTGGATGCGCCTTTCCAGAAGAAGTTCCCGGCAGCGGCAGCCGGATATGGATGCTGGTGCCGGCCGCGCTGCCGGTAATCTCGATCTCTCCGCGCAGCGCCTGCACCCGCTCGCGCATGCCGAGCAGGCCGAAGGAGGACGCTTTCCTGAAATCCGCAGGGCGAATGCCGCACCCGTCATCCTCGATATCGATGCGCAGCATCGCAGACTCGCGCCGCAGCGCCACATGCGCGGTCCCGGCCGCCGCATGCCGCGCCACATTGGTCAGCGATTCCTGCACGATGCGGTATACGGCCGTGCTGAAAGCATCGTCGAACATGAGCTCTGTCTCCTGCGCGTCGAGCAGGCAGCTGATGCCATGCCGCTGCTCGAACTCATTACGCAGCGCCTGCAGCGCAAAATACAGCCCGCCTTCATCCAGCGCGAGCGGCCGCAGGTTGCCGGCAATGCGCCGCAGCGACACGATGGCGGACAGCAGGCGCCGGTCCATGCCCTCCAGCTGCTCGCGCACGCCGGGCTCGCGCGCGTCGCGCTGCATCAGCAGGTTCACGTCCACCCGCAGTGTGGCAAGCAGCTGTCCCAGGTCGTCATGCAGCTCGCGCGCGATGAAAGCACGCTCATCTTCCCGGATCGATTCGATGGCATGATCGCTTGCGCGCCGTCCTGCGGTGCGAACGTGCGGCGCAGGACGGAAACGGCGGAATAGTCGGAATGCACGCATGGAAGCTCCCCAGGCTGCGGCAAAGGCAGCCTTGAAAAGACCGTAATACAGGCAGCGCGAGGGGAGTTGAGATGGCGCAGAGCCCGCGCAATGGCGGGCTCCGGCGGGGAATTACATCTGTTTGAACAGGTGCAGGAAGGAACGGCTCACTTCAAGCTTGTCGGGACGGCCCTTGATCATCACCAGGTGGCGGCCGCGGATATCGCGGGTCACGCCTTCAATGGCATTCACGTTGACCAGCGTAGCGCGGTGAATCTGCCAGAACAGGGCCGGATCCAGCTCTTCGGCCAGGTCGCGCACCGGCTTGCGGATCAGCGCTTCGAATTTGTCGGTCTGCACGCAGGTATATTTTTCGTCCGAACGGAAGAACAGGATTTCCTCGACCGGAATCATGCGCAGATCCTGGCCGATGCTGGCCTGGATCCACTGCAGGAACTTCGGCTTCGGCGTCGCTATCTTTTCCGCCAGTTGCGACAGCATGGCCGTCACGCTTGCGTTCACATCGCCGCCGGCCGGCGCATCCTTGCGGTTCTTCAGGCGGTCGACGGTAATCTTCAGGCGCTCCGGCTCCGGCGGTTTCAGCACATAGTCCACGGCGCCGCGCTCGAAGGCCTCCACCGCATAGGCATCGTAAGCGGTAACAAACACGATCTGGCTCTTGTTGCCGATTTCGGCCGCGGCTTCCATGCCGGTCTTGCCCGGCATGCGGATATCGAGGAAGGTGTAGTCCGGCTTCAGCTCATCGACCAGCTCGATCGCTTCTTCGCCGTTCTTGGCTTCGCCCACAATTTCAAGCTCCGGCCACACCTGGCCCAGGCGCATGCGCAACTGGTCGCGCATCAATCGTTCATCATCAGCAAGAATGGCAGTAGGCATGGCGCAAAAGGTGTTAAAAACAGAAGCTAATTATTCAATGAATCGGCGCGGGAAGCAATCTATTCATGCAGGCTGGGTAGTGGCCAGCTGATAGGGCACTTCGATGATGGCGATCACGCCGCTTGGGCTGTTCGGTTCGATGGTGAGCTTGCCCTGGTCGCCATGCAGCAGTTTCAGGCGCTCGCGGATCGTCATCAGGCCCAAGCCGGTACCATCGCTCGGTTTCGCGCCGAAGCCGAGGCCGTCGTCGGTGACGGTCACGCGCAGCTTGCTGTGCGCCACATCGGCGCGCACTTTCAGCGTTCCGCCTTCCGGCTTGCCTTCCAGGCCGTGCTTGATGGCGTTTTCCACCATCGACTGCAGCATCATGGGCGGGAAGGCGGCGCTGCGCAGGCCGTCGGGAATCTCGAAGTCGATGGTCAGGCGTTCTTCCATGCGCATTTTCAGGAGCGCGAGGTAAGCCACCACCATATCGGCCTCGCGGCCCAGGTTCGTAATCAGCGCGTTGTCGCGCATCTGCGGCAGCACGGCGCGCAGGTACTTGATCAGGCTGCGCTGCATGGCGGAAGCGCGCGGCGGATCGGTTTCGATCAGATGTTCAACGGAGGCCAGCGTGTTGAACAGGAAGTGCGGCTCAACCTGGGCCTGCATCATCTGCATCTTGGCTTCGCTCAGCTGGCGCTGCATGGATTCGCGTTCCGCATTGGCGTTGGCCGACTGGGTTTCAGCCTCCGCCTTCTTTTTGCCGCCCACCAGGGCCTTCATCGCAAACAGGGCCAGCACCAGCAGGGTCACGAAACTCTGGAACCAGGTCGAAGCCTGCTTGTGATAACGCGACACTTTCTCTTCCGCGGCATTGTCCACCGCCTCTTCCAGCGCATTGGACAGTTCCTCGCCGATCTGCGGCGGCAGCTCGATGTGGACTTCCTCGCCGGGCAGAGGAGGCAGGGGCGGCTTCACCGACTTGGCGGGCGGTGCCGCAGGCGCGGGCGCGGCCGGCGCTGCAGGGGCGGCAGGCGCAGCGGGAGCGGCTTCGGCTGCCTCGGCGGCATCGGGTACGGCGGGAACTTCGCCGTCCGGCGATGCGGCGGGCTCCTCATGCGGGCTGCCCATCTCAACCGGAGGCGGCACCGGATCCTTCTCTTTGCGCACCTTGCCACGCGGATTGAAGTGGATGCCGCTGTCGTCGATGACGATATTGGTGTCTGCGCTGCCGGACTGGCGCTTGTGCGACTTGATGACGATGTCTTCGTCCGGGCTGGAGGAGAACAGCTCGTCCTGCAGGATGGACGCGGCAATCATGGCCAGCGCTGCAAACAGGAAGAACTTCCACCAGGACAGTTGCGTCACCCAAACCGCAGTTCGGTCGAAGGCCTTGTGGAGCCAGGCGAGGACCATCTTCAGTGTTTCTTGAGCTTTCGGCATCGGGAACATGCAATTCTTTCGGTAAAGCTTATTAGATGAGTGTAACTGTACGTGCCGGACGCCAGTTCCGCCAGCCAGGTGCGACAGTCTGCAAAAACAGGGGATTGAAACGCAAAAAGGGGTTGACGCTCTTCGTGCCGGGCGGCATAATCTCGTTTCTCTGCTTCACGAACACAACGCTTCGTGAGACACAGCAGGATCTTTAAAAATTAACAGTCGATAAGTGTGGGCGTTTGAAGAAGTGCACGAGGCTTAGGCCTCGATGCTCAAATTATTTAAACGCTCACAAGAAATATTGTAAGTCAGTATTTTGAGTGAGTGACCATGGCAGAAATGCCATAAAACAGAGATTGAACTGAAGAGTTTGATCCTGGCTCAGATTGAACGCTGGCGGCATGCTTTACACATGCAAGTCGAACGGTAACAGGGAGCTTGCTCCG
>NZ_JBJQIK030000007.1:0-289435 GCF_045984285.3 Pseudoduganella rhizocola
CATCAAGCTCAAACTAAAAGGGCTGAGTCCTGTGCAATACAGAACCCAGCCCTTGGCCGCTTAGGCAAACTAACCGTCCAACTTTACGGGGTCAGTTCATTGCGCCGGCGTTTTTCATGGGGCTGCCGCAGCTCAGAACTTGTAGTTGTACTGGGCCGTCAGGCGCACGCTGCGTGGCGTGGAATACGCCGCTTCCTGCAGGGCGGTCGGGCTCACCGTGGTGCCGGCACGGCTGACGTTATAGCCTTCGTTGATACGCTGCACCACCTGCTGGTTGGTCACGTTCAGCACGTCGACCTTGAACATGGTGCCGCTCAGGAAAGCCGGCTTGTATGTCAGGTTCAGGTCGATGCGCGACTCGGTCGGCAGGCGGCCCAGGGCGCCACGGCCATTCTGGCCATCCGGGCACAGGAAGAACACCGGACCGTACTGGAACAGGCCCAGGCCTTCCTGGTCCATCGCCGCAGGAATATTGCAGGTCCGCGATTTCGGACGGCCGCTCGCCACCAGCAGGTTGCCGCCTACCGCGAATTCCCTGTTCAGCTCGTAGTAGCCGTAGGCTTTCAGCTGATGCTTGCGGTCATTCGGCAGCAGGCCCACGGCGTTGATCATGGTTTCCGGGAAGTCCCAGCCGGAAGTGAAGCCCACGTCTGGCTGGGCATTGTCCGACTTGGTCTGGCCTTCCTGGTTGCCGTAGCTGCGCGACCAGGTGTAGTTCACCTTGCCGTACCAGCCATTACGCAGCGGGTGCTCCAGCATGAATTCCAGCGCCGTATAGGTACGCTTCACGTCGTCCGGGAAGCCCAGTTCCGCCGCCGTCACGTGCACGGAGCGCGACTGGCCGTTCGGGCCGACCGGCACCAGGAAGGTGTTGTCCTTGCCCGGATTGAACAGCGCGCCGGTCCACACGCTCTGGAAGTATTCCGCTTCCGAAGCGCTCAGCTTGCGCATGATGGCGCGCGGATCGGAGAAGTCGTCGATACTGTTGCGCAGGGTACGGTAGGTCAGCTTCACGCCGCCGTTGTAGTCGGGCGTCAGCGCTTTTTCGAAGCCGAGGTTGATCTCGTCCTGATAGTGCGCTTTCAGGCCTTCCGCCGCCAGCTGCTTGGCGATCTTCTCCTGGCCGAACTCGTTGTTTGCGGACAGCACATTGCTGATCGGGTTCAGGCCGGTCGGCGCGCCGGTGGCCGCATCCACGCCGGTATAGGTGTAGAAGCGGTCGGTGTTCAGCGCCGCGCCGGCGAAGCGCACTGCCATATTGGCCGGCAGCTGCATGAAGTAGCGGCCTGCGGTACCGAACACTTTCAGCGTGCCGTCGCCGTACACATTCCAGGCCACGTTCAGGCGCGGCGCCAGCATGTCCTTCTGCTCGACGAACACTTCGCCGGCGCCGTTGAAGTTCTTGAAGGCCTCGTTGCGCAGGCCCAGCGTGACCACCAGGTTGTCGTTGACCTGGTAGCGGTCTTCGATGTACTGGGCCGACTGGTCCACGGCCGGCGTGGAGCCGCCGCGCTGGATGTTCTCCTGCACATAGTAGCCTTGCGTACCGTAGCCGCCGCCCGCGGCCGGCGAGATGTTGTGGCCGGACAGCACCTGGTTCGGATCGGTCACGCGCAGATAGGTCCAGGAGCCGCCGCCGGCGGATTCGGTGCCGTTCAGCGCCGTGATCTTGTTGCGGTCGAGGCCGGCGCGCAGGGTGTGCTGCTTGCCCAGCTTGTATTCGACGTCCAGGCGGTGGCCCTTGTTCTCGTCATGCGCGTCGTCGCGCAGCAGCTGGTCGGCGAAGCCCTGCACCTGGCTTGGCGTGTAGTTCAGGCCCGGCACGCGGTTGGCGGCGGCGGCCGAAATCGGGCGCAGGCCAGGCACATAGCCCAGCGGGACCTGCACGCGTTCGGTACGCGCCTTGCCCACCAGCGCCTGCACGGTCAGGTCGTCGGTGATGTAGCCGGTGTACTTGAAGATATTCACGTTCGCGCCCTGCGGCGCCGCCAGCGCCGCGCCGGTACTGGACAGGCCCAGCACGCCGGACGCGTAGTTGCGGTAGGTGGCGCCGCCGGCCACCACATTGTTGTGCTTCAGGGTGTTGTAATCCAGGCCGTAGTACTTCTCGTCCAGCTTCGCCGTGTCGGCAATGCGGGTGTATTCGAGGCGGTGGTTGTCGGTAATGTTCCAGTCCACTTTCGCCAGGTAGCGCGGCACGCGCTGCTCCTGCACGCCCCAGCCGGTCTGGTTGGCCACGGTGCTGCTGGCGGCCAGGCGGGCGCCTTCGCGGTGCACATCGTTATATTCGCCGGCCAGGTAGACGAAGAGGCGGTCCTTGATGATCGGGCCGCTGATATAGGCGTTGTACATCTTCTCGTCCAGCACATCGCCGGCCTTGTAGATGTTGATCTTGCCGTCGGTGTTGGCGTTGATCGGCGCCCCGGTCATCGGGTACATGATGTTGCGCGGCGAGGCGCGCAGCGAGTTCGGCGCCCAGCTGGCGCCCACGCCCATTTCCCAGGTATTGTTGCCGCTCTTGGTGGTGATGTTGACCACGCCGCCGGTGGAGCGGCCGAACTCGGCGCCGTAGCCGCCGGTGATGATCTGGGCCTCGCCGATGGAGCCGAAAGGCAGCGAGGAGTAGCCCACCTGGTACAGGCTGTTGGTGACGGGGAAGCCGTTGATATAGGCCGCGTTCTCGGAGGCGCTGGAGCCGCCGAAGCTGGCCGCGTTATTGCCGTAGCGCGAGTCGGCGCGGGTGGTGCCGCCGGCCAGCTGCACCACATTGGCCACTTCCGGCGCCAGCGGCAGGGCCGCCAGTTCGCGCGCATTGAAGGAGGAGCCGGAATTCGAGGCGCCCATGTCGATGGTCTTGCGGCGCTGCGACACGGTCACGGTCTGCAGCGCCAGCGCGACTTCCGCTTCCTGGCCGATGCGCACTTCCACGTTCTGCGTGCTGACCTGGGCGCCGTTCTGCATCAGGGTGACTTTGTAGTTGCCGACCGGCAGGGAGGTCACGCGGAAGCTGCCGTCGGCCTCCGGTGCGATGGTGCGCTTGAGGCCGTTGTCCAGGCCGACCACGCTGATGGAACTGCCGGCGCCGGAAGCCAGCTTGCCGACGATATTGCCGGTGGCATTCGATTGCGCCAGTGCCGGCTCCATCATGGCGGTGCTGATGGCGCCGGCCAATGCGAGCTGCACGGCCCGCACCAAGACTTTTTTATTCAACATATTTTTTTTCCCGATCATTGGATTGAACGCTCTCCTGCCTGCCGGGTCGCGGCAGCCAGGAGCACGGAACGTCACATATCGAACACATCGCCGGTGATTCCGACGTGTTCAAGCGGGCAATAAAATCATGGGAGAAGGAGCAGCGTCAACGCGGCGCCAGTGCCGCGGCGCCCCTTTGGCAGCAAGGCGGTGACACATCGGTGACAGACGCGCGCAGGCCGGTTTACGCACTAACCGGCACACCGCGCATGGCCCACGTGTGGGCGCATATTTGTCACAAAATTGTCGAAAAGATGTCTTACTCTGTGAAGCTGCAACAGATTGGCAAAATCAGAGCCATCCGGCACGCCGGAAACGCCGGTACAGGTAGAAACTGGTGCCGAACATGGTGGCCAGCGCCAGCGGATAGCCGAAGCGCCAGTCCAGTTCCGGCATGGATTTGAAGTTCATGCCCCAGATGCCGGCAAAGGCCGTCAGCACGGCGAAGATGGCGGCCCAGGCCGCCAGCCGCTTGTTCACTTCGCCCTCTTCCAGCGCCACCATGGACAGGTTGACCTGGATCGCGGTGCCGATGGTGTCGCGCATGGTATCCAGGGTGCCGTTGATGCGGTGCAGGTGGTCGTGCACGTCGCGGAAGTATTCCTGGGTATTGGCGCAGATCGCCGGCACGCGGCCGCCATGCAGCTTGCCGATCGCATCGAGCAGCGGCGCCACGGCGTGGCGCAGGGTCATCACCTTGCGTTTCAGATCGTACAGGCGCTCGATATTGGCGCGCTGCGAACCCTGGATGAAGATGCGCTCCTCGATCTGTTCCAGCTCCGATTCGAAGGCGTCGACGACCGGGAAATAGCGGTCCACCACGGCATCCATCAGCGCATACAGCACGAAGGACGAGCCCTGCCGCAGCAGTTCCGGCTCGCGCTCGGCGCGCGCCCGCACGCCGAGGAAACCCTGGCTGCTGTTCTGGCGCGAGGACAGCACATAATTCTTGCCGACGAAGACATCGACCTCGCCCACCTGCAGCTCGTCGTCCAGCAGTTCCACGGTCTTCACCACCACGAACAGCGAGTCGCCGTATTCCTCGATCTTGGGGCGCTGGTGGCCGCGCTGGGCGTCTTCCACGGCCAGCTCGTGCAGGCCGAATTCTTCCTGCATCACGGCCAGCTCTTCGGGCAGCGCATCGCGCAAGGCCACCCATACGAAGGCGTCGGGACGCGACACGTAGTCGCTGATGTCGGCCACCGGCACATCCGCCAGCTTGCGGCCATCCTGGTAAGCGACGCAATTAATCAGCATAAAAAAAGCTCCGGACAATTTCCTGCCCGAAGCTTACCACCGAGGTCGCCACCGCGCAGGCGCCCCAGGAGTATGCTGTGTCGCCCCTGGGTTTCCGCCTGCGCGGGAACGACGGCTAATCTTCCTTGGCGCCGTCGATGCCCAGTTCCGCGATCTTGCGCGTGATGGTGTTGCGGCCGATGCCCAGGCGCACCGCCGCATCGTTCTTGCGGCCATGCGTGAACTTGAGCGCGGTGCGGATCAGCGAGGACTCGAACTGCCGCCCCAGCACATCCATCACCTCCTGCTGCCCGGCGGCCAGCATGCTGGCCGCCTGCAGTTCGAGCAGGCTGAGCCAGCCATCCGGCGCGGCCGCGGCCGGCGCGCTGATGACGGTGCCGTGGTGCTGCGGCAGCGCCTGCTCGGCCGCCGGGACCGTGCTGCCCTGCCCTTCGCTCAGTTCCAGCGGCAGGTCCTTGACCTCCACCGTCTGGCCCGGCGCCATCACCGTGATCCAGTTGCACAGGTTCTCCAGCTGGCGCACATTGCCCGGCAGGTCCAGGCTCTGCAGGAAGGCGATGGTGGCGTCGCTCATGCGCTTGGCCTCCACGCCCAGCTGCTTGGCGCTCTGCACCAGGAAGTGGCGCACCAGAATGGGGATATCCTCGCGCCGCTCCCTCAAACTGGGCAGGCGCAGGCGGATCACGTTCAGGCGGTGGTACAAGTCCTCGCGGAACAGGCCGTCGCGCACGCGCTGCTCCAGGTTCTGGTGGGTGGCCGTGATCACGCGCACATTGGCCTTCAGCGGCTGGTGCCCGCCCACGCGGTAGAAGTGGCCGTCCGACAGCACGCGCAGCAGGCGGGTCTGCAGGTCGAAGGGCATGTCGCCGATTTCGTCGAGGAACAGCGTGCCGTTCTCGGCCTGCTCGAAACGGCCGCGCCGCGTGGCCTGGGCGCCGGTGAAGGCGCCGCGCTCATGGCCGAACAGCTCGGACTCCAGCAGGTCCTTGGGAATCGCCGCCGTGTTCAGCGCGATGAAGGGCTGGGCGGCGCGCGGGCTGTGCTTGTGCAGGGCGCGCGCCACCAGCTCCTTGCCGGTGCCCGACTCGCCCGTGATCAGCACCGTGACATTCGACTGCGACAGGCGGCCAATGGCGCGGAACACCTCCTGCATGGCGGGCGCCTGGCCCAGGATTTCCGGGGTTTCGGCCGGCCCCGATTCCACGCTGGCTTCGCGCAGGCTCTCGTCCAGCGCGCGCCGGATCAGCTCCACGGCCTTGTCGATATCGAAGGGCTTGGCCAGGTATTCGAAGGCCCCGCCCTGGAAGGCGGCCACGGCCGAATCGAGGTCGGAGAAGGCGGTGATGATAATGACCGGCAGGCCGGGATGGCGTTGCTTGACCAGCTGCAGCAGGTCGAGGCCGGAATCGCCCGGCATGCGGATGTCGGAGACGAGCACCTGCGGCGTCTCGTGCTCCAGCGCGGCGATCGCGTCGCGCGCATTGGCAAAACTGCGGGTGGCGAGGTTTTCCCGCGCTAATGCTTTTTCCAGTACCCAGCGGATCGATTCATCGTCGTCAACTATCCAGATTGGCTTCATGTGTTGTGTGGTTCCGCAATATGGATCTTTAATCAGGGATAGCGGCCGGCGCGGCACCCGCTTATGGCAGGGGCAGCAGGATCCGGAAGTCCGTGTATCCAGGCCGGCTTTCGCATTCGATGACGCCCAGGTGCTGGTGCACGAAGGTCTGCGCCAAAGTCAGGCCGAGGCCGCTGCCTCCTTCCCGCCCGGATACCAGCGGATAGAAGATGCGGTCGCGGATCTGCGGCGAAATGCCCGGTCCATTGTCGATGATATGCAAATCTAATGCCAGGTTGTAACGGACCTTCGCCAGCGTGACCTGGCGCGCGACCCGTGTCTTGAACGTGATCTGCGCATCGCCCGCTTCGATGCGCCCGGCCAGCGCCTGCGCCGCGTTGTGCGCGATGTTCAGCACGGTCTGGATCAGCTGTTCCTTGTCGCCGCGGAACTCGGGCAGCGAGGCGTCGTAATCGCGCAGGATGGCCAGGCCGCTGGGGAATTCGGCCATCATCAGGCTGCGCACGCGCTCCAGCACTTCGTGGATATTCACATCGCCCACGATATGCGGGCGGCGGTGCGGCGCCAGCAGGCGGTCCACCAGCGTCTGCAGGCGGTCCGCCTCCTTGATGATGACCTGGGTGTACTCGCGCAGCTGGCCCAGGTGCAGCGGCGGCAGCTCCATTTCCAGCAGCTGGGCCGCGCCGCGGATGCCGCCCAGCGGATTCTTGATTTCATGCGCCAGGTTGCGGATCAGCTCCTTGTTCACCTGGCTCTGGTCCAGCAGGCGCTCCTCGCGGTCCAGCTTCATCTGCTGCACCGTTTCGCGCAGCTCGACCAGCACGCCGCCGGGAGGCTCGTCCAGCGCGCTGACGATGGTGTGCACCTGCAGCGCATCGCGCCCCAGCCGCTCCAGCGTCAGTTCCTGGCGCAGGTCGGAGAACTGGTGGGCGCGGGCCTGGGCCGTGATGTTGTCCAGCTCGGCCGCATTGATGAACAGGTCGCCCAGCGTCTGGCGCGACATGGCCTTCAGCGAGCTTTCCAGCAGGTTCTCGGCCGCCGCGTTGGCGTAAACGATATGGTTGCTGCCGTCGATCAGCAGCACGGCGGAGGCCAGCAGGTCCAGCCCGGCCATGGACGGCAGGCGCGGCTCCGCAAAATTGCTCACTCTGGTCATCGTATGTTTGCGATTTCCCTGCGCAGGGCTTCCACATTCTTCTCCGAGCGGGAGATGCTGTCGCGCAGCGTGGCCACGCGCTCCTGGTACTTGGCGTAGTTGCGTTCATCGCCGCGCCGTTCCGGCTCGCCGTTATTGAACTCCACCTTCAGTTCCGCCAGCTTCTTCATCTCTGCGTTCAGCTCCTCGGTGAGGATGGCGCGCCGGTCCGCATCGCGCGCCTTCTGCTCGGCGTTATCGATGCGCGGGAACTGCGACGCGGCGGCCGGCACCTGCGGCCTGGCCTTCGGCGGCGCACTGCGCGCAGCCGGCGCCGCGATCGCGCCCGGCACATCCAGCAGTACACAGTGGCTGCCCTTGCGGCTGTCCGTGTACTCCTTGTGCCCGTTGGCATCCACACAACGATAGATCTGCGCCTGGGCCGAACCGGCCGCCAGCGCCAGTACAAGAATGCGTTTTTTCATGCCCCGACTATACAACATTCGAAAAAAAACGCGAGGAAAGCACTGGCTCGCCTCGCGCCGTTTTGCGCCGGCTCGGGAACCGGCTGCACCGCTCTTACAGCGAGTAGTACATGTCGAACTCAACCGGATGCGTGGTCATGCGCATGCGGGTGACTTCGCTCATCTTCAGCTCGATGTAGGCGTCGATCATGGTGTCGGTGAACACGCCGCCGCGGGTCAGGAACTCGCGGTCCTTGTTCAGCGCATCCAGGGCCTCTTCCAGCGAAGCGCAGACGGTCGGGATCAGCGCGTCTTCTTCCGGCGGCAGGTGGTACAGGTCTTTCGACGCGGCTTCGCCCGGGTGGATCTTGTTCTGCACGCCGTCCAGGCCGGCCATCATCAGCGCGGCGAAGCACAGGTATGGGTTGGCCAGCGGGTCCGGGAAGCGGGTTTCGATACGGCGGCCTTTGGGATTGGCCACGTGCGGAATACGGATCGAAGCGGAACGGTTACGGGCCGAGTACGCCAGTTTCACCGGTGCTTCGAAGCCTGGCACCAGGCGCTTGTAGGAGTTGGTGCCGGGGTTGGTGATCGCGTTCAGGGCCTTGGCGTGCTTGATGATGCCGCCGATGTAGTACAGCGCGAAGTCGGACAGGCCGGCATAGCCGTCGCCGGCGAACAGGTTCTTGCCGTCTTTCCAGATCGACTGGTGCACGTGCATGCCCGAGCCGTTGTCGCCAACGATAGGCTTCGGCATGAAGGTAGCGGTTTTGCCGTAGCTGTGCGCCACGTTCCACACAATGTATTTCAGGTTCTGGGTCCAGTCGGCGCGCTCGACCAGGGTCGAGAACTTGGTGCCGATTTCGTTCTGGCCGGCGCCCGCCACTTCGTGGTGGTGCACTTCAACCGGGATGCCCATCGATTCGAGGATCAGGCACATTTCCGAGCGCATGTCCTGGAAGGAATCGACTGGAGGCACAGGGAAGTAGCCGCCCTTGACGGTTGGACGATGGCCGCTGTTGCCGCCTTCGATGTCCTTGTCGGTCGACCAGGAAGCTTCGTCGGAGTCGATCTTGACCATGGCGCCGGACATGTCGATCTTCCACTTCACGGAGTCGAAGATGAAGAATTCCGGCTCCGGGCCGAAGTAGGCGGTGTCGCCCAGGCCGGAGGATTTGAGGTAGGCTTCGGCGCGCTTGGCGATGGAGCGCGGATCGCGGTCGTAACCCTTGCCGTCCGACGGTTCGATCACGTCGCACTGCATGAACAGGGTGGTCTCTTCCATGAACGGGTCGATGTTCGCGGTGTTCGGATCAGGGATCAGCAGCATGTCGGACGCTTCGATGCCCTTCCAGCCAGCGATCGAGGAGCCGTCGAAGGCGTGGCCGGACTCGAACTTGTCGATGTCAAAAGCGGACACAGGCACGGTAACGTGCTGTTCTTTACCACGGGTATCGGCAAAACGGAAATCAACGAATTTGACTTCGTTATCTTTTACCATCTTCAGAACTTCTTCGGCGGTCATTGCCATGCATATCTCCTAAGTGAAAAGGGCTGCCGCACCGGAATGCGGCAAAAACTCGCGGATTGAGTAAGCAGGTTCCATGCCAGCGGGCATCGGAGCTAAAATCCTTTGGGCAAAGCCCGCGCACCACGATTGCACATGCACTCATTTAGTGCAATCTCATCCATTTGCACTGAAATGGTGAAAATGCATCACACTGGTGCGCCGCGGTGCGCGACCATCATAAACGAAGACGAAAGCGGAAAACATGGCGACCCCGGAACAAATTCTCGAACGCGCCCGCACGCGCGACACCACCCTGCCCTATGCCGGCGCGGTGACACCGGACGAGGCGTACCAGCTGTTGAAGTCCGATCCCGCCATCAAGCTGGTGGACGTGCGCACCAATGCGGAGCGCGACTGGGTGGGCCGCGTGACAATTCCGGAAGCCCAGCATGCCGCCGTGCAATGGAGCACCTGGCCGGGCGGCGCCCCCAATCCCGATTTCCTGGCCCAGCTGGCGGCCGTGGCGGGCAAGGACGAGGTGCTGCTCTTCCTGTGCCGTTCCGGCGTGCGCTCGCGCCACTCGGCGAAACTGGCGACGGAACACGGCTACACGTGCTGCTACGACATCCTGGAAGGGTTCGAAGGCGACAAGGACAGCGCGGGCCACCGCAAGACGGTGGGCGGCTGGTGCAAGGCCGGCCTGCCCTGGCTGGGCGCCTGATTCAGTCGGGGGCCCACAGGGCCAGGTATTGGTCCGAGCGGTTCAGCAGGTCGCGCTCCATCTCCCGCAGGCGGCCGGGCGGCGGCTGCGCATGGCGGCTGAAGCCGCTATAGCCGAGGCCGAGGCGGCCGCCCGGCACCGCATAGCCGGCGAATTCCAGGATGGTCGGCAGCAGGTCGAAATGCAGCAGCTGGCCGCGCACCGGCGCCGGCGCATCGCGCGCAATGAAGCGGTTGAAGATGGCGCGGCGCGGCAGCGATTCCAGCTGCGCCGACAGCGGGTTCTTGCGCGCGAGGTGGTCGCCCATGATCACGATATTGGTGTTCTCCAGGTAGCCCTGCTCGCGCGCGAAGCGCACGAAGTCCGCCACCTCGGCCGCCGTGCAGGACACAATGCCCTCGAAGCCCGCCGCATAGCCGGCCCGCGCGCAATGCGCGGACCGGGGGCCGCCCGGCTCGTGGGTATCCACTGTCAGCAGCGACAGGTTGAAGCGCTGCTTCGAGGCCGCCAGCTGGCGCAGCTTTGCCCGCGCCTCGCGGAACAGGTCGGCGTCGTACAGGCCCCAGCCGTTCATGGCGCTTTCGCTGGCGCCGCGCCGCAGCCACTCGTCCTTGCCGTAGACTTCATGGTAGTGGTGCTGGCGCAGGAATTTGTCCTTGCCCGCGAAGCGCGCCGACGCACCGCCCATGAACACATTGCGGTAGCCGCGCTGCGCCAGCAGGTCGGGCAGGCAGACAGCCTTGCCCAGGAAGGAATCCATCATCTGCCCCTGCGTATTGCCGTCGAAAATTGTGACCCGCTCCAGCGGCACCCCGCACTGCGTAGCGACCAGGGCGGCAATGGTCCAGCCGGTGCCGGGCGCCTGCTCGTACGCGGCAAAGCTGGCGCCGTGCAGGCCGGTGAGCGGCGCAATCAGGTCGCGGCCGAAGGCAGCGCGGTCGGCATAGCCCGTTTCCAGGCTCTCCACATAAATGAGGATCAGGTTCTTCGCCTCCCTTTCGGCCAGCTGGACCGAGCCCGGCTGCACATAGTTCGCGCCGAAGTAATCCGGCCCGAAATTGGCGCCCACATATTTCAGGGCCGAGACATCCCACAGCCAGAAGCCGGCGGCGGCGGCCAGCAGCACATTGGGCAGCTGCCGGTAGAGACGGCACAGCGCCGGCCGCCATGCGCGCGGCTGCCGCAGCAGCGCGCCCAGCAGGCGGCGCTCGGCGGCAAGCAGCAGTGCCAGGAAAATGCAGGGCGCCAGCACGCACCAGCGGACAAAGCGCCTGGTAAAAACGGGATCGGAGCTGCGGACGATATCGACGCCGAAGTTCAGGTGATAGGCGATCTGGTTGACATCCAGCTGGCCGAAGTAGCGGTGGATCCAGTAGCTCAGGCAGAACAGGAAGATCGCCAGCAGGCACAGCGCACCGCGCAGGATGCGTTTGCCGGAAAAAGAAAGAGATCGTGGGCCCATGAGGGCCCATGATCTCAATCGTGTGTATCGAACAAGTTTCTAATACGCAGCTTTTTGTATCGTACTGTTGTTCACTTGTAAATCAACACTGACACCATGGGGTCTGGCCCTATGGTGTCAGTGTTCTGCCTTAGAAGGCGTAGTTGACGCGGGCGTAGACGTAGCGGCCGGAGCGGCCGAACGGCGAGTAGTTGGAGAACGGCGCGTTGCCCGTGGTGTTCTGCGCCGTGGTGTAGGCATCAGGGTACTGGTCGAACACGTTATCCGCGCCCAGCGCCAGCGACAGCTGCTTGTTCACCGCATAGCGGCCCTCCAGGTCCACCAGCACCTTGGCCGATGCCCACTGGTCCAGCGTCGCCGGCGAGGCCGGGGTCAGGATCTTGCCGTAGCGCGTGGCGCGTGCCGTCGCGCCCCAGGCGCCCATCGACCAGTTCAGGTTGGCGCTGAACTTGGTCTTCGGCGTGCCTTCTTCGAACGTCAGCACATTCACGCGGTCGAACAGGATCGGCGCCGGGCTCAGGGCTGCCAGCTGCGCCGTGGCCGGTACCTTGGTCACGTCGGTCTTGGTGTAGTTGCCCGCCAGCGTGAGATCCAGCTTGCCGGCCGTGCCCAGCGAGAACGGATGGTTGAACACCACATCCACACCATCCGTCGTGGTATCCACGCCGTTGATGAAGAAGCGGCCGCCGCCAATGCCGATGAAGCCGCGCGCCGTCAGGTAGTCGCGCACATTGGCCGCCGTCAGGTTCTCCGACAGCACGATGCGGTTGCGGATCTTGATCTTGTAGCCGTCCACCGTGAGGCTGCCGCGGCCCAGCTTCATCACCGCGCCGAAGGAGTAGTTGGTGGACTTCTCGGCTTCCAGCGGCTTCGCGCCCAGCGCAATCGCGGCCGGGTCGGCAGGCTTGAAGGTGGTGATGTCGTAAGGGATGCCGTTGATGAAGTTGGTCGACGTCGAGGTGAAGTTCTGCTGCTGCATCGATGGCGCGCGGAAGCCGTTCTGCACCGAACCACGCAGCGCGAAGTCCTTGGTGAAGTTGTAGCGGCCTGCCAGCTTGCCGGACCAGTTGTTGCCGAAGTCCGAGTAGTGCTCGCCGCGCACCGCGAAGGAGCCGAGGAAGTTCTGCGTCAGGTTCGCTTCGAAGTCGGCGAAGATACTGAGCGCGGTACGGTGGCTGTTCGATGCATCGCTCGGGCGGAAGCCCGGGAACACCTGCGACCCCGATGCGGTGGGTGCGCCGCTTGGCAGCAGCACGCCGCCATTGCGGTAGGAATCCGGCTCGCCGGCCCACAGCTTGTAGCCTTCGCGGCGCGCCTCGGCGCCCAGCGCCACGTTCAGGTCGGAGGCCAGGCCCACGTCGAACTGGCGCACGCCGGACAGGTTGAAGGTCAGCTGGTCGTAGGAGTAGCCGCCCGCATCGAAGCTGGTTTTGGACGATGGGCCGATCGAGCGGTTCAGCGTGTTCTCGATGGTGTAGGCCATCTCGTTCTTGCCGTAGCTGAGCGAGGTGTCCATGTCCCAGCCGCCCAGCATCCAGGTCACGCCTGCCGCCGCGCTGTAGTCGTCCACGTCCGGCGAGATGATGGGCAGGAAGCCGTTCGGATAGATCTGGATGGTGTTGTTGTCCTGCAGCGCGCGGCGGAAGAAGCCGCCCGATTTCGCTTCGCGCTTCTGGTAGCTGCTCCAGGCATACAGCTTCACGCCGTCGCCAAGGTTATTGCCCGCATTGACGAACAGCGTGGACTGCTTCATCTCCGGCTCGCCGTACCAGGCGTTGAAACGGTTGATGGTGGCTTCGCGCGGATCGAAGGCGCCGCTCACCAGCGGGTATTGCTGGCGCATGTCGTAGCCGCTGCGCTCCGTGTGCGCCTGGTCCTTGTATTCGGCGGCGATGGTCACATGGCCGGATTCGCCCCATGGCAGGCCTTTCCACAGGCTGACGGTGCCGGTCTGGCCGTCGGTGCGTTCGCGCGAGGTCGGGCCGGCAGCCCAGTTGGCGCCTGCCGGCGGCGGCGCCACGGCGAATTCGTATTCGGTGATGCGGGCGCCATAGCTCGCGGTCGCCTCGCCGCCGCTGCGGTCGGTGCGCAGGCGGATATTGACCACGCCCGCAATCGCGTCCGAGCCGTATTGGGCCGATGCGCCGTCGCGCAGCACTTCAATGTTCTTCACCATCGCCGTCGGGATGGTGTTCATGTCCACTGCCGCCGAACCGCGGCCGATGGTGCCGTTCAGGTTGATCAGCGAGGAGGTGTGGCGGCGCTTGGAATTCACCAGCACCAGGGTCTGGTCCGGCGCCAGGCCGCGCAAGGTGGCGGGACGGATGGTGTCGGTGCCGTCCGCCAGGCCGGGACGCGGGAAATTCAGCGATGGCAGCGCCACGGACAGCGCCTGGCTGATCTCGGGCACGCCGGTGTTCTTGATGGTGTCGGCAGAAATCACGTCCACCGGCGCCGACGTATCGAGCACGGTGCGGTTGGAAACGCGGGTGCCGGTCACCACCACGGTGGCCTGGCTGTCTTCCGTTGCCTGGGTTGGGGTTTGGGCGAATGCCGCGCCGGCGAACAGCGAAGCAATGGTGGCCGCCAGGAGGCTCTTGTTTGGTTTTCTCGTACTCTGCATTGTGGATCCCTTCGAATTATTTTTGAGGCTTGATCGAACGATGGGGCTTATTCGGTCTTGCTGCGCAAGGCCTAATTTAATGTAGTGATGAGCCTGCTCGCCTGTCAATTAATTCGGGATCGAATTTCACCAATTGGGGAAAGAAACAACATTGTTTCGTTTTACCAATAAAGTTCAGTCCGTACTACTACTTACTTGTCCGATGACTCGCTGCCGCACGAAGTTGATATGGCTGCGCAGGCCATACAGGTCGTCCGCAAAGGACAAGGGGATCGAGATCTGGTTCACGCGCTGTTCGATATCGTTCAGGCGTTCCAGCTGGGCCTTGCTGACCTCCTCGCGGCGCTCCGGCGGCGCCGCTTCCAGCGCCTGTTCCACCGCGCGCAGCTGGCCGTACCAGCGGTAGATGCGCGAGCGGATGCGCCACACATACAGGGGCGGCACCACGCGCGACAGCGGCAGGATCAGCGCGCCCAGCGCCACCACCACCACCCACATGCGGTCGAAGAAATTGGCCAGCCAGAAGTTCATGTAGCGCTGCAGGAAAGGCGGCCCGTCCTTGTAGAACTTGGCCGCTTCCGGCGCCACCGGAATCTCGCTGAAGCGCGGCGAAGGGAACTGCCCCTGCTGCTGGAACCACCCTGCCCCGCTGTGGATGCGCGCCGCCGCCTGCACGAAGAGATCGACCAGGGCCGGGTGCAGGTCTTCGCGCGCCACCAGCGTGGCGGTGGGCGCAATCAGGTGATAGTCGCGCGCCGGCAGGTCGCGGCCCAGGTCCACGATGCCGCGCGGCAGCGTCACATGCGTGAGGAAAGGCAGGCGGCGCGTATAGGCCTCGGCCTGCGCGAAATCGAACAGCGCCATGCCGGGCGTGGCCAGCAGCATCTGGATCAGCGGGTCGTCCGGCGCCGCGGCAAACACGATGCCGTCGACGCGGCCTTCGATCAGCTCGACGGTGGCCGGCGTGTTGTCCAGCTGGGAGGCCTGGATCTCTTTTACATCCAGGCCATTCACTTCCAGCACCTGGCGGAACAGGCGCGGCGCCCCGCTGCCCCTGGCGCCGATATTGATCCTCATGCCCTTCAGCTGCGTGAGCTGGGTGATGGGCGGCTTGCCCTTGTGTTCGCGCAGGAAAAGCCACAGCGGTTCCGTGAACAGGCTGCCCAGCGAAACCAGGCCGCGCCGCTCGGCTTCCGCCTGGTCGGTGGTGCCGCTTTGCACGAAGGCGATATCGACCTTCCCTTCGTTCAGCAGGCGCAGGTTTTCGCGCGAGCCGTGCGAGCCTTTGAGCGCAACGGCAATGCCATGCTTGCCCAGCTCCTGGGCGTACTTCCGGCCGATGCGGTCATAGGCGCTGTTCTCCTGCCCGGTGCCGAGGGTGACGCGGCGCGGCGGCGCCGGATCGACGATCAGGTAGGCGGCGACGCACAGCGCGGCGATCAACAGGAAGGTTGGCGCCGCGCTGGCTATCAGGTCGCTGAACGAGAAGCGCGTGAACTTTAAGATGCGTGTGACGTGGTGGCGTACGGGTTTCATGCCCGGATTTTAACGCCCGCAGGCCTTCACGGGCGCGCCGAGCGCCGCCGCCGCTGCCGCCACCGAAGTGCCCGGCTTGAGCGCCGCCTGCGGTTCGATCAGCGGCATCAGGCTGGGCGCCAGCACCGTCAGCAGCTGTACCGGCAGCGCCGACGTGAAGTCGTAATTCTTCGATTCCGGCCCGTGCACATAGGCCGTCATGCTGCCGAAGAAGCGTTCGCCGATATTGAACACGAAGGTCGCCGAGCGGTTCACATAGCGCGATTCGATCAGGCGCCCGCCCGCCGCATACACGTCGAAGCGCTGGTCGCCGGTGCCGGTCTTGCCGCCCACGGGGATAATGGCGCCGTCCGCGCCCACGAAGGCCGCCTTGACACGGCGCGCCGTACCGTCCGATACCACGCCGCGGATTTCATCGGCCGCCACGCGCGCCACTTCCGGCGACAGCACCTGTTCGTTGCTGCTGCTCCTGGCGCGCGCCACCTTGGTGTCGTAAGGCGTGCCGGCCGCGAAATGCAGCGACTCGATGCGCTGCGTGGTCTTGCGCACGCCGCCGTTGACGATAATGCCCATCATCTCGGCCAGCGAGGACGGACGGTCGGCCGAGGCGCCCAGCGTGGTCGCATAGGAAGGCACCAGCGAGTCGAAGGGATAGCCCATCTTCTTCCACTGGCGGTGGATCTCCATGAAGCTTTCCATCTCCAGCAGGCCGGCGATGCGCTTGTCCTGCGCGTGCTTGCGGTGGGTCTTGAACAGCCACTGGTAGACCTCCTGGCGTTCCTTCTCGCTGGCCGCCACCACGTCGCTGAAGTTGGCGCCCGGGTGCGAACGCAGGTAGGCCACCAGCCACAATTCCAGCGGATGCAGGTTGGCCAGGTAGCCGCGGTCGGCCAGGCTCCACTTGTCCATCGCGTACTGGTCGTACATGCGCGCCAGGCGGTCGTCCGGCACCTCGTTCTGCGACTGCAGGTTGCCGTTCACGAACATGGTGAACTCGGCCAGCGATGCTTTCGGGAACAGGGTGCGGTGGATATTCGCCAGGCGCACCGGCGTCGGGCGCACGCTGTCGACCAGGATGCGGTCCAGCTCCGTCACCTTCTTGCCCTTGTACTTGCTGTAGAAGCGGGACAGGAACTCCTTGCCTTCCATGTCGGCGAAGCGCGCCAGGTAGTCGGCGCGGCGCGGATCGTCCGCATCGGCCAGCAGGGTGGCCGAGGAGCCCGGCATCTGGAAGGAGTAATATTTGGCCACGTCGCGCATCAGGCGCACGAACACCAGGTTGGTGGAGCGGCGCAGGCTTTCGCGCACGGTCAGGATCTTGAAGTCGTCCTCTTTCGAGAAGTTGCCGAAGTAATGCAGGCCGCCGCCGGTGAAGAAGCCTTCGCCCGGATTGCCGGAATACTTGCGCTCCATGGCCGCGTTCAGCATATGCGGCAGGCTGCGCTGGGCAGCCGGCGTGGTGAGCATGTATTCGATGCCCCATGCCGTCAGGCGGTCCTTGGGATCGACCGCGACCTTCTTCAGTTCTTCCGGGCTCTTGTCCTGGTACTTCTTCCACAGCTGGTCGACGATGTCGAGGTAAGTCACCAGGGTGCGCAGCTTGGCGGTGGAGCCCAGGTCCAGCTTGGCGCCTTCATTGATGTCCAGCGGCTGGTCGTAGTTATCGGTCTGCACGCGCAGGTAGTTGGTGTCCTTGCCCTTTTCCAGCAGCGTGAAGCTGTACACCACATTGGCCGGGTCGCCGTTGCCCAGCATGCCCTTGCCGGTCAGGCCGGCCTTCAGCGCGATTTCCGGATCCTTCAGGTCGCGCAGCATCTGCGTGACGGCCTTCTGCGCGTCCGCATCGAGGGTGGAGACCACGGACAGGTCCAGCCGGTCCAGGTTGTACATGCGGTTATCGCCCAGCAGGTTGGCCAGGTGCACGCGCACGGCATTCGAGGCTTTCTTGGTCACATAGCTCATCGGCGGCGCCGACTGCAGGCCGGAGCCGTGGGCCGGTTTCAGCTTGACCTTGAGCGCCGCGTCGCGCAGCTGCGGCGTGATGACGCCGGCCTGGGCCAGCAGGCGCAGGTGGCTGTTGGCCAGCACTTCCAGGTCCTCGTCGCCATCGCCCAGGTAGTGGCTGGGGCGGCGCTGCGCGATCAGCAGGCTCAATGCCTCCTTGAAGGCCAGCGGGCTGTCCGGCTGGTCCATCTTGCCGCCCAGGAGCTTGTTCACTTCGTCGAAGTCGCGGCCATACCACACCCACATGCCGTCGCCGATGCCGTTCACTTCACCGTAGCCCGGCTTGGCCGACAGCGGCACCGTATTCAGGTAGTCCACCACGATCTGGCGCCGCACGGCGGTGGTGTCCTCGCCCTGCTGGTAGGCGCGCAGCGAGGCGGAAATCATCTGCTGCAGCTTGTCCTTCATGGAACCGGTGCGGCCTTCCGGCGAATGGCGGTACTTCTCGATCTGGGTGGCCAGGGTGGAGCCGCCGGCCGCGCGGTGGCTGCCGGCGCCGACCGCGCTGGCGGTCTTCTCCAGCACGGCCTTGGACAGGCGGTCCCATTCCACGGCCGGATTGCGTTTCGGGTAGGTCTTGTCCAGCAGTTCGCGGTTTTCGATGAACAGCAGGCTATGCACCAGGGCGGCCGGGGCCTGCTCGAAACTCGGGTAGATCCGTTCCGGATAGCTGGTGGAGAACAGCGGCTGGGCGCGGCAATCGTAGATCGTAAGGCCGGTGCGGGTCTTTTCGCGGAAGGTGGTGAAGATGCCCATGTCCGACAGCTCCACCATCTTGGGCGAGAAGCGCGACTGGGCCGTGATTTCATAATCGCGGGTTTTCAGCTTGGCCAGGTAGTCGGGCATATTGGCGTAGCCCAGGCGTTCGTCGTAGGGGCTGTCGTGCGGGAAGCGGATTGCATCGCTGGGCCCCGGCTCGACCTTGTAGCTGAGCTGCTTGACCAGGTGGGTGAAGTATTTGGCCTGCATGGTGGAGGTGCGGAACTCGCGCAGCATCCACCACACCGCCAGCGACAGCAGCACCAGCATCAGCACAATGAAGGCATTGCGGGAGCGCTTGCTCTTCCGTGGCTCCGACGGCGGCGGCGTGGCGGCTTGTTCCTCGTCCAGGTGCGGACTTTCTTGATCGTATTGGGAAGACATATTCAGACTTGGTTACAGCAGACTTAGTTACAGCGTGCAATGCCATTGCACCACATCAGGCAAATGTGCACGGGCGATACAATTGAAAATCTCATCCGCCCCATGCTTTTTCGCAAAAAAACAACGCGTCCCTGCCTTTAGCCAGAGGCCCTGGCGTCCCCGGCGGGATGAAACTCGGCCTTGAGTTGCTCCAGTCCGGCACACAGCTGCGCGAAGGCGGCGGCAGCCTGTTCCGGCTCGCCCTTCACACCCAGCTCGATGTGGCGCCGGGTCTGCGCATCGCCCACGCTGGGCAGGCTGAACACCTTGATGCGCGGGAAAGCGGCTTCCAGTTCCACCATCATCGGCGTCAGCAGCGATTCGGCGGTTTCGTACACCAGCACCGCGTGCTCGGCGCGCTGCTCGCGGTGGAACAGGTCGGCGTAATGGGTGTCCAGCACCCACTCGATCATGGGCCAGGCCATGACCGGGAAGCCGGGCACGAAATAATGGGTGCCGATGGCAAAGCCGGGCACATTGTTATAAGGGTTGGGGATCAGGGCCGCGCCTTCGGCAAATTCCGCCATCTGCAGGCGCTGCAGGTTTTCCGGCGCCTCCAGGTCGGCCGCGTGCCCTGCCTCGCGCGCCATCTGCACAATGCGCTGCTGGATCAGGCGCTTGCCCTCCTCGTGCAGCACCAGGGGCAGGCCGGCGGCCATGGCAGCCGCCTGGCGCGTATGGTCGTCCGGCGTGGCGCCGATGCCGCCGCAGCAGAACACGAGGTCGCCGCTGGCGAAGGTGCGGCGCAGCGTGTCCGCAATGCGTTCCCGTTCGTCGCCCAGGTATTCGGCCCAGCCCAGCTGCAGGCCGCGCGCAGCCAGCAGCTGCACCACTTTCGGGAAATGCTGGTCGGTGCGTTTGCCTGACAGGATTTCGTCGCCGATGATAATCAGTCCGATGCTCATTCTGTATCCTGTTCGATGGTGATGGTGGCCTCCCGGCCGCGCAGTTCGGCCAGCGCCTGCAGGCAGAAGTACTCGAACCACAGGCCGGTGAAGATGAAGATCAGCACATAGAGCCAGATCGAGGCGGCCAGCAGGAAGGGGAAGAATACGACTGCGATGGCGGCGCCGCCTACCCACAGTACAGCAGGCAGCGATCCGGCAGCGCCCGATATGACGCCGATGGTCCACAGCTCCCGGCGCCGTTCATGCTGGATGGTGCGGCGCTCCTCCTCGCTGGCATAGTCGGCCAGCGCGTCGTAGCTCATGACCCGGCTGGTAAGCCAGCCCCACAGCAGCGAGGAGGACAGCACCGCCAGCGGCGGGAAGGCATACAGGGGCAGCGTGAAGAACCACAGCACCACGAATATGCCGAAGGAACTCAGCGCCTTGCCCAGGCCGCCCAGGATGCTGCCGCCCCGCTTCAGCTCCAGCTGCGCGAAGTGGCGCCCGCCTACGTGGCGCACGATGACAGGCATGGCGATCACCCCGATGAAGACCAGCGCCGTCAGGATCATCAGCGGCAGCAGCAGGAGCATGGCAAAGAAGGGCACCACCACCGTCTTCAGCACGCCGAGGCCCAGCCATTCGAGCCAGCTGCTGGTGCTGCGGAAGATTTCATAGTCGACGAAATGCATATGCAGCCAGTCCAGCAGGGGCTGCAGGCCCAGCCACAGCAGCAGCGCCCACAGCGCCACCGACAGCACGAAAGGCAGGATGCTCAGCACCAGCATCTTGCCGTGCAGCTGGGACAGCAGCGCCCGGCCGTAGGCGTTGGCGACGGCGCGCATCAGCCCGGCCTCCGCGCCGCGGCGAATTCCACCATGCGCTTCAGGCCCAGCCACTGCTGCTGCCAGAAGCCGCGGCCATAGTCGCGGCCGGGGCGCACGGTGCCGTCGGCATCCTCGCGCGCCAGCTGGTCGCGCACACCGGTCGGCTCGAACTTCGGCGTGAAGTTCGCGGTGCGGAATACGATGTCCCAAACCGGCAGCAGCACGGCGAAATTGCAGCCGCCCAGCGTGCCCTTGCCATGCGATTCATGGCCCACGCCGACCGCATGGTGCATGCGGTGGTAGCGCGGCGATACCAGCAGCCATTCGCCGACGCGGCCGAAGTGCAGGCGCACATTGGCATGCTGCAGGCTTTGCAGGATGCGCGACAGGGAGATCAGCAGCACATACTGGCCCGGCGGCACCCCGATGGCGAGGCCGATGATGGCCAGGTAGAGGTCGCGCAGCACATCGTCCAGCAGGTGGTTGCGGTCGTCGCTCCACAGGTTCATGTTCTGCTGGCTGTGGTGCAGGCTGTGCAGGCCCCACCACCAGTTGAACTGGTGCTGGGCGCGGTGGAACCAGTAATCGAAGAAGTCCAGCACCACGAAATAGATGAAGAAGCTGGTCAGGGGACTCATGTCCGGCACCAGTTCTTCCAGGTTGAAGGGGCTGATGTTCTCCAGGTGCAGCCAGGCCGCCACATGGTCCATCAGCGGATCCAGCGTGAAGAAGATCAGCACCGGGAACAGGCCGATGCGGTGCAGGAAGGTGTAGATGAAATCGTTCCAGCGGGCGCGCCGGTCGTCGAAGCGGTGCACCGGGATCAGGGCTTCCATCGGGCGCAGCACGAGGAAGATCAGCACGATTTCGCACGCGCCGATCAGCAGCCATTCGGTGCCTTCGAAGGCATCTTCGATCACATCGCCCAGGCCGGCATAGTACAGCAGCGGTTCGATCACGGTTTCGAACAGCCACCCTTGCGCCAGCGCGAAATGCTCGGTCAGGAAGTCGATCATCGTTGTTTCATGAAAGAGGAATAGTCGGGATGTTCACGCAAGGTCGCAAAACAGAAGCCTTTTTTCTCCAGCCCGGCGATCAGCGGCTCCAGGTTGGCCGGCGCCCACGGATCCTTGCGCGACCAGATGCCCATATGGGCCATGAAGATATCGCCATCGCGCAGCCCGTCCAGCGCCTTCTTCAACAATAGCGCATTCGGGTGGCTGGCACTGGACAGCTCGTCGCCCGAAAAACCGGCGGGCGCCCAGCCTGCGTGATGGTAGCCGCAAGCTTCGGCCGCCGCCAGCGTGCGCGGCGAGGTGCGCCCGCCGGGCGCGCGCCACAGCGGGTCGAGCCGGGCGCCGGTCAGCTGCCGGAAGCGATCGTCGACACGGCGCAGCTCGCTGCAAAACTGCCCGGCCGTCCATTGCCGGCGTTTACCGGCATCCGCGCCGAACTGGGGTTTGACCTGGATCAAACCGCCGGCCGCATCTCTTTCGAAATAGACGTGGTCAAAGGTATGCGAACCGAAAGCATGGCCTTCCGCCACGCGGGCTTGCCAGAACGCCGCCCAGGACGGATCCAGCGCATAGTCGCCGCGCACCGTTTTCTCGTTGGCGAGAAAGAAGGTGGCCTTGATATGGTGGCGCTTCAGCGTGGCGGCGATCAGTTCGGCCTGCGACTGGCTGCCGGTGTCGAAGGTCAGGTAAATCGTGCCGCGGCAGGCCGCAGGATTGGCGGCGTGGACAGCATGGGCCGCCAGCACGGCGGCGCCAAGGATCAGGGAAGCTCGCTTCATGGCGCCGCGCGGGCCGCGTCCCTTACATGCGGGCCGAGGAATTGGCGAAGAACACGCCATGCGGTGAACGGCCCACGGGAATCATCTTCACCACCTTGCGCGAAGGGAGGTCGATCACCGCCACTTTCTTAATCCAGCGCAGCGTCACCCACATGGTCTTGCCATCGTCGGTGATTTCCATGCAGTCGGGGCCGCCCGGCACATTGATGGTGCCGACGTTCTCCAGCGTTTTCTGGTCGATGATATTGATCGTATTCGACACCCGGTTCGACACATAGGTCAGGCGGTTGTCGCCCTGCGCGCGGAAGTTGTGGGTGCCGGCGCCGGCCTTGATGCGCTTGACCGACTTCTGCGTGCGCCAGTCGATCACTTCCACATAGTCCTTGCCCATGATGCCGACCAGCAGGTACTTGTCGTCCGGCGTCATGGTGATGCCGGCCGGGAGCTTGCCCACGCTCATGGTCCATTTCACGGTCTGGGTAGCGAGGTCGATGGCGCTGACCTGATCGCTGCCCTGCTGCGTGATAAAGGCCATCGTGCTTTTCGCATCGAAGGCGATATGGCTGGGCAGCTTAGGCAGGGGAATGCGCTTGCCCAGCTTGAAGTCCTTGCCGTCGTATTTGTAGAGGTCGATGCGGTCCAGGCGCAGCGAGGTGGCGATGAACCACTTCTGGTCCGGCGAGAAGCCGATCTGGTAAGGGTCGAGGATGTCCTTGACGCGGCGCTGCACCTGCCCGGTTTTCGGGTCGAGGAAGACCAGCTCGTTGCCGACGGCCGCGGCCACGATCAGCGACTTGTTGTCCGGCGTGGACATCAGGTGATGCGGCTCCTTGCCCACGGCAATGGTTTCCAGGCTCTTGTGCGTGGACTGGTCCAGCAGCTGCACCGTCGCATCGCGCGAATTCAGCACGACCACAACATTAGCCTGCGCGGCGGGCACTGCCGCCAGCAACAAGGGAAACACAATCGCGCGAAGGGTGGCGCAAGTGAAACTGCGGAACATAGAGAAGCTCGCCGGAGAAGACATAAGCCCTTATTTTACGGGGAAAACGGACGAATATAGTTATTGCCGACAATATTTCAGGGGGATTTCGCCTGCGGGCGCTCCGCAAAAACAACGGCTTGGCCGGGTGGCCATAACAGCTTGCTCACACTCGTGGTCGAGAAGCTAACGCCATGGCGCTTTGCTGAGCCATGGACTACAATCGAAGGCTAAGCCGGCAACGGCTTTCACTCACCATTGAAGGAGCATCATGGCCATCACCACCACCCCATCCGGCCTGCAGTACGACGATATCACCGTGGGCGACGGCGCCGAAGCGAAAGCGGGCCAGAACGTCACCGTGCACTACACCGGCTGGCTGCAGAACGCCGACGGCAGCAAGGGCGCCAAATTCGATTCCAGCAAGGACCGCGACGATCCCTTCGAGTTCGCACTGGGCGCAGGCATGGTCATCCGCGGCTGGGACGAAGGCGTGCAAGGCATGAAAGTAGGCGGCACCCGCCAGCTGGTCATTCCGGCAGAGCTGGGCTACGGCGCGCGCGGCGCGGGCGGCGTGATTCCGCCGAACGCCACCCTGATCTTCGACGTGGACTTGCTGGACGTTTGATGGACAGACAGTTTCGCTGGCTGCTGGCGCCCTGCGCGCTGGCCGCCGCAGCCGCGCTCAGCGGCTGCACGGTAGTGGCCGTTACCGGCGCCGTGGTTGGCGCCGGCGTCACCGTCGCCTCCACCGCCGTCAGTGCCGGCGTGGCGGTCGGTAAAGGGGCTTACTCGGTCGGCAAGGCCGTGGTGGGTTCCGGCGACGATGAGGACGACAAGAAAAACGGGCATTGAATCCGGCATAACCCGCCAGCCCGAGCCTTACGCGCAATCCTGCCCTGCAATATCCTTCCCTTCTTCAGCGCTGCCAGCCCCGCTGCATCGCTTCATGTTCCGCGCGCGGATCGAGCAGGTCGCCGCTGATCTGCTGTTCCACCGCCTGCAGCACCGGCGCCGGCAGTTCCAGGGAGCGGAAGCCGCCCAGGCGCGGATTCTGCACCGCCAGCAGGATGCGCCATTCCTGCCCTGCCCTGCATGCCAGCCCCGCCAGGTCCTGCACGCTGCCGCCGCTGACAAAGCTGCGGCAGTAGTTGCCATCGTTGGAGACAAAGCTGGCGCCGATGCGCACCGGGCTGGCCGCCGCCGTGGCCGACACGGGCAGTCCCGCTGCCGCCGGCTGCGCACCCTGTGTGCTGGACAACTGCTGGTCCAGCGCGATGGCCAGCCGGCCCTGTGCCGTCAGCGCGCCATCGCGGCTGGAAATGGTCTCCGTCTTGCCGGGATCGGGCTGCATCAGGTAGTCGAGGCCGAACTTCCCGCCCAGCACGCCTAGCAGCAGCACGCCGCCCAGGGCGCCCCAAACCTGCCAGGTCCAGCGCTTCGGCTGCGCGGCCTTCTTTGCCGCCAGCTGGCTGGCTTCGCGCCGCGCGCGCACCTCGCCCAGGTTGATGATGGTGGCCTGGCGCAGGCGCTGCGCCCGTTGCGGCGCCGGCTCCTCGCCCGGCGCAAAGCCGGCGCAGGCATTGGCTTGCAGGGTTTTGTACTGCGCAACGCGGCGCGCCAGCGCCGCGTCCTTTTGCATGGCCAGTTCCACGGCGCGGCGCGTTTCGGCGCCCAGCATGCCGTCGGCATAGGCCCTCAGAACCTCATCCGAAAAGCTCATATCGATCCTCGCTCGCGCTTGATTCACAGCTGCTTCCATATTAGCACCGGCATGGCGGGAGCCCGCGCCCGGCTTGCGTACACTGCGGTGCAGCATGGCCCGAAACGCCTGCCGCCAAGCCCTGTTTGGCGGCGCGCTGCGTGGCAAGCCAGCTACTATATGGGTTTCTTCGCCGAGAAAGGATTACATTTGGCAATTATTGTGCTAATCTGCGCGCTCCATTAACCAAGGAGGTAGTAATGAAAAAAGGCGAACTGATTGCAGAATTTGCGAAGCGTACCGAGATGTCCGGCGCTGCAGCCAACGATGCAGTGAACACTCTGATTGCCATCGTTACCGAGCGTCTGAAAAAGGGCGACACGGTCGGCATCACCGGCTTCGGCACCTTCTCCGTCGCCAAGCGCGCTGCGCGCAAAGGCCGCAATCCTGCAACCGGCGAAGCGATCAAGATCGCCGCTTCCAAGACCCCGAAATTCTCGGCTGGCGCAACCCTGAAAGCAGCAGTGAACCCAACCAAGAAGAAGTAATTCCGGCTTTCGCCAGAACGGCGGATCAAGAAAGCCCTCGCGGGCTGGCTTGATCCGCCGTTTTTTATTGGAACGATTCCTCTACGGCGAAGCGCGGCATCTTTTGTATGATGGCGCATCGCAACCCAAACCAGAGGATAAAAATGAGTCTGCAAGAACAGTTCGACCAGGCCGTCGCCGATTCCAAGAACCTGCCGGAACGCCCGGACAATATGACGCTGCTGAAGATCTACGCGCTGTACAAGCAGGGTTCCAGCGGCGATGCCAGCGGCGAGCGTCCCGGCATGACCGACTTCGTGAACCGCGCCAAGTTCGACGCCTGGGCCGCGCTGCAGGGCACCTCGCAGGACGAGGCGAAGCAGCAGTACATCGACCTGATCGAAGAACTGAAAGGCTAAGCGGCCTGGCCCGCGAACACTTTCCGCATCTTTTCCGTGACCTTGCCTTCGATGGCAGGGGCAAAGGCGCCGAACAGGAAACCCAGCTTGATCTGGAGCCGGGCCTGTTGCGGCGCCAGCGTCAGCGATCCCTCCACGCCGCTGCGTTCGAAACGCAGCACATCGCCCTGCCAGTTGCAGGCCAGCCCGAATTCCTGGGCGATCCTGCCCGCCACCTGTTCGGCTGCCGCGCGCGCCGCGGCCGGTTCCAGGCTGTGCGCCTGCACGATATCAATATCCGCCATATTCCCGAGCAAAAAGCCGCAATGATGCCACAGCCTTACAGCAGGCGGAAAGCCGCGATGGCGACGCAGGTCGGCGCCAGCGCCGCCAGCAGCAGGTAGAGCGGACTCACCGCCTCATCCTTGAAATAGCCCTTGAGGATGGACAGGCCGGCCGGATTCGGCGCATTGGCGATCACCGTCAGGCCGCCGCCCGTCACCGCGCCCGTCACCAGCGCATACTTGAATTCCTCGCTCAGGCCCTCGACCAGCGAGCCCAGATAGGTGAGCGCGGCGTTGTCGGTGACGGCCGTCAGGGCCGTCGCTCCGTAGAACACGGCCTCGCTGCTCATGCCCAGCAGCAGCGGCTGCAGCCACCATTGCTGCTGGCCGCCCAGCACCACCAGGCCGGCCAGGAAAAAGGCCACCAGCAGGCCCTCGCGCAGGATGAGGCGGTCCTGGTGGCGCTCATAGGCATGCGTTATGCCCAGGAAGAACATGAACAGGCCCATGAACACCACGCTGTGGTGCGAGAACGCCACCACGCCGACCATGAACAGCAGGTGGACGATGACCAGCGTCAGCGGTACCGCGTCTTCCGCTTCCTGCGCGGCGGGCCGGTGCGCGGCCAGCTCACGCCGGAACAGCAGTGTGGCGCCGGCTGCGTTGACCAGCACCGCCAGCGCGGCCTTCCAGCCGATATGGCTCAGCATATAGGCCATGTCCCAGTTCCACTTGGCCGCCACCATCAGGACCGGCGGCGCTGCAAAGGATGTCAGTGTGCCGCCGATGGAGACGTTGACGAACAGCACGCCCAGCGTGGCGTACTTCAGGCGTTCCGACATGCCGCCGCCGAACAGGCTTCGCGCGAGGATCAGGGCGCCCAATGTCATTGCGGCCGGCTCGGTGATGAAGGAACCGAGCAGGGGCACCAGCGCCAGCACCGTGAAGTAAAAGCCCATGCTGCCAGGCAGCGGCAGGGCGCGCGCCAGGCTGGCGATCACCCGCTTCATCGTCTGCAGCACGGGACGCGTTGCCGCCATCACCATGATGACGAAAACGAACAGCGGCTCGGTGAAGTTGCGCGTTTCCAGATACTCGACGGCGCGGCCCGAGCCGCCGCTGACGACGATGAACAGCACCAGCAGCAGCGCCCAAAAACCGAACACCACTTCCACCTCGCCCAGCAGGTCCCAGATGCCGGCATGGGCCGGATAGCGGTCGGCCAGGCGGCTGAAGAACGGCGTGGCGAAAGTGTGCAGGATGGCGATGGCAAACAGGCAGGCGCCGGCGATCTCAACGGTGCTGGGGGTCACGCGGTTCTCCTTTTTTATAGCTCTGCCGCGCATTGTACGACAGCGACTTTGCGATGCATCAAACGATGCCGCAGGCGGTGGCGTGACCATGGTCCTTCGCATGCGGCGCCTTCACCGCACGAGCCAACAAGGAGATGCAACATGGACGAGAAAGTCATCGTACCGGTCGAAGCCGTTCTGACCAAATGCCTGTCGCTGCCGGTGGGCTATGTGCCCACGCCCTCGGCGCCCTACCGTATCCACCGCCGCGCCGCCATGCTGACGCAGCAGCCGGGCCGGCCGCGCCTGAAAATGGCGGGCATGCCGATGAACCTGCCCGCCACGCCGCCCGCCGGTTCGCGCGTGCTGATGTGGAAGCAGGATCCCTCGGTCAGCGAAATGGGCACGCGCAAGGCCTTCCTGCCGGGCGTGATCCTGGAAGGCCCGCGCGACGCCCGCATCACCTTCGGCCAGCCGGGCATTGCGCCGGTGTCGCCGAATGCCTTCGGCGACTTCATCATGGCGCCCGATACCGAGCAGTTCGATGCCGTGCACACCTTCACCGTGGTGCGCCAGACGCTGACCATGTACCAGCGGGTACTGGCCAGCGGCGACAGCGGCGCGCCCCTGCCCTGGGCCTGGAACAGCAGCTCCAACACGCAGCCGCTGGCGGTGTTCCCGCGCGGCCTGCCGAATGTGATGAACGCCTACTACAGCCGCAACGAGAAAGCCCTGAAGTTCGGCGACTTCGTGCCCAGCGGCGGCGGCAGCCGCGTTTTCACCTGCCGCTCCTTCGACATCGTGTCGCACGAAGCGGGCCATGCGGTGCTGGACGGCCTGAAGCCGCAATGGATCCTCAGCAGCGCGCCGCCGCAGACCGGCGGCCTGCATGAGTCCTTCGGCGACCTGACCGCCATCTTCCTCTGCCTGTCGCAGATGGACCAGGTGGAAGCCGTGATCGCCCAGACCAAGGCCGACCTGCACGACAAGACCTTCCTGGCCGATATGGCCGAACAGTTCGGCCTCGCCCTGGGCCGCACCAACGGCCTGCGCAACGCGGACAATGACCTCAAGCTGTCCGATACCGGCAACGAGGTGCACGCCATCTCGCAGGTATTCACCGGCGCCGTCTACGACATCCTGGCCGACATGTTCAGCTACGAGCGCCAGCCCGGCCTGGAAGACGATGCCGCCGTGCTGCACCGGATCGGCAACTACCTGTGCAGCCTCACGCTGCGTTCGCTGGTAGCCGCGCCCGACCGCGCCGCCACCTATGCCCATGTGGTGAACCAGATGCTGCGCATCTGCGAGGCCGACGGCAAGCCGGTCGAATACCGCAACTTCATCCGCAACCGCTTTGCGCTGCGCGAGGTGGTGGTGTCGCCCGTGCCGCTGACGGACGACCAGCAATCCGGCGTGGAACTGGCCGCCATGGTGGAAGACTCGCCCAGCGCCGTGCAGGACCGGCGCGCCTGCTGCGGCACCATGAACAATGCCCAGTACTTCGAGCTGGAAGGCGTGCTGGACGCCGAACGCGAGGCGCTGGCACAATGGTGCAGGGGCTATGCCGGGCGCCAGCCGGCGCCGCAAGCGGTGGAAGCCAAATAAGATGAAGATCACTGTCACAGGCAGCGGAGGTTTCGCCGGCATCGTCCAGCAGCATGTGGTCGATACCGGCGCCTGCGCTGCCGGTCCCGCGCTGGAAGCCGCCGTCCGCGACAGCGGCTTTTTCGATGCCCCCGCCGCGTCCGAGGCGGAGGGGACCGCCGATTCCATGCGCTGGGTCATCCGCGTCGATGACCAGGACCGCAGCCGCTCCCTCCAATTTGCCGACGGCAGCCCGGACGCTGCCCGCTGGCAGCCCCTCCTCTCCCTCATCCTGGCCGCCTGAACCGGGCGCCAGGCCGCAGCGGCCCGTGCATGGGCCGAATTTGCTTATTTGTATTGTGTCTAAGCGCGAATTGTTAGAAAAGGCGAATTGCCTTAAAATACAGTGCTTTGCTGAAGGTATGGTTGCCGAATTTGCAGCAAGCCCGCTCACAGCGCACCAACATAGATAGGACTGTTATGACCCACGTTGTCACCGAATCCTGCATCGCCTGCCGTTACACGGACTGCGTTGATGTTTGCCCGGTCGATTGCTTCCGCGAAGGCCCGAATTTCCTGGCGATTGACCCCGACGAGTGCATCGACTGCGCCGTTTGCGTGGCCGAATGCCCGGTCAACGCCATTTTTGCCGAAGAAGACGTGCCGTCCGACCAGCAGTCTTTCATCAAAATCAACGCCGACCTGTCCCGCAACTGGCCTTCGATCACGAAGACCAAAGCGGCGCTCCCGGATGCGGAGCAGTTCAAGGACGTGAAGGAAAAGGCGCACCTGCTGGCGCGCTGATCAATACAGGATTGAAATCGCATGAGTAACGTAAGCACCACTCCAGACGGCGTCATCGAAGCGGATGCCGTCATTATCGGCGCCGGCCCGGTCGGCCTGTTCCAGGTCTTCGAACTGGGCCTGCTGGAAATCAAGGCCCACGTGATCGACTCGCTGAACGCGGTGGGCGGCCAGTGCGTGGAACTGTACCCGGACAAGCCGATCTACGATATTCCTGCGGTTCCATCGTGCACCGGCCAGGAGCTGACCGACAACCTGCTGAAGCAGATTGCCCCCTTCGAGCCGACCTTCCACCTGGGCCAGGAAGTGACCGTGGTGCAGAAGCGCGCCGACGGCCGCTTCGACGTGGAAACCAGCACCGGCACCAAATTCATCACCAAGACCATCTTCATCGCGGCCGGCGTGGGCTCCTTCCAGGCCCGGACCATGAAGGTGGACGGCATCGAGGCCTTCGAGAACTCGCAGCTGTTCTACCGCGTGAAGGACCCGGCTGTCTTCGAAGGCAAGAACCTGGTGATCTGCGGCGGCGGCGACTCCGCGCTGGACTGGGCCCTGAACTTCGTGGGCAAGGCCGAATCCGTGGTGCTGCTGCACCGCCGTGAAGAATTCCGCGCCGCGCCTGCTTCCGTGGCCAAGATGAAGCAGCTGTGCGACGAATACGAGATGCAGCTGATCATCGGCCAGGCTTCGGGCTTCGAAACCAATGCCGAAGGCAAGCTGAGCGAACTGCGTGTGACCGGCGCCGACGGCGTGACCCGCCGCGTGCCGCTGGACATGCTGCTGGTGTTCTACGGCCTGTCGCCGAAGCTGGGCCCGATCGCCGAGTGGGGCCTGGAGATCGAGCGCAAGCAGCTGAAAGTGATGAACACCGAGAAGTTCGAAACCAATGTGCCGGGCATTTTCGCGGTGGGCGACATCAACACCTACCCTGGCAAGAAGAAGCTGATCCTGTCCGGCTTCCACGAAGCGGCCCTGGCAGCCTTCGGCGCGGCGCCCTACATCTTCCCGGACAAGAAGATCCACATGCAGTACACCACCACCTCGCCCAAGCTGCACAAGGTGCTGGGCGTGGAAACCCCGGTGTTCGACTGATCTTACTCAGCCTTCAGGCACCCTCCTACAAAAAAGCAGCGGCAACGCTGCTTTTTTTGTTTTAGTATCACTATTATCGTTCTACTTACGGCAATAGGTCCGTAATTGTTGTCTTTCCGCAGGACAAATCGCCTATAATGGGTTCACGATTTTCGTGTCGCACGATTGCTTTCCGGGCGGCATCAACACAGGAACGACTATGCTTTACCAACTCCACGAGATGCAACGCACCTTCCTCAACCCGCTGATGCAGTGGGCGGAAGCATCCTCCAAACTGTTCAGCAACCCTGTATCGCCCTTCGCGCACACCCCGTTCTCGCAGCGCATCGCGGCCGGCTACGAACTGCTGTACCGCCTGGGCAAAGACTACGAGAAGCCTGCGTTCGGTATCGACACGACCACCATCAAGGGGAAGCAAACGATTGGCGTGCTGGAACACGTGGCCGTCAACAAGCCGTTCTGCCGCCTGATCCATTTCAAGAAAGACATCGGCGACAAGGAATTCAAGGCCCTGAAGCAGCCGACCGTGCTGCTGGTGGCGCCCCTGTCCGGCCACCATGCAACGCTGCTGCGCGACACCGTGCGCGGGCTGCTGCCGGAGCATGACGTCTTCATCACCGACTGGACCGACGCACGCATGGTGCCGCTGTCCGAAGGCCCCTTCCACCTGGACGACTACATCTTCTACGTACAGGACTTCATCCGCCACCTGGGTCCGGACCTGCATGTGATTTCCGTCTGCCAGCCGACGGTGCCGGTGCTGGCCGCGATCTCGCTGATGGCCACCAACAAGGATCCGAAGCTGCCAAAGACCATGACGATGATGGGCGGCCCGATCGATCCGCGCAAATCGCCGACGGCGGTGAACAACCTGGCCGTGGAAAAGCCTTACTCCTGGTTCGAAAACACCGTGGTGTATCCGGTGCCGCCGAACTATCCGGGCTTCGGTCGCAAGGTGTATCCGGGCTTCCTGCAGCATGCCGGCTTCATCGCCATGAACCCGGGCCGCCACGCGCAGAGCCACCGCGAGTTCTACATGCACCTGGTGAAGGGCGACGACGAGCCGGCGGAAAGCCACCGCAAGTTCTACGACGAATACAATGCCGTGCTGGACATGCCGGCCGAGTACTACCTCGACACCATCAAGACCGTGTTCCAGGAACACCGCCTGCCGCTGGGCACCTGGGAAGTGGGCGGCCAGCTGGTGCGTCCGCAGGATATCACCAATGTGGCGCTGCTGACCGTGGAAGGCGAGCTGGACGATATCTCCGGCGCCGGCCAGACCCAGGCCGCGCACGAGCTGTGCTCCGGCATCCCGGCCGACATGCAGGAAGACTATGTGGTGCCGCAGGCCGGCCACTACGGCATCTTCTCCGGCCGCCGCTGGCGCGAGCTGGTGTGCCCGAAGATCAGCCAGTTCATCCGCCAGCACGGATAAGCGGAAGCCGCCCACACAGGGCGGCTTTTTTAACCTCCCTGGTCCGCGCCGATGCGCCGCAGGTAGTCCCGTTCAAGCTTGTCCGTATCGAGCTGCCGCGCCGCCTCATTGAAGGCGCGCTGCAGCGCCAGCCCTTCCGGCGTGCGCTTGAAGCAGAGGTGCACCGGCCTCTCCTTGAACAGGGTGTCGTTGATGGCGATGCGCACCCGGTCCGCATCGCTGAAACGGCCCGATGACAGCAGGTACTGCAGCACGCGCCGTTCGATCACGATGACGGGAAAGCGCCGCATCAGCAGCTTGCGCACATTGGTCTCGTCGTTGACGCCTTCTTCCACCACGATTTTCTTCTGCTGGACCAGCTTTTCGAAGCGCTCATCGTTCGCATACCCGGCCACCGTGCCCACGCGGTAGTTCGCCAGGTCGCGTACATCGTCGGCTGCCACCAGCGTATCGCGCAGATGGGCGATGACGGTCAGCGTATTGCCGACCGGCGCCGAGAAGTGGCACAGTTTTTCCCGCTCCGGCGTGCGCCACACGGCCAGGAAACCCGCATAGCGCGGATCGTGCAAACCCAGTTCCATGGTTCGCTTCCAGGGGAAATAGTCGATCTGGACGCTGCGGCCCGTTTTCGCGAATACCGCCTGCATGATCGCCGACGACAGGCCGTGCTCAGGCAGCGACGGCGTGACGAAGGGCGGCCACTCCTCCCCGGCGAAGCGGACGGGCTCGCGGGCTTGGGTGGGCAAGGCAAAGGCAAGGCAGAAAGCAAGCGCAGCGGGTTTAAGGAATGACATCGCTCGTCCCGCGCTATTTTGATTAAAGGCAATGCTCCCACAAGCTGGCGAAGCCGTAAAGGGCTCAGGGGATTTGCTGCCCGATGGCGCCAGATGAAGGATAATGGCGTTTTATCGTTTTGCCATCCCACCGTGACCGACACCAAGTCCCTGGCCGACCGCATCGAGGATGTATTGCCCCAGACGCAATGCACGAAATGCGGCTACGCCGGCTGCCGTCCCTATGCTGAAGCGATTGCGGCCGGGGAAGCCGAGATCAACCAGTGCCCGCCGGGCGGCGCCGAAGGCATCGTGCGCCTGTCCGCCGTCACCGGGCGCAAGGTGATTCCGCTGAACCCCGTGCATGGCTTCGAGCGCCCGCGCGCGGTCGCCTTCATCGACGAAGCCCTGTGCATCGGCTGCACGCTGTGCATCCAGGCCTGCCCGGTGGACGCCATCCTCGGGGCGGCCAAGCAGATGCACACCATCATTCCCGAGCTGTGCACCGGCTGCGACCTGTGCGTGACGCCCTGCCCGGTGGACTGCATCGTCATGTACCCTGTCACGGAAACCACGGGCTGGGACGCCTGGAGCCAGGCCGACGCCGACGCCGCGCGCTGCCGCCACGATTTCCGCAACGCCCGCCTGAAGCGCGAGCGCGAGGAGAACGACGCCCGCCTCGCCGCCAAGGCGCAGGCCAAGATGGCCGCCGTTGAACGATTAAGCCCGGAGAATGCCGCGGAAGAAGCCGAGAAGGAACGCAAGCGCGCCATCATCGCCGCCGCCATGGAACGCGCCCGCCTGCGCGCCGAAGCCGCCAAAGCCGACAAAGACCAAGAATGAATCCAGCCAAACGCCAGGAAATCTTCCGCCGCCTGCGCGAAGCGAATCCGAAGCCGACCACCGAGCTCGAATACACCACTCCCTTTGAACTGCTGATTGCGGTGCTGCTGTCGGCGCAGGCGACCGACGTGGGCGTCAACAAGGCCACGCGCCGCCTCTACCCGGTGGCCAACACGCCGCAGGCGATCCTCGACCTCGGGCTGGACGAGCTGATGGGCTACATCCAGACCATCGGCCTCTACCGCACCAAGGCGAAGAACGTGATGGCGACCTGCCGGATCCTGATCGACCAATATGGCGGCGAAGTGCCGCACGACCGCGAAGCGCTGGAAAGCCTGCCGGGCGTAGGCCGCAAGACTGCCAATGTGGTGCTGAACACCGCCTTCGGCGACCCGACGATCGCGGTGGACACCCACATCTTCCGCGTCTCCAACCGCACCAAGCTGGCGCCGGGGAAAAACGTCGACATCGTCGAACAGAAGCTATTGAAGTTCGTGCCGAAGGAGTTTTTGCAGGACGCCCACCACTGGCTGATCCTGCACGGCCGCTACACCTGCATCGCGCGCAAGCCCCTGTGCTGGAACTGCCTGATCGCCGACCTCTGCGAATACAAAGCCAAAACCCCCGCCCCCGCCAACGCCTGACACCATGGGGTCAGGCACCAGTGTCATGCTCAACCTGCAACATGCGGTGGGGCTGGGCGCCGCGCGTACTGACATGCGGTGCCTGACCCCATGGTGTCAGTGAATCGCGATGCCCAGCAGCTGGCGGGTTTGCGAAAGTTGCGCCGGCGTGGCGTCAGGGCGCAGGATGAATTGCGGAACGACGATGCCTTTCGCCGCATGCGGCTGGAAGCGGTAGGTCTGCTGGCCCTCGCCATCTTCCACCGTCACCTCAATCGTCTGGTCCGTGTTGTTCAGGAAGATAGGCGTGCGCTTCACAACTCGCTGGCCGTTGCGCAAGCCCGCCACATATGGCGCACTGCCTTCGCGCACGCCATCGATGATTTTCTCGCGCAGCTTCGGCAGGTCCAGTCCCAGCTCATACACCGGCAGCTCCACCTGGCGCAGCTCCACCGCAGGGCCGAACCACTCCGCGCGCGGCACGATCAGCCGCCCTTCTTCGATATGGCGCTGCACCAGGCTGGACGTTTCGCTGGCGCCCAGCTGCGCCAGCAGGCCGACAACACGCTCGGCGCTCAGGTCCGGCAGCTTCTCCATCTTCCCCATGGACGATGCGGCCTGCTGCTGCAGGCCGTGCATCACATCGTCGAAGGAATGCCGTCCGCCGCTGGCCGCATGGATCTGCGCATGCCACTCCATGGCGAGCAAGGCGCCGCGGTTGTAGGGCAGCTTCTGCACGTCCGGGTTGCTCCAGAATGCCTCCACCACCCGCTTGTTGTCCGCCTCGCGCACGGGCGAGATATACACGTTCTTCAGCAGGCGGTTGCAGTGGTCGATATAGGCTTCCAGCGTCATCTGCCCGCTGCGCAGCAGGAACAGCGGCGCGTAGTAATCGGTGAAGCCTTCACTGATCCAGTACACGGCCTGCTGCGGCTCCGCCATATAGCCCAGCTGCTGGCTGTTCCAGTTATGGAAATACTCGTGCGCGAGCAGCGTGGACATGTCTTCGAGCTTGGCATTCGGCGTCACGAAGGTGGCGAAGGCGCCGGTCAGGCCGGTGCCCCCGATCGAGGTCGCGCCCGGCGGTTCGCTCAGGGGCACCAGCGTTACGAGATAGCTCGATTCCTTGCTGCGCCAGAAATCGCGCTCTACGCCAATGATGCTGCGCACCTTGTTGGCGAAGGACTCATCGCGAAAGCTCCAGTCCCCGCGCATGGCGACTGTGATGCCGCGCCCGCCCTCATCCTTCATCGTGCGCACCCTGAAATCGCCGCCGACGAAGACCGAGGCGCGGAACTGGTCCACGCTCGTGGCTACCGTCTGATGCCGCGCGCCGTTGCCAAAGCTGTTGGCAAGCGCCCAGGCTTTCGGCACGCCGTTCCAGCGCAGGTCCACCTTGATGCGGTCATTCTCCTCCGCTTTCGGCAGCACCCAGCCCGCATAGCCGATCAGGTGGAAATAATCCGGCGTCATCGCAAAGCGGTAGCGCCGTGCGTTATTCAGTGGCTCGGCCGATTCGGGACGCAGCTCATACTGCAGGTGAATGGCCTGATCGCGCTTGCAGCCAAAACTGCGCACATGCGCCTTTTCCGTTTCGCGCAATGGTGCGGATGAACCCACCAGCCGCAGGCCATGCACGGCCTTGTAGAACTGCTGCTGGTCCGCCCATTCATTCGGCAGTTCGATATAGCAGGTGCCGCCCGCATCGGCCCGGTAGCGCACATCGACCTGCAGCGCGGGCCTGCCAGCATCAGGGACGGGCTTGACGTCGATACGCAAAGCCAATGGCGCCGCCATCGCCTGCGGCACTGCCAGCACCAGGGATAAAACCGACAAAGGACCGGCAATACGCATCGAAGCACCTGTAGTTTCCAAAACGGAAACTATAGCATCGCTTTTCAGAGCAGAACGAGATTATCGCGATGGATCAGTTCAGGGCCTTCCATGAAGCCCAGGATAGCTTCGATCTCCGCCGATGGCTTGCGCAGGATGCGCCGCGCTTCGGCGCTGGTGTAGTTGGTGAGGCCGCGTGCTATCGCCACGCCGCCTTCACTGACGCAGGTAATGACGGCGCCGCGTCCGAACTCGCCACGCACTTCCACCACGCCGATCGGCAGCAGCGATTTGCCTTCGCGCGACAGCTTCTCCACCGCCCCCGCATCCAGCACCACCTGGCCAGCCGTATGCAGATGGTCCGCCATCCACTGCTTGCGCGCCGTGAGGTGGCCGGTCTGCGCCGACAGCTCGGTGCCGATTGCCTCGCCACCGGCGAGCCGCGTCAGCACATCGGCTTCGCGCCCGAACGCAATCACGGTATGTGCGCCGGATTTCGCCGCGCGCTTCGCCGCCAGGATCTTCGTCAGCATGCCGCCGCGGCCCAGCGAGGAACCGGCGCCGCCTGCCATTGCTTCCAGCGCGGCATCGCCAGCCGTGCCGTGCGTGATCAGGTAAGCCGCAGGATCCTTGCGGGGATCGGCGCTGAACAGGCCGCGCTGGTCGGTCAGGATGATCAGCGCATCGGCTTCGATCAGGTTGGCCACCAGTGCGCCCAGCGTGTCGTTATCGCCGAACTTGATTTCGTCGGTAACGACCGTATCGTTCTCGTTGATGATGGGGACCACGCCAAGGCGCAGCAGCGTGGTCAGCGTGGAGCGCGCATTGAGATAGCGTTCGCGGTCCGCCAGGTCGGCATGCGTGAGCAACACCTGCGCCGTGCCAAGCGAATGCGCGCGGAAGCTGGTTTCGTAAATCTGCGCAAGGCCCATCTGCCCTACCGCGGCGCAGGCCTGCAGTTCATGGATATCCGTGGGCCGCGCCTCGAACCCCAGCCGCAGCATGCCCTCCGCAATAGCGCCCGAACTCACCAGCACCACCTGTTTGCCCATGGCCCGCAAGGCCGCAATCTGCGCGGCCCAGCGCGCAATGGCGGCGTGATCGAGCCCGCGCCCGTCATTGGTGACAAGCGAGGAGCCCACCTTGATGATGATGCGGGTGGCTTTCTGGATGACGGAGGAAGTCATGGGACGGCAATTCTCTTCTGAAAAGGGACAGTGTACTGAATCGCCGGGCGGTTTGCCCTGCTTGCCGCAACCGGCATTCCACTACACGGATAAGTGCGGGGAATGCCGGCCGGGAGAGATGATTTTAATCGAGAACCTTGAAGCGCGGGTCGTCCGGGTCGATGGACGAGATGCCGCGTGCTTCTTCGGTCATCTGCACTTCTTCTGCGCGCTGTTCGCTGTGGCGCTTTGCTTCCAGGTGCTTGTAGATCTCGTTCACGAGTTCCTGCGTGCCGGTGTGGCTCAGCGCGGAAATCTCGAACACAGGCCCCTTGTAGCCGAACTTCTTGACGAAGTCTTTCACGCGCTTGGCGCGTTCGTCTTCCGCAATCACATCCAGCTTGTTCAGCACCAGCCAGCGCGGCTTCTCGGCCAGCGCGGGATCGTATTTCTCCAGCTCCTTCACCAGCGCCTTCGCTTCCTTGACCGGATCGACCTTGTCGTCGAAGGTGGCCAGGTCCACGATATGCAGCAGCAGGCCGGTGCGCGACAGGTGGCGCAGGAACTGGTGCCCCAGGCCGGCGCCTTCCGCCGCGCCTTCGATCAGGCCCGGAATATCGGCAATGACGAAGCTCTTCTCGTGCGACACGCGCACCACGCCGAGGTTCGGATGCAGGGTGGTGAACGGGTAGTCCGCAATCTTCGGACGCGCATTCGACACCGCGGTGATGAAGGTCGATTTGCCGGCATTCGGCATGCCCAGCAGGCCCACGTCCGCCAGCACCTTCAGCTCCAGGCGCAGCTCGCGGCGTTCGCCTTCCTTGCCTTCGGTTTTCTGGCGCGGCGCGCGGTTGGTGGAGGTCTTGAAGTGGATATTGCCCCAGCCGCCCTCGCCGCCCTTGGCCAGCAGTTCGACCTGGCCGTGTTCCGTCATGTCGGCGATGATTTCGCCGGTCACTTCGTCGATGATCAGCGTACCGACCGGCATGCGCAGCGTGACATCGTCCGCGCCCTTGCCGTAGCAGTCGGAACCGCGTCCCGCTTCGCCATTGCTGGCGCGGTGGACCTTGGAGAAACGGTAATCCACCAGGGTATTCACGTTACGGTCTGCTACCGCCCAGATCGAGCCGCCTTTGCCGCCGTCGCCGCCATCAGGGCCGCCGAACGGACGGAATTTCTCACGGCGAAAAGAGGCGCAGCCATTGCCGCCGTCACCAGCGATGACCTCAATCCGTGCTTCGTCGATAAACTTCATAATCTGCCGCCATAAACTAAAAAAGGCTCTACCGTTGGCAGAGCCTTTCGATGCGAAGGCTTGCGCCTTACTTTACGTGATCGCGGATGCTTACTGCGCAGCCGGAACGACGGTGACGAACTTGTGGTTGTCAGCGCCTTTGGTCACGAACTTCACAACGCCGTCCACCAGGGCGAACAGGGTGTGGTCCTTGCCGGTGCCAACACCTTCGCCAGCGCGCACTGGGGTGCCGCGTTGACGGATGATGATGCCGCCTGCATTGATCGACTGGCCGCCGTAAACCTTAACGCCCAGGCGTTTTGATTCGGAATCGCGACCGTTGCGGGTAGTACCGCCGCCTTTTTTGTGTGCCATTGTTGTACTCCTTGACTAGCTAAATTCGGGCAAGCGGCGATCAGCCGTTGATCGAAACGATTTGGATTTCGGTGTAATTCTGGCGATGGCCCTGGTGCTTCTGGTAGTGCTTACGACGACGCATTTTGAAGATGCGCACTTTGTCGTGACGACCTTGGGAAACCACTTTCACCAGAACCTTTGCACCTTCAACCAGCGGAGCACCAAACTTGATGCTGTCGCCTGCGCCCACTGCGAGCACTTGATCGATGGTGAGTTCGGAACCAATGTCAGCAGGTATCTGTTCTACTTTGAGTTTTTCGCCAGCAGCAACTTTGTACTGTTTGCCACCGGTTTTTATGACCGCGTACATGATTTGAAACCTCATCAAATGTTAAGAAAATACTCACGCCTGCAACATCGCGCAGAACGGACGGAGACGGGAGAACCGAGGATTATACACGGGTTTCAAAAACCGGTCAAAAAGCTTTCCAAAGGGGGTGCGCTCGTGGTATGTCGGCAACGCATGACGTATAATCGCGGCACCTAATTAAACGCCCGTGCAGGTTCGCCTTGTCAGCCGCTACCCAACCTTCCAGCCAGAACACCATCACCAGCACCATTGCCGCCGACATGGACGCCGTTAACACGGTGATCCGCGCGCGCCTGCATTCGGAAGTCGCCCTGGTCAACCAGATTGCGGAATATATCATCAGCGCTGGCGGCAAGCGTATCCGCCCGGTGCTGGTGCTGCTGGTGGCAAACGCCTACTCTTACAAGGGCACGGCGCACCACGAACTGGCCGCGGTGGTGGAATTCATCCACACCGCCACCCTGCTGCACGACGACGTGGTGGACGAATCCTCGATGCGCCGCGGCCGCCAGACGGCCAACGCCCTGTTCGGCAATGCCGCCTCGGTGCTGGTGGGCGACTTCCTGTACTCGCGCGCCTTCCAGATGATGGTTTCGCTGAACAATATGCGCGTGATGCAGATCCTGTCCGACGCCACCAACGTGATCGCGGAAGGCGAAGTGCTGCAGCTGCTGAACATGCACGACCCGGACGTGAACGAAGAAGCCTACCTGCAGGTGATCCGCTCCAAGACGGCCAAGCTGTTCGAAGCGGCGGCCGAACTGGGCGCCCTGATCTCGGGCTGCAACGACGCCGAAATCGCCGCCGCCGGCGAATACGGCCGCTCGCTGGGCACCGCCTTCCAGCTGATCGATGACGTGCTCGATTACGCGGGGGATGCAACGGAGATCGGCAAGAACGTGGGCGACGACCTGCGAGAAGGCAAACCGACGCTGCCCCTGATCTACCTGATGGAAAACGGCACCGAAGAGCAGCGCCAGCTGGTGCGCTCCTGCATCGAAAACGGCGACGAGCAGCACTTCGACACCATCCTGTCCGCCATCACCACCAGCGGCGCCCTTGACTACACCCGCCGCGCCGCCGAAGTGGCGAGCCAGCGCGCAATCGACGCCATCGCCAGCATGCCCGCCAGCGTCTACAAGCAATCCCTGCTCGACCTCGCCCACTTCTCCGTCAACCGCACCCACTGACAGATAGGGACAGACCCCAATTATTTTGCAACTTTGGCTGCGCCAAAGTTGCAAAATAATTGGGGTCTGTCGCCGGTACCTCAGTCCGCCGCCGCCTGAAGTCCGCGGCTTACAAGATCTCCTTCACCAGCTCCGGCGGCCGCGCCAGCCTCACGCCTTTGGCAGTCACCACAAACGGCCGATTAATCAACTTCGGATTCCCCACCATCGCCTCCAGCAGCTGATCCTCGCTCAGCGACGCATCATCCAGCCCCAGCTCCGTATAAAGCGCATCCTTGGTCCGCATCGCCCCGCGCGCCGTCAAGCCCGCCTTGGCAACCAGCTCCTTCAGCACAGCCTTGCTCGGCGGCGCCTGCACATACTCAATGATGACCGGCTCAATCCCCGCCTCGCGAATCAGCGCCAGCGCGCCGCGCGAGTTACTGCACGCATTGTTGTGATAAATCGTAACGCTCATAAATTCCCGGAATTCAGCAGCGCGTCCCGCACGGCACGCCGCCGCAGCAGTTCTCGGTCAGGAAGCCCACCAGGCCCTCCATGGCCGCAAAGTTCGCGCTATAGATAATGGAACGACCCTCGCGCTTAGCCTCAATCAGCCCCGCGTGGCTCAGCTCCTTCAAATGAAAGGACAGCGAGGACGGCGGAATCGCCATGGCCTCCGCAATCCGGCTGGCCGCCATTCCCTCCGGCCCCGCCTGCACCAGCAAACGGAACACGCCCAGCCGCGACTCCTGCGCAAGCGCGGCCAAAGAAGCAATAACGGTTTTCGTCTCCATATTTCGATACTATTGGAAGCAATCGAAATAAGCAAGCTTGCACACCACTTCCCCTATGGGCACTGTTGATAAACCCGCAAAGTTCTGGTGTAATAATGCCTCCTACCAGTCGGGGTGTAGCTTAGCCCGGTAGAGCGCTACGTTCGGGACGTAGAGGCCGGAGGTTCGAATCCTCTCACCCCGACCATTCCTCAAAAAGCATTTCAAAACAAGCAGCGGCCTACTTCGCGCTTTCCACCGATTCCACTGTATCGAAAATATGCGCCAAGGCGCTTTCCATGGCGTTGGCAGTAGCGTCGCCGCTCTGGTTGGTGATGATGAAGACCCCAAGCTGATATTTGGGAACGACGTAGGCATAGCTTTGCGCACGCGGCACGCCACCATGGTGTACATAATGCGTGCCCAACTGGCGATTGCTACCGATGTTCCAGAAATAGCCAATGCTGAAGTCATCCTGGAAGCGTATCAGCGGCTTGTGCGACTCGACGACGGCGGGATTGGCGCCTAATTGCAGGCGCAGGTACTTCGCCATATCCGGCATGGTCGACTTCAGGTTCCCGGCCGCGCCCCAGGGCAGTTGCGGCATCGGCGTTGTGGAGACGGGATTGTCGCTGTGATAGCCGGGCGCCAGCCGGCCCGCATCCTTGCCCGAGATTCTCAGCCTGGTATCCTGCATGCCCGCTTCGCGCGCGATGAATTGGGTGAGCAGGACTTCATAGGGCATCCCGTAGATTTTTTCGAGCGTGTACGCAATGAGTTCGGTGCCGGCACTTGAATATGCGTAGTCCTTGCCAAGCGGACCTTCGATACTGACTGTATGCAGATCCTGCCAGAATTGCCGTTGTCCATAGCTGGCGTAGGCTGCATTGAGCTTCGCCGGTGTGGCATGTGCCGTGAAATCCTTCAAAACCGTGTTGACCTGCAATGGCAGCACGCCCGGCATATTGCTGGTATGCGTGATCAAATGGCGCAAGCGAATTGGCTGCCCCCGCCACTGCAGGTTCGGGTAGGCGGCCGGCAGATACTTTTGTATGGGATCGTCGAGCGCCGCCTTCCCTTCAAGCACGGCGTTTGCCAGCAGAAGGCCCGCAAAAGTTTTGCTGACTGAGCCGATTTCATAAAGCGTTGTATCGTTCGGCGGATTGGCTTTGCCGGTTTCCAGCTCGCCTTGATGCAGAATGAATTCCTTGCCGCGATAAACCACAGCGATCGAGGTCGCGTGAAGAAGTTTTGACTGTAGCAGGGTGGTCGCCGTCTGGCTCATTGCTGCAGGAATGTCTTCCGCAGGTGCTGTGGCGGCGGGCTTGCAAGCTGTCAGCACCAACATCATTCCAGTGATGATTGCGGCGAATTTGGTCATCATGCACACCGTTAATGCGGGAGGGCATTCTCGCATACTGCCATTATTGGCAACAGAAAAACTCCTCCTGCACTGCCCTCTTTCCTCAATCCCTTGATTTTGAGCTTTTTGACCCATATACTTAAGTTTAAACTTCACTTTAAAAGAAGGGGGGCTTCATGGCACAGCAACTCATCCAGCATCACACATTCACAATCGAACAGCGTTTTGCGAAGGTGCCTGAAAAAGTCTTCGCCGCTTTTGCGGATCCACAACGCAAGCGGCGCTGGTTTGCCGAGAGCACGAACCACGATGTTGAACATTTTGAGATGCAGTTCGAGCCCGGTGGCCGTGAGAAGGCGGCTTATCGCTTCAGGGCCGGGGGTTCGTTTGCCGGTGTCAGCCTGGTGCATGAGGGCACTTTTCTGGATATCGTGCCGGAGCAGCGCATTGTTACCGCATCGACGATGGCGATGGGCGGCGGCCGCATTTCGGCATCGCTGGAGACCTTTGAATTCCGTGCGGAGGGAAATGGCACCCTCCTGGTATTCACTCACCAGGCGGCCTTCTTCGAAGGCGCAGACGGTCCGCAGATGCGGCAAGCGGGATGGGAGCAGCTGTTCAGCCAACTGCGCACGGCGCTAGGACGGGAAGCCTGAGATGATGGCACAGGCTCTCGACTTCGCCGCTGCGGAACCAATCTTCGTGGCGCTCGGCGATACCACACGGCGGCGCATGATGCGGCTTGTATCGGAAGGCCCGAAATCGGTGAGCGAACTGGCGAAGGCGCTCAGCGTAACGCTGACTGCCGTCACCCAGCATCTGCATGTGCTGCAGGATTGTGGACTGGTGCAGACCAAGAAGGTGGGCCGCGTCCGCGTATGCGCCATGGATTACCGCGGACTGGACGTACTGCAGCAATGGACCACGCTGAACCGCCAGCTGTGGGACGCACGCTTCAAGGCCTTGGCGGCAATGATGGAGGAGCCCGACTAGGCTGGGCGTTGTTCGCCTAATTCACGTACCTTCTCGTTGAAAATCCGCGCTCGCTCTTCCGCAGACGCTGCCTTCCTGAGGACAATTTCAACGCGGCGTCCATTTGCAGCGGATAGAAGATACACGTCGTTTTCCCAAATGTGCGGAAACGTCTTCTCAATATAGAAGAAAAGAAAGCGAACAACAAGCAACAGCGCAGGGGCAATTGCCGCTGTAGCGACCGGCTCGGCCAATGCAAGAAGATCCGTCATATGCGCTCCTTGGCTTCGGTAAGTGCAAATGCCAGCACGTACATGATAATCCCGATCCAGAATTTCTGGTCAATGCTCGCCGCAGGCCAGCCGTCCGGCCATTTCCCACCAATGCTCAGAAAAACTGTGGCCAACCAAAGCAAGGTTCCATAAAATAAGTAAGCCATGCCAAATCTGCGCAGCTTTTCATCGCGACGATACACAAGTAGCGTCCCCGCCGGGATCGTGGTCTCAGCCGGTGGTACGGTGATTTTGGGGGACAGTACCGGAATTACCATCCCCAATGCCGCAGCAGCCAGGCTAGATGGAAAAAAGTCTTCGGCCTCGGGATTATTCATGCTCGTTCTCATGAAATATTCTGCCAGCCACATGGGAAATGGCAGGATATATACCCAGATCCGGAACCAGATATCCATAACGTAGTCGTCAGTAGAGCCGCAGCCCGGCGCATGAAGTACAGCATATGGTGCATAGCACCGGATTGAGGAATCTCATCCAGTTTCGCGGTTATCGTTCGATCTCCACCAAGCCACGCACCAAGTCAGACGCCTGTACCACGAGAACCATCTGGGCTGGATCAAAAGATGTGGCGAGCTTCACGCCTGTGACTTGCGCTTGTGCCGGCGTGCCGCCATTCCAGCCATGAACGTGGAGCGCCAGTCCGTTCCACCATGGCGTCCAGGAGCCCTCCCGCTGATCAAACTGGACGCGCAGGCCGGATGGCGTTTCTTCGCAGCGGATGCGCTGGCGCAGGAAACTGCCGCGCTTGTAGGCGAGGCTTGAGCCGTCATCGGCGTAGATATCGCCGCGGCAGTCGGCGCCGGGGTAGATGTGCAGTTCAAGGCGGCCGGACGGGATGATGGCCGTGCTTTGCACCAGCGGCTGTTTTGGAATGATTGCGCCGGGGCGCACGTAGACGGGCAATTGCGCGATGTCCGGTGTGACCGTCTCGCTCCTGTCGCTCAAACGCTGCCCGGTCCAGTAGTTGTACCAGCCCTTGCCGGGCAGTTCCACCTTGTAGTCGCCGGGCGACTCCAGCGTCGGGGATGGCGCCACGAGCAAGTCCTCGCCCACCATGAACTGGTCTTCCGAGCCGCCGAGGCGGTCGCCGTTCGCCAGCACCTTGGGAAAGTTGAGGAAGACAGGACGCAGCAGTGGAATTCCGGTGCGGCTGTTGTGCTCCGCAGCGGCGTACAGGTAGGGCATGAGGAGGTAGCGCTCGGAAATGAAGCGGCGGCGGATTTCGACTTGCACCGGATCGCCGACCCATGGCTCCTGGTCCGGACGCCCGGTTTCCGCATGCGCACGGAACAGGGGCGTGAAGGCGCCTATCTGGAACCAGCGTGTCAGCAGCTCCGGCGACGGGCGCTCGCCGGCATAGCCGCCGACGTCGTTACCGGCGTAGGCAAAGCCGCTCAGGCCGAGATTGACCAGTTGCTGCGTGCCCATCTTGAGATGCTGCCAGCTCGATACATTGTCGCCGGTCCATGTCGCGGCGTAGCGCTGCCCCCCGGCGTAGGTGGCGCGGGTCAGCACGAAGGGACGTTCATCGGGACGCAAGCGCATCAGCCCTTCATAGGTTGCGCGTGAATTAAGCTGGCCGTAGACGTTATGCATCTCCGCGTGGCTGGCGGTGCGTGGCGCGAATCCGTCGCCTTCGATGCGGTGTACCACGTCGAGCGGCATCGTCTTGCTCGCCACGTTGAAGATGGCAGGTTCGTTCATGTCGTTCCAGAAGCCCGCCACACCGTCGGCGACGAAACCAGCATACAGCCCGCCCCACCAGTTGCGGACTTTGGCGCGGCTGAAGTCAGGGAACACTGCCGCGCCAGGCCACACGTCGCCGGAGTAATACTGGCCGCCCGGCAGTTTCAGGAACAGGTCCTGCGCCGCGCCGCTGTCATACGCCGCGTAGTTCTGGCCGGGCGCATTGGCGATATGGGGATCGGTAATCAGCACCAGCCGCATGCCCTCTTGGCGCAGGTCGCCGGCGAGCTTTCGCAAATCGGGAAATGCCGCTCGGTTGACGGTGAATGGGCGCGATCGATCCTGGTAGTCGATGTCCATATAGATCACGTCGGCCGGCAGGCGTTCGCTACGCAGGCGCCGCGCAATCGCGCGTACTTCGGCGTCGCTCCTGTAGCTCCATTTGGATTGCTGGAAGCCGAGCGCCCATTGCGGCATCAGGGGCGGCGTGCCGGTGAGGCGCGCGTACTGCTGCAGCACGTCCTTCGGTGCAGGGCCGGACATCACGTAGTAATCGACCGGCCCGCCCTCCGCGCCGATGGCCAGCACACCGCGTTCGGTTTTGCCGAAATCGAAGGTGGAGCGCCAGGTGTTGTCGAGGAAGAGGCCGAAGGACTGCCCGCTGTCGCTTACGGCCATGAAGAATGGAATGGACTTGTACAGCGGATCGGTCGCCTGCGTGAACTTCCAGGCGTCCGAGTTCCACATGGTGTAGGCGCCGCCTTTGCGGTCGAAGGTGCCGGTCTTGTCGCCGAGGCCGAAGATATGGTCGTCGCCGTTCAAACGCGCGCGCAGGCGGAAGCCTTGGGTCGACAGCGCGGCGCGGCCGGCGAGGTCGGCCAGCAGCACCTTGCCGCCTGCGTCCAGGACCTCCAGGCGCAGGGTCTTCGGGTCAATGCGCACGCCGATCTGGGCGGCGCTCAGCCGCACGGCGCCACCGCCGCGTGTGACCTGCAGGGGCAGGCGGGCGCTTCGTGCAGCGCGTGATACTGCCCAGGAGGCGTCTTCAGGAAGATGCCTACGGCCCATACGGATGCGCATGATCCCGCTGGCTGGTGAAGAGACTTCCAGCACGACGCCATCGCTCGACAGCACCATGCGGTCCACGGTTTCTGCATGCAGCGTAGCGGCGGCACACAGCAGGAAACCGGAAGCCGCCAGCCGAAGCAGGCGGCTCATTGCAGCATCACTGCGCCGCATACATCGACGAATATTTCGCGCCGAACCAGAGGATGAAGGCGTAGCAGGCCGCCGGCAGAATGAAGGATGCCTGCACACCGATCGAATCCGCCAGCGCGCCCTGCGCGAACGGGACCAGCGCCCCGCCTACGATGGCCATGCACAGGATGCCGGAGCCCTGCCCCGTGTACTTGCCAAGGCCGTGCAGCGCCATGCTGAAGATGGTCGGGAACATGATGGAGTTGCACAGGCCTACAGCGAGAATGGCCCACATTGCGACTGGGCCCTTGCCGAAGGTGGCCGCCAGCACCAGCGCAATCGCTACCAGCGAGTTCACGGCCAGCGTTTTGCCGGGGCTCGCAACACGCATCACGGCAAAGCCGATGAAGCGGCCGATCATCGCGCCGCCCCAATAGATGCTGACGTAGTGCGCGGCGTCGGCATGCGAAAGGCCGGCGATATGCGACTCGCCGAGGAAGTTGATCAGGAAGCTGCCGATGCTGACTTCCGCGCCCACATACAGGAAGATGCCGACCGCGCCCAGCACCAGGTGCTTGTGCGCCCAGGCCGAACCATGGCCCTCGCCTGCCAGCGAAATGTCTTCGCTGTCGGCGATCTGCGGCAGCTTGGCCACGTAGAACAGCACGGCCAGCAGCGCCAGCGCGCCGGCCAGGGCGAGGTAGGGGCCGCGTACGGTCGAGGCGTCGGCCACTGCGCCAGCCACAGCACCCGCCGTGGACAGAATGAGCAGGCCGCCGATAGCGGGACCGATCGTCGTGCCGAGCGAATTAAAGGCCTGCGTCAGGTTCAGGCGGCTGGAGGCGGTGCGCGCCGGCCCCAGCACGGTCACGTAAGGATTGGCCGCCACCTGCAGCACGGTGATGCCCGACGCGAGCACGAAGAAAGCCAGCAGGAACAGGCCGTAGCCGCCGAAGGACGCGGGGTAGAACAGCACGCATCCGCCTGCCGCAATCAGCAGGCCGGTGACGGCGCCCTTCTGGTAGCCGATACGGCGGATCAGGATGCCGGCCGGTACCGACACGATGAAGTAAGCGCCGAAGAAGCAGAACTGCACCAGCATCGCCTGGAAGTAGCTCAGCGTGTAGATCGCCTTCAGGTGGGGAATCAGCACATCGTTGAGGGATGTGATCAAGCCCCACATGAAGAACAGGATGGTGACGATGACCAGCGCGCTGGTGTTCGTTCCGTTCTGCGTACTGCCTGCAGCCTGTGGGCTGGTGTTATGTGCCATGTTTGCCATGACTGTCTCCGGATCTTTGTAATTTGAATCGGCGGCGCTTATGGAGCGAGGCCGGCGGGTGGGCGCGGCAGGTCGCGGGCACGGGTGCCCCAGCCCGCCGTATCAGGCTGCGGCGCGAGTTGGTAGCTGAGCGTTCCTGCGGACTGCAGCTGCTCCCAGTCCAGCCATACGCGCTGCAGCGGGCGCCCTGCCCAGTTCACCGACTGCACGAAGCGGCGCTCACCGGGTTTGGCTTCCGGCGCTTCGATGCGCAGCGTGCGGCCTTGCGCCAGGTCGATCTCGGCACGCGCAAAGCGCGGTGCATGCAGCAGGAAGCGGCCGCTGCCCGGCACATCCGGATAGAGGCCCAGTGCACTGAACAGGTACCAGGCCGACATGGTGCCCAGGTCGTCATTGCCGGTAACGCCGCTTGGCCCGTTGCCGAACAGTGTTTCCGCCGCGCGCAGTACGGTGGTGGTTTTCCACGGCTGGCCCATCAGGGTGTACATCCATGGCGCGTGCAGGTCCGGCTCGTTGTTCGGGTTGTAGCGGAACTGGCTGTAGTAGCTGTAAGCGCCAACCACCCAGGACTTGCGCACGGCTTTCGGATCGGCCAGCACAGTGTCGTAGTCGAAGAAGTGGTCGAGGCGGCGCAGGGCCTGCTCGGTGCCGCCCATCGCCGCGGCCAGGCCGGGAACGTCCTGCGGCACCAGCCACTGGTACTGCCATGCGGTGCCTTCGTGGAAGCCGCGTTCGCCGCGCGGATCATAGGCGCCGCCAATGTCGGCGAACCAGCTGCCGTCCAGCAGGCGTGGACGCGGGAAACCACGCAGGCCGGTCGGCGTATCCACCACGGATGGATCCCATACCTTGCGCCAGTTGAGGGCGCGCTGTTCCAGCTGCTGCGCGTCCTTGTTGTGGCCCAGCGCCTTCGCCATCGCGGCCAGCGAGCTGTCGGCCAGCGCATATTCCAGCGTCGCCGAAGCGCCGTGGTGCGGATCGGTGTCCATGCCCTTCGAAACGAAGCCGCGGTCATATTGCACGAAGCCCTGCTGCAGGTAGCTCGGATTGCCCGAACGGCCTTGCGGACGGATGCGGTGCGGCGGCACGCCGAAGGCATTCTCGCGCAGCGCGGTATAAGCTTCGCGCTCACGGCCTTTCAGCGCGCCGAAGCGCCACAGGTCAACCATGAAAGGCGTGACCGGGTCGCCGGTCATCACATTGCTTTCGAAGCTGGCGTAGCCCCAACGCGGCAGCCAGCCGCCCTGCTCGCGGATCTTCAGCACGGAATTTGCGATGTCGCGCGCACGCTGCGGGCGCAGCAGCGCCAGCAGCTGGTTCTGCGCGCGATAGGTGTCCCACAGCGAGAAGAACTCGTAGTAGGTCCAGTCCTTCGCGGTGTGGACGGCGTCGTCGTAGCCGCGGTAACGGCCGTCCGCGTCGTTGCCGGTGAGCGGCTGCAGCAGCGCGTGGTAGAGAGCCGTGTAGAACACGGTGCGGTCATCGGTGCTGCCGCCTTCGATACGTACGCTGCCCAGTTCACGCTGCCATGTTGCCTGCGCCTGCGTGCGCATTGCGTCGAAGGTCATCGGCTTGCCGCCAGCCATGCCTTCCGCCCGCAGGTTGATGCGCGCGCCTTCGGCATCGACATGGGAAATCGCGCTGACGGCAGTGACCGCTGTACCCTGCTTCAGGTCGAAGGTCAGCCACACGCCATGCGGACGGCTGTCGCCCTGCTGGCTCGGGCCTTTCACGCCGGGCCAGCCGCCACGGTCGTCCCAGATGCCGTGGGCGGCAAAGGGCTGGTCGAACTCGATGCGGAACCAGGTGGTGTACTGCGCCCCGCCGCAGAAGCTGCGGGTGGTGATCTTGCCTTCCACGCTGCGCTCGTCCAGCACGCGCACTTCGCTGCCGACCACCGAATGGCGCTCATTGGCCTGGCCGAGGTTGAGCAGCACATGGCCGGTGGCGGTTCCTGCGGCGAAGGTGTAGCGCTCGGCGGCGGCGCGGGTCAGCGCGGTGGCTTCGGCCCTGATGCCGCCATAGCTGGTGAGCTGCACCTTGTAATAGCCTGCCTCGCCCACTTCGCCTTCATGGCTGTATTCGGCGGCGTAGCGCTTGTAATCGAAGCTGCCCGGCTTGGCGGTATCGAAATCCCCGCCCGGCCCGATGCGGCCCGTCACTGGCAGCACCGAGAGCTGTCCGCCCTGTTCCCAGCAGCCTGCGCCGGACAGGAATGAGTGGCCGAAGCCGCGGATACGCTTGTCGCTATAGTGCCAGCCTGCGTAATGCTCGCCGGTCGGGCTGACCTGGATCATGCCGAAGGGCGCGGAGGCGCCGGGGAAGGTGTTGCCTTCGTCCTGGGTGCCGATGAAGGTGTTGACCGGCATGGATGCCGGCGCTGCGGCTTGCGCCATTACCGGCAGCAGGACCAGCAGCGCGGCACGCAGGCCGCGCAGGGCCGGCTGCAAAGGGGAAAACCGGATACCGCTCATCACAATACCTCTCCTTCGAGCTGATTGAATAGTTGCAGCATGGCCGTTGGCGGCGGCGGGGTAGCGCCTGCCTGCAGGCAGGCGGCGGATCCCGCTGCCAGCGCGGCATGCAGGTGCGACTGCAATGGACGTTCGGGGTGGCGCGCGAGGCTGTGCAGCAGGCCGGCCACGCTGGCGTCGCCAGCGCCGACCGTGTCCACCACCTTCACCGGCGGCGCCTGCGCGTCGCAGCGCTGCGTGCCGTGGAACAGGCTCGCGCCCTGGCCGCCGCGCGTGAACAGGCAATACGCATCCGGGCTTAGGGCACGCAGCTGCTGCAGTGCTTCGTCCAGCCCCATGCCGGGGAACAGGCCACGCAGGTCGTCATCGGATACCTTGATCACGTCCGCCAGCGCCGCCATGCGGCGCAGGGTTGGCGTGTAGGCCTCGGTCATCAGGTTGCGGTAGTTGGGGTCGTAGCTGATGGCCACGCCTCGCGCCTTCAGCCGCCCGGCCAGCGCCACCAGCGTGGAAGCTAGCGGCTCGCGCGCCAGGCTGATGCCGCCGAAGTGCGCCCAGCGCAGGCTGTCCGGCCAGCCATCGGGCAGCAAGGCGGGCGTGAAGTGCAGGTCGGCGCTGTCGTCGCCGATGAAGAAATAGCGCGGCGGCTCGCCCTGCTCCACCACTGCCAGCAGCGGCGCGCGGTCCAGGCGCTGCATCAGGCGCATGTCCAGGCCGACCGCTTCGCTGGCCGCCCACAAGGCGTCGCCGAAACGGTCACGGCTGATGGCGCCGGCGAAGGCAGTTGGCTCGCCCAGCACCGCCAGCGCACGCGCCACATTCCATGTCGAACCGCCGGTGCGGCTTACCCATTGTTCCCCACCCTGGTGGATCATGTCGGTCAGCGCCTCGCCGGCGCACAGCATCAGCGGCGCATTACGCATGGCCGGTCTTCGCCAGCGTGGCGACGATGTCATAGCAGGCGCCCATGGTGTGGTAATCCACCTTGCCCGCCGGGCTCTTCTCGTCGCTCAGCTTGCGGTTCTCGCGGTCGAGGATGCGGAACCAGGCGCCATATTTGTGGTCCACCATATGGGTCCAGCTGTAGGCCCACAGGCGGTCGTACCAGTCCCAGTACTCGGCGTTGCCGGTGCGCTGGGCCAGCATGGCCGCCGCCGCCGCGCTCTCGGCCTGCACCCAGAAGTATTTGTGCCAGTCGCAGATGCTCAGGTCCGGCGCCAGCGAGTAGCACAGGCCGCCGTACTGCGGATCCCAGCCCTTCTCCACCGCCGTGCGGAACAGGCGCTCCGCCGTCGGCAGCAGCCAGCCCATGTCTTCATGCAGCACGCCGGCGCCGCGCGCTTCCAGCTGCAGCAGCAGCTTGGCCCATTCGGTGAAGTGGCCGGGCTGGTAGCCCCATGGACGGAACAGGTTCTCCGGGTCATCGATATTGAACTTCCAGTCCGGCTGCCATTGCGGGTCGTAGTGTTCCCAGATCAGGCCTCCGCAACGCTGCGCCTGGCGCTGGGTGATGTTGTATGCCACGGTATAAGCGCGTTCCAGGTAGCGGCGCTCGCCGGTGGCCTGGAAGGCGGCCAGCAGCGCTTCGCAGGCATGCATATTGGCGTTCTGGCCGCGGTAGCTGGACAGCACGCTCCAGTCGGCACTGGCTTCGTCGGCATACAGGCCGGCCTGCACATCCCAGAAGCGCCGCTCCATCAGTTCGAAGGTTTCGGCTATCCAGGGCCGCGCTTCGTCCAGTCCCGCCATGGCGGCGTGCGCATAGGCCAGCAGCACGAAGGCCTGGCCGTAGGCATGCTGGGTGCCGTCTTCCACTGCCCGGCCGTTCAGCATCCAGGCATAGCCGCTGCCATCAGGACTGCGGTGCACGTCGCGCAGGAAGCGCAGCGCATGGCGTGCGCCTTCCTGGTAGGCCGGATCCTGGAAATGGCGGTATGCCATCGAATAGGTGAACACGAAACGGGTGCTGCTCACCAGGTGGCGGTGGCTGGCGTCGTACACGCTGCCGTCGTCCTTGAAGAAGTGGAATAGGCCGCCGGCGGGATCGATCGCGCGCGGGTGGTAGAAACGCATGGTGTGCTGCGCATGTTCAAGCAGTACGGCCGGGCTGCGGAAGTTCGGGAGATTGGACATATCGGTTTCAGGTTAAGTGGCTAGTCGTCGCAGCTGCTCTCGCGCACGATCATCTCGACCGGGACGGTTATCTGCGACAGGGTTTCATCTGGTTTGTGAAGCAGGAGTTCGATGCCGGCCGCTCCCAGGCCTTCCTTGTCCACGCGGATGGTGCTGAGCGGAGGAATGGCGGCAGCGGCGGCAGCGATGTCGTCGAAACCGACGATGGCAATGTCGTACGGGATTTTCAGGCCCGCATTCAGGCAGTACTTCATGGCCGCGAGCGCCGTGCTGTCGTTGTAGCAAAAGACCGCGTCGGCCCGCTTGGGCAGGGCGAGCAGGTAGCGCATGGCTTCCGCCACGCCTTCATCGCCGTCGCCCATGGACGGCACGATGACTTCCAGGTCCGGGTCGGCGTGGACCTTGGCGTCGAACAGCGCCTGGCGGAAGCCGCGGTTGCGCTGCTGGATGCTGTAGTGGGCCAGTGAGCCGGACAGCATGGCAACGCGCTTGCGGCCACTGCGCAGCAGGTGCTGCGTGGCCAGGTAGCCGCCGCGCAGGTTATCCGGATTGACAGAGATAAAACCATTGCGCTGCATATCCACCAGCACCATCGGCTTGCCTACCTGCTGCAGGGCGGACAGCACCTCGGGTTCGAAGAACCCCGCGCAAATGATCGCATCGGGCTGGTGCAGCCGGATCTGGCCCAGCACCGGTTCCGCCGGACCTACCGCAATCACGGACAGCGCCACGCCTTCGCGCCGGCATGCTTCCTCCGCGCCATGCAGCACCGGCGAGTAAAAGGGGCTGGATGCCAGCGTATTGTGCTGGCTGTGCAGCAGGAAGGCGATGCGGCGGATGCGTCCTTTCTGCAGCTGGCTGAAGTCGTAGCCCAGCCGCAGTGCCGTCTCGCGCACCTTGCTGCGGGTGTCTTCGGTCATGCCCGCCTGGTTCTTCAGCGCGCGGGACACCGTGCCGATCGACAGTCCGGTAGCAGCCGCGATATCGCGCAAAGTAACCTGGCTCACGGACGCCTCCCGGGGGGCGGATTCAAGTACATCAACAGTCTCCAGTATGCAGTTTTAATAAACGCTTCTATCGGCGTTTCCAGACCGCGCATTTGCGCTTCTGTTCATAGGTAGTTCTTATATCAGCCGTATTTTTTAGCGTCAATCAAAGCAGCCGGAATGGCGCGCTTTTAGCGCGTTTTACTAAACACAAAGGACCGCAGCTGCAGCGCTTTCCGCAGCACCGGAAGCGCCGCTTTGGACGACACGCGCAGGCGCACGCTCTCGCCCGGCAGCAGGGTCATGGCATTGTCCGAAAGCTCGGCATCGGCGTCGCCGAAATCGATCCACACGGCGCGTGCGAACCGTTCCGTATGCAGTTGCAGTGCATAGCCCTTCCCATCGCGCTGCAGCTCCGCCCGCAGGCCTGCGTGCGGCCATTGCATCTCCTTCGCGGCACGGAAGTACACCACGCTACGCGATGCAGGCTCGCCTTCTGCCTGCAGGTCGAACACGGCGACGGTGGATGCCGGATCGGCAGAGCCGAGCAGTTCAGCGTCCGTATAGGCGGCCACCTTCTCCGCCGACAGCGCCGCGATTCCGACTGGCTTGCGCTCCTCGCGCAGCAGTTGTCCGTCCAGCGACATCACCCGCAGGCGCAGCTCGCCCTGCACGGCCCGTGTGCGGTCGTTCAGCAGCGTCACCGCGGTGCCGCCTTCCGCCCCACGCAGTGCGGCAACCGCCACCGGCGCATAGAAGCGCCGCGCATGGAAGTGCAGCGCCTTCCAGCGCCCGAACCAGTCCACGCTCGACCACGAGGCGCCCGGCCACACATCATTCAGCTGCCAGTACAGCGAACCCATGGTGTACGGACGGCTGGCGCGGTGGTGCAGCGCCGCCAGCGCAATGCCTTCGGCCTGGGCGGCCTGGCTCAGGTATACGAAATGGGCGAAATCCCGGGGCGGGCCGAACTCGTAGTCCACGTACTTCATCAGCCGCTCGTTGCCCTTCCCGGCCATGAACTTCTGGTGCGCCTCGATCACCGGCGTGTCGATACCCTGTTCGCTACGGCGGGCGAAGGCATCGACCGTGCGCTGCACCGGCCATGCCTGCAGGCCGTACTCGGACATGAAGCGCGGCGTAATCTCCAGGTATTTCGACGGCGGATGCGCGGGGTTGCCCCACACTTCCCAGTAATGCATATCGCCGCTGGCCGGCGTGTTGGCCACTTCGGCCAGGTCGTCGCTGGGCGAGCTGGCCCAGTAGGCGATGCCGCCGCCCTCCTCCGCCACCACCTTGCGCAGGTCGGTGCCGAACAGCTGTACATAGCCGTCCCAGACTTTGCGGGCGAAAGCGGGATCGGCCTCCGCCAGCGCCTTGCCCGGTCCCCAGTACTTCCACGCGATCTCTTCCTCATTGTTGCCGCACCAGAGGGCCAGGCTCGGATGGTTGCGCAGGCGGCGCACGTTATCGCGCGCTTCGGCGACAACGCTGGCGCGAAAATCGTCATCGTAGGCGGGCTGCATGCCGCCGCCGAACATGAAGTCCTGCCACACCAGCAGGCCCAGTTCATCGGCCAGGTCGTAAAAGTCCTCGCTCTCGTAGTAGCCGCCGCCCCAGCTGCGCAGGAAATTCATGTTGGCGTCGCGCGCCGATTCCAGCACCCGGCGCAGCTGCGCCTTGCTCACCCGCGGCTGGAACATATCGAAGGGAATCGTATTGGCGCCTTTGGCAAACACGGGGATGCCGTTGACAGCGAAGTAGAAGCTTGTCCCCTTGCTGTCGGGCTCGCGCCGCAGTTCGATGCTGCGCAGGCCGGTGCGCGCGCTGGTCCGGGCAAGCACGGTCTTGCCGTCACTGATTTCCAGTTCGAATCGGTACAGCGGCTGCGCACCATAGCCATTCGGGAACCAGCGTTGCGGCTCTTCGATGTGCAGCGGGATTTCGACACGGTTGCTGCCCGCCTGCAGTGCGAGGCGCTGCTGCGCCGCGAGCGTGCGCTTGCCGTCCGGAGATGTCTGCCACAGGCGCAGCTCAAAGGAACCGCCGTGCACGGCATCGGCCGACAGCAAGGCAACGATATCGGCCTTTGCTTCACTCACCTGGTCCTGCCGCAGCTGCAGGTCCGGGATACGGACCGCGTCCCAGCTTTCCAGTACTACCGGTTTCCAGATGCCGGCCGTGACGTAGCGCGGCCCCCAGTCCCAGCCATAGTGATAGCCGGGCTTGCGCACGAAGTTCGCGGTCATTGCGTCGCGCGGCTCATCGCCATAAGGAGACGGGTAATTCCCCGCCAGCTTGTGCGGCATGGCCTGCACTTGCGGCAGCAGCTTCGCAATCGGCGAACGCAGCACGATGCGCAGCTCATTGCCTTTCGCGCGCAGCTTGCCCTGCACCGGCACGCGCCAGGTGCGGAAGGCGTTGTCGGCATCGAGCAGCTTGCCGCCATTGAGCCAGACTTCGGCAAAGGTATCGAGGCCTTCGAATACCAGCTCGCTGCGCGCTGCCCCTACGGCGGAACGGGGCGCGTCGAAACTGGTGCGGTACTCCCAGTCGGCCAGCCCAATCCACTGCAGCCCGGCTTCGGGCGCGCCCACATAGGGATCGGGAATGAGCCTGTGCGCGAACAGGTCGGTATGCACGGTGCCCGGCACCGACGCCTTGCGCCACGTCCCGGCTTCGGGATGGGCGGCTGCTTGCGCATGGCCGGGCAGCAGGCGGAAGCTCCAGCCCTTGCCGATCACCTGCCGCTCCGGCGTGCCGGCCATGGCCGACGCGGCGGCCAGCGCCAGTCCAATGCCAGCGCACAGGCGCACGAGGACACGAAACAGCACCGGCATGTTCATGGCGCAGCCTTCCAGTAGCGCGCAATCCATTCATCATGCGTGGGCATGGAAGCAACGGCATGTTCCAGCGTCGCGCGCATGCCGTCCACGTAGTCGAGCAGCTTCCCTTCGGGCATATTGTCCACGATGGGATGGTAGCTTTGCGGGATGATGCGCTGGCCCAGCATCACCTGCACCCAGCTTGGCAGGGCGAAGAAATCTTCGCCGTTGCGGAAGTAACGTCCATCGGCGCGGAACATCGCCATCGCGTCCCTCAGCGTGTCCGGCACGGACATGGTGCGGCAGTAATCCCAGAACGGCGTGTCATTGCGTTCGGTGGCGTGGTAATGCAGGATCAGGAAATCGCGCACCCGTTCATATTCGAAGGCGGACTCGCTGTTGAAGCGTTCGGAAAGCAGCGGATCGAAATCGGACTGGGGGAACAGCGCCAGCAGGCGGGTAATGCCCGACTGCGCCAGGTAGATGCTGGTGGATTCCAGCGGTTCCAGGAAGCCGCTGGCCAGCCCCAGCGCCACCACGTTCCTGTTCCAGAATTTCTTGCGCATGCCGGTGGTAAAGCGCAACGCGCGCGGATCGGCCAGGGCCTTGCCGTCCAGGTTCGCCAGCAGGGTTGCCGCCGCCTCGTCATCGCTGATGTAGCGGCTCGAATACACATAGCCGTTGCCGGTGCGGTGCTGCAGTGGAATGCGCCATTGCCAGCCTGCGGCGCGCGCGGTGGAGCTGGTGTAGGGCGTGATGCGGTCCACGCTTTCGCAGGGCACCGCCATGGCGCGGTCGCAAGGCAGCCAGTGCGACCAGTCCACATAGCCGGTCTTCAGCGTCTGCTCGATCAGCAGCCCTCGGAAACCCGAACAGTCGATAAACAGTTCACCATCAACGGTCTGGCCGTTCTCCAGCGTTACGGATTCAATGAAGCCGTCTGCGGCGCGCTGGTTGACGCCGACGATCTTGCCCTCGATGCGCTGCACGCCGCGCTGCTCGGCCAGTTCGCGCAGGAAGCGTGCATAAAGCCCTGCGTCGAAATGGTAGGCGTAGGCGATGTCGGCCAGCGGAGAATTCGGCGGCGCATTGCGGTCGCCCGGCGCGAACCTGCCTCGCGGCGCCATGATGGTTTGCGGCGAATATGCCCCGATCGGCACGGCGCGCCCGGACAGGAAGAGCTTCAGCCAGAACTGGTGGAAAGGCAGCGGCCCCAGTGAACGCCCGATGGCGCCGAAGCCGTGGATATAACTGTCGCCGATGCGGCTCCAGTCCTTGAATTCAATGCCGAGCTTGACCGTGCCCTGCGTACGTTTGACGAATTCCGCTTCGTCGATGCCGAGCATCTGCCCGTTGAACTGGCGGATGTGCGGCACACTGGCCTCCCCCACGCCGACGATGCCTATCTCCTCGGACTCCACCAGCCGGATAGAAGTGTCTTTGCCCAGGTAAGTCGCCAGGGCCGCCGCGGCCATCCAGCCTGCGCTGCCGCCGCCCACCACGGTGATATTGCTGATCCGCTTGTGCTTGTCCATTGCATCGTCCAGAAAAGACGGCAGCCGCCCGAGGGATAGGGGAGCGGGCAGCTGCCGTGAAAATGCCTTCCCTGCCCGAAAGCGGGAAAGGCACGGAGGCTGGCTCAGAACTTGTAGTTCAGGCCGAAGTACGCGATGCGGCCGGCGTAACCGTTGGAGTAGAAGCGGTCCTTGGTGTCGTTGCCCAGGTGGGAACGGGTCTCTTCCTTGGTCAGGTTCAGCACCGATGCGGTCAGGCTCAGTTCCTTGGTCAGATTGTAGGCCACGTTCACGTCCACCTGGCTGTATGGCTCGTCATAGACGTTCAGGCCATTCACCAGGCCATTCACCACCTCGCCGCGGCGGTTGTAGGAAGCGCGCGCCAGGAACTTCTCGGTTTCATAGAACACCGTCAGGTTCAGCTGGTTCTTCGCGCTGCCGACCAGTGGCGACTTGCCGATATCGGTGCCATCTTCCAGCGTGATGGCGGCCTGGTTGGTCTTGTTGTAGGTGTAGTTGAACTGGAAGCCGATGCCGGAAGCCAGCGTGTGCTGCGCATACAGTTCCACACCTTGCGACACGCCGTTACGGCCGCCGGCGGTGGTGGAATAGCTCTGCACCGTCACGTTCTCGCCGCCCACGCTCAGGTTCACGTCGCGCACCACAGGCACCGAGAAGTTGCTGACGTTCTTGCGGAACAGGTCGACGCCCAGCACCGAGCCGCGCTGGAAGTACCACTCCAGGCCCAGGTCGTACTGGTTGGCCTTGTACGGCTCCAGCTGCTTGTTGCTGCCCGTGCCGAACCAGCCCTGCTGGTCGCCGCCGCCGATCAGGCGGCGGTCATTCACGTATTCCGCGCTGTAGTACTGCAGGCCGCCCGGGAAGGCGATGTCGTTGTAGCTCGGACGCGAAATCACCTTGGACGCGGCCACGCGCAGCAGCAGGTCAGGCTTCAGGTCGTAGGCCAGGTTAAGGCTTGGCAGCACGTCGTTATAGCTGCGGTCGAGCGAGCTGACCACGAAGGACGACACGCGCGAGATACTGTCCGGCAGCTTGGTGAAGCCGCTGACACAGCCCGAACCCGCAGGCGCCCCGGCAGCAGGCGCACCGCCTGCCAGGCATGGCGCAGGCTTGCCGTCAGGACCGTTGTAGAAGTAGTCCTTGTAATCTTCCACCTGGTCCGTGGAATCGGCGTGCTGGCGGGTGCGCACGAAGCGCAGGCCCAGGTTGCCGCGCAGGCGGTCAGTTTTGATATTAGCCTGCAGGTAGCCTGCCGAGATCTTCTCCTCCACGTTGTAGACGAAGTTGTTCTCGTTACGGGTCTGCATCTCGCCGTAGGTCTGGTCCAGGTGCGCGATATAGGCCGGGTAGTTAATGGCCGGGAAAGCGCTGGCCTTGATGCCGCCGGAGAGATGCTCCAGCGAGTTCCCGTACAGGTACGCCGGCTGGAACTTGTTGGCGCTGGAATCGCAGCCTGCCTGGTAGCGCTTGTCGTAATTGGTGGGATCTTCGCCTTTGCACACCCAGTAGTTGTTGCCCGTGCTGCGGTGGGTGCCGCCGTCGCGGTACTTGGCGCCGAACTGCAGCGAATCCAGCCAGCTGCTGTCGGTATGCCAGGTGAAGTCGGCCTGCGCGTACTTCTGCTCCGTGCTGTTGCGGGTCCAGGATGACGAGGTCGAACCGAGGTCGATTTCGCCAATACCCTTCTGCAGGTTGGACATCAGCTCGGGCGAGAACACCATGGTCGGCGTGCCTGCCGTACTCCAGGAGCTGGCGTAGTTACCCATGGTCCAGCTGCCGTCGGCATTCTGCACGCGTGGCTTGATCGGCATGGTGAACTGCAGGGACGGACCGCCGCTGGCCCAGGTGCGGCCCAGCTTGAAGGTCGCATCCACCGTCTGGCCGCGCCAGTCGGCCTCGAAATCGGCGGTCTGCGACAGCGCTTTCTCGCGGTTGTAGCTGCCGGTGATCTGCGGCGTTGGAATGGTGCAGTCGTCCGGTCCCCAGCCGCCCGGCTTCTGGCCTGCGGCGGCGGCCTGCGATTCGCTGCAGTAGTAGGTCTTGCCGCTATGCGCGCTGTATTGCGCGCCGGTGACGACGGTCTTGCTCGGGTCGAAGGTCAGGCCGTCCAGCATGCGGCCGCCCGGCCAGTTGCCGTCGCCGGAATAACGCGCCAGATTCCACTCGGGGATCTTCAGCGTATTCATCTGCGAGTCCTGGTTCAAATCGAAACGGAAGTAGTTGCCGGTCAGCGTCAGGTTGCGCACTGGCTTGAACTGCAAGGTCAGCTGCCCGCCCTTGCGTTCACGTTCCTCGCTCTTCACCTCGAAGTTCACCGAGGTCGGCATCATGAAGTTGGTGTAGTACTTGCCGCTCTGGTCGTAGAAACCGGATTCGCCCCACCAGCGCGAGGTCATACCGGAAGGCTTGCCGTTGACGTCGGTGGCCGGATGCGCATCGTAGTCGTCCGCATACCATTGCCAGTTCTCGGTGGTGGCGCCCATGGTGCGCGTGGTGCGCTTCTGCTGCGTGTAGCCGACCAGGATGCCGAAGCGGTTGCTCTCGTCGTGCCATGCATATTGGCCGGAGAACTGGCCGTCGGTCTTCTTGGTGGTGTCGGACCATGTGCCTTCGGTGGAGATGAAGCCGCTGTTGGACTTCACTTCCAGCGGACGGCGCGTGCGCAGGATTACCGTGCCGCCGACGCCGCCTTCATCCAGGCGCGCTTCCGGCGTTTTGAACAGCTCAGCGCCGGACAGCATGTTCGACGGCATCAGCGTGTAGTTGAAGGAACGGGTGGGATCGCCGTTCGATTCCGCGGTGGCGATGTAGTTGCCGTTCAACTGGGTCAGCGTCAGTTCCGACGACAGGCCGCGCACGCTCACGTTCTTGCCCTCGCCGCCGCTGCGGTCGATGATCACGCCCGGCACGCGCTGCAGCGCATCGGCCACGTTCTTGTCGGGGAATTTGCCGATATCTTCTGCCGTCACCACTTCGACCAGCGCATTCGCGTTGCGCTTCTGGTCCAGGCTTTTCTCGATCGCATAGCGGTAGCCGGTAACGACCACCTTCTCCGGCACGGCCGCGTCGGCGGCCGGCGCGGACGGCTGGTCGGTGGAGGTGGTTTGCGCATGCGCGCCGGCCATTGCGAGCAGTGCGGCGCTCACCGCCAGTGCAATCGGCGTTGCCGCGCAGCGGCGCTGCCGTGGGTGGGTTCTGAACGTCATGTATGTCTCCTGGTTGTTGCCCCTTGGGGGCTTTATGTGGTTTTTGAATGCCGTTTTCCCGCGCTTTACTAAACGGCAGCTTGCCGTTGCATTTGCGGATGAGCATCGCATTCCACCTAGGGAAACTTATACAAAGGAAGCCAGAACGCCTCAAGAAGATTTCAAAAAAGGCACGAAGTTTAGTTTGTTTAGTAAACAAGAGTGCGTCAGATTCGCGACATTCGCATCAGTTCTTTTTGGTGGAAACGCTTCCTGAAAAATGCAGGTATCCCCACCGCGCCGGCACGTGCATATCGATCACGCCCTGGGGCGACCAGACCCAGTTGTCTTCCTTCGCTTGTCCCGCCGTCCACTGCACGCGGCTGAAGTTGATGCGCCAGGTGGTTCCCGCCTGCGGATGCGGCACCGCCTGGCGCGAAGCGAAGGCCGTCAGCGGATACGCGATCTCCACGGTCCAGCCTTTGTCCTTGTCCTGCGGGCGGTTCAGGGTGCCCTGCACGCCAATGGCGGTCTTCAGGCCTGCGATATCCCAGCTGTTATCGGGCTTGCCGTCGTCGCGGTAAGGCTTGGGCAGGAACAGGTCCCAGCCCGTGTTGAGCGCGTTGATCTCGAACTCGTAGTAGCTCTCCGTATCCGGCAGCGGCTTGATGAACACCTCGAAGTCGTTGTCCTTGAAGATCACGGAATCACGTTCGGTCAGCGTGGCCTTCACGTCCGGCTCTTCGAGTTCGGCGGCGATATAGAGGTAATGGTCGTCCCACAGCATCTTCACGCGCGTGCGGTATTTGGGCCGGGGCTTGCTGCCGCCCTCGATGTCGATGAAGTCGGACGTCCAGGGCGCATTGCGCCAGGCCGCGTCATCCAGTTTTCCGTCAATGCGGATAGCATGCGTGGCGCGCAGGCACTCGTAGGAAAGCGGCGTTTCCGCCGCAGCGGGAAGCGCCGCGCTCAAGATGGCGCCGAACATGGTGGCGATTGCCTTCATCAGGGAACTCCGTCATGGGAATAAAGAAAAATTTATACCAAGCGGGAGAATCCTGTTCAACAAACTTTCACGTCCGGGCGTCCATTTTAGCGCCGGCGCTAAACACGCCTCACCGGTGCAGTTCGCCCTCGCGTTCCGGCTGGTATGCGATGCCGCAAACCTTTACCTGGAACGGAGTGCCGTCGGGGCGCGTCCATTGGATGCTTTCGCCCGTCTTGAGGCCAAGCAGCGCGGTGCCTACCGGCGTCAGGATGGAGATTTTGCTTCCGCTTCCATCCACGTCCCTGGGGTAGGCCAGCGACATGTCGAATTCCTCCGGCCTGCCGTCAAGCTGGAAACGTACGCGGGAATTCATCGTCACCACATCCGGCGGCATGGCGCCGGGCTCCATCACATTGGCGCGGGAGAGCTCTTCCAGCAATCCGGCGTGCTGGCTGGCCTGCGCGGCCGGCAGTGAATCGAAAAGCGCTTCAAGGCGCTCCATGTCCAGCGAGGACACAACGATATCTGGTCTCATCATCAACTCTACAAAGAATGAATATGCATCCGCCCGCATTGGATGGGCGGAACCTTGGGAGTGGAGTGGCTCGGGAGGCCAGCTGTGCAAGCTGCTGGGAGTTCCTCACCGAGCTCGGGAGAGCCAGGCGGAAAAGCGGGAGAACAGCGCCAGCGCAGGCGTGTTGGAGCCTCCCTTGTTCAGGGGCGAACCGGAGTGCTGAAGGCCGCCTGATGAGATTTTGCTGAGCATGTGCGGGGAATTATACCCCGCAGCCTCACAGGTAGCTGAGCCACCAGTCCTTGCGCCGCGCCTTGATGCGAGCGATCCAGCGGCAGAAGGGATACAGCATGGCGACCACCGCGATCCACGCGAAATAAACGCCGCCGAGCGGGAGCCCGAAGCCTTGCGGGAAGAAGGCGAAGAAGGTCCACATCTGCTCCACCCTGAAACCCTGCGCCAGGCCGATTGCCACCGCCAGCAGGTGCGCGAGGTAGAAGTGGGCCACATAGAAAGCGAAAGGCACGCGGCCGAACATCACCAGCATATCCTTCACCCTGCCCTGCCAGCGATCGGCGAAGGAGCACAGGATCGCGGCCGGGCCCAGCGTCATCAGCAGGAACTGCAGGCTGGGCGGATATTTGCTCGTGTTCAGGAAAGGCATCAGCGATGCCAGCGCACCGTCCGGGCTGGCCTTCCAGTGCTGGGGTTCGCCGTAGATGTCGAACGCGCGCAGCAGGATGAAAGCGGCTACCATTGCCGCGCCGGCCCACCGCAGCTTGCGGTCGCGCTCCTCAGGCGGCAGGCGGAATACGCCGGCCGTGCCGAAACCGAGCAGCATCACGCCGGCCCATGGCAGCAGCGGGTAGACGACGAGGAACAGGACATGCTCCGTGCTGACGGCCATCTGCGCATGCAGCCCTACCCACCATGGATGGGTGGCCGTGAACATCGTGGATGCGGGCCACCAGGGATCGAGCAGGTTATGGCCCAGGACGATGGCGAGGCCAATCCACAGGCAGGCGCGCGCACCCAACAGCTGTGCGCCGGACAGGATCACCATGCTGGCGCCGATGGCCCACAGCGTCTGCAGCGCGATCATGGTCTGCCCGTTGAACTGGGGCAGGCCGAATGGCGAGAAGGTCAGCGAGGTGGACATGACCACCAACTCGATGAAGATCAGCCACAGGCCGCGCGTGAACAGGAAGGCGGCAAGTTCGCGCGGGCTCTTTCGGCCGGCCATCAGGCCCGCGCTGCTGCCTGCCAGCAGGATGAAGACCGGCGCGCAGAAGTGCGTGATCCAGCGCGTGAAATACAGCCATGGGCTGACATTCGGGTCGGCCATCGGATCCTGCACGCCGCCCACCATATTGAAGTCGCGCACATGGTCGAGCGCCATGATCACGATCGCCAGGCCGCGCAGCATGTCGATCGAAGTAAGCCTGTAGTTCCGAACTGTTGCCATGGTCCGTCCTTCCGCAAAAAAGGCAGTGTAGCAAGCTGGCTCCGGCCCTGTCCGGGACGCCCGTCCCGAAATCTTGTCCGATCGTCCGCCCTCAGTGCAGGCTGAACTCGGCCCGGCTGCCCGATCCCTTGCCGTCCTGCCCCGCCGCTTTGGCGCCGGTAATGAAGAGGCGTTCAGCCGGCACCTGGCCTTTCGTCACCAGCCAGTCGCGCACGGCCTGTGCGCGGCGGTTGCCCAGCGCCAGCAGGTCGTCGTCGTCGATAGCGGTATGCGCCAGGATGAGCTTTTCCATTTCCGCCACCGCCAGGTTTTTCTGCAGGCCCAGCAAATTCCGCGGCTTGTCGAAGGATTCGTTCCTGTACACACGCGCCAGCAGGTCGGCATACTCGGCCTGCGCGACTACGACACCGCCTTCCGGCAGCGGTGCATCCTTCGCCTGCAGATCACGGGTCTTCAACATGCGCAGCTTGCGCTCCATGGCCAGGCGGCGCAGCGTTTCGGTTTCCGTGGCGGGATCATAACGGCCCGTGATGTCGAGCTTCAGACCGGGGCGTTCCGTCATCGCCGCCGCCAGCGATTTCAGCTTCGCTTCACCTGCCGCGGGCACCAGCGCCCGGCCGGTTTCGAATTCCATGGCGGACAGCTCCTCGCCGCCGCCGAACATGGAACCGAGCAAGGCAAACGGCGCCGTCACCGTCTTGAGGACCGCATTGCCGATGATCTTGAGTATGATGCCGCCGATGGAAAACTCGGGATCATCCAGCGAGCCGCCGATCGGCACGTTCAGGTCGATCACCCCGTTACGGTCGCTGAGCAGGGCCACCGCCAGCTGCACCGGCAGCTTCGTCGCCTCCGGATTCGTGCTCTCCTTGCCGAAGGTAAGCTGGTCCAGTATCAGCCGGTTCTCCGCTTTCAGCTGGCGGCCTTCGAGCTGATAGGCCACCTCGAAACTGAGCTTGCCCTTTTCGATGCCGTAGCCGACATACTTGTCGGCGTAGGCCGAGAGCTGGGCCAGCTCCATGCCGCGCACGTCGGCCTTCAGGTCCAGCGACAGGTCGCGCTTCAACGGATTCACGCGGCCCGCAATGGACAGCGGCGCGCTGTTCACATTGCCCTTCAGGCTCACCGTGGCGGCACTGGCCGGATCCGAGGACAGGCCGTTGATGGCGCCGCCGATATCCCGCAGGTTGGCGGTGTAGTTCGGCTTGATGAAGTTGTCGGTGAAGCGCACGCGCCCCCCAGATAACGCGAGCTGCCCGATACGGATCGGGGGCAAAGGCTCCGCCGGCAGCGCAGGCGCCGGGACCGGCGTGGCCTGCTTTTTGTTCCTGCGCGCCTGCACGGCAGCCTGCGCGCGCTCGCCCGCATCGGTCAGGCTCTTGTCGCCGGCCGCCGCATCGCGCATCACGTCCTGCACGTTGATGCGGCCGTTGGGATCGATGATCACGCGCGAGAAGAAATCAGCCAGCACAACGCGCTCCACGCTGAGCGCGAAGGGCTGCAGCTGCAGGTCCATGCGCTGGAAGGCCAGCGAATCCCAGCTCAGGAAATCATTGGCGCTGGCCTTGTCCACGGTGGAGAGCTTGCCGACGCTCACGTCGCCGGTGAAGCCGCCACGCAGCTTGCCATCGGCCGCCGCCGCGAGCTGCAGCCGCCCTTGGCCCGACAGGTCGCCGCGCGCCACGCGCAGGTTGACGTAGTCGGTGACATACGGCTGCAGCGGGAGCAGTCCGAAATTCTTCAGCTCCAGCTTCAGGTCCGACTTGAAGGGCGCCAGCGCCAGCTCACCGCCCAGCGCCAGCTTGCCGGTCTTGTTGACGTTCGCTTTCAGCTCGAAGGTGCTGGTGCTCGCCGGCGCAGTGGAAAAACCCTGCACCGCAAAGCTCAGCGGGTTGATGTCGAATACAACCGGCTGCTCATGGCTGTCGTCCTGCACGCGCGCAGACCAGTTGGCGATATCCAGCTTGCCGACCGTAAGCAGCAGCGGCGCCGCATTCCCGGCGGGCGCTGCATCCTTCTGTGCCGCAGGTGCGCTCGCCGCCTTCCCCTGCCGGAAGTTGATGCCTGCGCTATCCGATGCGAGCGAGCCGATGGCAATCGTGTTCTTGCCCAGGTCTGCCGCCATATCGCGCGCGGCGAGACTGAAGTTCCCGACCCCTGCATGCATGCCGCCATCGGTGTACCGTACAGCAGCGTCGCCGATATCGAGCGCCTTCAGCGATATGTATGGCGCGGTGGCGTTACGCGGCGCGGCGGAAGACGCTTCGGCTTTGGCCGGCGCTGCAGGCTGGCCAAGCAGCTTGTCCACATTCAGGCGGCCGTCGCGGTCCCGTACCAGGTCGGCATCCAGGCCCTGGAGGCGGATCGACGCCAGCTCATAGCGCCCGGCCAGCACATCCAGTTTGCCGAGCTGCGCCGAAAATTCCTTCAGCTTCAGCAGGGGCTTGCCGTCCGCCTGCTGCAGCGCCACGTCTTTCAGGCTGGCCTGGCCTCCCAGCAGCAGGGCTGATGATTTGCCCTTCGGCTGCGTGAACGTAGCCTGCAGCTTCGCGCTGAGGCGCGCGCCCTGCAGCCGGAAATTCGGTTTGCCGGGCAGGTAGCCGAGATAGGCAGCGATATCGGCGTCGTCGATATCGAGCGCCATCACATAGTCCTTCGATTCCGCGAAGGGGCGCGCCTTGCCGCTCAGGTGCAGCGGTGCGCCATTCACCCTGGCGCTGAACAGCGGTTCGACAAAGACTTCCACGTCCGCAGGCAGGGAGGAGATGAAGGGCAGGCCCAGGTTCAGGTCCGCCACTTCGTGCCTTACCCCGGCAGGCCTGTCATCGAAGGACAGCGTGCCGCCTTCCAGCTGGATGTTGTTGACCGAATAGCGCGTAGGCTCCGGCGAGGGCGGCTGGCTGGCGATAAAGGCCAGGATATCGTCGATGCTGTAATGGTTGGCGTCCTTGCGCACCAGCCGCACGACGGGTTTCGTCAGCCGCACTTCCTGCACTACCGGCGCCATCCTGAACAGGGACTGCCACGCGATATCGATGCCCAGGCGCTCGAAGCCGGCAAAGACGGTGGCGCCATCCGGCTCCATCATCTTCACGCCCTGCAGCGTGGCGGACAAGGTGAAGGGGTTGAATTCAGCCTTCTCGATGGTGAGCTGGCGGTGCAGCTTTTCGGCGGCGAATTGCGTGGCCTGCGACTTCATGATGGCCGGTACGGCAAGGAAGCCGAAGCCGGTGTAGGCCAGCGCCAATCCCGCGAGCACGCCCGGCACCAGGTATTTGAACGATGGCGTTTTCATTGTAAAAAGCGGTTAACCCGATGCTTCGGATATTACCGAAGCTGCAGCCGCCTGAACAGCGGCTGCGCGGGGGAAGGCTTAGTCGGCGATGCCGATGGCGGCGCGGGCGGCCATGGCGGCTTCCAGCACCTTGGCCGGGTCTTCGCCGATCACGGTGAAGTGGCCCATCTTGCGGCCTTTGCGGGCTTCGTGCTTGCCGTAGAGGTGGAGCTTGAGGTTGGGGTACTGGTGCAGCAGGTTCCAGTCCGGCTCGCGGTACGTATCGCCGTCGAACCAGATATCGCCGAGGATATTCACCATCACCGAGGCCGAATGCGCGCGCGGCTCCGCCAGCGGCAGGCCGCAGACGGCGCGCGCCTGCTGTTCGAACTGGCTGGTCACGCAGGCATCCAGCGTGTAGTGGCCGCTGTTATGCGGGCGCGGCGCCATTTCGTTAACGACCAGCTGGCCGTGCGAGACGAAAAACTCCACACCCAGCGTGCCGATATAGCCCAGCTTCGCGGCGATATGCTCGGCATACTCCATGGCGCTGTCGCGGATGCACTGCGCGGCGCGCGCCGGGGCGATCGAAATATCGAGGATGCCGCGGCGGTGAATATTCTCGGAGACGGGGAAGCAGCGCGTATTGCCCTCTTCATCGCGCGCCAGCACCACGGAGATTTCGTAGTCCAGCGTCAGCTTCTTCTCCAGGATGCAGGTTTCGCCCTTGAAGTTGCGGAAGGCAGCCACTGCGGCCTCGCGGTCTTCCACCACGGCCTGGCCCTTGCCGTCATAGCCGAAGCGCACCACTTTCAGGATGCCGGGGAACAGGTCGGCGCCGGCTGCGGCGATATCGGCTTCGGAGTGCACGGCAGCGTAAGGCCCATGCGGCAGGCCGTTATCGCGCAGGAAGCCCTTCTCCGACAGGCGGTTCTGGCACACCGACACGGCAGCAGCAGCCGGGCGCACCGGCACCGACTTCGCCAGGTAGTCCAGCGTCTCGGCCGGAACGTTCTCGAATTCGGTGGTGATCACGGAGCATTCACGCGCCATTTCATCCAGCGCCGCCCGGTCATCATAGGCAGCATGCAGGTGGCGCTCGGCGATCTGGCCGGCGATGCTGTGCGCATCCGGGTCCAGCACCCAGACCTGGTAGCCCAGTTCATGGGCGGCGGTGACGAAATAGCGGCCCAGCTGGCCGCCGCCAAGCATCCCGAGAATGGCAGGACGCTGGGTGGTGTGTTTGCTCATGGACGTTCTCAGGCTTGTGGCAGGTTCATCGCCAGGACTTTATCGGTCTGCGCCTGGCGGAAGGCGGCCAGCTTCGCGGCCAGTTCCTTGTCGTGCGTGGCCAGCATGGCGACGGCGAACAGCGCGGCATTCGCGGCGCCGGCTTCGCCGATGGCGAAGGTTGCGACGGGAATCCCCTTCGGCATCTGCACGATGGAGAGCAGCGAATCCTTGCCCGACAGGGCCTTGGACTGCACCGGCACACCCAGCACGGGCACGGCGGTTTTGGCGGCCAGCATGCCTGGCAGGTGGGCGGCGCCGCCCGCGCCTGCGATAATCGCCTGCAAACCGCGTTCGGCCGCCTGTTCGGCGTATTCGAACATCAGGTCCGGGGTGCGGTGGGCCGAGACGACGCGTGCTTCATACGCGACGCCGAAATCCTTCAGAATGGCAGCTGCTGCCTGCATCGTGGGCCAGTCGGAATCCGACCCCATGACGACGCCTACTACCGGGTGATTGGTCTTTGTCATGTGACGCGCCCTCCGTGGCGCACTTGGTTAAGCCCTTGATTTTAGCATGCTGAGCGCCTTGCAAGAAGGCATAGGGCGCACTAGAATCCCCGAAACTGCTTTTTCCTTAACATTTTCCAGAGCCAGCCAGTCGATGAAGAAAACCTCCGGGCCGCAAGACGCACAAACCGCCGAACCGCGCCTGTACCGAGTGGTGGCAGACCGCATCCAGAAGCTGATCAAGGATGACAATATCAAGGCCGGCACCCGCCTGCCCGCCGAGCGAGAACTGGCTGCGACCCTGAATGTGAGCCGCGCTTCCCTGCGCGAAGCCCTGATCGCCCTGGAGCTGGGCGGCATTGTGGAGGTGCGCGGCGGCTCCGGCGTGTACGTGAGCGAGCAGGCCACGCCGGAATCGGACATGCCGGAAGCCGGCCCCGGCCCCTTCGAGGTGCTGGCCGCCCGCAAGCTGATCGAATGTGAGGTGGCCGCCATTGCGGCCAAGGTGGCCACCGATTCCGCGGTGGACGCCATCCTGCGCGCCGTGCTGGAGATGGAAAAGCACCACGAAGACCGCGCCAGCAACGAGCAGGCCGACCGCAACTTCCATATGGCGATTGCCCGCGCCACCGCCAATGCGGCGCTGGTGGGCGTGATCGAATGCCTGTGGAACCAGCGCGGCAGCCTGTGGCACAAGCTGAAGGAGCACTTCCAGACGGAAGAACTGCGCAAGCAGACCCTGCTCGACCATCGCAATATCCTGGAAGCCATTGCTTCCCATAATCCCGCCGCCGCCCGGGCGGCCATGCGCGCCCACCTGGAGCGCGTGACCCGCGTGTTCTCGCGCGGCTAAGCCCTCCCCGCTCCGGTGGTTAGTCCACCTTGCGAATCTGGCCAGACCAATTTAGAATGGCCTGACCACATTCGCATATTTACACTACCACGGAGACAATGTGAAAACACTGACCCGCGCCATCGCCGGCGTTGGCGCCTTCTGCCTGCTGCTGGGCGCCGCGCATGCCGAAGGCCCATTCCGCAACCGCGATAACAAGTCCGCCACCGACGTATCCGAGGGCACGTATCCGGTTCCTTACCAGATGCCGACCACCGCCGAGATCACGGAGCAGCTGAACCGGGTGCGCGGCTATATGGAGGAGGTGACGCCGACCCGCGTCATCAACAAGAAAACCGGCGCCGCCATCACCGACTTCAAAAAGCCGGTCGCGGAAGCCATTTTCGAACCTGCCAAGGGCGATTTCGGCATCATGGTCTATGAGATGGGCGTGGTGCATTCGGGCCTGATCCGCGCTGCAGCCATCACCGGCGACAAGCGCTTCACTGCGATGACCCAGCGCCACCTGCAGTTCTACGGCGATACCCTGCCCTACTTCAAGGCGCAGGAACAGCAGTTCCACCTGGAGCGCGCAAACAGTTTTTCGCGCTTCCTCGACCCGCGCGCGCTGGATGACGCAGGCTCGATGTGCGCCGCCCTGATGCGCGCCCGCAATGCGAAAATCGGACCTGACCTGGGCGCCATGATCGCCACCTGCTCCGACTGGGTGGCCAACAAGCAGTTCCGCCTGGCCGACGGCACCATGGCGCGCAAGCGCCCGCAAGCCGTATCGCTGTGGGGCGACGATATGTATATGAGCATTCCGGCGCTGGCCGAAATGGGCCGCTACGACGACGCCGTGAACAATGTGCTGAACATGTCGCGCTACCTGTTCAATGAAAAGGAAGGCATCTACGCCCACGGCTGGCACCAGAATGCGCCGGATGCGCCGCGCTTCTACTGGGCGCGCGCGAACGGCTGGGCGGTGCTGGCCATGTCCGACCTGCTGGACGTGCTGCCGAAGAACCATCCCGGCTACCCGCTGGTGCTGAACCAGCTGCGCGCCGCCATCAAGGGCATTGCCGAGCGCCAGTCCGGCACCGGCCTGTGGCACCAGATGATCGACCGTAACGACTCCTACCTCGAAACCTCGGCCAGCGCCATGTTCACCTATGTGATCGCGCACGCGGTGAACGAAGGCTGGGTGTCGCCGACTACCTACGGCTCCATCGCGCAGGCGGGATGGGCGGGCCTGTCCACGAAGATCAACGCCAAAGGCCAGGTGGAAGGCACCTGCGTAGGCACCACGCTGGCGGGCGACCAGGTCTACTACTACAACCGTCCCACCAGCGTCCACGCGCTGCACGGCTACGGCCCGATGCTGCTGGCAGGCGCCGAGATGATCCGCCTGATCAACAACAAGCACATCGCCATCGAATACAAAGTGCGCACCTATCACTACATGCCGAAAGATTCCGGCAAAACCGATTACCGCGAACATCACTGAGGCCCGCCATGAAACTACGCCTTGCCGCAGCAGCGCTGCTGCCCGCCCTCGCCGTCCTGGCGCCGGAAGCGCTGGCCGCAGCGCTGTCCATCACCGTCAAGCACGACCTGAAGGCGCCGCGTCCGTCCGAAACGATTACCGTGCCGTGGTCGGAAGTGAACCGCGCCCTGCCCGGCGCCCTGATCCAGCATATCGCCGTGAAGGATGCGAAGGGCCGCGTGCTGCCTTCGCAGGTAACAAATGTGAAACCGCTGGCCAAGGATCCAAAGAACGAAGGCATCGCCTATGGCGAGCTGATTTTCCAGCACGACTTCGCCGCGGGTGAGCAGGAAGCCACCTTCACGGTCGAAAAGATCGATGAGCTCACGCCCGTGTTCCCCGTGAAGGCTTTCGCCCGCTACGTGCAGGAACGCCTGGACGATTTCGCCTGGGAGAACGACAAGCTGGCGCACCGCACCTACGGCCCCGCGCTGGCTGCGCCGGCGGAACCGGGCAGCGGCAAGGAGGTGCTCGTCACCAGCGGCCTCGATCTCTGGTTCAAACGCGTGCCCTACCCCATCGTGGACCGCTGGTACAACAAGGGTCATGACCACTATCACCACGACGAGGGTGAAGGCATGGACATGTACAACGTGGGCAAGTCGCGCGGCGCCGGCGGCACCGGCGTGTGGGACGGCCAAACCCTGTACACGGCCGTGAACTACTCGACCTGGAAAGTGCTGGCCAACGGCCCGGTGCGCGCCATCTTCGAATTGCGCTACAAGGGCTTCGATGCGGCAGGCACCCAGGTCAGCGAAGTGAAGCGCTTCACCGTGGACGCAGGCCACTACCTGGACCAGATCGACAGCACCCTCACCTTCGAGGGCAAACCCTCGCTGCCCTTCGCGGCGGGCCTGAACAAGACCCCGACCGACAAGGGCCAGGAGCCCACCATCGATGTGGACCGCGACCAGGCCAATGGCCTGCTCATGCAGTGGGTGAAGCAGAAGTCCAAGGGCCAGTTCGGCGTGGCCGTGGTGCTGCCCGGTGCAACGGGCTATGCGGAGGACGCGCTCAACCACCTGATCGTTGCGCAGGCGGCTTCCGGCAAGGCCGTGCGCTACTACGCGGGCGGCGCCTGGGACCGCGCCGGCGAAATCACCAGCCGCGAGCAGTGGCAAGGCTATGTACGTGCCATGGCCGAGCGCTACCGCTCCCCGGTCCGCGTGAGCACCAGGCCAATTCCCTGAGCCCACCCTGGCGATAAAACCCGGCCCCGCAGCGCGGGACACCGGCCTGCCGATGTCCCTGCACTGGCAATGAATACCCGGCCGGCCTGCGCTACAAGTTCTACGCAGCCCCCAGCTACTTTCGGTTAAAAGTCCGAAGGTAGCTTTCCACGCAACAAATATTTCCAATCGTGCACGGGAAATAGCACGCCGCTGATACACTCTTCCGACCTATTTTATTTTTTCCTCGGAGCATGTGCATGAGTCTGGCAACGACCGGCCACCTGGCCAAAATCCTCACTGAAAACCAGGAAGCGCTGCTGGAAGGATGGCTCAGCACCATGCTGTCGCGCCTGGTACGCCGCGACAAGAACGCGGAAGCCGAGTTGCGCCAGCAGGCCTCCCGTTTCATCCCCCTCCTGATCAAGGCCCTCGACAAGGGTTCCAGCTACGACATCGACAACAGCAACTGGACCGAAGTGCGCCAGCTGCTGGGCGAGATTTCCGCCGCCCGCGTGCGCCAGGGCTATTCGCCGACGGAGACGGCGCTGTTTATCTTCGCCCTCAAGGAGCCCCTGTTCGCGCAGTTGCGCGCGGCAATGGCCGACGATGCCGCCGCCCTGGCTACCGAAATCACCGAAACCGGCATGCTGTTCGACCGCCTCGGCCTGCATACCATCGAGGAATACCAGAAGAGCCGCGAACAGGTCATCCTGCGCCAGCAGCAGGAACTGATGGAACTGTCCACGCCGGTGGTGCAGCTGTGGAAGGACGTGCTGGCGCTGCCGCTGATCGGCACGCTGGACAGCGCGCGTACCCAGGTGGTGATGGAAAGCCTGCTGCAGAAGATCATCGATACCGGCGCCTCCATCGCCATTATCGATATCACCGGCGTGCCCACCGTCGATACCCTGGTGGCCCAGCACCTGCTGAAGACCGTGGCCGCGGCGCGCCTGATGGGCGCGGACTGCATCATTTCCGGCATCCGCCCGCAGATCGCGCAAACCATCGTCCACCTCGGGGTGAACCTGGAAGACGTGATCACCAAGGCCACGCTGGCCGATGCCTTCCTGGTAGCGCTGAAGCGCGTGGGCGCCACCGTCGCGCACAGCGCCTGAAAGGGCCTCCATGGAACGCATCCCCATTCTCAAGATGGGCAACCTGCTGCTCGTCACCATCCAGGTCGATATGCACGACCGGCTGGCGATGACGCTGCAGGATGACCTGACCGCCCGCATCGTCAAGGAGCGCGCCACCGGTGTGCTGATCGATATTTCCGCCCTCGACATCGTGGACTCCTTCATCGGCCGCATGATCAGCAATACCGCCGCCATGGCGCGCATCCTGGATGCGACCACGGTGCTGGTCGGCATGCAGCCTGCCGTCGCCATCACCCTGGTGGAGCTGGGCCTGACCCTGCACGGCGTACGCACTGCGCTGAACGTTGAGCAGGGCGTCAAGCTGCTGCAGCGCATCGAATGATGCGCGGGGAAAGGCGGCACTCTTGAACCAGAACGACGTGGACGCGCAGATCCTTCCCTTGCGTTCGGACGAAGACGTGGTGCGCCTGCGCCAGTCCGTGCGCGAGCAGATGATCGCCTCCGGTTTCAGCCTGATCGAGCAGACCAAGATGATTACGGCGGCCAGTGAGCTGGCGCGCAACACCCTGCGCTACGGCGGCGGCGGCGAAGCGCACCTGCTCAAGCTGCAGAATGGCCTGCGGCGCGGCATCGGGCTGACCTTCATCGATCATGGTCCGGGCATTCCCGACATCGCCCAGGCGCTGACGGACGGCTATACCACCGGCGGCGGCATGGGCCTGGGCCTCTCGGGCGCCAAACGCCTGGCCGATGAATTCGATATCGAGTCGGCGCCCGGACAGGGCACCACAGTAAAGATCAATAAATGGAAACCATACTAGGCGCGGAAATGCGCCAGACCTGCCACCCTGTGGCCGAGAGCAGCCAGATTGCATCGGTGCGGCGTGTGGCGTCGAACCTCGCGGCTCATGCGGGCTTCGATGAAACCACGGCCGGCGAACTGGCCATCGTTGTCACCGAAGCTGCCACCAATATTCTCAAGCACGCCGGCCACGGCGTGGTGCTGCTGCGCCCCCTGCGCTGCGGCACGGCACAAGGAGTGGAGATGATTGCGCTGGACCAGGGGCCGGGTTTCAGCAATCTTGTCAGCAGTATGCAGGACGGCACCACCACCGCAGGCAGTTACGGCGTTGGCCTTGGCGCGATGCGCCGCCTGTCGCGCGGCTTCGACATCTACAGCGCACCGGGCAAGGGGGCTGCCATCTGGGCCCAGCTCTGGCCGCGCCATGCCGAACTGCCCGCGCAATCGATTCACTACGGCGTGGTTTGCCTGCCGATGGCGGGTGAATCCGTGAGCGGCGACAGCTGGGCGCTGGCCATCGGCGCCACCGAAGCGACGGTGCTGGTGGCCGACGGGCTGGGACATGGCCCGCTTGCGGCGCAAGCGTCGGAACTGGCGGCCTCCATCACCATGCAGCAGCCCTCCCTGCCCGCCGCCACCCTGCTGCAGGACAGCCATATGGCGCTGCGCGCCACCCGCGGCGCCGCCGTGGCGGTGGCGCGCATCGACATGCTGCTGGAAAAACTGAGCTTCGCGGGCATCGGCAATATCGCCACCTATATCTCCGGCGGCGGCGAGCGCCGCCAGCTGGTATCGCATAACGGCATCGTCGGCAGCAATATGCGCAAGGTGCAGGAATTCGACGCCGCCTGGAGCAGCGACACCATGCTGCTGCTGCATTCGGACGGACTGGCTTCGCGCTGGGACCTGAAGGACTATCCCGGCCTCGAATTCCACCATCCGGCCCTGGTCGCGGCCGTGCTCTACCGCGACTGCTGCCGCCACCGCGACGATGTGAGCGTGCTGGTGGTGCGCGACCGGGAAGGATGGTCGCAATGAGCCTGCGCATCCTCAGCATGAACGTGCGTGCCGAACTCGATGTGGTGGCCTCGCGCCAGCGCGCGCGCCATATCGCGGCCCTGTGCGGCTTCAACAGCCAGGACCAGGCGCGCATCGCCACCGCCGTCTCCGAGCTGGCGCGCAACGTCTATAACTATGCACGGGAAGGCCGCGTCGATTTCGCCGTGGAAGGCGAAACCACGCCGCAGCTGCTGGTGATCACCATCGAGGACCGCGGCCCGGGCATCGTCAACCTGGACCTGGTGCTGTCCGGCCGCTACCAGTCCAGCACGGGCATGGGCCTGGGCATCCTGGGCGCCCGGCGCCTGATGGACCAGTGCGATATCCGCACCGCGCCGGGCGCCGGCACCACCATCGTGCTCAAGAAACTGCTGCCGTCCAATGCCGAGCTGCTCACGGCCCGTGCCATCGGCGCCATGGGCGCGCAACTGACCTCGCTGCCGTCCGACGTGACCCTGTCCGAGATGCAGCAGCAGAACAAGGAGCTGCTGGCCACACTGGCCGAACTGAAAGCGCGCCAGGATGAGCTGGTGCAACTGACGCGCGAGCTGGAGGACACCAACCGCGGCGTGGTGGCCCTGTACGCGGAGCTGGACGAAAAGGCTGACCACCTGCGCCGCGCGGATGAGATGAAGACGCGCTTCCTGTCGAACATGAGCCATGAGTTCCGCACGCCGCTCAGTTCCATCCGCGCCCTCACCAAGCTGCTGCTGGACCGTGTGGACGGCGAGCTGTCGCCGGAGCAGGACAAGCAGGTGCGCTTCATCCTGAAAGGCGCGGAATCGCTGACGGAACTGGTGGACGACCTGCTGGACCTGGCCAAGATCGAAGCGGGCAAGATCGACGTGCGGCCGGCCGCCTTCGAAGTGCACGAGATGTTCAGCGCGCTGCGCGGCATGCTGCGCCCCTTGCTGATCAGTTCTTCCGTGGAGCTGCTGTTCAAGGAACCGGACACGCCGGTGACGATGATGACGGATGAAGCCAAGCTGTCGCAGATCCTGCGCAACTTCATCTCGAATGCGCTCAAGTTCACCGAGAAGGGCCATGTGCGCGTGAGCGCCGCCATGGATGGCGACTGCGTGCGTTTCGATGTGGAAGATACCGGCATCGGCATCGCGCCGGAACACCAGCAGATTATCTTCGAGGAGTTCGGCCAGGTCGAGAACCGCCTGCAGCACCGCGTCAAGGGTACGGGCCTCGGCCTGCCGCTGTGCCGCCGGCTGGCGGAACTGCTGGGAGGCAGCGTGAGCCTGCGCAGCACGCCGGGCGAGGGTTCCACCTTCAGCGCCCTGATTCCGCTGGTGCATGCCATCACGCCGGAGCCGATGCCCTTCGCCGATTCGCTGGCGGACGCCGATGCCAGCGGCATTCCGGTACTGGTGGTGGAAGACGACCGCTCCACCATGCTGCTGTACCGCAGCTTCATGCGCAACACGCCCTACCGCCTGGTGGCCGCGCGCAGCATCTGGGAAGCGAACCAGGCGTGGGCCGCCGAACGGCCCGCCGCCGTTATACTGGACCTGTACCTGAATGGCGAAGACAGCTGGCGCTGGCTGGCCGACGTCAAGAACGACGAGCGCCGCAAACAGGTGCCGGTCATCATCGCAAGTGAAGTGGCGGACCGCCAGAAGGCCTTCTCGCTCGGCGCGGATGCCTATTTCACGAAACCGGTGCTGCGCGAAGATCTTCTCGCGCAGCTGAATGCGCTGTGCCATATAGAATAGAGAGCATGATGACGGCACATCCCGAAGAACTGATCCTCAACGTGGACGACTCCGATGCGGCCCGCTATGCCAAGACGCGCGTGCTGCAGCATGCCGGCTTCCGGGTGATCGAGGCCAGCAGCGGCAGCGAAGCGCTGGAGAGGACGAGCCGGGAGAAGCCGGACCTGGTGCTGCTCGACACCAAGCTGCCGGACGTGAACGGTTTCGATGTCTGCCGCCAGCTGAAGCAGAACCCGATTACGGCAATGGTGCTGGTGCTGCAGACTTCGGCCTCGTATATCGGCAAGCCCGACAAGATCCGCGCGCTGGACAGCGGGGCCGACAACTACCTGTTCGAACCGATCGAGCCGGAAGAGCTGGTGGCCAATGTGCGCGCCCTGCTGCGCCTGGGCCGGGTGGAACGCGAGCTGCGCGACATGGACCGCCGCAAGGACGAATTCCTCGCCATCCTTGCGCACGAGCTGCGCAACCCGCTGGGGCCGATCCGCAATGCGGTGGAACTGCTGCGCAAGCTGGATCCCTCGCCCTCGCCCTCGCAGGAAAATGCGCGCCAGATGATCCTGCGCCAGACCGACCATATGGTGCGCCTGGTGGACGACCTGCTGGACGTGTCGCGTATTTCGCAGGGCAAGATCACGCTGCGCCGCGCGCCGGTAGAGCTGTCCACCGTCCTGCGCACGGCCGTGGAGACCTCGCAGCCCAATATCGTCAGCCGCCACCATCAGCTGGACGTGCAGCTGCCGGAAAGCGAAGTATGGCTGGACGGCGACAGCGTGCGCCTGGCGCAGGTGATCGGCAACCTGCTGAACAATGCCGCCAAGTTCACGCCGCCCGGCGGACGCGTCACCCTGTCCGCCACCTGCAGTGGAGGTGAAGCCCTGATCCGGGTACAGGACAACGGCATCGGCATCGATCCCGAACACGTGTCCTCCATTTTCGACCTGTTCTCGCAGGCCGGCCATGCACCGGACCGGGTGCAGGACGGCCTGGGCATCGGCCTGTCACTGGTGCGCACGCTGGTGCAGCTGCATGGCGGCTCCGTCACCGCGCACAGCGGCGGCATCGGCATGGGCAGCACCTTCGAGGTAAGGCTGCCGGCCACGGAAAGCTGCGCGCTTGCTCCCTCGCCGGCAAAACCGGAAACTGCGCCCGGCACCGAGCCTTATCGCATCCTGGTGGTGGATGACAGCATCGATGCCGCCGAAATCGTGGGCGCCCTGCTGGAGCACTCCGGTCACGCCGTGCACCTGGCGCATGACGGCGCCAGCGCCATCGCTGCGGCCCTGCAGGTACGGCCCGACCTGGTTTTCCTGGACATCGGCCTGCCCGACATGAGCGGCGGCGAAGTTGCCGCGCGCATGCGCGAAATGCCTGCCCTGCGCGACGTGGCGCTGGTGGCGCTCACCGGCTATGGCCAGCACAAGGACCGTGAGAATGCGATGGCGGCGGGCTTCAACCACCATCTCACCAAGCCGGTCAGCCTCGACACCCTGAACGAGACCGTGCACCGCTTCGTCACCCGGCCCTGAACGGCGGCGTAGGCCGCGGCCCGCCGATGAGCTAGAATCTGCGCTCCTTTGTTCATTCTTCGAGCCAATGCGCAAATTCGCCCTTATCTTCGCGGCCGCCGCCATCGGCGCGCCTGCCTTCGCCCAGACGCCGGTCACGCTCGACCAGGCCATGGCCCATCCGGACTGGATCGGCAATCCCGTGGAAACCAGCTGGTGGAGCTGGGACAGCAAACAGGTCTTCTTCAAGCAGAAGCGCGCCGCTTCCCCCCTGCGCGACACCTTCGCCGCCATGCCCAGGGTGCGCCAGGTAGGCGATACCGAATTGGCGGCCCTGGATACGGAATTCATCACCTTCAACCGTGAGCGCAGCCGCGCCGTCATCCTGCGCAATGGCGACCTGTTCGAACGCGACCTGAAAACCGGCGTGCTGACCCAGATCAGCCGCAACACCGTGCCGGCGGCCGACCCGCAGTATTCGGCCGACGGCGCCGCCGTGCAGTTCCGTATCGGCCATGACTGGTTCAGCTGGAACCGTGCGGACCGGCTGGTGGCGCCGGTGGCCATGCCGCGCGCGATGAAGGATCCCGCTGCCGCACCGGACGAAGACTACCTGCGCACCCTGCAGCTGCGCCTGATCGCCACGCTCAAGCGCCAGAAGGACGACCGCGACGCGGTCCGCGCCAACAACGAGGCCCAGCGCCGCGCCGACCCGACCCGCGCGCCGGCCGCCGTCTACCTCGGCGACAAGGTCGTGATCGACGCCAGCGCGCTGTCCCCGGATGGGCGTTGGCTGCTGGTGGCCGTATCGCCGAAGAGCAGCGACAACGGCCGCGTCGGCAAGCTGCCGCGCTATGTCACCGAATCCGGCTACGAAGAATTCGACGACCAGCGCACCCGCGTGGGCCGCAACCTGCCGCTGGCGCAGACCCTGAAACTGATCGAGCTGCGCAGCAATGCCGTGCGCGATATCTCGCTGGACGCCCTGCCCGGCGTGAAGGAAGATCCTCTGGCCGCCATGCGCGCCGCACAGAAGCTGGAGCCGCTGAAAGGCAGCCGCGCACTGCGCCTGGAAGACGACAACGGCAACGGCCTGGTATGGAATGCCACCGGCACGCGCCTGGCCGTCATGCTGCGCGCCGTCGACAACAAGGACCGCTGGATTGCGGTCGTGGACTTCGACAAGGCCGGCCTGCAGCCCCTGCACCGCCTGGGCGACAAGGCCTGGATCAATTCCCGCTTCAACGAATTCGGCTGGCTGCCGGACCAGCAGACGCTGTGGCTCCTGTCTGAAGAAAGCGGCTACTCCCACCTCTACACCATCGGCAGCGATGGCAGGCAGCGCGCTCTCACCAGCGGCAACTGGGAAGCCAGCAATGTGCGCTGGAACGCGGACGGCTCGCTGGCCTGGCTGATGTGCAACCGCAAAACGCCGGGCGACTACGAGGTGTGTGCGGTGAACGCAAAGGATGGCGCAGTGCGCGAAGTGACGCAGCTGGGCGGCGGTGTGGAAGACTTTGTGCCTTCGCCCGACCTGCGCAAGCTGGCAGTGCGCTACAGCGCCTCCTATATGCCGGCGCAGCTGGCCGTGGTGCCGGCCAACGGCGGCGCCGCGCAGCGCCTGACCGATACCCGCACGGCCGAATTCAAGGCACGTGAATGGATCCAGCCGCAGTTTGTGAGCATCCCGTCCACGCATGGCGCGGGCCAGCCGGTGCAGGGCAAGCTGTATCGCCCGGCGCAGCTGGAAGCGGGCAAGAAGTACCCGGTCGTGCTGTTCGTGCACGGCGCAGGCTACCTGCAGAACGTGAGCAAGCGCTATCCGAACTACTTCCGCGAGCAGATGTTCCACAACCTGCTGGTGGAAAAAGGCTACATCGTGCTGGACCTGGACTACCGCGCGTCGCTGGGCTATGGCCGCGACTGGCGCACGGCCATCTACCGCCAGATGGGCCATCCGGAACTGGAAGACTATGTCGATGGTGCGAAATGGCTGGCCGCGAATCACCAGGGCGATCTCGGCAAGGTCGGCATCTATGGCGGCAGCTACGGCGGCTTCATGACCTTCATGGCACTGATGCGCGAGCCTGAGCTGTTCAAAGCCGGCGCCGCGCTGCGTCCCGTGACCGACTGGACCACCTACAACCACGGCTACACGGCCAATATCCTGAACACGCCTGACCTCGACCCGGAAGCCTACAAGAAGTCCTCACCGATCGAATATGCGGACCAGCTGAAAGGCCACCTGCTGATCGCGCACGGCATGGTGGACGACAACGTGTTCTACCAGGATTCCGTGCGCATGGCCCAGCGCCTGATCGAGCTCAAGAAGGATCACTGGGAACTGGCCAGCTATCCGCTGGAGCGCCATGCCTACACGCAGCCGGAAAGCTGGTACGACCAGTACCGCCGCATCTACCAGCTGTTCGAACGCACGCTGAAGTAATCAGCGCACGCTGCTCGGCAGCTCCTGGAAGTCGTCGGTTTGATACAGCGACTGCCAGGCTGCCAGCAGCGAAGGCGGCGGCGTCACCAGCTTGCGCGCCGTGAGGTCGAGCCAGCCGCCGGTGCTGTTGATGCGTGCGGCCAGCTTGCCGTCGCTGCGGTAGATATCGCTGCGCAGCATCCAGCGCGAACCATCCTGCGACAGGCCGGCCACGGCCAGCGTCACCGTAATATTCTCCAGCAGGGTCACTTCCTTGAAGTAGGCGATATCGTCCTTCATCACGACAGGGCCGATATTCAGGCGCTTGAACTCGCCCATGGGATAGCCATGCTCGCTGAGGAACAGCATGCGGATATCGCTGGCCTTGTCGAGAAAAGACGTATTGGCCATATGGCTGTTGAAGTCCATATCGCCCCACCCCGCCACCATCCTGCGTTCAAACATGTGCGCTCCTGTAGAGATCAGGCGGCGAGCAGGTCCAGCAAGGTGAGCGCAACCACTTTGGTAGCTTTGCGCAGGTCCTCCAGCGACAGCTTCTCGTCCGCCTTTTTGGCATTGGATTCGGGCACACTGCGCGGGCCCGCTCCATATAGTACCGCAGGAATACCATGTTCGCCGTAGAGGCGCGCATCGGCATACAGCGGCGTTCCCTGGGCCGTGATCTCCTCGCCCAGCACCGCCTTCGCATTCGCGCGCAGGCTGTCCACCAGCTTTTCGGAACCGGGCAGCGGGCGCAGCGCATGGGACAGCAGCAAGCGCCGGATCTCGATGCGGATGCCCGGTTCGCCGCGCACGGCCCCTTCGATCAGCGCGCGCACCTGCGCTTCCACCGCCACCGGGTCTTCTTCCGGAATCATGCGGCGGTCCATCTTCATCACTACCTTGCCTGGCACCACATTGGTATTGGTGCCGCCGTCGATGCGGCCCACCAGCACGGTCGGCGAATCGATGCCCGGCACTTTCGATTTGATCTTCTTCAGTTCCGGCAGCTCGCCGTAGATAGCGTTGAGGATCTTCGTTGCGGCCTGCAGCGCATCGTGGCCCGTTTCGGGCATGGCGCCGTGGCCGGACTTGCCATGCACCGTGATCTCCAGCTGCAGGCAGGCGTTGTGCGCGGTGACGATGTTGTAGCTGAAGCCCGCCGCCATCACCAGGTCGGGTTTGGTGAGCTTCTGCTCCAGCAGCCAGCCGGGGCCCAGCAGTCCGCCAAACTCCTCGTCGTAGGTGAAGTGCAGCTCGATGCCGCCCTTGAGCGGCACGCCCAGCGCTTCCAGAGCGCGCGTGGCGAAGATATAGGTGGCGAAGTCGCTTTTCGACACTGCGGCCGCGCGGCCATAGATATAGCCGTCCTCGATCACGCCGCCGTAGGGCGGCTTGCTCCAGCCGTCACCGGGGGGCACCACGTCGCCGTGCGCGTTCAGCGCCACGGTCGGTCCGCCTGCCGCATAGGGGCGGCGCACGATCAGGTTGGTGATGGTTTCCATACCGTAGTCGCGCACCAGCTGCTCCGGCACGGCATGCTTCTCGGCCTGCCAGCCGTAAGCCTTCACCAGCTCTGCAACAGTGTCCGCGTGCGGGGCGTTGTTGCCGGGCGGTGTGTCGGTCGGCACGCGCAGCACCTGCTGCAGGAAGGCCACTTCTTCATCGAAGTGCGCATCGACCCATTGGATGATCTGTTCACGGCTGCCCATTACTTTGCTCCTGCTGCGAACCAGGCGGCGACCTGCGCGCGCTCGGCATCCGTCATATTGGTGAGATTCCCGATCGGCATGGCCTTCAGCTCCACTACCTGCTTGTGGACCTGCGCCGCACGCTGGCGGACCTGTTCCGGCGTATCGAGCATGATGCCGGCAGGCGCCGTGGCGAAGCCGGGCTGCGTGGGATGGGCGGAATGGCACTGGATGCAGCGCTGGTCCATGATGGCTTTCACCTTTGCGAATTCGGCGGCAGGATCGGCTGCCGCAGCCACCGCTGCCGGACGCGATGGCGCAATCATCACCGCCACCGCCAGCAGCAGCGCCACGCCGATTGCCGGATAGCGCCATTCCACGCGATCCTTGTGGCGCAGGTTGAAGAAGTGGCGAATGAAGACGCCCGCCGCCATGATGAAGGCCAGCACCAGCCAGGCGTGTCGGTTCTGGTAGGTCATCGCATAGTGATTGCTGATCATGATGAACAGCACCGGCAGCGTGAAGTAGTTATTGTGGACGCTGCGCTGCTTGGCCTTGATGCCGTGCACCGGATCCGGCAGGCCGCCGGCCTGCATTGCGCTCACCATCTTGCGCTGGCCGGGGATGATCAGCATGGCGACATTGGCCACCATGATGGTGCCGATCATGGCGCCGATATGAATGTAGGCCGCGCGGCCGCTGAGCAGGTGCGTCAGCACATACGCCGCGCCGACCAGCAGCGCGAAAATCGTTACGCCGAACCACAGGTCTTTCTTGCCCAGCGGGGAGCGGCACAATGCGTCATACACCACCCAGCCCACCACCAGCGAACCGAGGCCGATGCCGACTGCCTGCAGGCTGCTAAGGTCAGCCACCGACTTATCGACCATCATGGCCTGCGCGTTGAAATAGTAGGCGATGGTCAGCAGCGCGAAGCCGGAAATCCAGGTGGAATAGGCCTCCCATTTAAACCAGTGCAGCTCCTTCGGCAGTTCCGCCGGCGCCACCAGGTACTTCTGCGGATTGTAAAAGCCGCCGCCATGGACCGCCCACAGTTCCCCGGACACGCCCTTCTTTGCCAGCTCCGAGCCCGGCGCCGGCGGACGGATGGAATTATCCAGCCACACGAAATAGAAGGAAGCGCCGATCCAGGCGATGCCGGTGATGATATGCAGCCAGCGCACCAGCAGATTGGCCCATTCCAGGCCATACGGGAGCAGAAAATCCATGAAAATCCTTGAGGTCAGACGGATGGTAATTTACAGAAGATAAACGGTTTCGGTTTCTGTCACATGAAAAATCGCGTATATTGGACATATTCGTACCAATATAGCCACGCGCGCCATGTCCAGCCTTCCGCAACATCTCGACATCCACCTGATCCGCATTCTCTACCTGCTGCTGGTGGAGAAGAACGTCTCGCGCGTGGCGCTCAAGCTGAACCAGCCGCAGCCCTCCATCTCGGCATCGCTGCGCAAGCTGCGGGAACTTACGGGCGATCCGCTTCTGGTGCGCGGTGCGCGCGGCATGGTGCCCACGCAGCACGGCGAGAGCCTGCTGAAGCCCGCCAAGCGCATTCTCGACGAAACCGAAAACCTCTTCGTCAAGAAAACGCCCTTCGTGCCGCAGGAGGAAGCGCGCACCTTCCACATTGCCGCGCCGGACTACCTGGACAGCCAGTTCCTGCCGAATGTGGTGTCGATGCTGCGACGCGGCTCGCCGAAAAGCCGCGTGGTCATTCACAGCATCGGGCCGGGGGTGGACTACATACGCATGCTGTCCGACGGCGACATGGACCTCGTGATTGCCAACTGGGACGAGCCGCCGCAGCACCTGCACATTTCCAAGCTGTTCGAAGACCCGATCATCTGCGCCATGCACGCCGGCAGTCCGTATGCGAAGCGCACTGCGAGCGACGCCATGACGCTGCAGGACTATCTGAGCCTGCCGCATGTGGCGCCATCGCAGATGCTACCCGGTTACGGCGGGGTGATCGACGCCTTCCTGGAACGTCAGAACCTGCGCCGCAACGTGGTAGTGGAATCGGCCTACTTCGGCCTGATCCCTTATATGCTGACGCAGACGGACCTGGTGCTGACGACAGGCCGCCAGTTCGTGCGCTTCTACGAAAAATCGCTGCCCCTGAAGACCTTCACGGTGCCGGTAAAATTCCCGCCGATGCGCTTCTACCAGCTATGGCACGAGCGCGTCCACCAGGCGCCCGAACACAAATGGCTGCGCGACCAGGTCAGCGCCGCCGCCAAGGCCCTGGCCCAGAAATAGTCTTTCCCCAGCACCCTGACACCCTGGGGTCTGACCCCATGGTGTCAGTCATCAATGGGCGGCGATATGGGATATATGATTGTGGTGAGCTGTGTATATGCGAACAGCTATATGATCGAGGCTTCATGATGGGGTGGATGCGATGACGATTTCTCTTTCTACGCTGAATGCGCTCGATACGCCGGAGTTCGTGCAGGCGCTGCACGGCATTTACGAGCATTCGCCATGGATTCCGGAGCGCGCGGCGGCGCAGCGGCCGTTTGCGACGCTGACCGCCTTGAAGCAGGCCTTGCAGAAGGCCGTCACCGAAGCAACGCAGGACGAACGACTGGGCCTGATACGCGCCCACCCTGAACTCGCAGGCAAGGCCGCCATTGCGGGCGAGCTGACCGCCGAATCGACCAGCGAACAGGCGAAATCGGGCCTTAACCTGTGCAGCCCGCAGGAATTCGCCACGCTGCAGAAGCTGAACGCGGATTACAACGCGAAGTTCGGCTTCCCCTTCATCCTCGCGGTCAAAGGCCCTACCGGCAACGGGCTCACGCGCCAGGCCATCATCGAGACCTTCACGCGCCGCCTCAGGAACCAGCGCGCCGATGAAATGGCGGAATGCCTGCGCCAGATCCACCGTATCGCCGAGATGCGCCTGAACGTGCTGCTGGACGTGCAGCTCCGCTTCGGCCCGCAGGTCATGCAATGGTCGGAAACGCTGGCGCAGTGGAGCGACGACGACGAGGGCCTTACCTGCGCCTACATGACCGATGCCCACCGCAAAACGGCGGCGCAGCTCGCCGAATGGATGCGTGAGGCAGGTATGACGGTGCAGATCGACGCTGTGGGCAATGTCACCGGGCGCTATGCATCTCCCGTGCCGGGCGCGAAGACGCTCATCACCGGCTCGCACTACGATACGGTGCGCAATGGCGGCAAGTACGATGGCCGCCTCGGCATCCTGCTGCCGGTCGCCATCGTGCAGCACCTGCACCAGCGCGGCGAAACGCTGCCTTTCCATCTGGAGGTCATCGGCTTCGCCGAAGAAGAAGGCGTCCGCTTCCGCAGCACCTTCCTTGGCTCCAACGCCGTTACGGGCCGTTTCGACCTGTCGCTGCTGGATGCCACCGATGCGGATGGCGTCAGCATGCGCGACGCGCTCACCGCCGCCGGCCACGATCCCGCAGCCATTCCTTCCATCGCGCGCAAACGTGAAGATGTCCTGGCCTTCGTGGAAGTCCATATCGAACAGGGCCCGGTATTACTGGAACGCGGCCTGCCTCTCGGCGTCGTGACTGCCATTGCAGGCAGCTCGCGCTACCTGGTCGAGCTGGCCGGCCTCGCGAGCCACGCAGGTACCACGCCGATGACGATGCGGAAGGATGCCGCAGCCGCCGCGGCTGAAATCGTGCTGCTGGTGGAGCAACGCTGCGCCCAGGCGCCCTCGCTGGTCGGCACGGTCGGGCAGCTATCGGTTCCCGGCGGTTCAGTCAATGTGGTGCCGGGCGCCTGCAAGCTCTCGCTCGACATTCGCGCCGCCGACGACGCCGCGCGCCAGGATGCAGTGAAGGATGTTCTCGACGGTATCGCGGCGATCTGCGCCCGCCGCCAGATTGAATTCAAGCTCGATAAAATCGTTGAAGCGAAGGCAGCTCCCTGCTCGCCTGCCCTGATGCAGCGCTTGGGCGATGCCATCGAAGCCACCGGCCTGCAGCGCTTCGACCTGCTGTCCGGCGCAGGCCACGATGCCATGGCCATGGCCGCGATCACGGATGTGGCCATGCTGTTTACGCGCTGCGGCAATGGCGGCATCAGCCACAATCCCCTGGAAACGATGACGGCGGACGACGCGGACCTTGCCGGCGAGGTGCTGCTCGGCTTCCTGCGCAACTTCGCCTAAATCTGCCGCGCCGCCGAGGCGTGGCTTGCCAGCGAAGTCAGGATGCGCAGGTCTTCGCTGTCGAAGTGCCTCCCCGGCTCATGGTGCACCGCCCACAGGTTTCCATATGGCGTGCGCCCGTTCGCCAGCAAGGGCACAACAAGCAGTTCCTCAACCGGAACGCCAAACAGCGCCATCCACTGGAAATACCGCGCCGGCTGCCGGAAGAGCTGAGGCGTGCGGCTATCGAAGGTAACGCCGCAAGCACTGTCGTGGCGTGGTGTGCGGCCGCCGACACGGCCGCCAAGCTGGCCCGCCAGCGCGGTCCATGAAAAACCCGCTTCTTCATCGCTGGAATCGATCAGGCTAACACCAGTGCTGCCCGCTGCACACAACTCAAGGGCGAGCTGGGTCACTTCGTCGAACAGGGCGCCAGGAGAACGGCTGACCGCTCGTGCAATTGCATTGACGGCATAGCTGTCGATATTGAACCCGGCGGCGCGCCCGCGGCGTAGCGCGAGCTGCGAGGTGATTTGTACCTCAGCGATATCCACGGCGGCTCCCCAAAGGTAATGCCGCCTATCATAGCAATATGCCATTCGGCCATCAACGCCGGAACGCCGGGTGTTGCTAGAAGCTGCTGATCACGAGATGCACTCCCACCAGCAGCAGCACGGCGAGGAAGCATCGGCGGAACAGTTCCGGCTGCATCCGTTTGCGCAGGCGCTGGCCAAACAACATCCCTGCCAATGCAGGAATCTGGGCTGCAAAGGAAAGTCCCGCTACCTCGATTCCCCAGGCGCCGCGCGCCGCCAGCGCAACCGCCAGCGCCATGGTGGATACCATGAACGACAGTCCCATCGCCTGCACCAGCTCATCGCGCTCTAAATCGAGCGCTTGCAGGTATGGCACGGCAGGCAGCACGAACACTCCCGTTGCTGCCGTCAGCAAGCCAGTAAAAATGCCCATCAGCGGCGAAAGCCAGTCTTCCGCGTCCGGCGCCACCCGCCAGCGCACGCGGGCCAGCCCGATCGCCGCATAGGCAAGCAGCGCCAGTCCAAGCACGATACTCCCGCTTTCGCCCGGCAGCGCGAAGGCGCTTCCCACCAGCGTGCCGGCGCAGATACCGGCCATCATCGGCGCGAACCGCAGCCATAGTGCATACACCGGCGCCCCTGCCAGTAGCTGCCACAGGTTCGTCAAAAGCGAAGGCACAACGAGCAACCCCGCGGCCTGCAGCGGCGGCATGTGCAGGCTCAGAAGCGCCATGGCCAGTGTAGGGAGTCCCATGCCGGTGACGCCTTTTACCAGCCCGGCAGCGAGGAAGATGGCAAGAATTGGGAAGGTGGTAGTGTCCATGCACGCAGTATGCAGACGCCGGCGTGCACCGAAAATGTGGAATATACTGCTCCAGCCTTCGCCAAATCCGAAGGCTGGAGCCAGCGATGCGATTCGACCTCACCGACCTCAAACTCTTCCTGCGTATTGCCGAAAGCGGCAGCATCACGGCCGGCGCGGAACACGCACACCTGGCACTGGCGTCGGCCAGCGCACGCATTCGCGGCATGGAAGACACGCTTGGTGTGCCGCTGCTGCTGCGCACGCGCCGCGGCGTCGAACCTACCGATGCCGGCCGCACCCTGCTTCACCACGCCCGCATCATCACACTGCAGATGGAACGCATGCGCGCCGACCTGGGCGAATTCGCGAGCGGCCTGAAAGGCCATATTCGCTTGCTTTGCAATACCTCGGCGCTGACCGAATTCCTGCCGGATCCTTTGGCCGTCTTCATGGCAGCGCATCCGCAAGTCAGCATCGGCCTGGATGAACGCACCAGCGTCAATGTGGTGCAGGGCATGCGTGACAAGCTGGCCGATATCGGCATCGCGTCCGACGCCATCGACACCAGCGGCCTCGAAACCCTGCCCTTCCGCGAAGACCGGCTGGTGGTGGCGCTGGCGCCTGCACATCTCGCCGCAAAAGGGCTGCGCCGCAACAGCAGCGTGCCCTTCGCCTCCATGCTCGAACACGATTTCGTCGGCCTGGCCGGCGACAGCGCCTTGCAGACGTATATTGCCGAACAGGCCAACCGGCTGGGACGCCGCCTGCGCTACCGCGTGCACGTGCGCAGTTTCGATGCGGTGTGCCGCATCGCCGCCAGCGGTACCGGCATTGCGGTACTGCCGGAATCGGCGGTGCTGCGCTCGCGCGATGCGGGCACGCTGAAAATCATCCGTCTCAGCGACCGCTGGGCAAGCCGCCGCCTGCTCATTTGCATGAACAGCTACGACGACCTGCCCGGCTATGCGAAGGAGCTGGTGCGCTTACTCGCCCAGGAGCACCGGCAGCACGAGGGTGGTCAGTAGCTTATCGCTGTTGGGGTGGGCGCCGCGCATCTGGAAGTTGGTGGTGGTGATGACCACCACCGCATCCTGCTCCGGCAGCACATACACCTTGTTGCCGCCCATGCCGGACATGCCGAAGCTCGGCACCTTGCGCTCGCCCACCTTGAAGGGCTGCAGCCACCACAGGTAGCCGTAGTCGATGTCGTCCCGCGCATTGGCATGCGGCGCGATGGAACGCTTGACCCAGTCCGCCGAGATGATCTGCTTGCCTTCCCATTTGCCACCGTTCAGGTAGAGCTGTCCGAGCTTCAGCAGATCCCTGCTGCGCAAGCCGATGCCGCCGCCGGTCATCGCGGGGCCGAGGGGCTGGAACTGCCATTTCACTGTCGTGATGCCGAGGGGCTTGAACAGCACCTCGTCCGCGAATGCGGGCACGGCGCGCCTGGTGGCTTTCTCCAGGATGGGACCCAGCAGCGTGACACCCGCCGTACAGTAGCTCCATGCGCGGCCATAGGGCTGCTTCTCCGGCTTCGGCACCCAGTCGGCAAAACCCTTGATCGGCAGGTCGAGGTAAAAGCGGCTCCAGTCTTCGACCAGGTACATGCGCTCCTCGTTCCCGCGCGAGTACTGGTTATCGTCGTCGCATTCCATCATGGAGCTCATCGTCAACAGGTCTTCGACCACAATCTTGCCCTTGCGCGGATCGGGCGCCGCCAGCGGCTGGCGGTCCTTGAAGAAGGGCAGCACCGGCGTATCGGCGCGAAGCAGCTTGCGGTCCACTGCGGCGCCAACCAGCATCCCCGCTACCGTCTTGGTCACGGAGCGCGTATTGCGCAGGCTTTCCGCGCCTTCCGCGTCGAAGTACTGCTCGTACAGGATTTTCCCGTGCTGGGCCACCACCACACTGGTGATCTGCTTGAAGTTCCCGGCTTTTACCTCGCTGGTGACGGCATCGAGGCTGGCGGCATGGATGGGGGCCGCGGCAGCGGCAAGGCTTGCAGCGATTGCATATCGAAACATGAATGACTCCTCCTTTGCCGGGGAGTCTACCCCGGCATTGGAGGCGGTTTCTTGTATCCTTCAAACATTTTGCGCCGCCAGGCCCCCGGCGGCAGGCCGAAGCGCTGGCGGAAGGCATGCGTGAGGTGGCTCTGGTCGACAAAGCCCGCGTCGGCCGCAATCTCCGCCACGCTGAGGCCTGGCTGCCGCAGCAGCCTGCAGGCATGGTCGATGCGGCGCCAGCGCAGCAGTTCGCCGGGCGTACAGCCCAGCGCATCGCGGAACACGCGCGCCAGGTGAACCGGATGCACGCCTGCGCTTTCCGCCACTTCACCAATCGACAGGCCGGCATCGGAGGCGCTGTCCATTACCGCTTCATAGGCGTGATACATCCATGATGGCGGCTGGCGCATGTTTTTTCGCGGCGACACGTCCGTTTCGGCCAACAGGTCCCATACGCCCGATTCCAGCAGCGTGGCATCGGGCGCGCCCTGCATCTCGCGCGCCAGCGAGAACGCCGTCCGCATGCAGGGTTGCCGTTGCAGGTAGCTGGAACTGGCCGGAATGCCGCGCAGCGCATCGGCGCCGTCCAGCCGCGCCGGATCGATGGAGATCGCCATGAAACGTCCTTGCCCGCCGAGGAAACGGTCGCGGTGCACGGTCCCCGGAGGGTTGTAGACAAGCGCCGGAGCCCGCGCGAATTCCGGTGCGCCGCGTGCGGTAGAGAGATAGGTGCCCGACAGCACCAGCACGAAGTGGGCATCGGTATGCATATGCAGGTGCACATCGCGCTCCGGCGCCGTTGCATTCAGCACGCTGATATCGAATACCCCGCCCTGCTTGCAGTCCTGCAGCACGCCATAGAACTCGCCAGGACGGAAGTGGACCGTCATCGTCAGGCAGTGCCCGCCCGCTCCAGCATCGCGTGCAGCAGCACGTTGCAGCCTGCCTCCAGGTGCTCGGGCTTGGCATCTTCGATTTCGTTGTGGCTGATGCCGTCCTTGCAGGGCACGAAGATCATGCCGGAAGGCGCCAGGCGGGCCGCATAGATGGCGTCATGGCCCGCACCGGAGACCACGTCCATCGTCGAGTAGCCCAGTTTTTCCGTCGCGCTGCGCACCGCGCCCACCACGTCCGGATGGAAGGGGCACGGCGGGTAGTAGGAAACGCGTTCGATCTTGATATCGAGGCCGGATTCCGACGCGGTCTTGTCGATAAAGGCCAGCATTTCCTCGTGCATCCTGTTCAACAGCTCATCGCTCACATTACGCAGGTCGATGCTGAACTTTACCTGTCCCGGAATCACATTGCGGCTGTTCGGGAACACCTGCATCATGCCCACCGTGCCACGCCCGTACGGCGGGTAGCGGTTGGCGATGGCCACCACTTCGGGAATGATCTTCGCCGCCACCTGCATTGCGTCCTTCCGCAGGTGCATCGGCGTGGGACCGGCGTGCGCCTCCATCCCGCTCACCGTGCAGTCATACCACGACAGGCCCATCACGGCGGGAACTACCCCGATCACCTTGTCCGCGTCCTCCAGCACCGGGCCCTGTTCGATATGCGTTTCGAAATAGGCGCCGATAGGGTGCTGCCCCGGCACCTGGTCTCCCTTGTAGCCGATGCGTTCCAGTTCCTCGCCCACGCTCCTGCCTTCCGTATCCTTCGCCGCATACGCATGTTCCAGCGTGAAGGCGCCGCAGAATACGCCGGAGCCCATCATCACCGGCACGAAGCGGGAACCCTCTTCATTGGTCCAGAACGCGACCTCGATCGGTGCTTTCGTTTTAATGCCCCTGTCGTTCAGCGTACGCACGACTTCCAGGCCGGCCAGCACGCCGTAGTTGCCGTCGAACTTGCCGCCGGTGGGCTGGGTGTCGATATGGCTGCCGGTCATCATCGGCGGCAGCGAATTGTCCGTGCCGTCGCGGCGCATGAATACGTTGCCGATCTGGTCGATGGTCACGCTCATGCCCGCGGCCTTGCCCCAGCCGACCACCAGGTCGCGGCCCTGCTTGTCCAGGTCCGTCAATGCGAGCCGCTTCACGCCGCCCTTCTCCGTCGCGCCGATCTGCGCGAGCTCCATCAGCGAGTCCCACAGGCGCTTGCCGTTGATACGCATATCACTCATCATCTGCTCCTGAATCATTCTGCCGTTACGGGCCGGAAGGCCGGGCGGTCGATATGGCGGCCCGCGCCTTCCACGGCCATCAGCTCGCCGCGGTGGAACACCACCTTGCCCGCGGCCACGGTGGTGGCAGGAATGCCTTTCACGGTGCGGCCTTCGAACACATTGAAGCCGCCCTTTGCGAACTGGGTCTTGGCGGAGATGGTGCGCGTTGCGGCCGGGTCCCACACCACGATATCGGCATCCGCCCCGGCGGCAACGAGGCCTTTGCGCGGATAGATATTGAAGATCTGCGCCGCATTGGCCGAGGTCACGCGCACGAATTCGGATGGCGTGAGCAGGCCCTTGTTCACGCCTTCGTCCCATATCACCGCCATGCGGTCTTCCACGCCGCCGCAGCCGTTTGGAATCTTCGCGAAGTTGTCCTTGCCGGCTGCCTTCTGCTCGGCGCAGAAGGTGCAGTGGTCGGTGGCCGTGGTGTGCAGGTTCCCGCCCTGCAGGCCGTGCCACAGCGCGCGCTGGTGCTCCTTGCTGCGGAAGGGAGGGCTCATCACGTGGCCCGCTGCGAAATCGAAGTCCGGGTTCTGGTAGACGCTGTCGTCGATCAGCAGGTGCCCGGCCAGCGCTTCGCCGTACACGCGCTGGCCCATTGCGCGCGCCCGCGTAATGGCTTCCAGCGACTCCTGGCAGGACACGTGCACGATATACAGCGGCGTATTCAGCACATTGGCGATGGCGATGGCGCGGTTGGCCGCTTCCGCCTCCACGGCGGGAGGGCGCGACAGCGGATGGGACGATGGTCCCGTGAGTCCCTGCTTGATGAGGTCTTGCTGCAGCTGGTAGACCAGCTCACCGTTCTCCGCGTGCACGGTAGGAATCGCGCCCAGTTCGAGCGAACGTCGGAAGCTGCGCACCAGCGTTTCATCATCCGCCATAATGGCGTTCTTGTAGGCCATGAAGTGCTTGAAACTGTTCACGCCATGATTGCGCACCAGCTCCCCCATCTCCTCATGCACCTGGTCCGACCACCAGGTGATCGCCACATGGAAGGTATAGTCGCCCGCGGCCTTCTTCGCCCAGCCGCGCCACTGGTGGTAGGCTTCAAGCAGCGATTGCTGCGGATTCGGAATCACGAAGTCGATGATGGTGGTGGTGCCGCCCGCCATGCCCGCGGCGGTGCCGGTGTAGAAATCGTCGGCGGTAACGGTGCCCATGAAAGGCAGGTTCATATGCGTGTGCGGGTCGATCCCGCCAGGCATCACGTATTGGCCGGCGGCGTCGATGACCTGTGCGCCCGCCGGCGCCTGCAGGCCGCTGCCGACGGCGACGATCTTGTCGCCCTCGCACAGCACATCGGCCTTGAACGCGCGGTCGGCATTAACGACGGTACCGCCACGAATGATGATGCTCATGAAGCTCTCCTTAATTCTGCGCTGCGCGCCGGGCTGGCCTTCATCATGATGCCGTACACCAGCGCCGAAATGGCTATGCCGACAAACCACGCATAGGTATAGATAGTCTTGAAGCCCTCGCCTACATCGGGGAAGGCGGACGGGAATGCGGCGTTCAGGAAGCCGGGAATATTCGGCAGCACGCCGAAAACGAAGGCCACCAGCGCCGCCATGTTCCAGCCATTGCGGTAGGAATACTGCCCGTCCTCCCGGTAGAGTTCTTCGACGCTCAATTCCGTCCTGCGCACAAAGTAGTAGTCGACAATCAGCACGCCCGCGATGGGGCCCAGCAGCGCCGAATAGCCGATCAGCCAGGTGAAGATATAGCCCTGCGTGGTTTCCAGCAGCTTCCACGGCATCATGGCCAGCGCGATGGCGGCAGTGATGTAGCCGCCGGTGCGGTAGGAAATCAGGCGTGGCGCCAGCGCCGAGAAATCATAAGCCGGGCCGACCAGGTTGGCCGCGAGGTTCACGCTGACCGTGTCGATCAGCAGGATGATCAGCGCGATCAGCACAGCGGCGCTGGTCATGCGGCTCGCCAGGTCCACCGGATCCCAGATCGCCTTGCCATACAGGACGATGGTGGCTGAGGTGACGATCACCGCGAGCGCAGCCAGCAGGCCCATAGGGACAGGCAAGCCGACCGACTGGCCTACCAGCTGGTCGCGCTGCGATTTCGCAAAACGGGTGAAGTCGGGGATGTTCAGCGCCAGCGTGGCCCAGAAGCCCACCATCGCAGTCAGTGAAGGCCAGAAGGCCTGCCAGAACTGGCCCGCCTTCGCGCCGCCTTCAACGAATTGCGATGGCTGCTCCAGCAGCGGGCCGAAACCGCCTGCCTTCTGGTACACCCAGCCAAGCAGCACGAAGCAGATCAGTATCTTCAGCGGCGCCGTATAGGTTTCCAGCTTGCGGATGGAATCCATGCCATGCACGATGTACCAGAACTGGATGGCCCAGAATGCGAGGAAGCAGAGCAGCTGCATCAGGTTGATGCCAAGGCCCGCAATCTTCTCCCCGCCGATTTCACCTCCCAGCAGCACGCCCATCAGGGTGTAGATCATCTGCCCGCCAAACCAGGTCTGGATGCCGTACCAGCCGCAGGCCACGATGGCGCGCATCAGCGCGGGCAGCCGCGCACCCGAGGTGCCGAATGACGCGCGCGCCAGCACCGCGTAGGGAATGCCGTATTTGGTGCCCGCATGGCCGATGGCGAGCATCGGCAGCAGCACGATGGCGTTGGCAAGGAAGACGGTCAGCACGGCCTGGTAGCCGGACATGCCGCCTTCAATCAGGGAGGCCGACAGCGTATAGGCCGGAATGCACATCACCATGCCAACCCACAGCGCCGCAAAGTGATACCAGCGCCAGGTGCGTTGCGCGGCGCTGGTTGGTGCAAGGTCTTCATTCCACAACTCGGTACTGCCGTTCAGGTCTTTGCTCACTGCGGCTCTCCTGGGGGTGGTGTGTCAGGCTGCTTCGGTGACTTTCTCGGCACGCGGGTTACGTGGGTCCTGGGTCCAGTTCATATAACCCTTGCCGGTGGCTTGCGGAACCATGGTAATACAACCCTGCACCGGACATGTAATTTCGCAAAGATTACAGCCCACGCATTCCTCCACATTCACCTGGTAGGTGCGCACGGCGGTTGCTTCATCCACCAGCTGCCAGATCGACTGGTGCGAAGTGTCCTCGCAGGCCACGTAGCAGCGGCCGCACTTGATACAGTCATCCTGGTTGATCTGCGCCACGACCTTGTAGTTCATGTCGAGATACTTCCAGTCCGTGGTGTTCGGCACCGCCTTGCCGGAGAAGTCCGCCAGCGTCCTGTAGCCCTTCGCATCCATCCAGCGCGACAGGCCGTCCTTCATCTCTTCAACGATGCGGAAGCCGTGCAGCATGGCAGCCGTGCAGACCTGCACGCAGCCCGCGCCCAGCGCGATGAACTCGGCCGCGTCGCGCCAGTTGTTGATGCCGCCGATGCCGGAGATCGGCAGCCCTTTGGTCTGCGGATCGCGCGCGATCTCGGCCACCATGTTCAGCGCGATCGGCTTCACGGCCGTGCCGCAGTAGCCGCCGTGCGTGCTGGCGGTGCCCACGGTCGGCAGCGCCACCATGCGGTCCAGGTCAATCGATGTGATGGAGTTGATGGTATTGATCAGCGAGACCGCATCCGCGCCGCCTGCCTGCGCGGCCCGCGCCGGCCAGCGGATGTCGGTGATGTTCGGCGTGAGTTTCACGATCACCGGCAGCTTCGTGTGCTTCTTGCACCATGCGGTCACGTTCTGCACGTATTCCGGCACCTGGCCCACCGCCGCGCCCATGCCGCGCTCCGGCATGCCGTGCGGGCAGCCGAAATTCAGCTCGATGCCGTCCGCGCCGGTCGCTTCTACTTTCGGCAGGATATCGGCCCAGTAGTGCTCCTCGCACGGCAGCATCAGTGACACCACGATGGCGCGGTCCGGCCAGGCCTTCTTCACCACCGTGATTTCTTCCAGGTTGATTTCAAGGCTGCGGTCCGTAATCAGCTCGATATTATTGAAGCCGATGACTTCGCGGTTCTTGCCGTAGATGGCCGAGTAGCGCGACGAAACATTGACGGCCGGCGGATCTTCGCCCAGCGTCTTCCACACCACGCCGCCCCACCCTGCTTCGAAAGCGCGGATCACGTTATAGGCCTTGTCGGTTGGCGGAGCGGACGCCAGCCAGAAAGGATTCGGCGATTTGATGCCGCAGAAGTTGATGCTCAGATCAGCCATTATGCAGCCTCCACTTTCGATTGGATGTCGGTATGAATCGCATGTGCGGCGAGCTTGCCGTGCTGGACCGCCTGCACGGTAAGATCCTGGCCCGGCGCCACGCAGTCGCCGCCGGCATAAATCCCCGGCAGCACGGTGCGGAACTGTGCGTCCACATGAATCTTGTCGCCGTCGCGCTTCAGCACCACGGCCAGCGGGTCGGCCAGCGATGCGGCTTCCATGGTTTGCCCGATCGCCTTGAAGATGGCATCGGCTGCAATCTCGAAGGTTTGGCCGGTGCCGACCAGGCGGTTCGCTTCCAGCATGGTTTTCTCGAAGCGCATGCCGCGCACGCGGCCTGCATCGTCGAGCAGCACCTGCTGCGGCTGCGCATAGGTGAGCATGCGCACCTGGTTGGCCTTGGCAATGTCCTGTTCGTGCTGAGTCGCGCTCATGGCCTCGAAGCCACGGCGATAGACCAGCGTTACTTCTTCCGCGCCGAGGCGCTGGATCTGCACGGCCATATCGATGGCCGTGTTGCCAGCACCGATCACGATGGCGCGTTTCGGCACCGGCAATGCGGAAAGGTCGGACGCCTGGCGCAGCGCCGCGATGTAATCCACCGCCGCCATCAGCCCCGGCGCATCCTCGCCGGTCAGGCCAAGCTGGCGGCTGGCGCCAAGGCCCAGGCCGAGGAAGACGGCATCGTACTGCGCATGCAGGTCTTTCAGGTGCAGGTTTTCCCCAAGCTTGCGGCCGTACTGGATTTCGATGCCGCCGATACCCAGCAGGAACTCCACTTCCTTCTGCGCGAAATCGCCGGTCAGCTTGTACTTGGCGATGCCGTACTCATTCAGGCCGCCCGCTTTCGGCTGCGCTTCGTAAATCACCACGTCGTTGCCCAGCATTGCCAGGCGGTGCGCGCAGGAGAGGCCGGCGGGACCGGCGCCCACAACCGCGATTTTCTTGCCGGTGGACGGCGCACGCTGGAAAGGATGGCCTTCGATGCTCATATTGTCGAGGGCATAGCGCTGCAGCAGGCCGATCTTCACCGGCTGGCCTTCCGCGTCATGATTGCGCACGCAGGAATCCTCGCACAGGATCTCCGTCGGGCAGACGCGCGCGCAGCTGCCGCCAAGGATGTTCTGCTTCAGGATGCCCTGCGCCGCGCCGTTGATGTTCCTGTCGTGGATATTGCGGATAAAGCTCGCCACATCAATTTCCGAGGGACAGATGCGGGTGCATGGCGCATCGTAGCAATACAGGCAGCGGGCGCTTTCAATGGCGGCCTGGCGCGCGTTCAACGGTGGCGCCAGGTCGGTGAAATGCGATGCGAGCTCTGTGCTCGTGGCGCTTGGCTGCGGCATATGTTTGAGTGACTCGATCATGGTCCCGTTCCTGAGCGTTATTTACTTCATCTGTGGGAATGCAAATTCTGCGCCAGCGCTGGCTGTATTCGGCCAGCGCTGCATGACAGCCTTGTGGCGCGTGTAGAAACGCACGCCTTCCGGGCCGTAGGCGTGGTGATCGCCGAACAGGCTGCGCTTCCAGCCGCCGAAGCTGTTGAAGGACATCGGCACCGGCAGCGGAACATTCACACCGACCATGCCGACCTGGATCTGGCGCACGAACTCGCGCGCCACGCCGCCGTCGCGCGTGAAGACGGCAACACCGTTGCCGTACTCATTGCGGTTGATCAGGTCCACGGCACTGGCCACGTCCGGCAGGCGTACCACGCAGAGCACAGGGCCGAAGATCTCTTCCTTGTAGATCGTCATATCCGGCGTGACGTGGTCGAACAGCGTGCCGCCGACGAAGAAGCCATTGGGGCGGCCTTCCACCTTGTAGCCGCGGCCATCCACCACCAGCTTTGCGCCCTGCTCCACGCCTTCGCCGATCAGGCGCTCGATGCGCTGCTTGGCGGCGGCCGTGACTACCGGCCCCATTTCGGCATCGGCAGCCATGCCGTCGCGTACTTTCAGTGCGGCAGTGCGCTTTTCCAGTGCACCAATCAGCTTGTCGCCTGCATCGCCCACCGCTGCCACCACCGAGATCGCCATGCAGCGCTCGCCGGCGGAACCGAAGGCGGCGCCGATCAGCGCATCGGTGGCCATCTCCATGTCCGCATCCGGCATCACCACCATATGGTTCTTCGCGCCGCCCAGGGCCTGCACGCGCTTGCCGCTCGCGCTGCCTTTGGCGTAGATGTATTCGGCAATCGGCGTAGAACCGACAAAGCTCACCGCCTGCACTACCGGATGCTCCAGCAGGGCATCGACAGTGACCTTGTCGCCCTGCACCACGTTGAACACGCCATCCGGCAAGCCTGCCTCCTTCAGCAGGCGCGCATGCAGCAGCGATGGTGAAGGATCGCGCTCCGAAGGCTTCAGCACGAAGGTGTTGCCGCAAGCGATGGCGATGGGGAACATCCACATCGGCACCATCACCGGGAAATTGAATGGCGTGATGCCCGCCACCACGCCCAGAGGCTGGCGCATCGACCAGGCATCGATACCGCGCGCGATCTGGTCGGTGAACTCCCCCTTGAGCAGCTGCGGAATACCGCAGGCGAATTCCACGATCTCGATACCACGCGCCACTTCGCCCTGCGCGTCGGCGAAGGTCTTGCCGTGCTCACGCGTCAGCATCGCCGCAAATTCGTCGGTATGCTCCTGGCACAGCTGCAGGTAGCGGAACAGCACGCGCGCACGCGTCAGCGGCGGCGTGTTGGACCATGCAGGGAAAGCCGCTTCCGCCGCCTTCACTGCCGCATCCACTTCCTCCGCCGTGCCCAGCGCCACGCGGGCCACCGGCTCGCCCAGCGCAGGGTTGAATACGTCGCCATAACGGCCGCTCAGCGTGTCCACCTTGCTGCCGTTGATGAAGTGGGTAATGGTATCGAGATTGCTCATGGTGTTCTCAAGGGTTCAGGCCAGCATGCTGTCGGCCGGTACATAGGAATAGCCAAGGGCATGGGCCACCGCTTCATAGGTGACCTGGCCCCGGCACACATTCAGTCCGTTTTTCAGGTGCGGGTTGTCCCGCATTGCTTTGCTCCAGCCCTTGTCGGCCAGCGCGATGGCATGGCTGATGGTGGCGTTGTTCAGTGCGAAGGTGGACGTGCGGGCAACAGCGCCCGGCATGTTCGCCACGCAGTAGTGCACCACGCCGTCCACCACGAAGGTCGGGTTCTCGTGCGTGGTGGGATGGGAGGTTTCGAAACAGCCGCCCTGGTCGATGGCCACATCCACCACCACCGCGCCCTGCTTCATGCGCGCGATCATCGAGCGCGTCACCAGCTTCGGCGCCGCCGCGCCGGGAACCAGCACGCCGCCGATCACGAGGTCGGCATCCAGCACCGCGTCTTCGATATTGTGCGCATTGGAATACATGGTCTGGATGCGATTGCCGTACACGAGATCAAGCTGGCGCAGCCGGTCCACGTTCTTGTCCAGCACTGTTACGCGCGCCCCCATGCCCACGGCAATCTGCAGCGCATTGGTGCCAACCACGCCGGCGCCGATAATCGCCACATGGCCCGGCGCCACGCCCGGCACGCCGCCCAGCAGCAGGCCCATGCCGCCCTTGGATTTCTCCAGGTGGGCGGCGCCGGCCTGGATCGACATGCGCCCCGCCACTTCGCTCATCGGCGCCAGCAGCGGCAGGCCGCCGCCAGCGCCGGTAATGGTTTCATACGCAATGCAGATGGCGCCCGATGCCACCAGCGCCTTGGTCTGTTCCGGGTCCGGCGCCAGGTGCAGGTAGGTGTACAGGATCTGGTTCTCGCGCAGCATGGCGCATTCCTGCGGCTGCGGCTCCTTCACCTTCACCACCATGTCGGCGCGGGCAAAGATCTCCTGCGCGGTATCGACGATGGTGGCGCCGGAACCGGCATACATCTCGTCCGTCAAGCCGATGGCTGCGCCGGCATTCTGTTGCACCAGGACCTGGTGGCCGCGCAGAGTCAGTTCCTTGACGCTGGCCGGGGTAAGGCCAACGCGGGACTCCTGATTCTTGATTTCCTTCGGTACGCCTACGAGCATGGTTGTCTCCTCATTTTGTTACCGCGCTTTTCTACTCCAGTTCTTTCAGCACCTTGGTAAGTTTGCCGAACAGTTCATCGATATGTTTTTTCTCGAAGACCAGAGGCGGCGACAGCGCGATGATGTCGCCAGTCACGCGGATCAGGATGCCGTCCGCGAAAGCTTTCTTGAACGCCGCGTAGGCGCGTGCGCCGGGCTTGCCCGCAATCGGCGCCAGCTCGATGCCGGCGATCAGGCCGATCACGCGCAGGTCGATCACATGCGGCAGGCCTTTCAGCGAATACACTGCATCGGCCCAGTAGTCCTGGATGCCGGCAGCGTGGTCGAGGATCTTCTGTTCCTTGAACACTTCCAGCGTGGCCAGCGAGGCGGCGCATGCCACGGGGTGGCCGGAATAGGTATAGCCGTGGAACAGTTCAATGCCGGCCGGCGAATCCATGAAGGCGTCGTACACGAACTGCTTGGTGAACACCGCGCCCATCGGAATGGTGCCGTTGGTGAGGCCTTTCGCGGTCGTCATCATGTCCGGTTCGACGTCGAAGTAGTCGGCGGCGAAGGGCGTGGTGAGGCGGCCGAAGCCCGTAATCACTTCATCGAAGATCAACAGGATGCCGTGCTTGGTGCACAGCTCGCGCAGGCGCTTGAGGTAGCCCTTGGGCGGAATCAGCACGCCGGTGGAACCGGCCACCGGCTCCACGATCACGGCGGCGATGGTGGACGCGTCATGCAGCGCCACGATGCGCTCCAGTTCATCCGCGAGGTTGGCGCCGTGTTCCGGCTCGCCGCGCGTGTAGGCGTTCTTTTCCAGGTTATGCGTGTGCGGCAGGTGATCGACGCCGGGCAGCATCACGCCGTAAGGCTTGCGGTTGCCCGCAATGCCGCCGACCGAGATGCCGCCGAAACCCACGCCGTGGTAGCCGCGCTCGCGGCCGATCAGGCGGGTGCGGCTCGCTTCGCCGCGCGCCTTGTGATACGCCAGCGCCATCTTCAGCGCCGTATCCACCGCCTCGGAGCCGGAGTTCGTATAGAACACGTGGCCGAAACGATTGTTCGTGTATTCCATCAGCTTGTCGGCGAGATCGAAAGCTGCCGGATGGCCCATCTGGAAGGTGGGCGCGAAATCGAGCTGGCCGACCATCTCGCGCACGGCGGCAACGATCTTGGGCTGTGCGTGGCCGCAAGGTACGCACCACAGGCCTGCCGTGCCGTCGAGGATGGCGTTGCCGTCCACATCCTTGTAGTAATTGCCTTCCGCGGAAACCAGCAGCCGCGGGCTGGCCTTGAAGTCGCGGTTATTCGTAAACGGCATCCAGAAAGCGGACATCGATGCTGGCCGGGATTCATTCATACATTTCTCCTGGGAGCTTTTTGACGGCTCGTAAAAAAACTTTACCGGTTGGCAAAATGATGATGCAATAATAGACAGCGCCTTAACTATGGCACATATACACAATCAGCAAAACATTCCAACCGTACAGGTCTCAAAAACACTACAGTTTCCTGCCCGCGGGCGAACGGAGTCAACGATGGACAGACAGGGCTTTGCGCCCGATCAAAGTACGTTCGGCACGGCCGGCTGGCCCGTTCTGCAGCTGGAACGCGCCCGCAAGGGCAGCCTGGTGGACAAGATCGTGGCCGCCATCACGGACATGGTGGCGAGCAAGGAATTACGGGTTGGCACGAAAATGCCTTCCGTACGGCAATTCGCGAAGTGTAATGGCATCAGTACCTTTACAGTTGTGGAGTCCTACGACCGGCTCGTAACGCTCGGCCTGCTGTCCTCGCGCCGCGGTTCCGGCTACTACGTGGCGCGCCACGAGATTCCTGCCCAGCTGCTGCCGGCGATGGCGACCAGCCCAGCGGCCGTCGACGCCCTCACGCCGGAGCTGTATTCCGGCGTGACGGACGCGCTGCCGGTGGGCGCGGGCTGGCTGCCGCCCGAATGGTATGGCGAGGACACGATCCTGGACGCGGTGCGCCAGGCCATGCGCATTCCCGCCAACCGCCTGCGCGGCTATGGCCACCCGCTCGGCTTTCCCAGCCTGCGCCAGCACCTTGCGTCCACGCTGAGCGACGAGCTGCTGCCGGTGGAGCCGGAACAGGTGCTGCTCACCCATGGCGCCACACACGCCTTCGACCTGATCCTGCGTACGCTGACCAAGCCGGGCGACACGGTGTTCGTGGAAGATCCCGGCTACAGCAACCTGCTATCGCTGATCCGCCACCATGGCTGCAATGTGGTCGGCATTCCGCGCCGCGAACAGGGCCTCGACCTGGATTACCTGGCCGAACAGGCCGCGCTGGCCCAGCCCAAGCTCATGTTCGTCAACACGGTGCTGCAGAATCCCCTCGGCACCTCGCTCACGCAGGCGCAGGCGCACCGCCTGCTCGCGCTGGCCGAGCAGTTCGATTTCTGGCTGGTGGAAGACGATATCTACCGCGAGCTCACGCCGCGCGGCGAAGCCTCGCTGGCGGCGATGGACGGCTTGCGGCGCGTGATCCGCGTGGGCAGCTTCTCCAAGACGCTGTCGCCGGTGCTGCGCGTGGGCTCCATCTGCGCCTCCGCTTCCCTGCTGCCGGAACTGGTGCGCGTGAAGATGCTGGCCGGCCTCACCACCTCGGAAGTCAACGAGCGCGCCGTCTACCACGCGGTGACGGCGCGGCCCTACAAACGCATGGTGGAGAAGCTGCACGCCCAGCTCGATGCCGGCCGCGAACGCAGCATCGAAGCGCTGCACGAGGTGGGCATGGCGCCCATCGCAAAACCGCGCGGCGGCATGTTCGTGAGCGCGGGCTGGCCAGCAGCACCCACGGCGGAATGGAACGGCCGCGCCATTGCAGACCTGGCGCTGAAGGCGGGCATCCTGCTGTCGCCAAACGAATTCTTCATGCTGCGGCCCAGCGACACCGTCTGGTTCCGCTTCAACGTGGCCTATACGGACGCGCCGCAGCTCAAGGCTTTCTTCCAGTCGATAAGGAGCGGCCGTGGCTAAATTCAGCAGCGCTTCGCGCCGCATGCTCCAGCGCGACCGCCTCGAAGCGGACATCCTCGCCGAAGCCGTGCGCACCTTCGCCGAATGCGGCTACGAGGGCGCGTCGATTGCCGTCATCGCGGAGAACGCGGGCCTGTCGAAGCAGAACCTGATGTACTACTTCCCCACCAAGCAGGCGCTGTACGAAAGGGTGCTGGACAATGTGCTGGACGACTGGCTGGAACGCATGGCCAGCCTTGCCGATCCCGCCCAATCGCCGCAGGATCTGCTGCGCGCCTACATCCAGGCCAAGCTGCGCTTCTCGCGCGAGCAGCCATTAGCTTCGCGCGTGTATGCGATGGAGGTGATCGGAGGCGCACAGGTCTACGGCCCGCAGATCCGCGAGCGCGTGGTGCCGCTGCTGCGGCGCGATATCGAGGTATTTGAACAGTGGATCGCCGCGGGCCGCATCGCGCCCGTGAACGCAACGCACCTGCTGTTCGCCATCTGGGCGATGACGCAATCCTATGCGGACTTCTCGGCCCAGATGACGCTGGTGCTGGGCCGCAAGGAGCTGACGCGGCGCGATTTCGACGCCGCAGAGGAAACGATTATTCGGATGGTTCTTGCGGCGGTGGCGCAAACTTGACCACATCGGTGTTGCGCCGGCGGCTGCCGACAAAACCGATGAGGGCGAGGCCGATCAGGCCCATGGCCCAAGGCTTCGGTTCCGGCACACTCAGCGCAAAACCGCGCACATTGGCGGCCTCGAAGGCGTTGCCGGTATTGACCTGGGTTTGCGCCGCCCAGTTGCCCGCGATGACGCTGCCCGTGATGACGCCGCCGCCGGTGATGGTGGCTTCCGGCGCCAGCACGCTCGCATCCAGGCCGATATTGCTGAAGTTCACAGTGCTGGCTTCATAGAAGTTGAACAGCACGTTGTAGTTCCTGAAGGCGTCGAAGCCGCCGCTCATCGTCACCGGACCGGCGCCGCTGACGTTGAAGATCAGGGTAGCGCCCGCATTCAGGCCGCTCACATTCATCCAGCTTACGCCTTGCAGCGTCTGGCCCGTGAGGTCGAAGACTTCCACCTGGCTGTTGGTACCGGTGAGGAACAGGCCGCCCCACTGCGTCGTCGCGGCGCCGGTTTTCCCGACACCGGACAACGAAGTGGAAACATTACGCGCCGTGGCGGCCATCGCATTGAAGTCGAGGCCTGCCGGCGCGCCCGCAGCGGCCGCGCCGCCGGTGGCACCGAAGGAAGTGAGCGTGGTGGTGCCCGCCACATACCAGTTGCCGTTGTTGATGGAGCCGCTCGTATAGTTCAGGTTTCCGCCGGCCACCAGTGCGTAGCCGCCGAATGCGTCGTCATTTTTTGCATTGAAGGAATAGTTAGAGACAGTCACATTGCCTGCTGCAATAACGGCGCCCTCCACGTCCGAACCGGACGAGCGGAAGTCACCAAGGCTGAACACGTTCGCTCCCTTGATGAAACCCAGGTCCAGCGTATCTGCATGGGCGAGGGCCGAAACCAGTGCACCGGCAAGTATCGTGACTTTTAGCAACTTTGACATCATAATTTCCAACAATACAATGATCAGCCGAGAGGATATCATCAATTAACCCTCGGCAATCGTTTGTCCTGAGCAAAAACCACATTTCTGAACAAAATGCCCTCTTTTCTTCCGTTCGAACTACCCTGCCCCCGCATAAAGTTGCGCTTTATCACCAAAATGGACCTGCCGGCGCTGTATCGCCTGATGTCCGATCCCGGCGCCATGCGCTATGGCAGCAGCAGCGCATGGACTTCCATTCAGCAGGCGGAGGAATCGCTGGCCGCCATCCTCGCCGGTTACGAAAAAGGCGACTACCTGCGCCTGGCCATCGAGATCGAAGGCGCCATGAACGGTTTCGTCACGCTGCGCGCCTTCGACAAGCAAAATCTCCGTTGCGAAATCGGCTATATGCTGGCGCGTCCGCACTGGGGCAAAGGCTATATGCAGGAAGCCCTGCCCGCGATGATCGACTACGCCTTCAACACGCTGGGCCTGAACCGTATTGAAGCGGACGTGGATCCGCGCAACGAACCCTCGGCGCGCCTGCTGGAACGCCTGCACTTCCGCAAGGAAGGCCTGCTGCGGCAACGCTGGATCGTGAACGGCGAGGTCTGCGACAGCGACATCTTTGGCCTGCTCAAAGCCGACTGGCAGGCAGCGCGCTGAACTGCACGCCATTCGTCCGCACACACCACAGATCAGCCCCCGGAATCGACGCTTTATCGGAAAGCAGTACCCGCGGCGGAAGCCGCTTGGTACAGTCACACCATCGATTACCAAGGAGCAAGCCATGAAAACCATCAACCCCACTTTTTCCGAGCGCCTGAATGATGCAGCCGATGCCGTGCTGCGCACCTGCCGCGCCGCGCTGAAGCGTGTTGAACGCATGCCGTGGCCAACGCTGCTGGCCCTGTGCATCATGCTCGCGCTGCTGGTCGCCATCCTGCCGCTGGCCTTCACGCTCTTCGTCTGCTTCATGCTGGTGAAAGTGATTGTGGGCGCCTTCGGCGTTAAGCACCTTCCACGCACGCCGCAGGAGTGAACATGTCCGCCGGCAGCACAAAGAACGCCATCGGCTTCGTCCGCGAAGTCGGCGATACCGCCAGCTCGCTGTGGTGGCAGTTCTTCGACTGGCTGGCGCAGGTGCCGATGCGCCAGCTGGCCGTGACCTGGGTGCTGGTGCTGCTGCTCGGCTGCACGCCGGTGCTGATGCCGGAACAGGCAGCAGCCTTCGTGCTGATTTCCCTTGGCCTGAAGGTGCTTGCCGGCGGCAAGCGCAAGGCGGAGATCGAGGCGCGCGCCGCATCCGCGCAGGCAGATACCGAAACGCTGGAACGCAAGCTGGTGGAAGCGCAGATGGCCGCACTGCAGGCGCAGGTGGAGCCGCACTTCCTGTTCAACACCCTGGCGCTGATCGGCCAGCTGATAGAAACCGATCCGCCGCAGGCTGCAAAGATCCATACCCACCTGATCGAATACCTGCGCTCCACGCTGCCGCAGATGCGCGCACGCGGCAGCGGCACGCTGGGGCGGCAGATCGTGCTGTCGCGTTCCTACCTCGCCATCATGCAGGCGCGGATGAAGTCGCGCCTGGCCGTCTCGATCGACGTGCCGCCGGAACTGGAAAGCGCCACCTTCCCGCCGATGATGCTGCAGATCCTGATCGAGAACGCCATCAAGCACGGTCTGGAACCGAAGATCGAGGGCGGCCGCATCGATATCCGCGCCGCCGCCAACGGCAATATGCTGCAGGTGGACGTGCAGGACGACGGCGTGGGCTTCAACCTCTATGCAGGCGACGGCGTGGGCCTGAACAATGTGCGCGAACGGCTGAAACTGGTGTACGGCACGCGCGCCCAACTGCTGATCGAAACGCCGATGGAAGGCGGCTGCCGCGCATCCATTCGCGTGCCTTTCGCACCCGATATCTTTGCGGGACAGAAGCCATGAGCCATCCGCACGCCACCGCCCTGATTGCGGACGATGAAGAACCGATGCGCGACATGCTGCGCGCACGGCTGCAGGAATGCTGGCCGGAGCTGGAGATCGTGGCGGAAGCGGCCAACGGCATCGAAGCCATTGCCCTCGCCGGGCAGCACCAGCCGGACATTGTGTTCCTCGACATCCGCATGCCCGGCATGAGTGGCATCGAAGCGGCGCGCATGCTGTTCAACCGCTGCCATATCGTTTTCATTACCGCGTATGACCAGTACGCCATCGAAGCCTTCGAACAGGGCGCGCTGGACTATCTGCTCAAGCCGGCAGGCGGCGAACGCCTGAAAGCCACCTGCACGCGGCTGCAGGCGCGCGTCGGCAAGCGGCCCAGCAACATCGAGCGCCAGCTGTCGCAGCTGCTGTCGCACAGCGCGCCGCCCGCCAAACAGCGCGACTACCTGCACTGGATCCAGGCGCAGGTAGGCAACAGCCTGCGCATGATCAGCACCAAGGAAATCCTCTACTTCCGCGCGGACGAGAAGTACACGCGGGTGCAGACCGCCGAGGGCGAAGTGCTGATACGGAAAACGCTCAAGGAACTGGAAGACGAACTCGACCCCAACGAGTTCTGGCGCATCCACCGTTCAACCCTGGTGCGGGTGGATGCGATTGCCGAAGTGTCGCGCGACCTGCGCGGGCGCCAGATGGTGCGGGTGCGGAATTCGAAGGAAGAGCTGGAAGTCAGCCGCGGCAACACTCATTTATTCCAGCAAATGTAACCCCCCACGCATGCCTGACACTGCTTGATACCGCTACGGCGCTGGTCTATATTGGTGATTCGCTGTTCCCGATACCACCCATGAATCAGGGAGAAAAGCATGTCGAATACACCGAAAAACACCATCGCCACCGTGATGCCCTGCATGCGCTACCGTGATGCGCCGGCCGCAATCGACTGGCTGTGCACCACGCTGGGGTTCGAACGCAACCTCGTCGTGCCGAACGACGACGGCACTATCGCCCATGCACAACTCTCCTACGGCAACGGCATGGTGATGCTCGGCTCCATATTCGACACCGAATACGGGCGCCTGATGAAGCAGCCGGCCGAGATCGGCCTGAGCGTGACGCAGTCCATCTACCTGGTGGTAAACGACGCCGACGCCGTGCATGCACGCGCCGTGCGGGCCGGCGCGCCGATTTTGATGGAACTGAAGGATGAAGATTACGGCGGCCGGGGCTTCACGCTGCGCGACCCGGAAGGCCATGTGTGGAGTATCGGGACTTACGATCCCTGGACCGACTGAACCAGCGCCTGGTCGCTTACCTGCACCGGGCGTACCTTCACCACATTGCGGTAGAACGGCGGCAGCGCTTCGCACTGCGCATGCAGCTGCTGCGCCGGCATCACGGGCAGCACGTACTGGAACTGGGCCGGATTATCGTCCGGCAGCGGGCCCTCCAGCGTTGAACCGTAGGCGCCGAGATCCATGAAGCTCTGCGCGCTGTCGTCCGGGCCGAGTGCGAACACAAAAGTACCGTCCTTCGGGTGGCCCAGATAACGGCGCACCTCCTGCTGCTGCTCCGCGCTGGCATTGTGCATCAGCTTGTAGCGCAGCTGCGCATAGGCGCGCGTGCACTCCATGAAGGCGCTGCGGATGCCGGATTGCTTGATGCGGCCGTGGCAGCACAGCAGCAGGTTGCCGAAGCTGTCCAGCAGCGCCACTGCATTGCCTGCGCCGCCGTTGCTGCGGTCGCGCTGCATCGCCTGCACCAGGTAGGGTGCGAGGCCGGCATCCGGCTTTTGCGGTGCGCTGCGGTAGGTCAGCGCGTCCGGACAGGCACGCTTCAGGGCGCGCACGATGGCGTGGTCTTCCGGCAGCGTGGTAGGGTCTTTCAGCTGGCTGCGCGGGGGATCCTGCTTGAACAGGTCCATCACATTCTCGGTGGTGGCCTCGAACACCAGCGAACACAAAGCCTGCGTCGGCTCGGCGATGGTCTTGCCGATGAAGGAAGGTTTGGGCGCGGCCCCCGCACTCTTGCGCGAATAGGAGGACGTGCCCAGCACCGCAGGATAAGCGAAGATGGCGCGCGCCTGTTCGCGCAGGCGTTCCGGCAGCGAGGGGAACTGCGCGCTGCCGTCGTGATTGATACCGGCATTGCGGTCCTGCGCGGCCACCACCACGTTGAACCCTGCGGCCAGGATCGCACCGGTGCACATGCAGCAGGGATCGAGCGAGGTGACGATGGTGATTTCCTGCGGCGGCGGCAGTTCACGGCCCTTGGCGCGTTCAGCGAAATACCAGTCGATAAGCTGGCGCTCGCCGTGGGCGGTGGGGTCGTAAATCAGGCCATCGCGAATGACGTTGTTATGCAGCGCCTTGAGCACGGTGCCGAACTGGTCGAGCATCACGCCGCCGACGCCGAAGGTACCCTGCGTCTTCGCTGCAATGGCCTCGGCCGCCGCAACGGCGACTGCGGCCTGAACGTCGATATACTTCTTCACTTCTTTTTGAGATCCTGGCCGCCGAAGGCGTTGGGCAGTTGTGCGGCGGCGGTGGTTTCGAAGACATCGCCCTTGAGGTTGGTGAGCACGACGGGCAGCTCATTGCCGCCCAGCTCCAGGATCACCTGGCGGCAGGCGCCGCAGGGGGCGATGGGCCCATCGGTCTCGCCCACCACCACCAGCTTCGCGAAATCGCCTTGCTTGTAACCCTGAGCGAAGGCGCTGAACAGGGCGGTACGCTCGGCACAATTGCAGAGGCCGTAGGAAGCGTTCTCCACATTGCAGCCGTGGAAGATCTTGCCGTCATTGGTGAGCAGCGCCGCCCCCACCTTGAAGTTCGAGTACGGCGTATAAGCCTTCAGCCGCGCCGCCTTCGCTTCCTCAATCAACTTGTCGTTAGTCATGTAATTTCCTAATCGGGGTCAGACCCCAATTAAATTGCAACACTTATGGGCGGATGGTGCGGTAGACGATGGGGTTGGCGGCTGGCGCGGCGTCGCCCAGGCGGTAGGCGGCCTGGATTTCGGCGACAGCCTGCTGCGCGGCGGCTTCGGTGCGGGCGTGCACCACGGCCAGCGGCTGGCCCTTCTCGATCTTCTGGCCGAGCTCGACCAGATCGGTCAGACCGACGGCAAAGTCGATAGCGTCGCTTGGGCGGCGGCGGCCGCCGCCGAGGCTGACTACGGCGAGGCCGATGCCACGGCAATCCGTGCTGGTGGCATAACCGCTCTGCAGCGCCGGAACCGGAACGATAACCGGCGCCTTGTCCAGGTGTTTGTCCATATTCTCGACCAGGTCGGAGGGGCCGCCCAGTGCCGTGACCATGCGCGCGAAACGGCTGGCGGCTTCGCCGCTGTCCAGCGCTGCCTGCAGCTTGGCACGCGCTTCGGTTTCCGTGGCGGCGAGCTTACCCAGCACCAGCATCTCGGCGCACAGCGCCATCGTCACCTCATGCAGGCGCGCGGGACGGTGCTTGCCGGTCAGGTAATCGATCGCGCCGCGTACTTCCAGTGCATTGCCGGCCCATGGCGACAGCGATTCGTTCATATCGGTCAGCAGCGCGGAAGTGAGCGTGCCTGCGCCATTGCCGACAGCGACGATGCTCTCCGCCAGCTCCACCGATTTTTCGAAGCTCGGCATGAAGGCGCCGGAACCGACTTTCACATCCATCGCCAGCACATCGAGGCCGGCGGCAAGTTTCTTCGCCAGGATGGAACCGGTAATCATGGCGACCGACTCCACGGTGGCGGTCACATCGCGGATGCCGTAGAAGCGTTTATCGGACGGCGCCAGCGAGGAAGTCTGGCCGATGATGGCCACGCCGACATCGCGCACCACTTCGCGGAATTTCTCGTTGGTGGGCACGGTGGAATAGCCGGGGATGGAGTCGAACTTGTCGAGCGTGCCGCCGGTATGGCCGAGGCCGCGGCCCGAGATCATCGGCACGAAGCCGCCGCAGGCAGCGATCATCGGGCCGAGCATCAGCGAGACCACGTCGCCGACGCCGCCGGTGGAATGCTTGTCCATGACCGGGCCGGGCAGGTTCAGCGATTTCCATTCCAGCACATCGCCGGAATCGCGCATGGCCAGCGTGAAGGCCACGCGCTCGTCCATATTCATGCCGTTGAAATAGACGGCCATGGCCAGCGCCGCGATCTGGCCTTCGCTCACGCTGTTATCGGTGATGCCGCGAACAAAGAACTGAATCTCATCGGCACTCAGATGGCCGCCATCGCGCTTCTTGCGGATGATTTCTTGTGGCAGGTACATATTCTTCTCGCTTTCAAAGCTGTTGAGCCCGTGTCCACCTTGGGGTCAGGCACCAAGGTGGACACGAGCTCAAGTGCTACATAGTTGAGCCTGTGTCCACATGGGTGCCTGACCCCAGGGTGGACACGGGCTCGGCGTTAGACGCCGTAGGGGATCCAGATGTTTTTGACTTGGGTGGCGTGCTGCAGGACCGTGCGGCCGGCGGATTGCGTAACGCTGAACCAGTCGCGGCCTTTGGCGCCGCCGGTCCAGGTGCGCTTCAGCGAGCCTGCCGACAGCTTCTCCACTTCCGCGCAGCCCGCTGCCGAACCGTCATGGCGCCAGATGGCGTCGATGTCGGAGTGCGAGGCCAGCGTGCGCGCCAGTTCGTCGGCGCTGCCGGTGACGATGTTCACCACGCCGCCCGGCAGGTCCGACGTATCGAACACCTGGTACAGGTCCGTTGCCGACAGGGGATAGGCTTCCGACGGCACCGCCACCACGCGGTTGCCCACGGCAATCGCAGGCGCCACCAGCGAGATGAAGCCCAGCAGCGGGTTCTCGTTCGGGCACACGATGCCGATGACGCCGATCGCTTCGTTCAGCGCCACCGTGATGCCGTGCATCGGCGGCTGGTGCGCCTGGCCGTCGTACTTGTCGGCCCACGCGGCCCAGTAGAACAGGCGCTCGATCGATGCCTGCACTTCCTTTTCCGCATTCTTCGCGCCGGTCTGCGCGGCGATGCGGGCGGCGAATTCTTCGCCGCGCGCCGCCAGGTTTTCGGCGATGTAGTACAGCACCTGCGCGCGGTTGTGCGCCGTGGCCTTGGTCCAGCCGGTGGCCTTGTGCGCGGCTTCGACTGCGTTACGGATGTCCTTGCGGTTGCCCTCGCCCACTTCGGCAATGAACTTGCCGTCCGCGCCGTGGATCGCGCGGCTGTAGGCGCCGTCAGGGCGGGCCTGCTTGCCGCCGATGTACAGCTTGGCGGTGCGGTCGATGGCGAATGGGTCGGTGGCGGCGGCCGGTGCGGCCTTGGCTTTCGCCGGCTTCTCGAATACCGGTGCGGCAGGACGTGCGTCTTCCGACACCGGCACCAGGTATTCGTACATGCCTTCCTTGCCGCCTTCACGGCCGTAGCCCGATTCCTTGTAGCCACCGAAGCCACAGGCTGCGTCGAACTGGTTGGCGGTGTTGATCCACACCACGCCGGCCTTGATGGCAGGCGCCACGTCCAGCGCCAGCGAGATGTTTTCGGTCCATACGCAGGAGGCCAGGCCGTACACGGTGTTGTTCGCCAGCTGCACGGCTTCCGCCGGGGTGCGGAAGCTCATCGCCACCAGCACCGGGCCGAAGATTTCAGCCTGGGCCACGGCAGCGGAAGTCGAGGCGCCGGTGATCAGCGTCGGCGGGAACCACGAACCCGTCGCCGGGATTTCGCAGGCCTGCGGCTGATAGATCTCGCAGCCTTCGGCGCGCGCCGATTCCACCAGGCCGTGGATGCGCTGGCGCTGGATCGGGTCGACCAGCGCGCCGATATCCATCGACTTGTCCAGCGGCGAACCAAGGCGCAGGTTATCCATGCGCGCTTTCAGCTTCTTCAGGAAGCGCTCTTCCACCGACTCCTGCACCAGCAGGCGCGAACCGGCGCAGCAGACCTGGCCCTGGTTGAACCAGATGGAATCGACCAGGCCTTCAACCGCCGCATCGAGGTCCGCATCTTCGAACACGATGTATGGCGATTTGCCGCCCAGTTCCAGCGACAGCTTCTTGCCGCTGCCTGCGGTGGCTTCGCGGATCAGGCGGCCCACTTCGGTGGACCCGGTGAACGCCAGCTTGTCGATGCCTTCGTGCTTGACCAGCGCTTCGCCGGTGCGGCCGTCGCCGGTGACGATGTTCACCACGCCCGCCGGCACGCCGGCCTGCACGCAGATTTCGGCGAACAGCAGCGCGGTCAGCGGCGTGAACTCAGCCGGTTTGAAGACCACGGTGTTACCTGCCGCCAGCGCCGGTGCGATTTTCCATGCCAGCATCAGCAGCGGGAAGTTCCACGGCACGATCTGGCCAACCACGCCCACCGGCCGGTGGCCTGCGAACTCTTCGTCCTGCAGCTGGGCCCAGCCTGCGTGATAGTAGAAGTGGCGCGCCACCAGCGGCAGGTCGGCATCGCGCGTTTCGCGGATGGTCTTGCCGTTGTCCAGCGTTTCCAGCACGGCGAACAGGCGCGAATGCTTCTGCATCAGGCGCGCAATCGCGTACAGCACGCGTGCACGGCCGCCGCCGCCCAGCGCCTGCCAGCCCGGCTGCGCGCGGCGCGCGGCTTCCACGGCGCGGTTCACATCGTCGGCCGTGGCTTGCGTCAGTTCGGCCAGCTGCGAACCATCCGCCGGATTGTTGGAGGCGAACAGTTCGCCCGGCTCGGTCCACGCGTTGTCGATGAAGAGGCCGAATTTGCGGGAGCGCTGCTCCAGCCACGCTTGCGCTTCTTTCTGGCTTTCTGGTGCAGGGCCGTAGTCCATGGTGTTGAGGATCTCGTTAATAGTTGGCATGGCGATGTCTTCTTATGGTTGCGCGTGGCGGTGGGCGGCGGAGTAGTTGCCGGTCACGTAGTGCTCCAGCTGGCGCTCGATGTCGGTCAGCAGGCTGGACGCGCCAATGCGGAACAGGTGGGGTTCCAGCCATTCGTTGCCCAGTTCTTCCTTCATCACGGTCATGTACTGCAGCGCCGCCTTGGCGGTGCTCACGCCGCCCGCAGGCTTGTAGCCGACCATGAAGCCGGTCTGCTCGTAGTATTCGCGGATCGCGCGCACCATCACCAGCGATACCGGGATGGTGGCGTTCACGCCTTCCTTGCCGGTCGAGGTCTTGATGAAATCAGCGCCCGCCATCATGCAGACCCACGATGCCTTGGCCACGTTTTCCAGCGTGACCAAGTCGCCCGTTGCCAGGATGGCTTTCACGTGCGCTTCGCCGCAGGCCTGGCGGTAGGCCAGCATTTCGTCGTACAGCGCCTGCCAGTTGCCGGTCAGGACGTGCTGGCGGGTGATGACGATGTCGATCTCTTTCGCGCCGTCGGCCACGGAGAGTTCGATCTCGCGCACCTTGGTTTCCATATTCGTCAGGCCGGCCGGGAAGCCGGTGGACACCGCGGCAATCGGCAGGCGGCCTTTCAGCACCTTGTCCGCGTGGCGGATCATCTCGTGATACACGCAGACGGCGCCGGTCATCAGATTGCGCTCCTGCAGGCCCAGCGCTTCCACCAGGTCGGTGCGCAGCGGGCGCATGGCCTTCATGCACAGGCGCTCAACGCGGCCCGGCGTGTCGTCGCCGGACAGCGTGGTCAGGTCGATCAGTTCGATGGCCTTGACCAGCCATGCTGCCTGATATTCCTTCTTCACCGTGCGGCGGTTCGCCAGCGATGCGGCGCGGCGGTCGGCTGCGGCCTTGTTGACGTGGATGTGGTTCAGCCAGCCCAGGTCGAGGCCCTGGGCCTCGTTGCGCTTGAAGTCTGCGGGAGAGCTCATAAAAGATTGGTTCCGTTGGAAAGTGGTTTCACGCCGAGGTGGTGTGCAATGGTCTGGCCGATATCGGAGAAGGTAGGGGAGATGCCGAGCGCGCGCGGCTTCACGCCGGGGCCGAAGAAGATCACCGGGATATGTTCGCGCGTATGGTCGGAACCCGGCGAGGTTGGATCGCAGCCATGGTCGGCGGTAATCACGACCAGGTCGCCCTCCTTCAGCCTGCCGATGAATTCAGGCAGGCGCGCATCCAGTTCGTGCAGCGCCTGCGAGTAGCCCTGCACATCGCGGCGGTGGCCGAACAGCATGTCGAAGTCGACGAAGTTCACGAAGGTCAGCGACTTGTCGCCCGCTCCCGCTTCGGCTTCCAGCAGCCGGTCGAACAGCGCCATGTTGTCCGGGCCTTTCAGCACGCGGCTCACGCCCTGCGCAGCGTAGATATCGCTGATCTTGCCGAGCGCGATCACCTCGCCGCCTTCGTTCTTCACATGGTCAAGCAGCGTTGGCGCATGCGGCGGCACGGCGTAGTCGTGGCGGTTGGCGGTGCGCTTGTACTTGCCGTTCGCACCGAGGAAGGGGCGCGCGATCACGCGGCCGATGTTGTACGGCTTCACCAGCTCATAGGCGATTTCGCACAGCTCGTACAGGCGCTCCAGGCCGAAGCTCTCCTCATGCGCGGCGATCTGCAGCACCGAGTCGGCGGAGGTATAGAGAATCGGCTTGCCGCTGGCCACGTGCTCGTCGCCCAGCTGGTCGATGATGGTGGTGCCGGAAGCGTGGCAGTTGCCGAGGAAGCCGGGCACCTTGCCCAGTTCCTGCAGCTTGTCGGTCAGTTCCTTCGGGAAGGACGGCACGCTCTTCGGGAAATAGCCCCAGTCGTAGGTAACTGGCACGCCCGCGATTTCCCAGTGGCCGCTCTGCGTGTCCTTGCCGGTGGATTGTTCGCGCGCCGCGCCGTAGGCGCCGGTGAAGCCTTCGCGCATGCTGAAGCCCTCGGCCCACTTTCCGCTGGCGATATGCGCCGCGGCCGCGAGGCCGAGTTTCTCCATGGTCGGCAGCTGCATCGGCTTGCCTTCCTTGGCCGCCCAGGCGGCAATGGAGCCGAAGGTATTGGCGGCGCTGTCGCCGTATTTATCGGCATCCGGCGTTGCGCCGAGGCCGAAGGAATCGAGCAGGAGGATAAATGCGCGTGACATGGTCAGTCTCGTTTGTCAGGTTCGGCGCGCCGGACGGCCGCGCCGCCCGCACGCGCAATCAGTTTTCAGGCTTTTGGCGTCTTCGCCACGTTGGCGAGGAAGGCCAGGATCAGTTTGATCAGGCTTTCGGCGCCCACTGCTGCGTACTTCAGGGTCTGTTCGTGCGACAGCGGGAACGGCGACAGGCCTTCCGCCAGGTTCGTAATCACGGATACGCCCACCACTTTCAGGCCGCAGTGGCGGGCCGGCACCACTTCCGGCACCACCGACATGCCGACCACGTCGGCGCCCAGGCGGCCGAAGGCGCGGATCTCGGCCGGGGTCTCGAAGTTCGGGCCCGGATAGGCGATGTACACGCCGTCATGCAGCGTGATGTTATTGGAGGCGGCGGTATCCTTCAGCAGATTGCGCAGGTCCACATCGTAGGCATTGGCCATGCTGAAGAAGCGCGGGCCGAAACGTTCGTCATTCGGGCCGATCATCGCGCTCCCCGGCAGGAAATTGATATGGTCGGTCAGCGCCACCAGCGAACCCGCATCCACTTCCGGACGCAGCGAGCCGGCGGCATTGGTCACGAACACGAATTCGCAGCCCAGCAGCTTGAGGGTGCGGATGGCGCTCGTCATCACGCCCATGCCGTAGCCTTCGTAGAAGTGGCCACGGCCCTTCAGGCACACCACCTGCACGCCGGACAGTGTGCCGATCACCATCTGGCCGGCATGGCCATGCACGGTGGAGATAGGGAAGCCCGGCAGCTCGTCGAAGCCGATGGTCACGGCATCCGTCATCTGCTCCGCCAGCACGCCCAGGCCGGAGCCCAGGATCATGGCGAGGCGCGGCTGGAAGTTCGCGGGCATGCGCGAGCGGATGATATCGGCGGCCTGGAATGGGGTGTTGGTGAACATGGGATCCTCGTTCTGGATTTTGGAATGGATTTCGCGATGCCGCAATATGCCTTATTCGCTATATGTATGGCAAATACCATTTTTCTTCGCCATTTATATGCGCGCTGTATAAATGGCCGAATATTATAGTAGGAATGCGGGTTTGACAGCCGCCAAACAAGTGTCTAGCATAAGCAACAAATGTTTATCACGAAAAAAGAGCAGCTCTACGAGCTCATTCGCGCCAATCCCTTCATCTCGCAGCAGGAGATGGCGGACCAGCTCGGCCTGTCGCGTTCCGCCGTGGCCGGCCATGTGGCGAGCCTGATCCGCGAGCGCCGCCTGCTGGGCCGCGCCTACGTGCTGCCGGACGAGCGCCCGGTGCTCTGCCTCGGCGCGGCCAACCTGGACCGCAAGCTGCGCCCCGCCGCCCCGCTGCAGATGGGCACCTCCAATCCCGCTTCCGCCGAGGAGACTTTCGGCGGCGTGGCGCGCAATATCGCCGAGAACATTGCGCGGCTGGGCATGCCCTGCGCGCTCATTACGGCGCTGGGCAGCGATGCCGCCGGCCAGGCGCTGCGCTCCTATGCCGAAGCGGCGGGCGTGGACATGAGCGGCACACTGCGCCTCCCCAACACGCACACCGGCACCTACACCGCCGTGCTGGATGCGGGCGGCGAGATGGTGGTGGCACTGGCCGACATGGCGCTGTACGAACAGCTGACGCCCGAGTTCATCGCCAGCCGCCAGCCACAGCGCAATGCCGCCTCGCTGGTGGTGGCCGACCTGAACCTGCCGCTGGACTCCATTGCCCTGCTGCTGTCGGATGCCCGGGACAGCGGCGTACCGCTGGTGCTGGTGGCTGTGTCGCAGCCCAAGATGGCGCGCCTGCCGCAGGACCTGCGCGGCCTGCGCCTGCTGATCCTGAACCGCGGCGAACTGGAAGCGCGCGCCGGCCGCGCCCTGCCCACCGAGGCGGACGTGCGGGAAGCCTGCCGCAGCCTGCAGGCCCAGGGCGCGCAGGACATCATCGTTACCTGCGGCGCGGCCGGGGTGTACCACACCATTCCGGGCGACCTGCAATGGCTGCCGGCCCACGATGTGGACGTGGTGGACGTCACCGGCGCGGGCGATGCCTTCTCGGCCGCCATCTGCTGGACGCTGGCGCAGGGCGCCGCCGACCTCACACTCGCTTGCGAGCGCGGCCTGCACGCCGCCTCGCTTACACTGCAGAGCAGCCAGACCGTGTCCCCCGCCCTGACGCCCGGGCTGTTTGCCACCGCCACAGAACAGGACTAGACCATGCACCAATTCCTCTCCTTCTCGCCGGAAGTGGCGAACGCGCGCACCACCGGCAAGCCGATCGTGGCGCTGGAATCGACCATCATCTCGCACGGCATGCCGTATCCGCAGAATGTGCATACGGCGATTGAAGTGGAACAGATCATCCGCGACGCGGGCGCGGTGCCGGCCACCATCGCCATCATGAACGGCAAGATCTGCATCGGCCTCACGCCGGAACAGCTCGAGCTGCTGGGCAATTCGCCGGACGCGATGAAGGTAAGCCGGCGCGACCTGCCCTATGTGCTATCGCAGAACAAGCTGGGCGCCACCACGGTAGCGGCCACCATGATCTGCGCGGAACTGGCCAATATTCCGGTCTTCGTCACCGGCGGCATCGGCGGCGTGCACCGCGGCGCGGAAACCAGCTTCGACATCTCGGCCGACCTGCAGGAACTGGCGCAGACCAATGTGGCCGTGGTGTGCGCGGGCGTGAAATCCATCCTCGATATCGGCCTCACGCTGGAATACCTGGAAACCCAAGGCGTGCCCGTGGTGAGCGTGGGCCAGCCGGGCTTCCCCGCCTTCTTCACGCGCGAGAGCGGCTTCAATGCCGACTTCCAGCTGGACACGCCGGCCGAACAGGCCTCCTTCATCCAGACCAAATGGCGCCTCGGCCTGCGGGGCGGCGTGGTGGTCAGCAATCCGGTGCCGGAGGTGGACGCGATGGCGAAGGACGAAATCGACGGCATCACGCTGCAGGCCTTGCAGGAAGCCGCGGAAAACGGCGTCACCGGCAAGAAAGTCACACCCTTCCTGCTGGCGCGCATCAAGACCCTGACCAACGGCCGCAGCCTTGCCACCAATATCGCGCTGGTGAAGAACAATGCGCGCGTGGGCGCGGCGCTGGCGCGCGCCATGCTGGAGTTCCCGGCCGCCTGAGGACCGCCAATGTCGATCGACCTGAAACAACTCAAATACTTCCTCGCCGTCGCCGAAGAGAAAAGCTTCAGCCGCGCCGCCGAACGCCTGCATATCTCGCAGCCGCCGCTCAGCCAGCAGATCATGAAGCTGGAAGCGGAGCTGGGCGTGAAGCTGTTCGCGCGCACCACGCGCAGCTTCGAACTCACCGTGGCGGGCAAGGCCCTGATGCAGGAAGCGGCCGACATGCTGGCCAAGATGCGCATCACCATCGACACCGTACGCCAGATCGACCGCGGCGAAGTGGGCCGCCTGCGCGTGGGCATTGTGGGCTCCGCCATGTGGGGCCCCATCCCTTCCATGCTGGAGGAGTTCCAGAGCAAGTTCCCGCGCGTGAGCTGGACCATTCACGAACTGGGCCCCACGGTGCAGTACGAGGCGCTGCGCGCCAAGCAGATCGATGTCGGCTTCTGGCGCGAGCCCAAGCTGGACGAGGACGACCTGAAGAACGACAACCTGCGCCAGGAGCTGTGCTTCCGCGAGAATGTGTGCGTGGCGGTGAACGAACACCATCCGCTGGCCAAGCTGGAAGCCATCGAGCTGACGGACATCGCCAATGAGCCGATGCTGACGCTGGCCCTCGACAAGTCCTCCTTCCCGCGCTACCTGATCCAGTGCTGCGTGAAGGCCGGCTTCCAGCCCCACATCTTCCAGGAAGCGAACGAGCCGCAAACCCTGCTGGCCATGGTGGGCGCCGGCCTTGGCGTCACCCTCATTCCAGAGACGACCAGCCGTATCGGCTGGCCGGGCGTGGTATTCCTGCCCATCCGCAGCAATCCGCCGTCGGCCAATCTCTACATCACCTACACCACCCTGGACGATGCCCCCGTCGTTCGTGCATTCCTGAATATTCTGCGCCCGCCGGCACGCGATTGATGAGCTGCTATGTTAGACGGCGCGCAGATCGGGAGGCGGCGCCGCGCTAATCTGGCCGCTGCACAATCCAACGCGAGGCTGCATCATGCAGATCGGTACCGACCAGACGCAAGGCGCGACACTGTCGCCAACTGCGCAAAAGCTGCTTTCCTTGTGCGATGTCATCATCAACGAATGGTCAGCGCGCGTACGGAAACGCATGCCGGGCATGGCCGGCATGGCCTCGCCCATCCTCGTTAATACGCTGCCGGTCTTCTTGCAGAATATTGCCGAGGTGATCTCGGAAGGCCATCCGCGCAATATCGCCAGCGGCAATTCCAGCATCGCGCTAGCGCACGGCAGCGAGCGTGCGCGCATGACGGACTACCAACCGCAGGACATCGTCCTTGAATACCAGCTGTTCCGCGACAGCCTGTTCGAGGTGAGCGAACAGCACCAGCTCGCGCTCGACCGAACCGACCGGGCGCTGATCAATGCCTCCATCGACACGGCCGTGCTGGAATCCATCATCGCCTACTCGGCCGCACAGGCAGCTTTCCGCACCAGGTACGTCGCCACGCTGGCGCACGACCTGCGCACGCCGCTCTCGGTCATCCTGAGCGCCCTCGCCATGCTTGATCCGGATGCTGATGCGGCGCGCATCGCCATGCTGTCCGCCACCATCCGCAAGAACGTGGACCGCGCCGACCAGATGCTGCGCGAGCTGCTGGACACCGCCGCCCTGCAGAGTACCGAGCACCTGCCGATCAGCCCCGTGGACATGGAGATGATGCAAATGGTGCAGGAGGTAGTGCGGGAAGCCCCGCTGCATCCAGGCGGCTACGAAGTACGGGGACCGTCCGTGCAGGGCGTGTGGTGCCCGGCCTCACTGCGCCGCGCGCTGGAGAACCTGATCCGCAATGCCGTCAAGTACGGCCGGCGCGATACCCCCATCACGGTGGTGGTGGACCGCTTCGATTCCCAGGTGCTGCTGTCGGTCCACAATATGGGCAAGCCGATTCCGCCAGACCAGATCGCGGAACACTTCCTGATGTTCCGGCGCGGCGGCCAGCAGGAAAAGGTGCAGGGCTGGGGACTTGGTCTCGCCTACGTAAAGAATGTGGCCGAGTCGCACGGCGGCTCGATCAATATCGACAGCTCGGCCGAAACCGGCACCACGGTGGCGATCGACCTGCCGCTGAAAGCCATTACCAGCGGCAGGCCATAAAAAAACCCGCGCGGCTCACACCGCGCGGGTTCGGTTCAGAGCGCGAAGGCTCAGAAGTTCATGCGGAACTGCACGCCGTAGGTGCGCGGTTCGTTGACGATACCGGTCAGGTTGTTGAAGTCGATGGCGCCCAGCGACTGCACCTTGTCGGTGATGTTGCGGCCGTACAGGGCCAGGTCGTACTTGCCGTCACCCCATTTGTAACCCAGGCGCAGGCCGCCTTCCAGCAGCTGCTTGGCCTTGTACTCCTTCGCTTCATACAGGAAGAAGTTGTAGGTCGAGCGGTAGGACCAGTCGGTGAAGGCGTAGAACTCGCCGTCGTTCAGGGGGGCGCTGTACTTCAGGGTGAAGTTGTGCTGCCACTTCGGCGCACGCGGCAGCGGATTGCCGTCGATCATGGCAACGGCGGAACCGCCAACGAAACGGATCGGGTTGGTGACCGTGCAGCCGCTGCCGCATGGCTGGGCGTACAGGGCCGCATCCTTGATCTCGGTGTCGTTATAGCTGGAACCGAAGGTGGCGCTCAGGCTGTCCGACAGATTGGCCTGGAAGTCGAATTCCACGCCCTGGCCGATGGCTTCGTCTGCATTGATCAGCTGGTTCATGTTCACGCTGCCGGAACCGGCGGTCAGCTGCTTGTCCTTCACACGGTAGTGGAAGGCGGTGGCCGACATGCGCGCGCGGCGGTTGAACAGGTCCTGCTTCACGCCGATTTCATAGGACAGCACCTTCTCGGCATCGGCCATCGAAGGCTTGCTGCCCAGGTCGAACAGGCGGCCCTGCATCGACGGTGCGCGGTAGCCGGTTGCGATACGGGCGAAGACGTTGGTGTCCTTGTTGACGATATAGGTGCCGCTGGCATCCCAGCTCACGTTGCTCGAATCGTCATGCAGCGGCAGGTAGCTCTTGCCGCCGGTTTCGATACGCTGGGCCACGAAGTCTTTCTTGTCGCTGGTGTAGCGCACGCCGCCGCGCAGCTTCAGCTTGTCGTTCACGGCGTAGTTCACGGAACCGAATACGGCATACGATTTCGCGTTCTGGGTCTGGGTGGCGTAGTTAGGCACTTGCGGATTGCCCGGCGCCAGCGAGTCGAAGGCGATCGAATCGATCTGGATGTCTTCCTTGAAGTAGAACACGCCGGCGATCCACTGCAGCGGATCCTTGGTGTTGGACTCGACGCGGAATTCCTGGGAAATCTGCTTGTGGTTCGGGATCAGGTCGGCGGTTTCCACGACGAAGGGAATGAAGCCGGGGCCCATCGGCGGCGCGTACACGGCGCCGTAGCCGCCGTCCACGTCGGCGCGGCTGAAGAAGTCCAGCTTCTCGATGCCGGTGATGGAGTGGAAGGTCATGCCCGGCAGGTCCCAGCGCAGGCGCAGGTTGGCGCCCTTGTTCTTCAGCCACTGTTCGTTGATGCCGTCGGTCGGGTAGCTGCCATAGTCGAAGTTGTCCACCAGGTCGTTGGTGCCCTTCTTCAGGATATTTGCGCGGAACAGGGTGGCGGTGCCGTCCATGTCGCGGGCGTGCAGGTTCAGCAGCGCGCTGAAGTCCTTGCTTGGCTTGACCAGCACCTGGAAGCGCACGGCGTTATCTTTATAGCCTTCGAAATCCTTGGTGCCGGTGGCGCGCGGGTTGTGCACGCGGTCGTCACGGTGCTGGCTCTGGCCCGAGAAGCGCAGCGCCACGGTGTCGCTGACCGGCATATTGAAGGCGCCGTCCACATTGATGACGCCATCCTTGCCGGCGCCGGCGTTCAGGTAGCCTTCCTGGCGGAACACCGGCTTGGCGGAGTCGAACTTGATCACGCCGGCCGGGGAGTTGCGCCCGAACAGGGTACCCTGCGGGCCGCGCAGCACTTCAACCTGGTCCACGTCGAACACAGGGAAGCCTTTCAGCATCGGGTTTTCCTGGACGATATCGTCCATCACCAGGCCGACCGGCTGGGAAGCGTTCAGGTCGAAGTCGGTATTGCCCAGGCCGCGGATATAGAAACGCGGGAAGGTACGGCCGTAGTCGGACTCAACCGCCACGGAAGGCGAACGGCCGTTCAGGAAACGGATATCCTGGCCGCCGGAGGTCAGCACGTCGAGCTTTTCGCCTTTCACGGTGGCGATGGACATCGGCACGTCCTTGATGTTTTCGGCACGGCGCTGCGCGGTAACAATCACGGTTTCCAGCTGGCCTTTTTCGGTTTTTTCAGCTTCGGGCGCCGTGGCGGCTTCCTGGGCCATGGCATGCAGCGGGAAGGCGCTGGCGATCGCCAGGGCCAGTAGTGTACGTTTGGTAAAACGCAGCGTCGTATTCATCAAGCAAACTCCTTTATGTGGTGTAAACCGGCTGTCCGACAGGACCATAAAGGCGAATGCTAGCAGAAAGGTCAACAACTACAAATTACTAAGATGGAAGTTTGATTAAGATGTTGCACGAATAAATAGCCAAGCTAAATCGTATTTGTCATACAAATCAGGCTGCTGCATAGTGGCGAACTGTCTTGTTCCCGACAGATGGATACCGTTCATAGGAGAGCGGGATTTTCAGGCGGGAACGCAGGCAGGTGCACCGCACAAAAAAACAACGCGGCAAGCCCGCAAAAGGTGGAGACAGGCTGTTGTGCAAACGCTACAAGCGCAGCACAGGGAAGTCTGGGTGTGAATTGCAGTCGTTGAGTAGATGTTTGGTCCCCAAAAACTATACAATAACGAACTTCCAGGAGCCCTTTCATGAAAATTAAACAATTTTTGACGATGATGTCCGCTGTTGCGGTCTCGGCCAGCGCTTTTGCGGCAGACCCGAAGCTGGCCGTCGTCTATGACGCGGGCGGCAAGTTCGACAAGTCCTTCAGCCAGTCGGCCTTTGAAGGCGCTTCCCGCTTCCGCACCGAAACCAAGATCAACTTCCTCGAAGCCCAGGCCAGCAGCGACACCCAGGCCGAACAGATCCTGCGCGGCCTGGCCCGCAAGAAGATGGACCTGATCGCTTCCATCGGCTTCTCGCAGACCCAGGCGGTGCAGAAGGTCGCCAAGGAATTCCCGAACGTGAAGTTCGTGCTGATCGACGGCGTGGTGAACGCGCCGAACGTGAGCTCGATTACCTTCAAGGAAGAAGAAGGCTCCTACCTGGTGGGCGTGGCCGCGGCCATGGCCTCCAAATCCAAGAAGCTGGGCTTCGTGGGCGGCGTGGATATTCCCCTTATCCGCGCCTTCGGCTGCGGCTATGCGCAAGGCGCCAAGGCCACCGACAAGAAAGTGGAAATCTACTCGAACATGGTGGGCACCACCGCCGCGGCATGGAATGACCCGGCCAAGGGCGGCGAGCTGGCCCGTTCCCAGTTCGAGCGCGGTGTGGACGTGGTGTTCGCGGTGGCCGGCGGTTCCGGTCTCGGCACCCTGTCCATGGCCAAGGAAAAAGGCAAGCTGGGCATCGGCGTGGATTCGAACCAGAACCACCTGCATCCTGGCTCCATCCTGACCTCCATGGTCAAGCGCGTGGACAATGCGGTTTATGACACCTTCATGCAAGTGAAAAACGGCAGCTGGAAGCCTGGCGTCGTCGCCAAGGGTATCAAGGAAGGCGGCGTGGACTGGACGCTGGACCAGTACAACCGCAAGCTGATCACCCCGGAAATCGAGAAGAAGGTACTGGGCGCACGCAAGGACATTATCGATGGCAAGATCAAGGTCATCGATATCCGTTCCGGCGCCGCCTGTCCGGCCTGATTTTTCTCTTCATGACACAGAACGCGCCGTGCGGGTCGTCCCGCCGGCGCGTTTTTCAGTAAATAAACCTGAAAAAATCCTATGCAGCCAGCTGTAGAATTCCGCGGCATCTCGAAACAGTTCGGGGCAGTGAAGGCGAATGCGGACGTCAGTTTTTCCATCGCCAAAGGCGCCATCCATGGCCTGGTGGGCGAGAACGGCGCCGGCAAGTCCACGCTGATGAGCATCCTGTACGGCTATTACCATGCCGACAGCGGCGAGATCCTGCTCGACGGCAAGGTGACGCCGATCCGCTCCAGCCATGAGGCCATCGAACTGGGCATCGGCATGGTGCACCAGCACTTCATGCTGGTGGAGAACATGACGGTGCTGGACAATGTGATGCTGGGCACCGAAGGCGGTTTCCTGCTCAAGCCCAAGCGCGCCGCCGTGGAAGCCAGGCTGCGCGAGATCTGCGAACGCTACCGGCTCGATGTCGATCCGCTGGCCACCATCCACGACCTGTCGGTGGGTGCGCAGCAGCGCGTGGAGATCCTCAAGCAGATCTACCGCAGCGCCAATATCCTGATCCTGGACGAACCCACCGCCGTGCTGACCGCGCAGGAGACCGAGTCCCTGTTCGAAATCCTGCGCCTGTTCAAGGAACAGGGCAAAACCATCATCCTCATCACGCACAAACTGCAGGAAATCCTGGACATCACGGACACCGTGACCGTGATGCGCGGCGGCCGCGTGGCCGGTGCGGTGGAAACCGCGCAGACCTCGAAAGAGGAACTGGCCAATATGATGGTGGGCCGTCCCATCGAGAACAACCTGCCGCGCGCGCCCTACAATCCGGGCGCGCCGGTGCTGGAAGTGCGCAATCTCCAGTTGAAGGATTCCACGGGCGTGAGCCTGCTGTCGAACATTAACTTCACGCTGCGCGCGGGCGAGATCGTGGCGATTGCGGGCGTATCCGGCAACGGCCAGAGCGAGCTGATGGAAATCCTGTCCGGCATGCGCCTGCCGACCTCCGGCGAAGTGGATTTCGAAGGCAAGCCACTGCCCTACAAGAAACGCCACGATGCCGACGGCCTGCCGCTGGAGTTCCGCCACCTGGGCATCGCCCACGTGCCGGAGGACCGCCTCCGTGACGGAGTGGTGAAGAATTTCTCCGTCATGCAGAACACGGTGCTGGGCTACCAGGACCACCTGAAAGGCGCCTTCGGCCTGTTCGACTTCAAGCACATTGCCGAGCGCTGCGCCGGCCTGCTGAAAGAGTTCGACGTGCGTCCGCCAAATCCGGACCTGCGTATCGGCCTGCTCTCCGGCGGCAACCAGCAGAAGGTGGTGATCGCGCGCGAAGTGCTGGCCAAGCCCAAGCTGATGCTGGTGGGCCAGCCCACGCGCGGCGTGGACATCGGCACCATCGAATCCATCCACACCCAGCTGCTGGCCCTGCGCGACGCGGGCGTGGCGATCCTGCTGGTGTCCGTGGAACTGGAAGAAGTACGCGCGCTGGCCGACCGCATCCTCGTGATGTGCGGCGGCGCCATTACCGGCGAACTGCCGGTCGACGAATTCGACACCACCCGCATTGGCCTGCTGATGGGGGGTATGCATAAATCATGACCACTAACGACCTGCCACGCTGGGCGACCGGTTTCGTCCTCCCTGTCCTGAACCTGCTGTCCGCCATGCTGGTGGCGGCACTGGTGATCCACCTGCTGGGCGAAGACCCGGTGGACTCGATGCGCATCCTGGTGAACAGCGCCATCGTCAATCCGGAAGGCCTGTCCTATACCCTGTTCTATGCCTCCACCTTCGTGTTCACCGGCCTGGCCGTGTCGATCGCGATGCAGGCCGGCCTGTTCAACATCGGCGCCGAAGGCCAGATGTATTTCGGCGGCCTGGGGCTCACGCTGGCCATGCTGGCCTTCGATGCTTCGATGCCGGCCATCGTGCTGATCCCGCTCGGCATGATCGGCGCCGCGCTGTTCGGCGCACTGTGGGGCTTCCTGCCCGGCTACCTGCAGGCCAAACGCGGCAGCCATATCGTGGTGACGACGATCATGTTCAACTTCATCTGCGCCTCGCTGATGAACTTCATCATCGTGAAGTACATGATTCCGCCGGGCGAGCAGAACACCGCGAGCCGCGTGTTCGCCGCCGCTTCGGAAATGCCGCGCCTGAACACCCTCTTCCCCATTCTCGGCGACACCCCGCTGAACGTGAGCTTCCTGATCGCGATCGCGGCGCTGGCGATCTACGGCGTGATGGTGTGGCGCTCCTCCTGGGGCTACAAGCTGCGCGCAACGGGCCTGAACAAGCATGCGGCGCACTATGCGGGCGTGAAGATCAGCGGCATGATCATTGTGGTGATGCTGATCTCCGGCGCGCTGGCGGGCCTGGGTTCGGTGAACTCCATCCTCGGTTCCACCCATTACCTGAGCCTGGGCTTCGTCAACGGCGCGGGCTTCGTGGGCATTGCGATTGCGCTGATGGGGCGCCAGCACCCGGTCGGCATTTTCCTGTCCTCCGTGCTGTTCGGCGCGCTGATCCAGGGCGGCTTCGACCTGTCGCTGGAAAAACCGAATATCCCGACCGAGACCTTCATCTTCATCCAGGGTCTGATCATCCTGTTCTGCGGCGCGATGGAAAACCTGTACGCCCCCGCGCTCATTAAACTGCTCAAGGCAAGAAAGGGCTGACGCGATGTTCGAAGATATCCAACTGGGCGGCATCCTCGTTTCCACCGTGCGCAATGCGCCGGTCCTGATTTTCGCCGCCATGGCCGGCCTGTTCGCGGAACGCTCCGGCGTGATCGACATCGGCCTGGAAGGCAAGATCCTGGCCTCGGCCTTCGTGTCGGCAGCGGTGGCCTTTACCACGCAGAATCCGTGGTACGGCATCCTGGCCGGCATGGCGGTGTCGGTGGCGCTGGCCACGCTGCAGGGCTATGTGGCCATTACGCAGAAGGGCAACCAGCTGGTGGGCGGCATTGCGATCAATATCGCCATGAGCGGCCTGACCTTCGTGGTCGCGCAATACTTCTTCCAGCAGGGCGGCCGCACGCCGGACCTCGGCGAAGCGCGCCTGTTCGACGTGAAGCTGCCGGGCAGCGCCGCGGTAGCCGACATCCCCGGCCTGGGCTGGTTCTATACGAAGCTGATCGGCGGCCATTCGGTGCTGGTCTACCTGGCCTTCCTGCTGGTGCCGCTGGTGCACTGGGTGCTGTATCACACGCGCTTCGGCCTGCGCCTGCGCGCCTGCGGCGAGAACCCGCACGCGGCGGATGCGGCGGGCGTATCGGTGGCGTGGACGCGTTATTCGGCCATGCTGATCGCCGGCGTGCTGTGCTCCTTCTCCGGCGCCTACCTGGCGATCGTGCAGAGCGGCTTCTTCCTGCGCGATATGTCGGCAGGTGCGGGCTACCTGGCGCTGACGGCCATGGTGTTCGGTAACTGGCGGCCGGTCTACACCTTCCTCGGCTGCCTGATGTTCGGCCTGTTCGGCGCGGTGCAGATCCAGCTGGAAGGCGTGGACCTGCCGGTGGTGGGCCGCATTCCGGGCTCGCTGATCCAGATGGTGCCGTATGTAGTGACTGTGATCGTGCTGGCCGGCCTGATGGCCAAGTCGGTGGCGCCGAAGGCGATCGGCGTTCCCTTCGTCAAATCGCGCTAACTGTCGTCCCGGCACAGGCGGCGGTCCGCCTGCGCCGGGAGGACGCTCATTTCTGCGACAGCACCCATTTCACCAGCATGTGCGCTTCCGCGTCGGTGACGGCGTTCGGGGGCATCGGCACCGGTCCCCAGTTGCCGGAACCGCCCTTCAGCACTTTCTGCACCAGCAGGTCTTCCGCGCCTTTCTGGCCACGGTATTTGGCTGCCACATCCTTGTAGGCCGGCCCCACCAGCTTCTTGTCCATCGCATGGCAGGCCATGCAGGTTTTCGACTTCGCCAACTCTTCCGGGGTGGCGGCGTGTGCGGCCATACCGGCCAGCGATAACAGGCTTGCTGCGACAATTGCTTTCATTGGCGTACTCCTTGAGTGGATCGGTAACAGGATTCTAGGCCCTATGGCGGATTCGCAGCGCTGGGCAGAAAGATTGGCTTGCCCGCTACGGCATGCCGTACGAGAATAGTTGGCACGACAGGCCGACTTCACTCCGGGGGAAAATGCGTTTCCGTACTTTTGTATTGGCAAGCATCTTATGCTGCCTGAGCCCTTTTGCCAGCTGCCACGACAGCCCCGACGAAATCCCGGTCCTGCTGGCTGCGCAAACCGATGCCGACGGCAAATACGCTGGCGTTGCCCCCACGGTCGCCGCCCTGATACAGGGGCTGGCGGACGAATCCGGCCTCCCCCTGGTGGCGCGGGCCTATCCCTGGCGCCGGGCACAGATGCTTGCTGAAAGCGGTAAAGGCCTGCTGCTGGGCGCTACGGCCACGCCGGAGAGGCAGGCGCTGTTCGCCTTCACACGGCCGCTGTACCTGGTGCACCAATGGCTGGTAGCCGATCCGGCCCGTCCGTTCCGCTACCAGGACTGGGAAGACTTGCGCGGCAAGACGATTGCGATCAGCAGCGGCGCCAAGTTCGGTGCGGAGTTCGAGCAACGCAAGAATGTGCTGTTCACTGTTGCCGAGAATTCCGACAGCCTCCCGAGCCGCCTGAAAATGCTGGCACTGGGGCGCGTCGATGCCGTGCTGGTCGACAGCTACCGTAACAGCGCCACGGTCGAGGACAAGCTGAACTGCGTCTACGCAGGCGCCGGCAAGTTCACTGTGCTGCGCAAGCCCATGGGGAATGAACCGGTGCTGATCGCCGTGCCGAAGTCCTCTCCCTTCAGGGAAGCATTGCCCGTTCTCAACGAGGCAATCGAGCGTATGGAGAAATCCGGCAGCATTCACAAGATTCTTGAAACGCGCCCCGCGAACGGTGGCGCCTGTTAGCGCGCGGCGCCGAACAGGTGCAGGCGCGCGTATTGCAGCAGCATGATAGTCTTGCCGTCCTCGATGCTGCCGTCGGCAATCATCTGTTCCGCGCGGCCGATGTCCAGCTCCAGCACCTCGATATCCTCGCCCTCTTCCTCAACGCCGCCGCCCTCGCCTCGCGCCGCCGAAGGATCGTATTCAGCCACGAAGAAATGCAGCCTTTCCGTCACTGAACCGGGGCTCATGAAGGCTTCGAACACCTTGCGCACCTTGTCCACGCAGTAGCCCGTTTCCTCTTCCACCTCGGCCTTGATGCGCGCTTCCGGCGTCGCCGCGTCCAGCAGGCCGGCCGGCGCCTCGATCAGGAAGCCATCGTGGCTGCCGCCGTAGTTCCAGGCGGGGAATCGGAACTGGCGCACCAGCAGCACGGTGCGCTGCGCCAGGCTGTAGAGCAGGATCACGGCGCCGTGGCCACGGTCATAGGTTTCGCGCGACATGGTCTGCCAGCTGCCGTTGCGGCGGCGGTAGTCGAAGGTGGTCTTGCGCAGGACGTACCAGTCGTCGGACAGGGTCTCCACTTTGTTGATGCGTACATGCATGGCGTGCTCCGGTGATTGCGTTTTTTTACGATATCATGCAATATCGTGCAATCTCAAGATATTTCGTGCAACCATGCTGACACGCCAACGCAAGGAACTGCTGCTTCGCATCCTCAGGGAGGAAGGCCAGATCGTGGCCAAAACGCTGAGCGAATCGCTAGGCCTGTCGGAGGACACGATACGGCGCGACCTGCGCGAACTGGCCAAGGAAGGCCTGCTGGAGCGGGTGCACGGCGGCGCCCTGCCCGCCTCGCCGGCCCAGGCCAGTTTCGCCGCCCGCAGCCAGATTGCCGCCGATGCCAAGCCCGCGATTGCACGCGCCGCGGCGGCCATGGTCGCGCCGGGCCAGGTGGTATTCATCGACGGCGGCACAACGGCAGTGCAACTGGCGCGCGCGCTGCCGAAGAACCTGCAGGCGACCGTCATCACGCACAGCCCTTCGGTGGCGGTGGAGCTGGAACACCATGCCCAGCTCGAAGTGATCCTGGTCGGCGGGCGGCTGTTCAAGCACTCGATGGTGGCCAGCGGCGCGGCCGCGCTGGAGGCGCTGGAGGGCATGCGCGCCGACCTGTTCTTCATGGGCGTGTGCAGCCTGCATCCGGAAGCCGGCATCACCACCGGCGACTATGACGAAGCCTGCATGAAGCGCGCCATCAGCGCCCGCAGCGAGCGCACCATCGTGCTCGCCTCGCGCGAAAAGCTCGGCACCGCCGCGCCCTACCGCATTGCACCGCTGGAGAGTATTGATGCCGTCATCGTCAACGACGGCGTGGATGATGCGCTGGCCTCGCATTTCCGCGAGGCCGGCATCGAGGTGATCCTGGCCTGAACTGCGGCCGGATGCTTACGGCCAGATTTTCTGCAGCATGGCGGCCAGGTGGTAGCCGCCCTTGATCAGCTGTTCGCGCGCGATGGCGGAGGACGGCACCGGGTAGTTGTCCGGCACGGTGAGCGCCCACACGGTATAGCTTTCGCCGGAGCTGCGGCTGGTCTGCTTGCTGGAGGCGCCGACTTTCACGTCGGCGTGCGCCAGTTTCGAGACCACGAGCGCGTCGTTCGCCCACTGGTAAGGCCAGGTCGTCACGTCGCCGGTGTTGACCGGAATATTCGGCTTGCTGTCGATGGCCCATTGCGCAAACTGCTGCGGGCTGCGCGTGCTGGAGCGGCGCATCGCGTAGTTCACTACTGTCGTATCCCAGTAGGAGTGGAAGGCGCGCACGCCGGACTTCGGCGCGGTGGCCGGCTTCTCGCCATCGGCCGGCGGAATCAGCTGCGCGCTGGTTGCTTCCAGCTTTGCATCGTCCATCTGCAGGTTATTGCCGCCGCGGGAATCGAAGATGTTCAGTGAATCGATTTCCGCATTCGACTTCGGCACCACGAACTGGCCATCCTTGCTGACGAAGGCGGCGCCTACGTGCAGCGGCTGGTGGATATCGCCTGCCAGGTGGGTCAGGATCAGCAGCGCCTGGCGCTTGGTGAACTTGTGCGGATTGGTTTCCGGCGTGTCCCTGCCCTGCAGGACCAGGATAGTCTGCTTCAACGTCTGCACGATATCCACGTCGTGGGTGCCTACGCCATGGTCGTGGTATTCGCTCAGCTGGAAGGGCACGTCCGTGTAATGGTATTCGCTGTGCTTCGGATTCGCGCCCGTATATTCCATCATCTCCGGCGTTTGCGGGCCGCAGTAAGTGCCCTTCACGCAGTCGGCCCAGGTCGAGATTTTCTCCAGGCTTTCGCCCTGCAGCAACAGCGCCTGCACCTGTTTCTCGGCATTGCTGCCCTTGATCAGCTTATCGGCGATGGCGCCCACGGTGCGGTGGCCGTCGTTACCCCAGGCCATGGCGTTGAAGGAGACGAAGGCGCCCGACAGCGCCACGATGCAAGCCAGTTTCTTCATTCTTCACCCTTCTTAGGTTTCGGATATTGCTTGGTGATGTCCAGCGCTTCGGCATACTGCGAAGTCCAGATCTGTTCATGTACCGCCGCCAGGCGGCGTGCCATCGCTTCATTGCGCAGCACGATTTCAAGATTGCGCGACAGGTCGAAATAGCCGCCGGACCAGTTGCTGGTGCCGACCCATGCCAGCTTGCCGTCTATCGTCATCGTCTTGCTATGGATGACGCGCGCGTAGGGAATGAAGCCGGTCGACGCCTTGGGCAGCGTAGCGACGCGAATCTCCACATTGGGCAGCACGGCGAGGCTCTTCAGGTAGGCCTGCGGCAGGCTTTCCAGGTTCCAGTTCGAGACCAGCAGGCGGATCTTCACGCCCCGGTTGGCGGCAGCGCGCACGGCGTTGTCGATCACGCCATAGTATGGCCGCGTGCCCTTCGGCCCGTAGCTGAGCGGCGCATAGTCCAGCAGCTGGATGCGCACTTCTTCCTTCGCTTCCGCCAGCAGCGCCGGCAGGCCGGCTTCCGAATCCACCACGCCGGCCGGGTTGTAGGCGGCGGGGCTCGCGAACAGCATTGCGGGCTGCGCCAGCGATGGCGCAGCGAGCGCTTTCGCCTGCAGCGGCGCCACGGCCTGCCCCGCGGCCAGCTGGCCCTGGGCCTGCCAGTCCTGCTCGAAGATGGCCTGCACCTGCGCCACCATCGCGGCATCGCTCACGCGCAAACCGGTTTCGTGGATATGCGTGAAGGAGCGCCAGTCGAAATTCTGGCTGCCGACGAAGGCCACGCTACGGTCCACCACCAGGTATTTGGCGTGGATGATGCCGTTGCCGGTAAGCTTGTTGTAGTCGAGGATGCGCAGTTCCAGGTTCGGAATGGCCTTCAGGCGCTCCAGCGTCGCTTTCTCGGACAGGCCGACGCCCTTCTGGTCCAGCAGGAAGCGGATCTTCACGCCACGCTTGCCCGCCGCTTCCAGCCGTTCGATCACTTTCTCGAACGGCGTTCCCGGCCTGCTCGCCACATAGAACTGGCCGATGGCAATTTCGCCGCGGGCCTGGTCGAACAGCTCGCACCATACGGTGACGGGGTCACGCAGGTCGCCATTGGCCAGCGTGGTTTCCACCGGCGTGGTCTGCACCAGCTCGAAGCCGGGGATGCGGAAGTCCGCATGGGCGCTGCCGCTTGCGGCGAGCAACGCAGCGATGATCAATCGGCGCATGGCTTACTCCTTTACCTGCTGGATGCGCGTTGCATCGGCCACCGCGCCCGGCAGGCGCTTGTCCTGCTCGCGCTTGACCAGGTAGCGCACCAGCGAATCGACATCGCGGATGCCGGTTTCAACGCGGTTGCTGCCCTTGGTGAACATGGGGAAGGCGTCGCCGCCTTCGGCGAGGAAAGCATTGACGATAACGCGGTAGGAAGCATTGTCTTCAAGCTGCACGCCGTTCAGCGTGATGCTGCCGGGGATCACGCGCTCGCCTGCCGGACGGCGCAGGTCGTAGCGGTAGGTGAAACCCTCGGACACCTGCAGCAGTCCACGCGTTTCAGGCTTGTCGCCCACCCACTGCTGCTCCAGCAGGCCGCGGATCTGGGCGCCGGTGAGATTCATGACGACCAGCGAATTGCCGAAGGGGAGCACAGCCTGCACCTGGCCCAGGTTGGCCACATTGTTCTCGCCCGCTTCGAGGCTCAGGCGGATACCGCCGACATTCATGAACCCGATCTGCGCCCCGTATGGACGGCCTGCGTACAGCGTGGCATCGGCCACCAGGCGGCCCAGCGGCGAGTCATCCAGGTCGCCGCGCTCGCGCGTGATGGTCTTCGCGCCAATGGTGGCGACAGGCTTCGCCAGCTCGCGCATGCTGCGTTCGCGCAAGCCCTTGAGGAAAGCTTCCGCTTCCGGCTCCGGCGAGAACTGCAGCTTAGTCATCAGCACGTTCTGCGCATCGATACTGGCGACGCTGTTGCTGTTGCGGTCCACCGTCAGCTTGATGCGCGACATCATGTGCCCGCCCATCTGCGCCTGCGTGACGATGCGGCCGTCCACATTGCACAGGTAGCCTTTGTGCGAGTGGCCGCTGATGACGAGGCGGATCGCCGGGTCGAGCTTCTTGATGACCGGCAGGATATCGCCTTCCAGGTCGTCGCAATACTGCTTGTCGAAATCGGCCTTGCTGCGGCCGCCCTGGTGGATCAGCACGACGAACACGCCGGCGCCCTGGCGGCGCAGTTCGGGCAGCAGGCGGTTCACGGCTTCCGCTTCATCGATGAACTCCAGGCCCGCGATACCCGATGCGGCCACCACTTCGGCCGTATCTTTCAGCACGGTGCCGATGAAGGCGATCTTCACACCCTTCGATTCAAGAATGCGGTAGGCAGGGAGGATGGGCTGGCGCGAGCGCACGTCCACCACATTGGCGGCCAGGTAGCCGAATTTTGCACCGGGATGGATCCCGTTGAACTTGCAGGCCTTGTCGGCGCGCGGCGAATCGCAGCCGCCGCGCTGCTGGCGCAGCAGCTCCACTTTGCCCTGGTCGAATTCGTGGTTGCCCACCGAGGTCACGGTAAGGCCCAGCATATCCAGAGCGGCCAGCGTAGGCTCATCGGCCCACATCGAGGAGATGGCCGGGCTGGCGCCGATCATGTCGCCCGCGCCCACCAGCAGCAGCTCGGGATCTTCGCGGCGCCAGCGCTTCAGCGCCCCCGCCAGGATATCGATGCCGCCTGCGGAGACGGTGTGCTTCTCCTGTTTCGCGCCGGTGGTGTAAGTGAAATTGGTGGCTTCCAGGTGGCCGTGCAGGTCGTTCAGCGCAACCAGGTTGACGTCTACCGAAGCGGGCTGCTGATGCCAGGCCGCGCAGCCGGAAAGCAGCACTGCCGCAGCGGCCGGAATGAGTTTGAAAAATGGTGTCTTCATAAGGAGTGCAGCATAGCGCAAAACCCGCCTTCCAAGGCCTTGCGAAACATACGCGATACAAAAGAAAAACGGGCCCGAAGGCCCGTTGCAGCAAGGGTTGCGCGGCCTGGCCTGCAAGCCGCGCACGGTATTGCTTAGATGTCGACCGACAGGGTGACCGACGCGAAGCGTGGAGCACCCAGGTAGTAACGCTGGGTACCAACGCTGGTCGTCACGCCCGGCACCGGATTGGTGTTGGTGATGCTGACCGACGATGCGTTGCGGTACTCTTTGCTGAAGATGTTGCTGATGTTCCAGCTCAGCTTAGGACGCTTCAGCCAGCCGAAGTTGGCGAAGGTATAGCCGCCGTCGATATCGAAGACGGTGTAGCCTGGCGCCCATTCATCGTTGACCATCGAAGCTGCCTGGCGGCTGTTCGAACGCATTTTCAGGCGGCTGTAGAAGGAAGCTTGCTGGTACTCGACCGACAGGCCGGCCTTGCGGCGTGGCGTGTTGATCATTTCCTTGCCTGCGGTTGGCAGGAAGGCGGTGCCGTTCTGGCGCATGTCGTCCTTGATCTCGCTCTTATTGAAGCCCAGCGAGCCGTAGAAGGACCAGCCATTGATCGGCGTGTTGCCGACTTCGATTTCCAGGCCGCGGTTGGTGACTTTGCCCACGTTGGCGTAGCTGCTTGCCTGGGTCACGGGATCGAAGGCAGTCGCCTGGCGATCCTTGAAGTCCACGAAGAACAGCGTCGCGGTAGCGATGAAGTCCTTGTCCTGGTGGCGGTAGCCGATATCGGTGTTGACCGAGGTTTCTTCCTTCACGTCGCCCAGCAGGGTTGGCACGCCGTTCACCAGTTTGACGCTGGTGCCGAAGTTACCGAACACGAAGTTCGGCGGCGCCTTCATGTTCTTCGCCACGGAAGCGAAGAACTGGTCGTCATTGGTCAGGCGGTAGCGCGCGCCCAGCTGTGGCAGGATGTCCTTGTACTTGCGGTTGATCTTGTAAGGGATCACGGTATTGTTTTCATCACCGAAGTTGGTGAAGTCACGCTTGATGAAAGGCGTGCGGATACCGAAGTTGATCTTGACCTTGTCGTCGTTCAGGCTGATGGTGTCCTGCAGGAAGGCCTGGTAGGCGGTCGAGATCGAGATCCAGTCGCGGCTCTGCGCAAACTTGCCGTCAGGACGGGTGATCTTGCCGTCTTGCAGATACCAGTCACGCTCGCCGTCCGGGCCCATCGGCACCATCGGGCCAGTCTGCTGGTGGCGTGCACGTTCCCACCACACGCCGCCCAGGATCTGGTGGTCGCCGGCGGTGTAAGTCACGGCCAGGTTCGCGCCAGGACGCAGGGTCTTGGTCACGCTGGCGTTGGCCACCACGATGGTGTCCAGGGTGTCGCCGTCGCCGTTCAGGTCCTTGGCCGCGTTACGTACGCCGGTGGTCGAATTGTAGAACTGGCTTTCCGACTGGGCGCGCTGCTGGCCTGCGCCGCCGTTACCGAAGCCGTACCACAGGTAAGGCACGATTTTCACGTCCAGGTCCGGGCTCAGGCGGAACTTGGCTTCAGCCGATGCAATCGCGTTCTTGAACGGGTTCACGGCCAGCTTGTAGTAGGCCGGCGACTGGGTGCGCTCTACCTGGGCAGTACCCTTGACCGGGGTCAGGCGGGTGATCTGGAAGGTATCGGCGAAGTCGTAGTTGTAACCCCTGGTGTTGATTTCGGTCAGGGTCAGGTTGTTGATGTTGTGGTTCATCGCCTCGTTCCAGAGGATCGTGGCGTGAATGTAGTTGAAGCGGTCCCAATCATAGTTGAAGCCGGCGTCGATGTGGTCGCGCTTGGCCTGGCCTTTGCCCTTCCACTTGTCGGCTTCAGCGTGCGAAGCGGAGATGAAGAACTTCGAGCGGCCGTCCGGCAGCAGGCCGGAGTCCACGCGCAGGAAGGTCTTGCTCATGTTCAGCTGGCCGAGCGACTGCTGCAGGCGGATACGTTGTTCTTTTTCAGGGTTGCAGGTGGTGATGCCGAAGTTACCGCCGGTGGCGCCAACCTGTGGCGAGTCCACGTCGGTCGAACCCTGGGTCACGAACTGCGAGCAGGTGTTTTCCTGGTCAACGTATTCTTGCGGGTACACAGCGAAGTTACCCGAGTCGTTGACCGGCACGCCGTTGATGGTGGCGCCGATCTGGTCGGAGTTAAAGCCGCGCAGGGTCAGGCCGCCGCCGAACAGGCCGGTCGCGTCATAGTTGTAGCTATTCACTGCAGGCAGCATCTCCAGCGCCTGGTAGGCGTTGCCGGTTGGACGCTGCTTTTCGAGTTCTTCGGCGGTAATGGTGGAACGCGCTTTTGGCGCATCTTCCGTGACCATCAGGCCCATACCCAGCTTTTTGCCGGTGATAACCACCTGGTTCTTGCCCGAACCGGTGGTGACTTGTGGCGCCACTTCCGATGCCGACTGGGCGTACGCGGAACCTGCGGCGAAGCAGGCCATCTGGACTGCCACGGCCAGTACGCTCATGCGCATGATCGGATATTGTTTGGATTGCATTCAAAGCCCCTTAGAGTGTTTATGGTGAAACTGAATAGCGGTACAGCTGAAACCTGACAGGCGAGGTAAGTTCCTCTACACCAACACCGCAGTGTAGGCGCGGCCCATGACATTGGTATGACAGAGAAAGTTGCCAAATTGCCCTCGAATCACTATGGCACGGCCATCCCAGCACGGACAAATACGTTTTCCCTTTACGATTAAGTGGCAAAACGAATAAATGACCGCTGAGAGCGCGATGTTGTGTAGAGCGAGGGCTTTTTTCAGTCGAGGACGGTTCAGGCGGGATTATAAATGAGCGCTACCTTGATGAAATTCTTTCATCTGGAAATATGACAATCTCCTCTGCTTGAATAGACATTTTGTCGCACATGTGCCACATATGTAGCAAATGAACAAGGGGCTTCTTGTCATACAAGAAACCCCTTTTTTTGACAGCTAGATGACGAGGCTTATTTTGCTGGCAACAACGCGCGCGCGATATCGGCCTCGAATTTGCTGAAACGGCTGTCGAGCTGCTGCAACAGGCGCTTTTTGTCGGCATCGGCCAGGAAGGAGTAGCGGATGCTGTCATATGACAGCTTCTTTACTTCCGCATAGTCGGTCTTGTAGCGGGTGGCGAACAGCACGTATTCGTTCGACAGGTTGTGGCGGGTAACGCCGGCATCGTCGGTGGAGATGACGAAAGGCACGCCATACTTGCGGTAAAGATCCAGCGGATGTGCAGGCCCCTTCACGCCCAGGATGAATTCATTGCTGGTGAGGTTCACTTCCACCGGAATGCGGCGCTCGCGCATGGTTTTCATGATGGCCAGCGCATTGCTTTCGTGCGCGATGTCGATGCCGTGGCCGATGCGGTTGGCGCCGGCCACGTTGACGGCTTCCTGGATATGGAACTTCAGGCCTTCCGGCGGCACGACGCCCAGCGCCAGCTCCCCCGCGTGCAGCGCCATCTTCACATCCGGGTATTTCGCCTTCAGGAACTTGAACATCTGCATGTGCAGGCTGTAGTCACGCATCGAGACGTTCAGGCTCTCCTGGCCCACAATGTTCACGCCCACGATTTGCGGGCTGGTTTTCGCCAGTTTGAAACTGGCCAGCATCTGCGAGAACACCATCGAGGGCGGCAGGAAGCGCAGCACGAAGGGCTGGTAGCGCATGGTGAACTGCTCGTCATCCACGCCCGCGCTGGCTTTCTGCAGATGAGCCAGGTAATTCTGGATGCCTTGCTGGAACGCCTGGCTGGCTTCCAGCTTCGGCACCAGCGCTTCCAGTGCGGCGTTCAGCCTGGCGTTGTCGAATCCTTCGGCGGCCAGCTTGTCGAAATCGCCGTCCGGCGTGATCGGCGCGATCTCGTAAATTGTCTCGATATAGCTGAGGTTCTCCGCAATTGCGCGCTTTTTCAGCGTCTGCAGGCCTTCGCTGCCGTTGGTGGAAGCAACGTCGTTGAAATAGCCGAAGGTGTCGAAGAAGGTCTGGTCCGGCGGCAGCTGCTTGCCGCTGCTGTGGTTGTAGAAGTCCGCCGTGGACCATTTCTGCAGCAGGGCGCGGTAGGCGGCATTGTCCGCCACCAGGTCCTTGCCGCTGACGCAGCTGGCCGATTTGGCGCCGGCCGCCGTGTTGATGCGGAAGTCGGTCTTGTTGACGCAGAAGCCTTGCTTATCCACCCATTCCAGGTACTGCTCGGCGTAGATGGCGCCCGAGTAATGGTGATGCAGGTCGCCGCCCTTCGGCATCATGGTGAGGAACATCTGCAGTTCCGAGGTCTTGGGCGTGGGTCCTGCGACCAGCGACGCGAAGTGGCGCTTGACCACGTCTTCATTGCTGGCGGCATGGGCTTGGGGCGCGGTGGCGCTGGCGAAGGCCAGCGCGATCATCAGGCTGCTCAGGGACTTTTGCATGGGGACTCTCGTTTGGTTGGTCGGCGATGGGTCAGCCCTGCCCCCGCGCATGCACCCGTCTGCCGCCAGAGTAAGTGGCCGCTATCACGCGGTCATCCCCCAGCAGGGCCAGCGCGAACAGCGTCTCTTCCAGGCTGTCGCAAAGGCGGGTGCGGCGTGCCAGCAGCGGCGTGGCCTGCGGATCGAGCACGATGAAGTCGGCCTCATTGCCGGCCGAGAAACTGCCGATCGTGCCTTCCAGATGCAGGCTGCGCGCAGCGCCCAGCGTGGCCAGGTAAAACATGCGCATTGCAGGAAGGTAACTGCCCTTCAAGCGCGCTACTTTATAGGCTTCATTCATCGTTTGCAACATGGAGAAGGAGGTGCCGGCACCCACGTCGGTGGCGAGGGACATCAGCATGCCCGCCTTGTCCGCCTGCTCGAAGTCGAACAGGCCACTGCCGAGGAAGAGGTTGGAGGTGGGGCAGATGGCGGCCGCGGATTTGGTTTCGGCGATGCGCGCGCGGTCTTGCTGGTCCAGCCAGATGCAGTGGCCGAACACCGAGCGCGGGCGCATCATGCCGTAGCGGTCGTAGACGTCAAGGTAGCTGCGCGCCTGCGGATACAGCTGCTTCACCCAGCGGCATTCTTCCTCGTTCTCGGAGACGTGGGTTTGCAGGAAGGTGTCCGGATAAGCGCGCGCCAGTTCGCCGGTGAGCTGCATCTGCTCCTCGGTGGAAGTGGGCGCGAAGCGCGGCGTGATGGCGTACAGCGAGCGGCCGTGATTGTGCCAGCGCCTGATGAGGTCTTCCGTGTCGCGCGCGCCGCCTTGCGCGGTGTCGCTCAGGAAGTCCGGGCTGTTACGGTCCTGCAGCACCTTGCCCGCGATCATGCGCAGGCCCCTGCCCTCGCTGGCGGTGAAGAAGGCATCCACCGATTGCGGATGCACGGTGCAATAGACCATGGCCGTGGTGGTGCCAACGCGCAGCAATTCGTCCAGGAAGAATTCGGCGACGGTTGCCGCGTGCCGCGGATCTTCGAAGGAACGCTCGGTCGGGAAGGTGTATTCCTGCAGCCATGGCAGCAGGCCAGGCGACGGCGAAGCAATCATGTCCGTCTGCGGATAGTGGATGTGGCTGTCGACGAAGCCGGGGGACAGGATCTTGCCGCCGTAGTCCTGAACCTGCACACCCTGCGGCAGGCTGGCGTGCAGCGTGGCATAGTCGCCTGCCGCCTTGATCTTGCCGTCTTCAACGACCAGCAGGCCGTCCTCATGCCAGGCATGGGCGTGCTCGATGAAGGCCGGGTCGGCGTGGAAGTACAGCAAGCTCCCTCGGTAGGCTTGCACGCTGCTGTGAGCTGTTTGCATCTGGGTCTTTCGTATTGCTGCTAGGGCCTGAGAAGCGACTGCGCTTCCCAGACGGTGAGTAATTGGGCGCACACTGAGGCCGCGATGACGGCGGGCGCCTTGTTGATGATACCGGGCAGGCCGACGGGGCAAACCATATCGTTCAGGCGCGCCGCGCTCAAGCCGCGCGCCAGCAGGCGGTTTTCGAACTGTTTGCGTTTGGTCGCGCTGCCTATCAGGCCGAACCAGCCGGTCTGTTCGCGCGCCAGGATGGCTTCGGTCAGCGCCTGGTCCAGCGCGTGGCTGTGGGTCATCACCAGGTAGCTGGCATGGTTCGGCGCTGCCGCCACCAGGGCTTGCGGCGTGTCGCTGATTTCTATCGTCACGTTTTGCGGGATCTCCTGCGGGAAGGCGTCTTCCCTTTCGTCCACCCAGGTGATGCGGCATGGCAGCTCCGCCATGGCACGCACGATGGCCGCGCCTACATGGCCCGCGCCGAACAGCAGCAGATGCGCGCGCGGGACCAGGCAGGGATCCACCAGCCATTGGCGGCCTGCCTTGTCGGTGGCGACGTGCGCCTCGTTCGCGTGGTGGGCAGGCATTGCGTCGCGCGCGCCTGCCAGCCATTCGCCGGTGGCGTCGGCCAGGGCGCTATGCGGCGCGTCGAGCGCGGTGACGCGGATGCTGTCTTCGTTGCGCCGGCCGCGCAGCGCTTGCAGGATCTCCGCCACATGGCCTTCGATGCGCTCGAACAGCAGCCACACCACGCCGCCGCAACACTGGCCGAGGCTGGGGCCGAGCGGGAAGCGCTCGTAGCGTACGGCACTGACACCATGGTGCCTGACCCCATGGTGGCAGAGCATGTCGCGGGCGATGGCGGTGGCGCGCATTTCGAGGTGGCCGCCGCCGACGGTGTCGAACTGGCTGCGGGCGGTGACGATCATCTTCGTGCCCGCCTCGCGCGGCGCGGAGCCTTCGACCCTCGCGACCGTTACCAGCACCGCCGGTTCATCGGCGGCTGTGAGCCAGTCCTTCATCACGCTTCCTCAGGATGCCGCTTCGACAGCGGAAATGGCGCGCAGGATTTCTTCGCTGGTGGCAGGCGCGTTCAGCGGCGGGTTGACCTTGTGGCCGCCCACGCTGGAAATCGCATCGCGGATCGCGAAGAACACCGAGAACGGCAACAGCAATGGCGGTTCGCCCGTGGCCTTGGAACGGTGGATGCTGTCCTCCACATTACGGTTCTCGAACAGGCGCACGCGGAAGTCCTCCGGACAATCCGAGATACCGGGGACCTTGTAGGTGGACGGCGCATGCGTCATCAGCTTGCCGGCGGCATTCCACCACAGCTGCTCGGTCGTCAGCCAGCCCATGCCCTGGATGAAGGCGCCTTCCACCTGGCCGATGTCGATGGCGGGATTGAGCGACTGCCCGGCGTCGTACAGGGCGTCGGCTCGCAGCAGCTTCCACTCGCCGGTGAGCGTATCCACCACAACTTCGGATACCGCAGCGCCATAGGCGTAATAGGAGAAGGGATGGCCGCTCATCGTCTTCGCATCCCAGCTCAGGCCCGGCGTGGCATAGAAGCCGTCGGACCACAGCTGCACGCGCGCCAGGTAGGCCTTCTGCACCAGCTCTTCGAACGGCACCGATACGCCATTCACATGCACCGCATCGGCATGGAACTGCACCCCGCTGACTTCGCCGCCGTGCAGCTTCACAGCGAATTCGGCCAGGCGCTGGCGGATCTTGCGTGCTGCATCCTGCGCAGCCTTGCCGTTCAGGTCCGCGCCGGTCGATGCGGCCGTAGCCGAGGTGTTGGCAACCTTGCTGGTGTCGGTCGCCGTCACGCGCACATGCGCGATATCGCGGCCCAGCTCATGCGCCACCACCTGCATCACCTTGGTATTGATGCCCTGCCCCATCTCTGTGCCGCCGTGGTTCACCAGCACCGATCCATCCACATACACGTGCACCAGCGCGCCCGCCTGGTTCAGGTGGGTGACGTTGAAGGCGATGCCGAACTTCACGGGCGTAAACGCGATGCCTTTCTTGAGCACGGGGCTGCTGCGGTTGAACGCTTCCACGGCGGCGCGGCGCGCACGGTATTCGCTGGTCTGCTCCAGCTCCGCCGTCAGCTCTTCGATCACGTTGTCCACGATAACCTGGCCGTAAGGCGTCTGGTTGCGCTCCTCCTTGCCGTAGAAATTCAGGCGGCGGATGTCGAGCGGATCGCGCCCCAGCTTGCGCGCGATTTCGTCGATCACGTATTCGATGGCGATGGCGCCTTGCGGGCCGCCAAAGCCCCGGAAGGCCGTATTCGACTGCGTATTGGTCTTGCCGCAGCCGGCGCGGATGTCCACGTCGGACAGGTAGTAGGTATTGTCGAAGTGGCAGACCGCACGCGTGGCGACGGGCCCTGAAAGATCGGCGGAGAAACCGGCGCGCAGGGTCATGTCGACCTTGGCGGCCAAGATCTTGCCGCTGCCGTCGTAACCCACTTCATATTCATAGAAGAAGCAGTGGCGCTTGCCAGTCACCATCATGTCGTCGTCGCGATCGGCGCGCAGCTTGACCGGGCGGCCAGACTTCGCTGCGGCGATCGCGGCAGCGGCAGCCCACAATGCGGACTGCGACTCCTTGCCGCCGAAGCCTCCGCCCATGCGGCGGCACTCGACCTGCACATGGTGGGAATGCCGTCCCAGCGCATGCGCCACCACGTGCTGCATCTCGCTCGGGTGCTGGGTGGAGCACTGCACGAACATGCCCTTGTGCTCTTTTGGGATGGCATACGCGATCTGGCCTTCCAGGTAGAACTGCTCCTGGCCGCCGACGAAGAGCTGCCCCTTCACCACATGCGGCGCACGCTCGAAGGCGGCCTGGAAATCGCCGCGCTTCAGCTGCAGCGGCGGCAGCACATAGGATTGTGCGGCTTTCGCTTCCTGCGGCGTGAGGATGGCGGGCAGCTCCTCATACGCCACTACCGCCTTGCGCGCAGCGCGGCGGGCATTGGTATGCGTATCGGCCACCACAATGAAGATGGGCTGGCCCACGTACTGTACGACGCCATCCGCGAGGATCGGATCGTCATGGATGATTGGGCCGCAGTCGTTGGTACCGGGAATATCGTCCACCGTATAGACATCGACCACGCCGGGCATGGCGCGCACAGGCTCCAGGTCGATGCTCAGGATGCGCGCATGCGCTTTCGCCGACAGGCCCAGCGCCGCATGCAGCGTGCCATTCAGTTCGGGGATGTCGTCGGTATAGGCGGCCTGGCCCAGCACATGCAGTTCGGCCGATTCGTGCGGGCGCGCAACGCCCACCGCCGTCCAGGCGGCGGCCTTCAGTTCAGGATTGCCGGGATGGTTCATGACAGTTCCTTTCACGCGCGGCAGGCAAAAGCATTGACCGCATCGGCGGCCAGCGGCGCATCGATGCGCGTTTCAAGCCAGTAGCGGCGCAGCAGGTTCTGCGCCGTCTTCATGCGGTATTCGCTGCTGGCGCGCATGTCGCTCAACGGCGCGTAGTCCTGCTGCAGGGCGCGCATCGCGTCCGCCAGTGCGGCTTCGTCCCAGCTACGGCCTTTCAGCAGGCTTTCGGCTATGGAGGCGCGTTTTGGCGTGCCGGCCATGCCGCCGAAGGCGATGCGGGCATCGGCAATCACGCCGCCGTCGAGGGTGAAAGCAAAGGCCGCACAGACGGCGGAGATATCCTGGTCAAAGCGCTTCGCCAGCTTGTAGGTACGGAAAGCGACATCGGCGCGCCGCAACGGTACGCGCATGGCCAGCACGAATTCGTCGGCGGCCAGGTCCTTCTTCATATAATCCAGGTAGAAATCTTCCAGCGCCAGCACGCGCTCGCCGGCTGCGCCGCACAGCACCAGTTCGGCGCCGAGGGCGATCATCCACGGCATGGAATCGCCGATGGGCGAACCGTTGGCGACATTGCCGCCCAGCGTGCCCGCGTTCCGGATCGGCAGCGAAGCAAAGCGCTGGCGCAGCTCGCCCAGTTCTTCCGGATAGTGTTCGCACAGCGCGGCGTAGGCCTGTTCCAGCGACACGCCGGCGCCGATCTCCAGCATGCCTTCGTTCATGCGCACGAAGTTCAGCGCGTCCACGTGGCCGAGGTAGATGATGTTATTCAGTTCGCGCATCTGCTTCGTGATCCACAGGCCCACATCGGTGGACCCGGCCAGCAGCGTGGCCTGGGGATTGGCAGCGCGCAGCTGGATCAGTTCATCGAGCGTGCGCGGCGCCATGAAGGTCTGGCCATGCGCGCTGTACACCGCCAGCGCATCGCGGCGCAGCGCCGCCAGCTGCGATGCCACGCGGTCGGCATCGAATTTCACTTTCGGCAGCTCCGTCATGCGGCGGGCGGCGTCGATGATGGGACGGTAGCCCGTGCAGCGGCACAGGTTGCCGGACAGGCAATCGTCGATTTCCTTGCGCTCCGCGCGCTTGCCGTCCTGCTTCAGGTACATCCCCCACAGCGACATGGCGAAACCGGGCGTGCAGAAACCGCACTGGGAACCGTGGCATTCCACCAGCGCCTGCTGCACCGGGTGCAGGGCGCCGTCCTGCTGCTGCATGTCTTCCACGGTAAACAGGGCCTTGCCGTCCAGGGTGGGCGTGAGCTGGATGCAGGAGTTCACGGCTTTCACCTGCAGCTGGCCGTCCGCGCCGAGCGCTCCCACCAGCACCGTGCAGGCGCCGCAATCGCCTTCCGCGCAGCCTTCCTTGGTGCCGGTGCAATGCAGGTCCTCCCGCAGATGCTGGAGCACAGTCTGCGTCGGTGCGGCGTCATGCACTTCATGCACGGCGCCACGGAAGTAAAAGCGAATCGGTTCAGACATCTTGCCCTCGGATTAATCCCAAGTTAGAAGATTAACACCAGAGCACCGCCCTCTTATACGATTTTGCTGATTTTCCTTATCAGGATTTTTTAATATAAGGATGGCGCTGGTGCCAGTGCTCGGCAATATCGATGCGGCGCGTGATCCACACCTTGTCGTGGCCCTGCACATAGTCGAGGAAGCGGGCCAGCGCCGCCGCGCGCGCCGGGCGGCCGACGAGGCGGCAATGCAGGCCGACGGACAGCATTTTCGGCTGGTTCAGGCCCTGCGGATCGCCTTCCGCATACAGCACGTCGAAAGCATCCTTCAGGTAGTCGAAGAATTGGGTGCCGCTGTTGAAGCCCTGCATGGCGGCGAAACGCATGTCGTTGGTGTCCAGCGTATAGGGCACCACCAGCTGCGGCGAGACGGCCGGATTGCCGCCGGCGTCCAGGTGTTCCACTTCGGTCCAGAATGGCAGGTCGTCGCCGTAATGGTCGGCGTCGTAGCGGAAGCCGCCATGTTCCACCACCAGCTTGCGCGTGTTCGGCGAATCGCGCCCGGTGTACCAGCCCAGCGGCGCGCTGCCGGTCAGTTCGCGGATGATGTCCACCGCTTCCTTCATGTGCGCGCGCTCGGTGGCCTCGTCCATGTTCTGGTAGCTGATCCAGCGCAGGCCGTGGCAGGCGATTTCATGGCCAAGCTCCCGGAAGGCGGCTACCGCCTCGGGATGGCGTTTCAGCGCCATGGACACGCCGAACACCGTCAGCGGCAGCTTGCGGTCCTCGAACATGCGCAGCAGGCGCCACAGGCCCGCGCGCGAACCGTATTCATAGATCGATTCCATGCTCATATGGCGCATGGGGAAGGCCGCCGCGCCGATGATCTCGGACAGGAAGGTTTCGGAGGCGGGATCGCCGTGCAGCACATTGTTCTCGCCGCCCTCCTCGTAGTTCAGCACGAACTGCAGGGCGATGCGCGCCTGGCCCGGCCAGTCAGGGTGTGGAGGATTGCGGCCGTAGCCAATCAGGTCGCGCGGGTAGTTATCGTATGTGCTCATGGTGCGGAAATCTGGCGGTCGTGGAAGAGGAAGCGCTCGCGGTCGGAGGTGCGCACGGCCTGGGGCTGCGCGTCGATGCGCATGACATTATCGCCATCGGCAGTGGCCAGCGGCCAGGCGGGCAGGCCTTCGCCGTTCGGGTTGCCGGTTTTGATGAAATTGGCGAAGTAGGCCTGCATGGCGGCCGAGGTGCGGTGATCGTCCTCGGTCCATGGGAAGACCTTGTTGCGGTCCAGATTACCCATCGCGTATTCGATTTCGGCGGAATGGCCTGCGCCAGGTTCGCCCGGACGCGCACGCGTGTACAGGTAGCGGAAAGTGGGCGCCACGCGGCTGTGCAGGTCGATCCATTTCCAGGTGCCGTACACGATCCAGCGGTCGCTCGCCAGGTCGATGGCAGCCTGCGGCAGGCCATAGCCGTAGGCTTTTTGTGCGGCCGGCGCCTGGTCGCCGTACAGCTTGCGGATCGCGGCGCTGAAGTTTTCGGGCGTTGGTGCAGCGCCTTCGAGCACGCGCGCGGCGCCCGTCTCCTGCGCATTCCATCCCGCCAGCAGCGGCACGCGCGCCTGCTGGCCCTTGCTGTAGGCCTGCAATGGCGCCTGCGGCAGCACATGGCCGTCGCTGACGATGCCGAACCAGGGCATGCCCGGCTTGCCGACAGTCTCAATCAGTTTTTCGGGCGGCAGCGCGCGCAGGGCCTTGAGCGAATCGGCGCCGGCAGCGCTGGCGAAAGCGACGCCCAGCTTTTCCGCCTCTGCCACCGTTGGCGGCGGCGTAAGGCCGAGCAGGGAGCCGCTTTCACCGATGGCGCGCGCGAAGGTGCCGCGCGAAGAAGGCATGATCATCTGCGCGCTGACCGAGAAGGAACCTGCGGATTCGCCCGCAATCGTCACCTGCGCCGGGTCGCCACCGAATGCGGCAATATTCTTCTGCACCCATTTCAGCGCCGCCGCCTGGTCCATCAGTCCATAATTGCCCGACACGCGGTGTGGCGATTCCGCCGTGAGCTCCGGATGGGCAAAGAAACCGAACACGCTGAGGCGGTAGTTGACCGTGACCGCAACGATGCCCTTGCGCGCCATGTTCTCGCCGTCATAGCGCGGCTCGGTGCTGTCGCCCGCAGCGAGGCCGCCGCCGTGGAAATACACCAGCACGGGCAGCTTTTCCTTGCGCGAAGCGGCAGGCGTCCACACGTTCAGGTAGAGGCAGTCCTCGCTCATTGCGGGCGAGCGGAACACCATATCCGCATACAGGGAGGGCTGCATGGAGCGGTTGCCGAACTGTTTTGCGGAACGCACGCCCTGCCAGCGCTTCACCGGCTGCGGCGCCTTCCATCGCAGCTCGCCCACCGGCGGCGCGGCGAAGGGAACGCCGCGGAAGACACGGACGCCGGACGCTTCCAGCGTGCCTTCCAGCGCACCATTTTCCGTGACCACGCGCGGCGTGCCGGAGGGAGCCGCCTGCACGGCGTGCGTGCTGGCGAAGAAAAGGCCAAGTGCAACAATACGGGAAAGTTTCATCATCTTCCTATGAATAGCATATCCATACCGCCGGCGTTATATTGATGGCCATAGCACGGTATATGATTCTCAAAATATCGACACGAAGGATTCTGACATGGGAAAACTCACGACACACGTTCTGGACACGGCCCACGGCCGTCCCGGCGCCGGGGTCAAGGTCGCGCTGTTCGCGGTGAGCGCCGAAGGCAAGCAACTGCTCAAGATGGACATCACCAACAGCGACGGCCGCTGCAGCACCCCGCTGCTGGAAGGCGACACCCTGAAGCCCGGCATGTATGAACTGGTGTTCAATGCGGGCGACTACTTCGCCGGCCTCGGCGTGGAACTGCCCTCGCCGCGTTTCATCGATCTCGTTACCATTGCCTTCGGCATCGCCCATGCGGACCAGAACTATCATGTGCCGCTCGTCGTTTCGCCCTGGTCCTACTCCACCTACCGCGGCAGCTGATTACTGGCCCTTGCCGTATTCCTGGATCAGCCGCGCCAGCAAGTAGACGCGCGGCGCGATGCTGTCGATCTCCGCATACTCCTGCGGCGTATGGATGCCGCCGCCGACGATGCCAAGGCCGTCCAGCGTGGGCACGCCGAGCGCAAACATCAGGCTTGCATCCGCCGCGCCGCCGGTGTGCTCCAGCGTGAGCTGGCGTCCCAGCTCACCGTAGATATCGTTCGCTTTCTTCGCCAGCGCATCGGTAACAGGGCTTGGCGGCATGGGCGGGAAGCCGCGGCGCAGCTCCACATTCACCTTCGAGTCCTTGAGCAGCTGGTTTGCGGCGAGGCGTTTCAGGTCCTGCTCCACGCGGTCGAATTCCTCGGGCTGGGAAACGCGGATATCGGCAACGGCGGTGGCCTGGTCCGGCACCACATTGCTGCGGTCGCCGCTCTTGATGACGGTCCAGTTGACGGTGGTGCCCTTCTCTTCATCGCCCAGCGCGGCCATCTGGAGCACCTGATGCGCGGCCTCCATGGCGGCGTTTACGCCCTGCTTCGCGGCCACGCCTGCATGGGCCGCCTTGCCCTTCACATCCAGTTCGATCTCGCCGCTGCCCTTGCGCGAAATAACCACGCCGTCGGCCGCACGGCCCGGCTCCAGGTTGAAGGCAACGTCGTGCTCCTTCGCGATCCGTTCGATCAGTTCGCGCGAACCGTGCGAGCCGGTTTCCTCATTGGTGTTCAGCAGGACGGTGATCTTGCCGAAGTCCTTGAAGCTGATGGAGCGCAGCGCCTTCAGCGCGTAAATCGCCACGACGATGCCGCCCTTGTCGTCCATGATGCCGGGACCGTAGGCGCGGTTGCCTTCGATACGGAAAGGATTCGCTTTCGCCGTGCCGTCCGCGTAGACGGTATCCATGTGGGCGACCAGCAGGATGCGGCCCTTGCCGCTGCCGTTCACCGTTGCGAGCACATTGTTACCTGCCGCAGGCTTTGCGGGAATGGCTTGAACTTTGAAGCCGAGGCGCGTGAGTTCCGCGGCGGCGATTGCGCCGACCGCGTTCAGGCCCTTGCCGTTGAAAGTCCCCGAATCGATATTGACCATGCGGCCCAGCAGCTTCAGGGCGTCAGGTTTGGACTGTTCCGCGCGTTTCAGTAACGCCGCATCGGGGGTTTGCGCCGAAGCGCCAAATGCTGCCAGCGCCAACAACACGCCTGCCGCCAACTTGCTTGCCATCGTTCCTCCGCATTCGAAAAGACGAAGGCATCATAGCGCATCAGCGTGCAAGTTCGGTGTAATGCTGGTTCGGCCGTTCGGCCTTGATCTTGCGCTGCAGCTGGATCAGGCCATACACCAGCGCTTCCGGCGTGGGCGGGCAACCGGGCACGTAGATGTCCACCGGCACGATGCGGTCGCAGCCGCGCACCACCGAATAGCTGTAGTGATAATAGCCGCCGCCATTGGCGCAGGAACCCATCGACACCACGTAGCGCGGCTCGGGCATCTGGTCGTAGGCCTTACGCATGGCGCGCGCCATCTTGTTGGTGAGGGTGCCGGCCACAATCATCAGGTCCGCATGGCGCGGCGAGGGGCGCGGCACCATGCCGAAACGGTCCATATCGTAGCGGGCGGAGGCGGCTTCCATCATCTCCACCGCGCAGCAGGCCAGGCCGAAACTGAGGTACCACAGGCTGTCGGTGCGGGCTGCGTTCAGCAGCGCCTCGGCCGAAGTCACCATAAAGCCATCGTGTTCAAGTGTAGGTTCCATCGCCCCAGAATAGCGGCGGATGGGAGGCGAGTCTTGTATGGATGCGACATCAGCGCCCGCGCAGCACCACATCGCGGTATTCGCCCTCGTAGCGGTAAAGGCGCATCTGCTCATCCTCGCGCATGGCCTGGTGCAGGGCGCCGGGGCGCATGCCGATGTAGTGCTGGAAGTCGCGCACCATATGCGCCTGGTCGTGATAGCCCGCATCCATGGCCACCCGCGTGAGGAAGCCGCGCTGCGGCGGCATCGCCATCAGCCGCGCCAGCGCACGCACGTAGCGCTCCATCTTGCGGCTGTCGCGGATATTAAGTCCATAGCTGGCCAGGTAGCGGCGTTCGAGCTGGCGCACGCTCATGCCGAACTGCGTGGCCAGGTCGGGCGTGGACAGGGCCAGGGCCGCGCGCGGCACGATAAAGGGACTGCGTTCGCCTTCGCGGCGGTCCAGCAGGTGGAGCAGCCAGGACGACAGCGCATCGACCCACTGCTGCGGCTCGGGCAGCGCGCGCAAGGCGGCCTCCAGGGCTTCGGCATCGGGCGGATGATCCAGGTCGGACAGCGGGATGGGGAAATCGCGCAGCGCCGCCGCATCCACGCCGAACAGCAGGGGCAGGTATTCAGGCTCGAAGACGGCAGCGACAAAGGTAGTCAGTTCGCGCCAGTCGCCTTTCATGGGCTGCGACAAGGGCCCGCAAAGCATCGCGCGCCGGTAGCAATTGCCCTGCACGATGGAATAGCCCTGAACGAAGAAGCTCAGCATGGCGCAGGGGTTGGCAGGCGCCTTCACCAGTCCCGGGCTGGCGCGCTCCACATGAAAATAGCGCACCACGCCGGCCAGCGCCGGCGGCGGCAAAAACGCCAGCCGCTGCCCACCCGCATCCAGATTCGTGTCCATTTCCCGATTATAAAGTTGCTTATAAATTGGGGACAGACCCTAATTAGACAAATCAGGGTCCGTCCCCAATTCCGGGATTCAGAGGGGAGCTGCGCCGGGATTGCCGAGAATCCATGCGCGGCGCGCATCGATATCGAGCGCTGTGGGGCATACACTGAAATTGGGGACAGACCCTAATTTCCTAAATCAGGGTCTGTCCCCAATTAAGCTACAATGGGGGTTCCGCAGCTGCCTATTTATCCACTTGGACACCATACCCTTGTGGGCGCAATTTCTTGCGCTCGCTTTCCTGATCTTCCTGTCGGCCTTCTTTGCCATGGCCGAAACCGCCCTGATGGCGGCCAATCGCTTTCGTCTGCGCCACCAGGCCAAACGCGGCAGCCGCCGCGCGATTGCCACGCTATGGCTGCTTGAACGGACCGAACGCCTGCTGTCCCTGGTGCTCATTGCCAATACGCTGCTGAATGCGCTGGCCATCGCCCTTGTGACCGCAATTGCCATCACCAACTTCGGTGTCGAGGAACACGTCATCATCATCTCCACCGCCGCCGTGGTGTTCGTGCTGATTGTGGTGGCCGAGATTTCGCCCAAGATTATCGGCGCGCGCTATGCCGACCAGGTGGTGCTGCCGGCCAGTATCGTGCTGCGCCCGCTGCTGCGCATGGCGCGGCCGCTGATCTGGTTTGTGGACCTGTTCGTCAATGCCCTGCTGCGCCTGTTCCGCATCAAGCCCTCCAGCAGCCTGGCCAATGCCGACCTGTCGCCCGATGAACTGCGCTCGGTGCTGCTGGAAAGCGGCAGCTTCATTCCGCAGAAGCACCGCAGCATCCTGCTGAACCTGTTCGACCTCGAATCGATCTCGGTGGAAGACGTGATGACGCCCCGCACCCAGATCGAGGCGCTGAACCTGGCCGTGCCCGTGGAAGAGATTATCGAACAGCTCACGACCTGCTATCACAACAAGCTGCCGGTCTACGATGGCGAGATCAACCAGATCGTCGGCATCCTGCACGTGCGCAAGGCGCTGGGCCTGCTGCGCGAGGAGGATGAATTGACCGTCCACCATTTCCGCGCCCTGCTCAGCGATCCTTATTTCATTCCGCTGGAGACGGCTGCCCTCGACCAGCTGCAGAACTTCCAGGAGAACAAGGAGCGCCTGGCCATCATCGTCGATGAATACGGCGAGGTGCAGGGCCTGGTAACGCTGGACGATATCATCGAGGAAATGATTGGCGAGTTCACCACCTCCACGCCAAGCGCCGCCCGTGCCGAGTCCTTCTCCTGGGACCTGCACGGCGAGTGCCTGCTGGAAGGCGTGACCGCGCTGCGTGACATAAACAAGCGCCTGGGGCTAAACTTCCCGCTGGATGGGCCGAAAACATTGAACGGGCTGCTGCTCGAATGGCTGCAGGACATTCCCGACGCGCCCATCAGTGTCAAAATTGGCAACTGCATCATCGAAGTGATGCAGGTGCAGAACCAGTCCATCAAAGTCGTCAAATTGCGACGTATAGAGGGGCCTGCTTTACAAATATGATGCTCACAGGCATCATCGACAGGATCGCATCCCCTCTCTTAACCCATTAGCGCGTTCCTATGGCATCAGTGCAGACCAATCCGACGGCAACAGCCCCCATGTCGGGTCTGGCACGGGCGCTGATGCAGGCGGGCAAGCTCACCTTGCCCCAGGCGGACACGCTCGCCAAGCGCGCCCAGGCGGAAAAACAGGCTTTCATCGATGTGCTGGTGTCCAGCGGCACCGTGAATGCGCGCGACCTGGCCCTGTTCTGCTCCGAAACCTTCGCCTATCCGCTGATGGACCTGACGGCCTTCAGCGTGGACGCCCTGCCGCAAAAGATCATCGACCCAAAGCTGATGCAGAGCCAGCGGGTGGTGGCGCTGGCCAAGCGGGGCAACAAGATGTCGGTGGCGATCTCCGATCCCACCAATACGCAGGCGCTTGACCAGATCAAGTTCCAGACCGAAACCTCGGTCGAACCCGTCATCGTTCCCCACGATACCCTGCTGCGCCTGCTGGCCGAGCTGGGCAAGAGCGCCGACCAGACCATTGCCGACCTGGCGGGCGAGGAAGGCGATATCCAGTTTGCCGAGGAAGAGGATACCTCGGCCGCGCCGGATCCATCCACCGATGTGGAAGATGCGCCCATCGTCCGTTTCCTGAACAAGATGCTGATGGATGCCGTCAATATGGGCGCATCTGACCTGCATTTCGAGCCTTTTGAGAAGTTTTACCGTATCCGGTTCCGGGTCGACGGGGTGCTGGTGGAACACGCCCAGCCGCCGATTTCGATCAAGGACAAGCTGGTGTCCCGCATCAAGGTGCTGGCCCGCCTCGATATCTCGGAAAAGCGCGTGCCGCAGGACGGCCGCATGCGCCTGATCGTGTCGCCGACCAAGACAATCGACCTGCGTATCTCGACCCTGCCCACCCTGTTCGGCGAGAAAACCGTGATGCGTATCCTGGATGCGACCCAGGCGCAGATGGGCATCGATTCCCTCGGTTATGATCCGGACCAGAAGGAAACGCTGCTCGACGCCATCCAGCGTCCTTACGGCATGGTGCTGGTGACGGGGCCGACCGGTTCGGGCAAGACGGTGTCGCTGTATACCTGCCTGAATATCCTGAACAAGCCCGGCATCAATATCTCGACCGCGGAAGACCCGGCCGAGATCAACCTGCCCGGCGTGAACCAGGTGAACGTGAACGACAAGGCCGGCCTCACCTTCCCGGTGGCGTTGAAGTCCTTCCTCCGCCAGGATCCGGACATCATCATGGTGGGTGAGATCCGCGACCTGGAAACGGCCGATATCGCGATCAAGGCGGCGCAGACCGGCCACATGGTGTTCTCCACCCTGCACACGAATGACGCGCCATCCACGCTGACGCGTTTGATGAATATGGGCGTGGCGCCGTTCAATATCGCCTCGTCGGTGATCCTGATTACGGCGCAGCGCCTGGCGCGCCGCCTGTGCACCTGCAAGCAGCCGGTGGATATTTCGGAAGACCTGCTGCGCCGCGCCGGCTTCAAGGACGATGAGCTGGACGGCAGCTGGAAGCCTTACGGCCCGGTGGGTTGCGAGCGCTGTAACGGTTCGGGCTACAAGGGCCGCGTCGGTATTTACCAGATCATGCCGATCACGCCGGCGATCGAGGCGCTGATTCTTGCGCACGGCAATTCGATGCAGATTGCCGCGCAGTCGGAAGCGGAAGGCGTGAAATCGCTGCGCCAGTCCGGACTGGTGAAAGTGAAGGCGGGCCTGACCAGCCTGGAAGAAGTGCTGGGCTGCACGAACGAATAGGAAACACACAATGGCAAACGCGGGCAATCAGGTCAAGGAATCGGTCTTTGCATGGGAAGGCAAGGACAAGACCGGCAAAACCGTGCGCGGCGAACTGCGCGCGGGGGGCGTGGCCGTCGTGAACGTGACGCTGCGCCGCCAGGGCATCATGGTGACGAAGGTCAAGAAGAAGGTGTACCGCTCCGGCAAGAAAGTCACGGACAAGGACATCACCCTCTTCACGCGCCAGCTGGCCACCATGATGAAGGCCGGCGTGCCGCTGCTGCAGGCTTTCGATATCGTGGGCAAGGGCAATGCCAATCCTTCGGTCTCCAAGCTGATCATGGACCTGCGCGCCGATATCGAAACGGGTACCAGCCTGAACCAGGCCTTCCGCAAGTTCCCGCTCTACTTCGATCCGCTGTTCTGCAACCTGGTGGGTGCGGGCGAGCAGGCCGGTATCCTGGAAGACCTGCTGACCCGCCTCGCCATCTATAAAGAGAAGACGCTGGCCATGAAGGCCAAGATCAAGTCGGCGCTGACCTACCCGATCTCGATTTTGGCTGTGGCCTTCGTGGTCACGGCCGTGATCATGATCTGGGTGGTGCCGGCCTTCAAGGAAGTGTTCACCAGCTTCGGCGCGGACCTGCCGGCGCCGACCGTGTTCGTGATGAACCTGTCCGCCTTCTTTGTCGAATACTGGTACCTGATTTTCGGCGGCCTGTTTGCGTCGATTTATTTCTTCTTCCAGTCCTGGCGCCGCTCGCTGAAGGTGCAGCAGGCCATGGACCGCTTCCTGCTCCGCCTGCCCGTGTTCGGTGACGTGATCCGCAAGGCCACCATCGCGCGCTGGACCCGCACCCTGTCCACCATGTTCGCGGCCGGCGTGCCGCTGGTGGAATCCCTCGATTCCGTGGGCGGAGCGTCCGGCAACTACATCTATCTGGAGGCAACGCGCAAGATCCAGACCGAAGTGAGCACCGGCACCAGCCTGACGGTCGCGATGCAGAATGCCGAAGTCTTCCCGAATATGGTGACGCAGATGGTGTCCATCGGCGAAGAGTCCGGCTCGCTGGACGCCATGCTGGGCAAGGTGGCCGACTTCTATGAAGAAGAAGTGGACGATGCCGTGGCCTCGTTGTCCAGCCTGATGGAACCGATGATCATGGTGATCCTGGGCGTGCTGATCGGCGGCCTGGTGGTGGCCATGTACCTGCCGATCTTCAAGCTGGGCTCCGTCGTTTAACATACCGTCGTCCCCGCGGCCTGCGCTGGGATGACAAGCTGCGCGGGGATGACCGCCGTTCGCCATCAATTTAGAAAGATTCTCGATGCTGCAAGAGTTACTACTGTTTTCGCCCCCAGCCACCCTCGGCGCCGCCGTCATCGCCGCCATCTTCGGCCTGCTGGTCGGCAGTTTCCTGAACGTCGTCATTTACCGCATGCCGAAGATGATGCAGCGCGAGTCGGACAACTATGTGGCCTCCGAGTCCGGCCAGCCGCTGCCGCATACCGACCGCTTCAACCTGATGGTGCCGCGCTCGGCCTGCCCCCAGTGCGGGCACCAGATCACGGCGCTGGAGAACATTCCCGTCATCAGCTGGCTGGTCCTGCGCGGCAAGTGCAGCAGCTGCAAGACACCGATCCCGGCGCGCTATCCCATCATTGAAGCGCTGACCGCGCTGGTTTCCGGCCTGCTGGTGTGGACCTTCGGCAGCGGTTATACCGGCATGGCGACCCTGCTGTTCGCCTACCTGCTGATCGCCATGACCTTCATCGACGCCGACACCCAGCTGCTGCCGGACGACCTCACCTATCCCCTGCTGTGGGCCGGGCTGCTGGTTAACCTGAACGGCACTTTCGTGCCACTGCAGGACGCCGTGATCGGCGCGGCGGCGGGCTACCTGGTGCTGTGGTCCATCTACTGGCTGTTCAAGCTGCTGACCGGCAAGGAGGGCATGGGCTACGGCGACTTCAAGCTGCTGGCGGCGCTGGGCGCCTGGCTGGGCTGGGTGATGCTGCCGACGATTATCCTGCTGTCCTCGCTGGTGGGCGCCGTGGTGGGCATCAGCCTCATCGTATTCGCCAGGCGCGGCCGCAACAATCCCATCCCCTTCGGCCCCTATCTGGCGGCGGCGGGCCTGATCGCCCTGCTCTACGGCGGCCCGATCTCCGAATTTACCCGCCACCTGCTCGGTTAAAGCCATGGAACGCTTCACGGTCGGCCTGACGGGAGGCATAGGCAGCGGCAAGAGCCTGGTGGCAAAGATGTTCGCGGAGCGCGGGGCCAGCATTGTGGATACCGACCAGATCGCCCGCGCCCTGACCGCACCCCATGGCGCGGCCATGCCCGCCGTGCTGGCAGAATTCGGCGCCGACTTCGAAGACCGGGACGGCGCGCTGGACCGCGCGAAGATGCGCGCCCTCGTGTTCAGCGATCCCGGCGCCAAGCGGCGGCTGGAGGCCATCCTGCACCCCATGATCCGCGAGGCCGTGTTTGCCGAAGCACAACTGGCCACCGGCCCCTATGTCATTTTCGATATTCCCCTGCTGGTGGAATCGGGCAGCTGGAAGTCGCGCGTGCACCGCGTGCTGGTGGTGGACTGTCCGGAAACGCTGCAGTTGCAGCGCGTGATGGCCCGCAATGGCTTATCAGAAGAACAAGTCCGCGCCATCATGTCGGCCCAGGCATCACGGCAGGCAAGGCTGGCAGCGGCCGACGATATCGTGGACAACAGCGGCGAAATTGCTGCCCTGCTGCCCCAAATCGACCGTTTACACCATTTTTATCTGGCATTTTCCGGGGGACGGCAGACAATAGACAAGCAACGTTTGTAATTTTGCCTAGCATGGTTCAGAATCACGGGAATTCTCACAGGCCCATCACACGAGGGATGTCACTTTGATCGTCTACGAATATCCTTTCAACGAGCGCATACGCACGTTGTTGCGGTTGGAAGACCTGTACGAGAAATTCAAGTTCTTTGTGCATCAGGAACACCCGATGCAGCACCACGTAGCCCTCTCCACGATCTTCGACATGCTGGAAGTCGCCGGGCGTGCCGACCTCAAATCCGATCTGCTGCAGGAACTGGAACGCCAGCGCCAGACGCTGATGGGCTACCGCTCCAACCCCGCCGTGCAATCCGAAATGCTGGACAAGGTGCTCGATGAGCTGGACATCGTCTCCAGCGCCCTGGTCGCCTCGCAGGGCAAAACCGGCCAGAACGTGCGCGACAATGAATGGCTGATGAGCATCCGCGGCCGCACCATCATCCCGGGCGGCGCCTGCGAATTCGACCTGCCGTCCTACCACGCCTGGCAGCAGCGCCCGGCCGACCAGCGCTTCACCGACATCATCAACTGGTTCACGCCGCTGTCGCCGCTGTTCGAAGCGCTGCGCCTGGTGCTGCGCCTGCTGCGCGATTCCGGCACGCCGAAGAAGATGATCGCCTCGGCCGGCAGCTACCAGCAGATGCTGCAGGGGAAGGTATACCAGATGCTGCGCCTGACGGTGGATGAATCGCTGGGCGCCATCCCCGAAATCTCGGCCAACAAATACATGCTGTGGGTGCGTTTCACCAGCCAGGGCGGGGACTTGAAGCCCAAGCCGCTGGAAGAAGACGTGCCTTTCGAACTGACCCTCTGCAATTTCTGAACATGCCAACCGTAGTCGATTGCCCGACCTGCTCCAAAAAAGTGGAGTGGACAGAAAAGAACAAGTACCGCCCCTTCTGCTCCGAACGCTGCAAGCAGATCGATCTTGGCGCCTGGGCCGAAGAGAAGTACACCATCCCCGGCGCGGCCCCCACCGACCCGCTCGACGATCCCAACGCTTCCAACTGATGAAGAACGTCCTGTTCGCGCTGCTGCTGGCGCCTGTGCTGGCGCTCGCCGCGCCGTCCTCCGATGAGCTGTTGCAGCTGGACGCGCGCTGGAACGAATACCGCCTGAAGGGCGACGCCAAAGCGCTGGCGCCGCTGCTGGCGGATGACTGGATGCTGACGCATTCGGACGGCAAGGTGGAATACAAGACCGGCTACCTGGCCAAACTGGGCACGGGCAGCCGGATCAACACCTCAATCACGAATGAAGACGTGAAAGTGCGCCGCTATGGCGATATGGCGGTGATTACGGGTGCCAGCGTGCAGTCCGGCATCGGCGACGGCAAGCCCTTCAGCGGCAAATTCCGCTTCACCCGCGTCTGGATCCACCGCGACGGCCAGTGGCTCATGACCACCTCCCACTCCTCCCGCTTCCCCTAAAAGTTGCCCAAAAAATGGGGACAGACCCGGATTAAAATAATCCGGGTCTGTCCCCATTTTTCAGGAAATATTGCGGTCGATCCATTCGAGCAGGGGGATGGTGGCGGGGAGCAGGGGCTCTACTTCTACCGCGCCTTGCCAGGCGAAGGCCTGGCCCTCCAGGCTTTGCGGCTCGCCGCGGAAGTCGCGGCTGATGAAGAAGTGCAGGCGCACGTGGGCGTGCTCGTAGACGTGCTCCACACCGCACCACTCCTCGGCGCTTAGCACTTCCATGCCCAGCTCTTCCATGAACTCGCGCTTCAGCGCTTCGAGGATGGTTTCGCCGGGATCGACTTTACCGCCGGGGAATTCCCAGTAACCCGCGTAAGGCTTGCCTTCGGGACGCTGCCCCAGCAGCACGTCGCCGTTCGGCTTCATCAGGATGCCGACCGCTACATCGACCGGCGCTTTTTTTTCCGTCATAGTTTTCCTGCGTAGTCGCGCGCGAATTGCCAGGCCACCCGGCCGGAACGTGAGCCGCGCTGCAAGGCCCAGCGCAAGGCGTCGCCGCGCGCTTCTTCAATCTGCTGCGCCGTGCAGCCGAAGCTGCGCAGCCAGTGCGCCACGATGTCGAGGTAGTCGTCCTGCCGGAAGGGATAGAAGGACAGCCACAGGCCGAAACGCTCGGATAGCGAGATCTTTTCTTCCACCGTTTCGCCCGGATGCAGGTCACCGTTGTCGTCCGTCTTGTAGCTGGCGTTGTCCGACATGCGCTCGGGCAGCAGGTGGCGCCGGTTCGAGGTGGCGTAGATCAGCACATTGTCCGACGGTGCTGTCACCGATCCGTCCAGCGCCACCTTGAGCGCCTTGTAGCCGCTCTCGCCTTCCTCGAAGGAGAGATCGTCGCAGAACACCACGAATTTCTCCGGCCGCCCGGCTACCAGGTCGATGATGTCGCCAAGATCGGCCAGGTCGGCCTTGTCCACTTCGATCAGGCGCAGGCCCTGTCCTGCGAACTGGTTCAGGCAGGCCTTGATCAGCGAGGACTTGCCGGTGCCGCGCGCGCCCGTCAGCAGCACGTTGTTGGCCGGTTTGCCGGCCACGAACTGGCGCGTGTTCTGTTCGATCTGCTCCTTCTGCACGGCGATATTGTGCAGGTCATCGAGCTGGATGCGCGAGGCGTGCGTGACGGCCTGCAGCCAGCCCTGCCCGCCCTGCCGCTTGCGCCAGCGGAAGGCGTAGGCGCCCTGCCAGTCCGGCGCAGGCGGCGCGGCAGGCAGCAGCGCTTCAACGCGCGCCAGCACTGCTTCGGCGCGCGCGAGGAACTCTTCGAGCGCAGGCATCAGGAACGGTAGTCGGCGTTGATGGAGACGTAGTCGTGCGACAGGTCGCAGGTGTATACCGTGGACGCCGCCGCGCCGCGCGCCAGCTTCACGCGCACCGTGATTTCGCTTTGCTTCATCACGCGCTGGCCGTCTTCTTCCTTGTAGTCCGGATTGCGTCCGCCGTCTTTCGCGACCCATACATCGTCCAGCCACATATTGATCTTGCTGACGTCCAGGTCGTCCACGCCCGCATAGCCGATGGCGGCCAGGATGCGGCCCAGGTTCGGGTCGGATGCGAAGAAGGCGGTCTTCACCAGCGGCGAGTGGCCGATGGAGTAGGCGATCTTGCGGCACTCTTCCACACTCGCGCCGTCTTCCACGCTGATGGTGATGAACTTGGTGGCGCCTTCGCCGTCGCGCACGATGGCCTGCGCAAGGAAGACCGAGAGTTCGGTCACAGCGGCGGCCAGCGCCTTGTATTCCGGCGAGTCCACGGAGTTCACTTCCAGCGTGCCCGCGCCGGTGGCGATCAGCATGAAGGAGTCGTTGGTCGAGGTGTCGCCGTCGATGGTGATGCAGTTGAAGGATTTGTCGGCAGCCTCTTTCACCAGTACGTCCAGCACCGGCTGCGCCACTTTCGCGTCGAAGGCAAGGTAGCCCAGCATGGTGGCCATATTCGGCTTGATCATGCCTGCGCCCTTGCTGATACCGGTCAGCGTGACCTTGTGGCCCGCGATGTCCACGGTGCGCGAGCCGGCTTTCGGCTGCGTGTCCGTAGTCATGATGCCTTCGGCGGCGTTGAACCAGTTATCGGCCTTCAGGTTCTTCACCGCTGCGGGCAGGCCGGCCTTGATCTTTTCAACCGGCAGCGGCTCCAGGATCACGCCGGTGGAGAAAGGCAGGATCTGCTGCGGGTCGAGGCCCAGCTCCTGCGCCAGCGCTGCGCAGGTGGCGTGCGCATTCGCCAGGCCGGCTTCGCCAGTGCCCGCGTTGGCATTGCCGGTGTTGACCATCAGCGCGCGGATCGGCTTGCCGCCGGATTTGGCCCTGGCCAGGTTGTCCTTCGAAATCTGCACCGGCGCCGCGCAGAAGCGGTTCAGCGTGAACACGCCGGAAACGGTTGCGCCCTCGGCGAGCTTCATCACCAGCACGTCCTTGCGGCCAGGCTTTTTGATGCCTGCTTCGGCATAGCCGATTTCAATACCGGCAACAGGTTTCAGGTCGGCGGCGACAGGGATAGGAGAATTAACGGCCATTGTGGTTTCTCGTGCAAGTATGGAAAAAACGCTATTGTACCTACTTAAATACGACACAAAAATTAGTGCTCTAGCACTAGTTGCCGGCCCTCCATTTCATGCCGCATGGAAAATCCTTAACATATCCGCTGCGCGCAAGCTTACTTCCTTCCACCCAATACGCGCGCACCGCTACGGCGGCATAACAATACATTGGATCCCACAATATGAAGAAGCACTTCCTGAGCGCAGCCGTGCTGGCCGCTCTGGGCTTGAACGCCCAGGCCAACACGCTCGGCGGCGACAACCTGACCATCAGCGGCTTCGGCACGCTGGGTGTGGCCAAGAGCAATACCGACGAAGCCAAGTTCGCCCGCTACAACCAGGCCACCGGCGTGGGCGATTCGCCGCGCCTGGGCCTGGACACCAACCTCGGCCTGCAGGCGAGCTACAAGTTCAGCGAGCAGCTGTCCGGCACCGTGCAGGTGCTCACCCGCAAGAACACCAGCCCCTCCTTCACCACGGACCTGACCTGGGCCTTCCTGAAATACCAGGTGAACGATGAACTGTCGGTGCGCGCAGGCCGCATGGCGATGCCGATCTTCCTGATCTCGGACTACCAGAACGTGGGCTATGCCAACACGATGATGCGTCCGCCTATCGAGATGTATGGCCAGGCCCCGCTGGAAAACGTGGACGGCGCCGACATCAACTGGCAGCGCGCCTTCGGCGACACCAATGTGACGGTGCAGGTTTTCGGCGGCGTGAGCCGCGGCAAGCTGTTCATCCCCACCGGTGGCGGCTCCGTGGCAAAGCACCAGTCGCCGGCCTACGGCTTCAATGTGTCGGCTGAACACGGCCCCTTCACCGCCCGCCTGGGCCACGCCCGCGGCGATATCGACAGCAGCAACGTCGGCCCGATCAACACCCTGGCCAATACGCTGACCGCCGTCGGCTTCGCACAGGTGGCGCAGGACATCACGCTCAAGGGCGGCAAGAAAATTGCCTTCACCTCGCTGGGCCTGTCGATGGACTGGAAGAACATCGTGCTGCAGACGGAATACGCACAGCGCCGCGCCAAGGAAGCCGTGTACATCCCCGATACCAACGCCTGGTACGCAATGGCCGGCTACCGCTTCGGCAAGGTGCTGCCTTACTACGCGCACGCTGCCTATGAAGGCAAGGGCAGCTCGGTCACGCTGCCGGCATCGCTGGCGCGCACCGGCGTGCTGGGCGCCACGGTGGCGAACCTGCTGGTCTCGCCGGAGCAATCGTCCGACCTGATCGGCGTGCGCTGGGACTTCGCCAAGTCCATGGCCCTGAAAGTGCAGGTGGACCGCGTGAAGCCCAAGGTCAAGGGCGGCCAGCTGGTGTTCGGCCCTGCTGCCGGCATGAAAAACGACGTGACTGTGGTTGCCGCCGCAGTGGACTTCGTGTTCTAAGGGGGGACTGACAATGAAGAAGATTCTTGCAGCCCTGCTGCTGGCCGCTGCCGCGCCGGCATTTGCCGAGACCGTGGTGATCGTCAACCCGGCCAATCCCGCCACCCGCATGTTCAGCGAACAGGCGGCCCAGTTCTTCCTCGGTAAATCGGCCATGTTCACGCCGATCGACCAGGCGGAAGGCTCGCATATCCGCAATGACTTCTACCAGAAGATCGCGGACAAGGATGCGGCGCAGGTTAAGGCGATCTGGTCCAAGCTGGTGTTTACCGGCAAGGCCACGGCGCCGAAGGAGATGAAGTCGAACGCCGATGTGAAGAAGGCCGTTGCGGCCGACCCGAAGGCCATCGGCTATATCGACAAGTCGGCGGTGGACGATACCGTCAAGGTCATCCTTACCCTTCCGTAATCAGCCTGTCTTCAGGTAGCGCTGCACGATGGCCTTGAAGTCGTCTACCTGGAAGGGCTTGGACAGGTAGTCGTCCATCCCCGCCTGGCGGCAGCGCTCGCGGTCTCCCGCAATGGCGCTCGCCGTCAGCGCAATCACCGGCACCCGTTCCTGCCCTGCTTCCGCTTCGCGGGCACGCAGGATGCGGGTCGCTTCATAACCGTCCATCACGGGCATCATGCAGTCCATCAGCACCAGGTCGTAGCGCTTGCGCGCCAGTGCTTCCACGGCCTGCTGGCCGTTATCCGCTTCATCCACTTCGAAACCCATGCGAGTGAGCAGGATGCGCACCAGCATGCGGTTCATCTCGGTGTCTTCAGCAAGGAGTACCTGGAACGGCATGATCGTCTCAGGCCTCGTATTCCGCAGCGAGGGGATCGGCCCTGCTGGCGCTGACTTCGGCCATCACGCCTTCGAACTGGCGGCTCAGCTCCACCAGGTGCTGGTCGAATGCTTCCAGCGCCGCACCGCGCGCCGCGCTTTCAATCTGCTGCAGCAGGGCCGTCAATTGGCCCGCGCCGACCAGCATGGTGCTGCCCTTCAGCGCATGGCTGGCATGGGCGATTTCGCCCAGGTCGCGCCGCCCGAGGGCCGCGCGCAGGCGCTCGTAGGCATCCGGGCCGATGCTGAGGAACACATCGGATAACTGCCGGAATGCGCCCGGATCGCCGCTTACAGCCGTCAGCAGGACCAGTGGGTCGATAAAGCGGTAGGGCGGCATGGCAATCTCCGTCAAAAGCCTTCACGGCTATAAATATAACAGATTCGGGAGAATTGTTATATTTAACTACGTGATTTTTGGGCGATGCAGGCCTTGAGGTAGCCGCGGAGTTCATCCGGGTTCACCGGTTTCGGGAAAAATACAACGCCGGACGGGATGCCGCCCCGCAGTTCCAGGTCTTTCGGCGCCATGCTCGACAGGATGGCGATGTGCATATCGGCCAGCTCTGGGTAGCCGAGGATGGTTTTGATGACCTCATAGCCATCCATTCCCTCCATCACGATATCGGCCAGCAGGATATCGGGGCGCTGGCGCGCGATCTCGATCAGGGCCTGGTAGCCGTTGTCGCACAGGCGCACATTGAGCGGGAGATCCCATTGCTGCAGGTTGCGCTCGTACAGGGCGCGCTGCATGGGATTGTCCTCGATGATCAGCACCGAGGCCTCGCCCGGCTTGCCGGCCGGCGCCGCGCCCTGGGCCGGAGCGCCGCTGGCTGCCTTATAGGCGTGGATGGCCGCCAGCGGAATGCGCCGGTGCCCGCCCTTGGTCTTCCAGGCCTCGATCACGCCCGCTTCCACCAGCTGCTGCACGGACGTGACGGAAATGCCCAGCATCTCGGCTGCTTTCTGGGTCGTGCAAACCTCGTCGGAGGGTGAGTTGCTCGTCTTCATTACTTAACTATACCATTTTTTATGATTTCGATAGAAAAAACAAATCTACCGAATTTACCGAATTCAACAATTTTGAATTACAATGGAGCCATCCAAGTAGCCAACCATCAACAAAGGAAGCGTTATGAGACTGCAGAACCTGAGGATTGGACAACGCCTCGCCCTGAGCTTCGGCGCGGTCATCGTTGCCATGACTGCGCTCGGCGCAATGCGCACTGCGGGCATGGTTGAGACTATCCGCTTCCTGAAAGACGACAGCTACCAGCAAACGGTGCAGGCGCATATCGCGAAGGATGAACTGAACCGCATTGCGCGCAGTATGCGCAATGCCCTGCTGATGGATGATGCAAAGGAAGCGCTAGAAGAAATCGACAAGATTGCGGACAGCAGCCGGAAAATCAGCGCGGCGCTCGACCGCCTGGCCGCCGACAACACCGATGGGGAGTCCGGCCGCCTGTTCAGGGAAGTGCTGGCCGCGCGCGAATCGTTTGTCGCGGAGCGTGGCCGTTTCCTTGACCTGCTGAAGGCCGGTAATAAGGATCAGGCGAGACTGCACCTGCTCGGCACCCTGCGTCCGATTCAGCTGGCATACATGGCCACACTCGACAAATTCGTGGAACGCCAGTCGCTGGAGATGAAGGAAGCGGGCGATGCCGCGGAAGTGCAGGCGCTGGAAACCCGTTACGAGCTGATGGCAATGGCCGCCGTGGCGGCGGCGCTGGCGAGCGTGCTGGCGTATTTCGCCACCCGCAGCGTATCCCGCCCCCTGCAGAGCGCCGTGAAGTTCGCGGACCAGGTGGCAAACGGGGACCTGAGCTGCACCATTGAAGTTCGCGGCAATGACGAAACAGGCCAGCTGCTTCGCGCCTTGCAGACCATGAATGCCCGCCTGTCCGATGCGATCCGCCAGATCCGCCAGGGCGCCGACACCATGTCAACCGTGGCCGGTGAAATCGCGAGCGGCAATATGGACCTGTCGTCCCGTACCGAGCAGCAGGCCAGCGCGCTGGAGGAAACGGCATCGTCGATGGAAGAGCTGACCAGCACTGTGGCACAGAACAATGAGAACGCGCAGCAGGCCAACCAGCTGGCCGTGCAGGCCTCCGAAGTGGCGCGCGACGGCGGCGTCGTGGTGGCGGAAGTGGTGCAGACCATGGATGCGATCAACGATGCCTCGCGCAAGATTGTGGACATCATCAGTGTGATCGACGGCATCGCCTTCCAGACCAACATCCTGGCGCTGAACGCTGCCGTGGAAGCGGCGCGCGCCGGCGAACAGGGCCGCGGCTTCGCCGTGGTGGCGAGCGAGGTGCGCAACCTGGCACAGCGCTCCGCCACGGCGGCGAAGGAGATCAAGCACCTGATCGACGACACCGTGGGCAAGGTCGGCGAAGGCAGCCGCCTCGTTGGACAGGCCGGCGTAACGATGAACAATGTGGTCGACAGCGTGCAGCGCGTGACCGACATCATGAGCGAGATCATGGCCGCCAGCCAGGAGCAGCGCGCAGGCATCGAACAGATCAACCAGGCCGTGAGCGACATGGACTCCGTCACTCAGCAGAACGCGGCGCTGGTGGAGGAAGCGGCTGCCGCTTCGGCATCCATGCAGGAGCAGGCGGCACAACTGGTGCAGGCGGTGGCGATCTTCAGGCTGGGCAGCCAGGCCGCGCAAGGGCCTGCCGCACCGGCAAGCCGCGTGGCCGGCCGGTTGCAGCGTCCCGCCGTCCACCACATGCCGCTGCCCGCCGCGGCTTAACCGAATTAATTGACTGAACGAGGTAAACGATGAAGATGCATAACCACGATAGCCGCAACTCCTTCGATTGCGACGCCAATGGCTTGCTGGATGCGCTGCTGCAGCGCTACGGCCTGAAGAATGATGCTGCCCTGTGCCGCATCCTGGACGTGCAGCCTTGCCTGATGAGCAAAATCCGCCACGGCAAGCAGCGCATCAGCGCCGACATGATGTTGCGGATTCATGAAGTCTTCGATATGCCGATTGCGGAAATGCGCACGCTGATGCGCGCCGAACAGTTCTATCCGCGGATCCGGCCAGTGCCGGTGGTTACGTACTCGTCTTAAGCAGCAACCGTTTTGTGAGGGTAGGTTTTTGCCGCGAGCGCAGATAGCGCCCGCGGCATTTTTTTTAGCCGATCAGGCAAGGCGGCCGTGGCAGGCCTTGAACTTCTTGCCGCTGCCGCATGGGCATGGGTCGTTGCGGCCCACTTTGACGCCCATCTGCACGGTGGCGTTTTCCTGGCCGGCCGGCATGGCGACTGGCGCCAGCAGTTCTTCCGGCGCGGCGTTCGGGTTGAAGTCGGCGTGCTGGTAGTGCACGTTCTCCACGTGCGAAGCGGCCAGCGCTGCTTCCGCTGCCTCCACCTCTTCGCGCGACTGGATGCGCACCGTCATCACCATCTTGATCACGTCGTTCTTGATCATGTCCAGCATCTGGCCGAACAGCTCAAAGGCTTCGCGCTTGTATTCCTGCTTCGGATTCTTCTGCGCATAGCCGCGCAGGTGGATGCCCTGGCGCAGGTGATCCAGCGCCGCCAGGTGCTCGCGCCAGTGGCTGTCCACGCTTTGCAGCATCACGTTGCGTTCGAAGCCGCCAAAGGCTTCCTTGCCCACGACGTCGATCTTGGCCTGGTATTGCGCATCGGCGGCAGCCAGCACGCGTTCCAGCAGGTCTTCGTCGGTGACGTTGCTTTCCTTCTCCAGCATCTCCACCAGCGGCAGGTCGATATGCCATTCGGCAGCCAGCTGCGCCTGCAGCTTGTCCACGGTCCACTGCTCTTCCACCGATTCTTCCGGCACGTGCTCGCGCACCAGGTCGGTGAACACGCCGTGGCGCAGGTTCTGGATCATGTCGGAGACGTCGGTCGCTTCCAGCAGCTCGTTGCGCTGCTGGTAGATCACCTTGCGCTGGTCGTTGGCCACGTCATCGTATTCCAGCAGCTGCTTACGGATATCGAAGTTGCGGGCCTCGACCTTGCGCTGCGCGGATTCGATGGAACGGGTAACGATGCCCGCTTCAATCGGTTCGCCTTCCGGCATCTTCAGGCGTTCCATGATGGCGCGCACGCGGTCGCCCGCGAAGATGCGCAGCAATGGATCGTCCAGCGACAGGTAGAAGCGCGAGGAACCCGGGTCGCCCTGGCGGCCGGAACGGCCGCGCAGCTGGTTGTCCACGCGGCGGGATTCATGGCGCTCGGTGCCGATGATGTGCAGGCCGCCGGCCGCCACCACTTCATTGTGCAGCGCCTGCCAGCCGTCGCGCAGGCTCTGGGCCTGGGCCGCTTTCTCGGCGTCGCCCAGGTCCGGATTCGCTTCGATGAACTGGATCTGCTTCTCGACGTTACCGCCGAGGACGATGTCGGTACCGCGGCCCGCCATATTGGTAGCGATGGTGATGGCTTTCGGGGAGCCTGCCTGCGCAATGATTTCCGCTTCACGCGCGTGCTGCTTTGCATTCAGCACGTTGTGCGGCAGCTTGGCCTTGGTCAGGATGCCGGCCAACAGTTCCGAGTTTTCGATCGAGGTGGTACCCACCAGCACCGGCTGGCCGCGCTCGTAGCAGTCGCGGATGTCGTTCAGCATGGCGCCGTATTTTTCCTGGGCCGATTTGTAGACCTGGTCCTGGCGGTCCTTGCGCTGCGACGGGCGGTTCGGTGGAATCACCACGGTTTCGAGGCCGTAGATTTCCTGGAATTCGTATGCTTCGGTGTCGGCGGTACCGGTCATGCCGGCCAGCTTGCCGTACATGCGGAAGTAGTTCTGGAAGGTGATCGAGGCCAGGGTCTGGTTCTCGTTCTGGATCTTCACGCCCTCTTTCGCTTCCACGGCCTGGTGCAGGCCGTCGGACCAGCGGCGGCCCGTCATCAGGCGGCCGGTGAATTCGTCAACGATGACCACTTCGCCGTTCTGCACCACGTATTGCTGGTCCTTGTGGTACAGCGCGAAGGCGCGCAGCGCCGCGTACAGGTGGTGCACCAGCGTGATGTTGGCGGAGTCGTACAGGGAAGCGCCTTCCGGCAGCAGGCCCATCTTGGTAAGGATGGCTTCGGCCTTCTCGTGGCCCGCTTCGGTCAGCAGCACCTGGTGCGATTTCTCGTCCTTGGTGTAGTCGCCCGGCACTTCGATCTTGCCCTTGCCGTCCGGCGTTTCTTCGCCCACCTGCAGGATCAGCTGCGGCGGCACTTCGTTCATCTTGTGGTACAGGTCCGTATGGTTCTCGGCCTGGCCGGAAATGATCAGCGGCGTGCGCGCTTCGTCGATCAGGATCGAGTCCACTTCATCGACGATGCCGAAGTTCAGGCCGCGCTGCACGCGGTCGCGCGCTTCGAACACCATATTGTCGCGCAGGTAGTCGAAGCCGAATTCATTGTTGGTGCCGTAGGTGATGTCCGAACCGTAGGCTTCCTGCTTGGCGCTGTGCTCCATCTGCGACAGGTTGATGCCGGTGGACAGGCCGAGCCAGCGGTACAGCTTGCCCATGGTTTCGGCGTCGCGCTGGGCCAGGTAGTCATTGACGGTCACGATGTGCACGCCCTTGCCGGACAGTGCGTTCAGGTAGGCCGGCAGCGTGGCGGTCAGCGTTTTACCCTCGCCGGTGCCCATTTCGGCAATCTTGCCGTAATGCAATACCATGCCGCCGATCAGTTGCACGTCGAAGTGGCGCATCTTGAACACGCGCTTGGACGCTTCGCGGCAGACGGCGAAAGCTTCGGGCAGCAGGTCATCCAGCGTTTCGCCCTTGGCGATGCGCTCCTTGAACTCAGGCGTTTTCGCCTGCAGCTCTGCATCCGACAGCTTTTCGAATTCAGGCTCGAGCGCGTTGATCGCTTTTACCGTTTTTTGATATTGCTTGAGCAGACGCTGGTTGCGGCTGCCGAAAATCTGGGTCAGTAAGGACATGCTTGAATTCTTGAATTAACGCCGTTTGTAAAAAAGAGCTCGCTTTGCTGCCGCCGGCCCGCCAATGGCAAAAGACCGTGATTTTATCATGCGTTCTGGGCAAGATAAGGGTGGACGGCTGTATCACAATAGCGCGGGGGGAAATATTAACACCCGGAACTGCAAATACTATGTGCGCTGGCGCTCTCAGCCTGCGGGGTGCTAAGCTGTGTCCTATGCGCTTTAACTCCCCCAACCAGTTCGGCAAGGCCATCGAGGCAACGGATTTCCTGCGCCGCAATGACCGGCTCGCCGCTTTGTTGCCAGCAGTGCAACGAATGGCCAGCCTGCAGCGCGACTGCGCCGCCGTGCTGCCGACCGCTTTCGCTTTCTGCGAAATCATTTCGTTCGAGGGGGAGGTGCTGGTGCTGTCCACACCGAATGCGGCCCTGGCGGCCAAGCTCAAGCAGCAGCTGCCCAAGCTGCAGGAGAAGCTGCAGCAGAAGGGCTGGCAAATTAGCAACATCCGGCTGAAAGTGCAGATGATGCGCAGCGCCTCGGTGGCGCCGGTGGAGAAGCGCGAGCTGTCGCTGCCGCCGACGGCCGTGGATTCCTTCGCCCAGCTGAGCGAGACGCTGGAACCTACCGCGCAGAATGAAAAGCTGATCGCCGCGCTGCGGGCCATGGTGGCCCGGCGCCGCTAATTAAACGACCACTCCTGCTCCATCTGCTTCGCGTAGGAAGGCGGGGCCTTTTCCACTGAATCGTAAGTCACGATCTCGTAAGCGTCCGGGTGTTTGAGCAGCTCGCGCAGCAGCTGGTTGTTCAGCGCGTGGCCGGACTTGTGCGCCTCGTAGCTGCACACCAGCGGATGGCCGACCAGATAGAGGTCGCCGATGGCGTCCAGGATCTTGTGGCGCACGAATTCATCGTCGTAGCGCAGGCCGTCCGAGTTGAGGATGCGGTATTCGTCCATCACGATGGCGTTTTCCAGCGAGCCGCCGCGTGCCAGGCCGATCCCGCGCAGCATTTCCACGTCCTGCATGAAGCCGAAGGTGCGCGCGCGCGCCACCGCCTGCACATAGGACACATCGCCGAAATCGACGTTCGCGCGCTGCGCGGTACCGTCCACGGCGGGGTGATTGAATTCGATGAAGAAGTCCAGCTTGAAGCCGTCGTGCGGCACCAGTCGGGCCCACTTTTCGCCGGCGCCCTGCCCTTCGCGCACTTCCACCGGCTTCAGCACCTTGATGAATTTCTTCGGCGCCTCCTGTTCTTCCACGCCGGCCTGCTGCAGCAGGTAGACGAAGGACGATGCCGAACCGTCCATGATGGGGATTTCTTCGGCGGTGACGTCGATGAAGAGATTGTCGATGCCGAGGCCCGCGCAGGCGGACATCAGGTGTTCGACGGTAGAGACGCGGGCATTGTCCTTGATCAGCACCGAGGCCATGCGCGTATCGCCCACGGCCATGGCGCTTGCCGGAAACACAACAGGCGGATCCAGGTCGACGCGGCTGAACACGATGCCGGTATCCGGCGCGGCAGGACGCAAGGTCAGCACGACCTTGGTGCCGGAATGCAGCCCCACACCGGTGGTGCGGACCATTTCTTTAATAGTGCGTTGTTTGAGCATGCGCCGATTATATCGGCTTCCGCTCAGGGATGCTCCGCCTCGGCATGCACGGCCTCGCGCCGCACCAGGTAGATGCCGCTGCCGATAATGATGGCCGCACCCAGCAGGGTATAGGAATCCGGCAGCGTATCCCACAGCGCCCAGTCGATCGCCACGCCCCAGGCCAGCGCCGTGTACTCGAAGGGGGCCACAATCGAAGCCTTGCCGATGCTGAAGGCCTTGGTCAGCGCCAGCTGGCCAAGGAAGCCGGTGACGGCCAGCGCCACCAGGATAGGCCAGTGTGCGGCCTGGATCGGCACCCAGTTCGGCCAGGCCAGCGGCAGCGCGCCGATGCCCATCAGGGCCAGCACCCAGAACATGATGTGTTCCGGCGCATCGGTACGCGCCAGGATGCGGCTGGCAATCGCCGACACCGCATAGCAGGCCGCCGATGCCAGCACCGCCAGGCCCGCGACAGAAATGAAGTTCGTGCCCTCCGGCCGCAGCACCACCAGCACGCCCACCAGGCCCACCACGATGGCGCCCCACTGCGTGGCGTCCACGCGCTCCTTCAGGATGAAGACCGACAGCGCGGTGATCAGGGCCGGGGCGATGAAGAAGATGGAATAGGTTTCGGCCAGCGGCAGCGACTTGAGCGCATAGGCGAACATGGACAGCATGCCGATGCCGATCACGCCGCGCAGCAGGTGCAGCGGCCAGCGCACGCGGAAAATGCCGCGGAAGCTGCCACGGTAGGCCATGAAGGCGCACACGATGGGCATCGAGGTCACGCAGCGCAGCACCGTCACCTGCATGGCCGGGTAATGCTCGGCCAGCAGCTTCATCGTGGTGTCCATGCAGGCGAACATGGCGACGGCTGCCACCATCGCATAAATACTGTGCAGGTTTTCCTTGGCGTTCACGGCGCGACTCGACTTTATTTTTTCTTGGGTCAACCATTGTACGCAATGCCCGGCGTCCGTGCTTGAGCCGCAAGCCCGCCACAAGCCATATGGCGAATCGTGCGCTGCCGCCGGCGTTGTATGATATCGCCATGAGCACGCCCAACAAAGAAACCAAGCCCCTTTACGAAGTCCGCAACTCGCCGGTACACGGCAACGGCGTTTTCGCCGCGCGCAAGATCCCGGCGGGCAAACGCATCATCGAGTACACCGGAGAACGTGTGGATTGGGACGAAACCTGCCGCCGCACGGAAGCCAAGGGCGGCCCGATCAACCATACCTTCTTCTTCACGCTCAACAACGGCCTGCTGATCGACGGCGGCGCCCAGGGCAATGATGCGCGCTTCATCAACCACTCCTGCGAGCCGAACTGCGAAGCCGTCGAAGAGGACGACCGGGTCTTCATCCACGCCCTGCGTCCCATCGACAAAGGCGAAGAGCTGAACTACAACTACGGCCTGATCTACGAGGCCAGGCACACGAAGAAAGTGAAGGAAGCCTTCCGCTGCCTGTGCGGCGCACCTTCCTGCACCGGCGTGATGCTCGCGCCTAAGAAGAAGCAGAAGAAGAAGTCTAAATAATCCCCGGTTCGACCGGGACCAGGCGACCATTCCCACCCGCGCGGCGCTGTAATAAGATGCGCCTGCGAGTGTATGGTCGCCGCCACCGGGCAGCAGGCCGCGTTCCCATCACTCCCCGATTGATGTGAACAGGAGACTGCCCATGTATCGTGCCTCACTTCGTCTTTCCAGCGCCGCGCTGACCGCCGCGCTGCTTGCTGCCTGCTCCGGCGGCGACAATTCCACACCAGCCCCCCAGCAAAGCCTCGCGCAAGGCAGCGCCGTCCAGGGCGGCGCCCCCGAAGCCAAGAAGAAACCCAAACCGGTGGCCTGCGCCGACATGAACGGCCAGAGTGTTCCCGCGTCTTCGCTCGGCCTGCCGACGGGCGGCGCCAGCGTGACTTCGGCCACGCTGGTAACGCCTGCCGAGGGCGTGCAGTACTGCCAGCTGCTGGGCAAGATCATTCCTTCGGTATCGGCGCCCGCAGGCACGCCGGATATCCGCTTCCAGCTCAACCTGCCGACGGACTGGAACGGCAAGGCCGTGCAGATGGGCGGCGCGGGCTATGGCGGCGTGGTGGTTGATGCCACCGGCGCCGTGCCCTTCGCGCCGGGCTTTGCGCCGCTGCAGCAGCGCTTCGCCACCTACGGCTCGGATACCGGCCACGTGGGCGGCGTCGGCAGTGCGGAATTCGCGCTGAACGAAGCGGCCATCGCCAACTTCGGCTACGAACACCTGAAGAAAACGCACGACGCGGCGTTCGCCCTGATCAAGCTGCACTACGCGGAAGCGCCAAAGCGCTCCTACTTCGCAGGCGGCTCCACCGGCGGGCGCGAAGGCATGACCGCGATCCAGCGCTATCCGCATGACTATGACGGCGCGGTCGTCAGCGCACCGGCCATTAACTTTGCGGGCGTGCGCCTGCATGGCGTGAAAGTCGGCCAGGCGGCTTATGGCGTTCCGGGCGGCTACCTGAACCAGACCAAGCAGGCGCTCGTGCACAGCACCGTGCTCGCCCACTGCGATGCCGACGACGGGCTGCAGGATTCCATCGTGGGCAATGTGGCCGCATGCCGCACGAAGTCGGCGGCCATCACCGCAGCGCTGCGCTGCCCCGGCGGCGCCGATACCGGCAACAGCTGCCTGTCGGATGCCCAGCTGAATACTGTGAACGTCATCGCAAGCGACCTCGTACTGCCTTACCAGCTGGCGCACGGCGTGAACCGCCACCACGGCTACAACATCCTGCAGGGCGCGAACTTCGCGCCGGCGCCGGGACTCGGCTCCTCGCCCGACCTCGGCTCGCCTCCCGGTGCGCTCACCAACGGCTACCTGTTCTCACAGGGTGACGGCTACATCAAGTATTTCATCACGAAGAACAGCACTTACAGCTCGATCGGCTTCGATATCGCCAATCCCGGCATGTGGCAGCAGCGGCTGGTGGACATGTCGGGCATCGTCGGCGCCACCAATCCGGACCTGGACGCCTTCCGCGGCCACGGCGGCAAGCTGATCGTGCTGCATGGCCTGGCCGATGAAGTGATCAGCCCGAACGCGACCATTGCCTACTACCAGGCGCAGATCGCAAAGATGGGGCAGCACAACGTCAACAAGTTCATGCGCTTCTACACGGTGCCCGGCCTGGGCCACTCGGTCGGCACCTTCGTCCCCTCGTGGAACGCGGTCGATATCCTCGACGACTGGGTCAGCAAGGGCGACGATCCCGAGACGCTGAAAGGCGTGGACGTCAACGCGGCAACCGCCGGCCGCTCGCGGCCACTCTGCCGCTATCCGGCCTTCCCGCGCTACAAGGGCCACGGAGACGTGAACAAGGCCTCCAGCTATCAGTGCGCCACAAGCTGAGCCAGGCCAGGCGGATACCTCGTAGCCCTCCTGGGAAAGATACATGGGGTACCTCTCTTGAAAAAGGCGTTTTTCTAAACGCCGCCAATCACTGCTACAACCCGCTATAGTGCGCTAATCCTTACTACAATTTAGCTTGAGATATCGCGGAATAGTGGCAGCTATAGCGAAGTAGCGGGGATTAGCACGTTTTAGTAAAACCGAAAAAAAACAGTTAGCCTACCCAGTCCTCCTGCGGGAGATCACAGCAAAAAAAACGGCGCCTCAGGGGCGCCGTTTTGCGTCGGGCTGCGTGAATTACAGCTGGCCGAGCAGGGTTTCGGCGTTCGAGACTTCGAACTTGCCCGGCTGTTCAATGTTCAGCTGCTTGACCACGCCGTCTTCCACCAGCATCGAATAACGCTGGGAGCGGGTGCCCATATTGTGCTTGCTGAAGTCGGCGTCCAGGCCCAGGGCCTTGGTGAAGGTGGCGTTACCGTCGCCCATCATGCGCACGATGCCGGTGGATTTCTGGTCGCGGCCCCAGGCGCCCATCACGAAGGCGTCGTTCACGGAGATGCACCAGATTTCGTCCACGCCCTTGGCTTTCAGCGCGTCGGCGTTCTTGACGTAGCCCGGCACGTGCTGTGCCGAGCAGGTTGGGGTGAAAGCGCCCGGCAGGCCGAAGATCGCGATCTTCTTGCCCTTGACCAGGTCCTGCACATTGAATACGTTCGGGCCGAGGGAGCAGCCTTCGGTCTCGACTTCGATGAATTCTGCCAGCGTGCCTTCCGGCAGCTTGTCGCCTACTTTAATGGTCATGGATGACTCCTGTTCTGTTATTCGGAAATGAAAAAGCCGCGCAGCGCGCGGCTTGCCGGACGTATTGTGCCACGTCCGGCGATTAAGCTCCCGGACTGCTATCAGTCAGCCTGCTTGCGCAGGAAAGCCGGAATGTCGTAGGTTTCCATGCCGTTCTTTTCCATGGCGCGCACCTGCTCGGAAGCCGATTCGCGGCGCCATACGGCTGGCGCCTTCATGCCTTCGAAGCCCTGGGCGCTGCCCATGGTCACGGTGCCGCCAGCTGCCGCGCCGCCCAGTGCTGCCGATGGCATCACAGGAGCATTGTGGGTGCCGGTACGCAGCATTGGCTGAGGCACCAGCTGCACGTGCTTCTTGCCCTTGCCCAGGCCCGTTGCCACCACGGTGACGCGGATTTCGTCGCCCATGGAGTCGTCGTAGGCGATACCCTGTGCAATCGATGCATCCGGTGCAGCGAAGGCGCGCACGGCAGCCATGACTTCCTTGATCTCCTTACCTTTCAGGCCACGTGATGCGGTCACGTTGACCAGCACGCCGCGCGCGCCGGACAGGTCGATACCATCCAGCAGCGGCGATGCCACGGCCTGCTCGGCAGCGATACGTGCGCGGTCCACGCCGGAAGCGGTCGCGGTGCCCATCATGGCCTTGCCCTGCTCGCCCATGATGGTCTTCACGTCGTTGAAGTCGACGTTGATGTGGCCTGGCACGTTGATGATCTCGGCGATACCGGCAACGGCGTTGTTCAGCACATCGTCCGCGTGCTGCAGCCATTCGATCAGCGATTCGTCTTCGTAGATCTCTTCCAGCTTTTCGTTCAGGATCACGATCAGGGAGTCGACGTTCGCGGCCAGCTTTTCCAGGCCTTCATCGGCGATGTCCATGCACTTCTGGCCTTCGTGCGAGAAAGGCTTGGACACCACGGCCACGGTCAGCGCGCCCTGGGCCTTCGCCACTTCGGCCACGATCGGCGCAGCGCCGGTGCCGGTGCCGCCGCCCATGCCGGCAGCGATGAACACCATGTGCGCGCCGCGCAGCGCGTCTTCGATGCGCGCGCGGGACTCTTCGGCCAGCTGGCGGCCAACGTCAGGCTTCATGCCCGCACCCAGGCCGGTCTCGCCGATCTGGATGATGTTATTGGCTTTGGAAGTCGACAGCGCCTGCGCGTCGGTATTGGCGGCGATGAATTCAACACCGCTCATCCCCTTGTTGATCATGTGCTGCACTGCGTTGCCGCCTGCGCCACCGACGCCGACCACCTTGATGACCGTACCCAGCGATGCGTTATCGACCATATCAAACTCCATGATGTGCTCCTAAGAATGCGGTTTTCAAGCGCCAGTCCTCATATCGGTAGAAGAACTGGAGATTGAAAACTGCGGTTTTAATAAAGTAAAAATTTAAAAAGCCAAACCCAAAAAAATCAGAAGTTCCCGAGGAACCATTCCTTCATGCGCTGCCACACCGCCTTCACGGACCCGTCCTGGCGCGTCACGATATGCCCGCGCAGGTACTGCTTCTTCGCTTCCAGCAGCAGCCCGAGCACGGTGGCGTAGCGCGGGCTGCGCACCACGTCAGCCAGCTGGCCGCGGTAGTCCGGCGTGCCGAGGCGCGCCGGTTTCAGGAAAATGTCCTCCGCCATTTCCACCATGCCGGGCATGATGGCGGTGCCGCCGGTGAGCACGATGCCGGACGAGAGCACGCCCTCGTAGCCGGATTCGCGCACCACCTGGTGCACCATGGCGAACAGCTCCTCCACGCGCGGCTCGATGACGGCAGCCAGCGCCTGGCGCGAAAGGTTGCGCGGGCCGCGGTCGCCCAGGCCCGGCACTTCCAGGTGTTCGCCCGGATCCGCCAGCACCTGCTTGGCCACGCCGTAGCGGATCTTGATTTCTTCCGCTTCCGAGGTCGGCGTGCGCAGCGCCATTGCAATATCGTTGGTGATCTGGTCACCGGCAATCGGGATCACAGCCGTATGGCGGATCGCGCCGTCCGAGAACACAGCAACGTCGGTGGTGCCGCCGCCGATATCGATCAGCACCACACCCAATTCCTTTTCGTCCGGCGTGAGCACGGCATCGGCCGAGGCCATCGGCTGCAGGATCAGGTCCGAGACCTCCAGGCCGCAGCGGCGCACGCATTTGACGATGTTCTGCACCGCGCTCACGGCGCCGGTGACGATATGTACTTTGACTTCCAGGCGGATGCCGCTCATGCCGATCGGCTCGCGCACATCTTCCTGGCTGTCGACGATGAATTCCTGCGGCACGGTATGCAGCAATTGCTGGTCGGTCGGGATGTTAACCGCCTTCGCCGTTTCAATGACGCGCGCTACATCGGTCGCCGTCACTTCCTTGTCCTTGATGGCCACCATGCCGCTGGAATTGAAGCTGCGGATATGGCTGCCCGCAATGCCCGCGTACACATTGCGGATCTTGCAGTCGGCCATCAGCTCGGCTTCTTCCAGCGCGCGCTGGATCGATTCGACCGTCGCTTCGATGTTCACCACTACGCCCTTTTTCAGGCCTTTAGACTCGTGCTGGCCCAGGCCAATCACTTCGTGGCGTCCATCGCCCATCACTTCGGCCACCACGGCCACCACTTTGGAGGTGCCGATGTCGAGTCCGACGATCAGGTTTTTAGCGTCTTTAGTCATCTGTTTGCCTGCTTTATTTATGCGGCTTTTCAGCCGGTATCTTCAATCCCTGTGCGCTCAGCGCCAATCCATTCTGGTACCGCATATCGACCGTCTCGATATTCGGCACCCGGCTCACCAGCTGGGGCCAGATCCCCACCAGCCGGTCCACCCTCTCCTTCAGCATGCTCGGCGTCTGCTCCCTGCCCAGCGCCACGCTCATGCCGTTGTCCAGCCTTACCGTCCACGCATACCGGCTGGACAGCGACAACTCCTCCGGCGCCAGCTTGATCGGCGCAAACCATTTCTGCAGTTCGCCGTAGCGCGCCAGCACTTCCTTCTCGCTGCCCTCCGGTCCGGAGAAGGCGGGCAGCTCGTGATCCTCTTCGGCTTCTGCCAGGTTGGCGGTGAACACATCGCCCTTCACCGACAGCAGCCTGCCATCCTCACCCCAGGTGCCCAGGGCTTCGTGCTCTTCCACTTCCACGATCAGCTGGTCCGGCCATTCGCGCCGCACCGTCGCCCGCCTTACCCACGGCACCGACTCGAATACCTGCCGCACGCTGTCCAGGTTCGCGGTGAAGAAATTGCCGCGTATCCGGCCCTGCGTACCGTTGCGCAAGGTGAGCAGGTTGACGTGCTTCAGTTCTTCCTTGTCCACCCCTTCCACGGTGATGGTGCGCAGGTTGAACACCGGACGCTGCGCCACCCACCACACACCACCGGCGACGCAAGCCACGAGCGCCAGCGCGGTGATGCCGCTGGCTGCTGCGTTGAGGGCTTTGACGTCCTGCCACATGGTTCCCCTTATTCCCCTCAGGCCTTCATCTTCAGCCGTGCCGAGCGCAGTATCTCCACGCACAGCTGCTCATAGCTGATGCCTTCCGCACGCGCCGCCATCGGCACCAGCGAGTGGCTGGTCATGCCTGGGGAGGTATTCACCTCCAGCAGGAAAGGCTTGTTGTCGGCCACGCGCAGCAGCACGTCGACCCGGCCCCAGCCCTCACAGCCGACCGCACGGTAGGCTTCCACGGCGATGCGGCGCATTTCGGCCTGAATGGATTCGTCCAGCTGCGGCGGGCAGAAATACTGCGTGTCGTCGGTGAAGTATTTGTTCTGGTAGTCGTAATTGCCTTCAGGCGCCACGATCTCCACCACCGGCAGCGCGCGCGCATTGGCGCCCGAGCCCAGCACGGCGACGGTGAACTCGCGGCCCGTCACGAATTCCTCGGCCAGTACGGCGTCGTCCAGCGCAGCCGCGGTGTCATAGGCCTGGCGGAATTCGGCCGCGGCGTTGACCTTGGTGATGCCGATGGTCGAACCTTCATGCGGCGGCTTCACGATCAGCGGCAGGCCCAGGTCGGCGGCGATCTTGTCCAGGTCCGATTTCGCATCCAGCACCGCGTAGCGCGGCGTCGGCAGGCCTTCGTTCAGCCACAAGATCTTGGTGGTGATCTTGTCCATGCCCACCGAGCTGGCCATCACGCCCGAGCCGGTGTAGGGAATGCCCAGCAATTCCAGCGCGCCCTGCAGGCTGCCGTCCTCGCCGAAGCGGCCGTGCAGCGCGATGAACACGCGGTCGAATTTTTCCGCGGCCAGTTCGGCCAGCGTGCGCTGGCCCGGATCGAAGGCGTGGGCATCGATGCCCTGGCTTTGCAGCGCCTTCAGCACGCCGGTGCCGGACATGATGGACACATCGCGTTCGGCGGAGCGTCCGCCGAACAGCACGCCCACCTTGCCCAATGCCTGCGCTTCCTGTTGAGTGATAGGTTTCACGTTCATGCCTTGTATGCAGTCAGTTTTGCCGGGACGCCGCTGATCGAGCCTGCGCCCATCGTGAGCACGACGTCGCCGCCGCGCACCACATTCATAATCGTTTCCGGCATATCCGCGATGTTTTCAACGAATACCGGTTCGGTCTTGCCGCGCGCGCGGATCGCGTGCGCCAGGGAGCGGCCGTCGGCAGCCACGATCGGCTGCTCGCCCGCTGCATAAACGTCCGCCAGCACCAGCACGTCGACAGAACTCAGCACTTTTGCAAAGTCTTCGAACAGGTCGCGGGTGCGGGTGTAGCGGTGCGGCTGGAAGGCCAGCACCAGGCGGCGGCCGGGATATGCGGCGCGCGCCGCCGCCAGCGTGACTTCCGTTTCAATCGGGTGATGGCCGAAATCGTCCACCAGCGTGAAGCTGCCGCCGGACGGAATCGCGATGTCGCCATACTTGGTGAAGCGGCGGCCCACGCCGGCAAAACCGGCCAGGCCGGCCTGCGTGGCGCTGTCTTCCACGCCGATCTCGCGCGCAATGGCGACCGCCGAGCAGGCGTTCAGCACATTGTGCATGCCGGGCTGGTTCAGCACCACGCCCAGGTCCGGATGGCCGGCCTGCAGCACGGTGAAGTGCATCTGGGTGCCGACGGCGCGCGCGTTGATGGCGCGCACTTCCGCTTCTTCGCTGAAGCCATAGGTCGTTACGGGCTTCGTCACCTGCGGAATGATGCTGCGCACATGCGGATCGTCGATGCACAGCATGGCGCGGCCGTAGAACGGCAGGCGGTGCGTGAAGTGGACGAAGGCCTGCTTCAGCTTCTCGAAATCGTGCTCGTAGGTTTCCATGTGATCGGCATCGATGTTCGTGATGACTTCGATCATCGGCGCCAGGTTCAGGAAGGAAGCATCCGATTCGTCGGCTTCCGCCACCAGGTATTCGCCGGAGCCCAGCTTGGCGTTGGCGCCCGCCGCAGTCAGGCGGCCGCCGATCACGAAGGTCGGGTCCAGGCCGCCGGCGGCCAGCACCGATGCCACCAGGCTGGTGGTGGTGGTCTTGCCGTGCGTGCCGGCGATCGCGATGCCGCGCTTCAGGCGCATCAGCTCCCCCAGCATCACGGCGCGCGGCACGATGGGAATCTTGCGGGCGCGGGCTGCCACCACTTCCGGATTGTCTTCTTTCACCGCGGTTGACGTCACCACCGCATCCGCATCGCCGATATTGTCCGCTGCGTGGCCCTGGAACACCTTCGCGCCCATATCCGTCAGGCGCTGGGTAACAGCGTTGCTGCCCAGGTCCGAACCGGAGACGTTGTAGCCGAGCGTGACCAGCACTTCCGCGATGCCGCTCATGCCGCTGCCGCCGATGCCGACGAAGTGAATGTTCTTGACCTTGTGTTTCATGCCAGTTTTTCCAGTTCTTGCGCGATCGCGTTGTTCGCATCGCGTTTGCCCACCGCGCGCGCCGCCACCGCCATGTTCAGGCAGGCGCCACGCGTCAGCGTTTGCAGCAGGGCCGCGAGGCTCTGCGGATTCAGTTCCGTCTGCGGCATATGGATGGAAGCGTTCTGCTTCGCCATCCACTGCGCATTGTCGCGCTGGTGGCTGGTGGTGGACGCCACCAGCGGCACCAGCACGCTCGCCACGCCGGCCGCCGTCAGTTCGGACACGGTGATGGCGCCCGCGCGGCAGATCACGAGATCCGCCGCGGCATAGGCGCATGCCATGTCGTCGATAAAGTCCAGCACATTCGCCTGCACATCGGCTTTCCAGTAGGCCTGGTGCAGCGCATCGATATTCTTCTTGCCCGACTGGTGGGTGACGATCGGACGCTGCGCGGGCGGTATCAGCGCCAGCGCAGCCGGCAAAACATCGTTCAGCGCCTTGGCGCCCAGGCTGCCGCCCACCACCAGGATGCGCAGCGGGCCTTCGCGCCCGGCAAAGCGCTGCTGCGGTTCCGGCAGCGCCAGGATCTCGGCGCGCACCGGGTTGCCCGTTACCGTGGCCTTGCCGGCAGCCGCGCCGAATTCGGCCGGGAAACCGAAGCACACGCGCTTCGCCACCGGCGCCAGGGTTTTGTTCGACATCAGCAGGGCCGCATCGGCGTTCACCAGCACCAGCGGCACGCCGCGCAGCCTGGCCGCCACGCCGCCCGGCACCGTAACGTAGCCGCCCATGCCCAGCACCACGTCCGGCTTGCGGCGTCCCAGGAAACCGAAGCAGTCGGCGAAGGCGCCCAGCATCTTGAAGCCGCCTTCGATGGTGTGTTTCAGGCCCTTGCCGCGCATGCCGCTGAAATCGATGGTATCCATCGCAATGCCGCTCTTCGGCACCAGGTCCTTTTCCATGCCGTGGGACGTGCCCAGCCAGCTCACTTCCCAGCCGCGCTCGCGCATGGTGTTCGCGATCGCCAGGCCGGGGAAGATGTGGCCACCGGTACCTGCCGCCATAATCATCAGGCGCTTCATATCCGCCCTCCCCGCATCAGCACACGGTTTTCATAGTCGATGCGCAGCAGGATCGCCAGGCCGACACAGTTGATCAGAACACCCGAGCCGCCGTAGCTCATCAGCGGCAGCGTCAGGCCCTTGGTCGGCAGCAGGCCGAGGTTCACGCCCATATTGATGAAGGTCTGCACGCCGATCCAGATGCCGATGCCTTTCGCCACCAGGCCCGCGAAGGTCTGGTCGATGGCGATCGCCTGGCGCCCGATATCGAAGGCGCGCTTGACGATCCAGTAGAACAGCGCGATCACAACAAGCACGCCCGCCAGGCCCAGCTCTTCGCCGATCACGGCCAGCAGGAAGTCGGTATGCGCCTCCGGCAGGTAGTGCAGCTTCTCCACGCTGCCACCCAGGCCAACGCCCATCAGCTCTCCGCGCCCGAAGGCGATCAGGGAGTGCGTCAGCTGGTAGGCCTTGTTCAGCGCGTTCTCTTCCTCCCACGGATTCAGGTAGGCGAAGAAACGGTCGCGCCGGAACTTGGACAAGGCAATGATGGAAACAAAGATCGTCACCAGCATGGCGCCGATGCCGCCGAACCAGATCGCGTTCACGCCGCCCAGGAAGAGGATGCCCATGGCGATGCAGACGATGACGCCGAAGGCGCCAAGGTCCGGCTCCAGCAGCAGCAGCAGGCCGACGAAGCTCACGGCCAGCGCCATCGGCAGGAAGCCCTTGGTCAGCTTGTGCATGTATTCCTGCTTGCGCACCGTGTAGTCGGCGGCGTAGATCACCATCACGAGCTTCATCACTTCGGACGGCTGGCCGAGGCGGAACGGCAGCCAGCGGCGGCCGCCGTTCACCACGATGCCGATGCCCGGAATCAGCACGAGGACCAGCAGCACCAGCGTGGCGATGAACAGGTAAGGCGACGCCTTCTGCAGCGTGGCGACCGGAATGCGGAACACGATCACCGCCGCAACGGCGGAAATGCCGATGAACAGCGCCTGGCGGTTCAGGAAGTAGGTATTCGAGTAGGCCGCGAACTTCGGCGAATCCGGCAGCGCGATGGAAGCGGAGTACACCATCACCATGCCGAGCAGCATGAGCAGCAGCACCACCCACACCAGCGGCTGGTCGTATTCCATCATCTTCGACTGGCGTGCGCGGCTGTCGATCGGCGTGGGGGCGGACGCGCCGCCGAATTTGAAGGGGAGCTGGAACGCCATCAGATCTCCTGCCCCGCATCGAGCGCCAGTTCGCGCACGGTGTCGATGAACACCTGCGCGCGGTGCGCGTAGTTCTTGAACATGTCCAGGCTCGCGCAGGCCGGCGACAGCAGCACGGCGTCGCCGTTCTGCGCCAGCGCAGCAGCGCGCTTCGTTGCCTCTTCCAGCGTCGCGAAGTCTTCCATCGGCACGCCGGTATCGGCCAGTGCGGCGCGGATGCCAGGCGCATCGCGGCCGATCAGCACCACGGCGCGCACATAGCGCGCCACCGGCTCGGCCAGGGGATCGAATTCCTGGCCCTTGCCGTCGCCGCCGGCGATCAGCACCAGGCGCTGGTGCTCGCCGCCGAAGCTCTTGCCGAGACCATTCAGCGCCGCGACGGTGGCGCCCACATTGGTGCCCTTGCTGTCGTCGTAGAATTCCACGCCGTTGATGGCCGACACCAGCTCCACGCGGTGCGGCTGGCCCTTGTATTCGCGCAGGCCATGCAGCAGCGGCGCGAACGGCAGGCCGATGGCGCGGCACAAGGCCAGCGCGGCCAGCGCATTCGACGCATTGTGCGTGCCGCGGATCTGCAGCGCATCGGCCGGCATCATCTTCTTCACATAGCACTCAACCGGCGGTCGTGGCGGATCGTTCTTGCGGCGCTTCTTCTTTTCCACTTCCTCGGTCGGCTCGGCGGTGGCGAGCCAGAAGATACCGCGCTCGTTCACCAGGCCGAAGCTGTCCGCCAGCACCGGCTCATCGGTGCCGAAGGTCACGTTCTCGCCGGTGGGGTTCGCCATGCGCATCACCCATTCGTCGTCGCGGTTCAGCACGCGCACGGTGTCGTCGCCGAAGATGCGCGCCTTGTCGTTGGCGTAGGACTGCATATCGCCATGCCAGTCCAGGTGGTCCTGCGTCACATTCAGCACCGTGGCGGCGTCGGCCCTGAGGCTGTAGGTCGTGTGCAGCTGGAAGCTGGAGAGTTCGAGCACCCATACCTGCGGCAGGGTTTCCTCGTCCATCGCTTCGCGCAGCACATCCAGCGCGGCCGGGCTGATATTGCCCGCCACACGCACGGTCTGGCCGGCGCGCTCGCACAGCTGGCCGGTCAGCGTGGTGACAGTGGTCTTGCCGTTGGTGCCCGTGATGGCGATGACCTTCGGCGCATAGGCGCGGTCGTCCTGCAGCCATTTCAGGGCCTGTGCGAACAGCTCGATTTCGCCCCATACAGGGATATTCTTTTCGGCAGCCGCCGGGATAATCTCGGCCAGTTCCTTGTTCGGGCCGAGGCCGGGGCTGACAGCCACGAAGTCCACGCCGTCCAGCAGGGCCGCGTTGAAGGGGCCGGAGATGAATTGCGTGCCCGGCAGCGCCTCGCGCAGCGCAGGCAGGCGGTCCGGCACGGCACGCGTATCGGCAACGCGCAGCAGCGCGCCACAGCGGGCCAGCCACTGTGCCATCGCCAGGCCGGATTCACCCAGCCCTAATACCAACGCGATTTTGCCGTTATAGATCATCTGTGTTGTTTAACGCAGCTTCAGGGTCGAGAGGCCGATCAGCACCAGCATCATGGTGATGATCCAGAAGCGCACGACCACCTGCGTCTCCTTCCAGCCTTTTTGTTCAAAGTGGTGGTGCAGGGGCGCCATCAGGAACACACGGCGGCCGGCGCCGTAGCGCTTCTTGGTGTACTTGAACCAGCCCACCTGGATAATCACCGACAGGGTTTCGGCCACGAAGATGCCGCCCATAATGAACAGCACAATCTCCTGGCGCACGATCACGGCGATCGTGCCCAGTGCGCCGCCCAGCGCCAGCGCGCCAACGTCGCCCATGAAGACCTGCGCCGGGTGCGTGTTGTACCAGAGGAAGGCCAGGCCCGCGCCTGCCATGGCGCCGCAGAAGATAATCAGCTCGCCCGCGCCCGGAATGTGCGGAATGAACAGGTATTTCGAGTAGGTCGCACTGCCGGTGAGGTAGGCGAACAGGCCCAGCGCCGAACCCACCATCACGGTCGGCATGATGGCCAGGCCATCCAGGCCGTCGGTGAAGTTCACGGCGTTCGAGGTGCCCACGATCACGCAGTAGGTCAGCGCGATGAAGCCCCACACGCCCAGCGGATAGCTGATGGTCTTGAAGAACGGCACGATCAGGTCGGCCTTCGGCGGCAGGTCCATCGAGAAGCCCGACTGCACCCAGGCCCAGAACAGGTTCAGCACTTCCACCGGCGTCGGCGCCGACACGGAGAAGGCCAGGTACAGCGCCGCGCCGATGCCCACCAGCGACTGCCAGAAGTATTTTTCGGCCGAGCGCATGCCCTCGGGATCCTGGCGCACCACCTTGCGGTAATCATCCACCCAGCCCACCAGGCCGAAGCCGATGGTAACGACCATCACCGGCCAGATCAGGCGGTTGGACCAATCGCACCACAGGATGGTGGAAACGCCGACTGCGATCAGCAGCAGCACGCCGCCCATGGTTGGCGTGCCATGCTTCTTCAGGTGGGTCTGCGGACCGTCGGTGCGCACGGCCTGCCCATACTTCATCGCGGTCAGCTTGCGGATCACCGCAGGACCGGCAACCAGGCCGATGACCAGCGCCGTGATCGTCGCGAACACGGCGCGGAAGGTGATGAAGTTAAAGACGCGGAAGGCGCCGATATCGTCCTGCAGGAATTGTGCGAGCCAGAGCAGCATTAGTGGTTGTCCTTGTTAGCCTGTTGCGATCCAATCAAATGCTGCACGACCCGCTCCATTTTCATGAAACGGGAGCCCTTGATTAATACAGTGGTGTCCGGCGCCACGGCTGCATCTACCGCCTGCAGCAATGCGTCGAACTGTTGGAAGTGTTGTGCGTGGCCTGCCATGTGGCTGGCCAGTTCGCCTGTTACCAGAACGTGCTCGATGCCCTTGCTCGCGGCATAGGCAGCAATCTCTTCGTGGAACTCGCGGCCCTGGGTGCCGACTTCGCCCATATCGCCCAGCACCAGTACGCGCGGTGCGGCGGCTTTCGCCAGCACGTCAATCGCGGCACGCACCGAATCGGGATTGGCGTTGTAGCTGTCGTCAATAACGGTGGCGCCGTTCGCGGCCTGCTTCTTCTGCAGGCGGCCGCTGACCGGCGCGAACGTATCCAGGCCCAGCTTGATCTGCGCGGCGGGAATTCCCGCTGCGCAGGTGCAGGCGATGGCGGCCAGCGCGTTCAGCACATTGTGTTCGCCCGCGGCCTGCAGGCCGATGAAGAACTGCAGCGGCTCGCCGCCCTGGCGCACGCTGACGAACATCTGGTTGCCGAAGTCGCCCGCGCGGTAGGTGCAGCTCACGTCCGCCTCCTTCGTCAGGCCGAAGGTGAGCACGCGGCGGCTGCCCGCCAGCTCGCGCCAGATAGGCGTGAATTCGTCCGACTGCGGGAACACGGCCACGCCGTCCGCCGGCAGCGCGGCCAGCACGCTGCCGTTCTCGCGCGCCACGGCTTCCACCGTGTGCATGAATTCCTGGTGCTCGCGCTGCGCGTTGTTGACCATGCCGATGGTCGGCGCGGCGATGGCGCTCAGGCGGCCGATTTCGCCGGGATGGTTCATGCCCAGTTCCACCACCGCGGACTTGTGCTGCGCGCCGAGGCGGAACAGGGTGAGCGGCACGCCGATCTCATTATTCAGGTTGCCGCGCGTGGCCAGGCGATTATCTTCGCCGTGGGCCGCCGCCAGGATGGAGGCAATCATTTCCTTCACCGTGGTCTTGCCGTTGCTGCCGGTGACACCGATCAGCGGCAGCGCGAACTTGCGGCGCCACCAGTTGGCGATCTGGCCCAGCGCCGCCAGCGTATTCGGCACAATGATGGCAGGCAGGGTCCAGCCTTCCGGCAGCTGTTCCGCGATCACGGCGGCAGCGCCCTTCTCCGCGACCTGCGGCAGGAAGTCGTGTGCATCGAACACTTCGCCGCGCAGGGCGACGAACAGCGCACCCGCAGGCACGGTGCGGCTGTCGGTGGACACGCCTTCGAACTGCACCGCCAGCGCGGCCACGGCCGCGGCGCCGCCATCGGCCAGCACCGGCGCATACAGGCGCGCGCCGGGCAGCACGCTGAGGATCTGGTCGAGCGTGGCGCGCATCAGCCTGGCCTCATCATGGTCAGGCGGGCGGACAGCGCCAGCTGGGCGTGGTCTGCGTCCGAGAACGGCAGCTTCTTGCCCTTGATTTCCTGGTAAGGCTCATGGCCCTTCCCTGCCAGCAGGATCACGTCCTGCTTGCCCGCATGGCGGATTGCGGTGAGGATTGCGGTGGCGCGGTCTTCCACGGTCTCGAACACGGAGGACGGGTGTTTGGGGTCCATGCCTGCAACGATCTGTTCAATGATGGAATGCGGGTCTTCGCTGCGCGGGTTATCGCTGGTGACGAGCACGTGGTCGGCGGCCTGCGAAATGCGGCCCATCTGCGGGCGCTTGCCCGGATCGCGGTCGCCGCCGCAGCCGAACACACACCACAGTTTGCCACCACGGTCGCCGGCCACGTCGCGCAATACGGCGATGGTTTTCTCCAGCGCGTCCGGCGTGTGGGCATAATCGATGACCACCATCGGCGTGTCGTTGCCGCCTACCAGCTGCATGCGGCCCGGCGGCGGCGTCAGGGTCTCGACGGCATCGATGGCGGCCTTCAGCGCGATTCCCTTGGCCAGCAGCGCGCCTAGTACGCCCAGCGCATTGCTCACATTGAAGGAACCGACCAGCTGCGTTTTCACGTTGGCGCTGCCGAGCGGCGAATCGAGGTGGAATTCGGTGCCGATGTTACGGCTGCGTACCTGGCTGGCGCGCAGCATGGTCACGCCGTCCAGGTCCGGCAGCGCCGCGGCGTCCGCCAGCGTGTAGCCGATGACCTGCACCTTGCCCTGCACATGCTTTGCCAGGCGCCGGCCCATCGGGTCATCCAGGTTCAGCACGGCGGTTTTCAGGCCGGGCCAGTCGAACAGCTTCGTTTTTGCCGCCTCATAGGCTTCCATGGTGCCGTGGAAGTCCAGGTGGTCGCGCGTGAGGTTGGTAAACAGCGCCACGTCGAAATGCATGCCTGCCACGCGGCCCTGTTCCAGGCCGATGGAGGAGGCTTCGATGGCCAGCGACTTTGCGCCGGCGGCGCGGCATTCGTCCAGCGTGCGCGCCAGCAGCACCTGATCCGGCGTGGTGTAGCCGGTGGAGCTGAATTCGGGTTCGCCGCGGCCATGGAACAGGCCCACGCCCAGCGTGCCGATAACGGCCGTGGTATCGCCGCCGCGCGACAGCGCGTGGCCCAGCCATACGGCGGTGGAGGTCTTGCCATTGGTGCCGGTGACGGCCACCGTGAACATGCCGCTGTCCGGCATATTGTAGAAGGCATGGGCGATCGGGCCGGCCTGCTGCTTCAGCGATTCCACCGCCAGCGAAGCGGCTTTCCATTCGGGCTTCCAGCTGAAACCTGCGGGGTCGTAGACCACGGCGGCTGCGCCCTGCTCAATCGCCGTCTCAATGAAAGTGCGCCCGTCGCCGGCATCGCCGGGATAGGCAAAGAACACATCGCCCGGCTTGATGCGGCGCGAGTCCGAGGCCAGCTGCCCGTTGGGCGCTGCCTGTTTGATCCAGTTGCTGATTTCTTGCTTAGTCATCGTATTCATTACATGGCCTCCGGTCCGGTATCGGTCGGAATCACGATTTCGGTCACGGACGAATCCGGAGGCACGTTCATGGCGCGCAGAGCGTTCTCTGCGACCTTGGCAAAAGTAGGCGCGGCGACCTGGCCGCCGAAGTGGCCGCCCTGGGTCGGCTCATCGATCATGACGGCGATGATGAAGCGCGGGTTCGACATCGGCACCATGCCGACGAAGGAACCGATGTATTTACGCGGTATCGCATAGCGGCCGTTTTCCACCTTGTAGGCGGTGCCGGTCTTGCCGCCCACGCGGTAGCCGGGAATCTGCGCCTGCTTGGCGGTGCCGTCCTTGCCGGAGACCACAGCCTCCAGCATTTCGCGCATATCGCGCGCAGTCTGCGGCTTGATGATCTGCTGGCCCACGGGCTGCTCCGTCACCTTCTGGAAGGACAGCGGAATGGTGTCGCCGTCGCGCGCGAACATCATGTAGGAGCGCGCCAGCTGGATCAGCGACACCGAAATGCCGTTACCGTAGCTCATGGTGGCCTGTTCCACCGGACGCCAGGATTTATAAGGACGCACGCGGCCCGCCACGGCGCCGGGGAAGCCCCACTTCGGCTGCTGGCCGAAGCCGACTTTGGTGAACATCTCCCACATCTCCTGCGGCGGCATGCTGAGCGCCATCTTGGAAGTGCCGATGTTGGAGGACATCTCGATGATCTGCTTCACGTCGATCACGCCGTGCGGCTTGGTGTCCGTGATGGTGCGGTCGAAAATGGTGAGGCGGCCGTTGCCGGTATCGATCTGCGTATGCGGCTTGACGCGGCCGCTGTCCAGCGCCAGCGCCACGGTAATCGGCTTCAGCGTGGAACCGGGCTCGAAGGAGTCGGTCATCACGCGGTTGCGCAGCTGCGCGCCGGTCAGCTGGCGGCGGTTGTTCGGGTCGTAGCTTGGGTAGTTGGCCAGCGCCAGCACTTCGCCCGTGTGCACGTCCAGCACCACGGCGGCGCCGGCCTTGGCCTTGAATTTCTCCACGGCGCCCTTCAGCTGGGTGAAGGCGATGTACTGGATCTTGGAATCGACCGACAGCACCAGGTCCTTGCCGTCATGCGGCTCGTGCTTGGCGCCGATGTCTTCCACGATGCGGCCCAGGCGGTCCTTGATCACGCGGCGCGAGCCGGGCGTGCCGACCAGGGTTTTCTGCTGCGCCAGTTCCATGCTTTCCTGGCCCACATCTTCCACATTGGTAAAGCCCACCACGTGGGTCATCACTTCGCCTTGCGGGTAGAAGCGCTTGTATTCCTTGCGGGTGTCGATGCCGTCGATCTTCAGCGCGATGATCTGGTCGGCCACATCCTGCTCCACCTGGCGCTTCAGGTAAACGAAGTTGCGGTCCGAATCCAGCTTCTTGCGCAGTTCCACCTCGCTCATCTCCAGCAGGTTCGCCAGCTTGCGGATCTTGTCGGCAGGCGCCTGCAGCACATCGTCCGGAATCGCCCAGATGGCTTTCACGGGAACGGAAGATGCCAGCACCTGGCCATTGCGGTCGGTGATCTTGCCGCGCGTTGCGGGCAGTTCGATGGTGCGCGCGTAGCGGATTTCGCCCTGCTTCTGCAGGAACTGGGTGGACAGGCCCTGCAGCCACAGTGCGCGGCCGGCCAGCGCGGCGAAGGCCGCGAACAGCACGAACAGCACCACGCGCGAGCGCCAGGTCGGCAGGCGCACGGCCAGCACGGGGCTCTTCGAGAAGGACACGCCCTTCGAAGCCGCAACGCGGGAGCTGCTCAGGCCACTGGTGGCGCGCATTATTTCTCGCCCTCCGTCAGGTACTGGGTGCGTGCGGGGGTCAGCTGGGTCATCGACAGGTCGCGCCGCGCAATTTCTTCGATACGCGCATGCTTGCCCAGCGTTGACTGGTCCAGCTGCAGCTGCGCCCATTCGATATCGAGCTGGCGCGCCTGGCTCTGGGTGCGTTCCAGTTCAATGAACAGGTGGCGCGCCTGGTACTGCGACTTCACCAGTGACAAGGCGCACAGCACCAGCAGCGCGGTCAGCACGATATTGATCTTGCCGCTCATTGCAGCGCTCCTTTCGGAGCAAGGCGCAATGCCACGCGCATGACGGCGGAACGGGCGCGCGGATTGGCTTCCACTTCCTCGTCCGACGGCTTGACCTTGGCCAGCAGCTTGAGTTCAGGCTGCGGCAGGTCTACGGCGCGGATCGGCAGCCGGCGGTCCGGCTGCGGCACATTGGCGCGTTCGGCAAAGAAGCGCTTCACCATGCGGTCTTCCAGCGAGTGGAAGCTGATGATCGCAATGATGCCGCCGGGCGCCAGCGCTTCATAAGCCTGCTTCAGACCTGCTTCGAGATCTTCAAGCTCTTTATTGATGAAAATCCGGATAGCCTGAAAGGTCCGAGTGGCCGGATCTTTGCCCTTCTCCCGGGTTTTGACCGCGCCTGCCACGATACCGGCAAGCTGTCGTGTGCTTGAAATTGGTTCGACTGCCCGGCGAGCAACAATCGCCTTTGCAATCTGAAAAGCAAACCGTTCTTCCCCATATTCCTTTATCACCTTTTCCAGTGTCTGTTCGGTTTCTGTGGCGAGCCACTCCGCCGCCGACATGCCGCGCGTGGTGTCCATGCGCATGTCGAGCGGACCATCGTTACGGAAACTGAAGCCGCGCGCCGCGTCATCCACCTGCGGCGACGAGATGCCAAGGTCCAGCAGGATGCCGTCCACCTTGCCGATACCGCGTTCGGCGAGGGCGTCCGCCATCGTGGCGAAGCTGTCATGCACGATCGTGAAGCGCTGGTCCCTGATCTGTTCCGCGGTGGCGATGGCCTGCGGATCCTTGTCGAAGGCGATCAGGCGCGCGTTGGCGCCGAGCTTCGAGAGAATCAGGCGGCTATGGCCGCCGCGGCCGAAAGTACCGTCGATGTATGTGCCGTTGGCGCGCGCGCCCTCCAGATCAAGCGCATTCACCGCTTCATCTAGCAGCACCGTGCGATGCTGATATTCGGGCACTGCTGTCGTGGTCATCGGCAGGCCTCAGAAGGAGAAATCGGAAAGGGTGTCGGGCATGCCGACATCGATGGTGGCCTGCTCGTTTTCGGCACGCTTGGCCGGATCCCAGATTTCGAAGTGGGTCAGCATGCCGGACAGGACGACCTCGCGGCCCAGGCCCACGGCATCGCGCAGCTCGGGCGCCACCAGGATGCGGCCGGCCGAATCCATCTCGACATCGCTCGCATTGCCCAGCAGGATGCGCTGCCAGCCGCGGGCCGACATCGGCCACGCCGCGATCTGGTCGCGCTTCGCTTCCCACACATGGCGGGGATACATCAGCAGGCAGCCGTCCGGGTGTTTCGTGAGCGTGAGGCGGCCTTCGCACTGAATCATCAGTGCGTCACGATGCTTGGCCGGAATCGACATCCTGCCTTTCGCATCGAGAGTGATCGCGGAAGCCCCCTGGAACACGGCTGTTCTTTCTATCTATCCCTAATGTTGTCCGTCATTTTGTGCAGCGCTTTTCTCGCCAAAAAATCCCACAAAACTACACTTTTTCACACAGATGCCCACTTTAGAGTAAGCAAAACTGGTGGTCAAGCGATTTCCAATTGGAAAAAACCGGTTTTTAGTAATGAAATTAAGGACTTAGCGCGCATCGTTGAAGCGAGCTCACGTGAAAATGTGTCGAGAAATTAGATACTTAGGCGGGATAGTGAAAGTGCTACCTCATCTGCGCAACCGTGTCCGGCGCTACAAAATTGGTACAAACAAAATTAAAACAAATGCATAAGGTTGCAAGTTGGCAACGAACACGTCGCGTACGGGCGACAGCCGCAAATTTGCCGGAAATTGCCCTGAACAGGCGGGAGCGCGGCAGTTTTCACCACCGCCCCGGAGGAGCGGCTGCTCAGGAATTCAGCAGCAACGATGCTTGAGGGAAACAAGTTGTATAGACAAATTTACGCTGCCGTGCAGCGCCTGCCGCCATTATACGCAGGCCATGCTGCAGTGCTTCAATCGAGCGGCGCGGCCCAGGATTTGGCCCGTTCGACGGCGCGCGACCAGCGCTGCATCAGGGCGGCGCGGCGCTCATTGTCCATGGCTGGCTCGAAGCGGCGCTCGCACTCCCATTGCGCCGCGATCTCCTCGCGCGAAGCCCAGAAACCGGAGGCCAGGCCGGCCAGGTAGGCGGCGCCGAGCGCCGTGGTCTCGGTAACGCGCGGGCGCAGCACCGGCACGCCGAGCAGGTCGGCCTGGAACTGCATCAGCATGTCGTTGCGCGCCGCCCCGCCGTCGGCCCGCACTTCGGCCACAGGAATGGCGGCATCGCGCTGCATGGCGGCCAGCAGCTCGGCGCTCTGGTAGGCGATGGATTCGACGGCGGCGCGCGCAATATGCGCTTGCGTACTGCCGCGCGTCAGACCGGCGATGGCGCCGCGCGCATAGGGATCCCAGTGCGGCGCGCCCAGCCCCGTGAAGGCCGGCACCAGCAGCACGCCGCCGCTGTCCGGCACACTGGCGGCCAGCGCTTCCACGTCCGAAGACTGCCGGATGATGCCCAGCCCGTCGCGCAGCCACTGCACGGTGGCGCCGCCCATGAAGACGCTGCCTTCCAGCAGGTAGTCGGTGGCGCCGTCCACCCGCCAGCCCACGGTGGACAGCAGGCGGTTATGCGACACGCGCGGGTGGGCGCCCGCATGCATCAGCATGAAGCACCCGGTGCCGTAGGTATTCTTCACCATGCCGGGCTGGTGGCAGGCCTGGCCGAAGGTGGCGGCCTGCTGGTCGCCCGCGATGCCGGCCAGCGGCACCGCTTCGCCGAACAGCTCCTCGTGCGTCATGCCCACCTCTTCGCTGGAGGACACCACCTGCGGCAGCAGGGAGGCCGGAATGCGGAACAGCGCCAGCAGGTCCGCGTCCCAGCGCATCAGGTGGATGTTGAACAGCATGGTGCGCGAAGCATTGCTGACGTCCGTCACGTGCACGCCGCACAGCTTGAAGGCCAGCCAGCTGTCCACGGTGCCGAAACACAGTTCGCCGCGTTCGGCGCGTTCGCGGGCGCCCGGCACGTGGTCGAGCAGCCATTTCAGCTTGGTGGCGGAAAAATAGGCATCCAGTTCCAGGCCGGTGCATTCGCAGATCAGCTTGGCCTTGCCCTCGGCGCGCAGCTGTTCGCAGTAGTCGGCGGTGCGCCGGTCCTGCCACACGATGGCGGGCGCCACCGGCTGGCCGGTCAGGCGGTCCCACAGCACCGTGGTTTCGCGCTGGTTGGCGATGCCGATGGCCTGCAGCTGCGCAGCCTGCACGCCCTGTTCGGCCAGCACCTTGCGCGCCACGGCAAGCTGGCTCTCCCAGATGTCCTTGGGATCGTGTTCAACCCAGCCCGGTTGCGGAAAGTGCTGGGGATATTCCTGCGCTGCGCTGCCGCACAGCCGGCCGCGCTGGTCAAAGAGGATTGCGCGGGAGCTGGTGGTGCCCTGATCTAACGCCAGGATGTATTTTTTCATCGGCGAATCCGAAGAAAGGAATTAGTTGAAGCAAGCCGATAGGCCGGATTCTGTTACGGCGCCGAAGCGCTATGACAGCCATTCCTCTAGGCGGCGAATTACTCCGCCGCTCAAGCTTTCTACCCGCACGCTCCGCGAGCCGCCTCAACGCGTGCCTATTTGAAATTGCTCCAGGTGGAGGTTACCGCGTTTCACCGTAACTTAATACGCTCGTCTCTGTGGCCCTGTTCCTCGCCTTATATCCCCGGAAGGACTTTCAGCGGACGGCCGTTAACCGTCACCCCGCTCTATGGAGTCCGGACCTTCCTCCCGCCACCGTATTGCTACGGCAGCCAGCGGCTGTCTGGCTTGCATCAGGGCGTATTATACCCGGTCGGAATCAGGAAATTGGTGTCGCCATTTGGAAAGCCGGGCGGCGGGGCAGGTTCTAGAATGCTGCATCATCTTATTATCTTGAGGCGAGCTCCATGACGCATCCATCCCGTTCCGGCGGCCAGATCCTGGTCGATGCACTGAAAGTCCACGGTGTCGATACCGCTTTCGGCGTGCCCGGCGAAAGCTACCTGGATGTGCTGGATGCACTGCACGGCTCCGGCATCCGCTTCATCATCAACCGCCAGGAAGGCGGCGCGGCCTTCATGGCCGACGCCTACGGCAAGATGACCGGCAAGCCCGGCATCTGCTTCGTGACGCGCGGCCCCGGCGCCACCAATGCTTCCATCGGCGTGCATACCGCCTTCCAGGATTCGACCCCGATGATCCTCTTCATCGGCCAGGTGGGCAGCGATTTCATGGACCGCGAGGCCTTCCAGGAAGTGGATTACCGCCGCATGTTCGGCCAGATGGCCAAGTGGGTGGCGCAGATCGACCGTGCCGACCGTGTGCCTGAATATATCGCCCGTGCCTTCCAGATTGCCACCAGCGGCCGCCAGGGCCCCGTGGTGCTGGCACTGCCGGAAGACATGCTGGTGGCGCAGGCCGCCGTGGCGGACACCCGCCGCTACCAGCCGGTGCAAGCCTCCCCGGCCGCCGCCCAGATCGCGCAGCTGCGCGCCATGCTGGCGGAGGCGAAACGCCCGCTGCTGCTGCTGGGCGGCAGCGGCTGGAACGAGCAGGCCCGCGCCGATATCGTGCGCTTCGCCGAAGCGAACGCCCTGCCGGTGTCCTGCGCCTTCCGCTTCCAGGACCTGCTGGACAACCAGCACCCGCACTATGCAGGCGACGTGGGCATCGGCATCAACCCCAAGCTGGCGGCGCGCGTGCGCGACGCGGACGTGCTGATCGCCATCGGCCCGCGCCTTGGCGAGATGACCACCAGCGGCTATACCATCATCGAATCGCCGGTGCCGCGCCAGCGCCTCGTGCACATCCATCCGGATCCGGAAGAACTGGGCAGCGTGTACCAGGGCGAGCTGATGATCGCAAGCGGCATGCCGCAGGCTGCGGCCATGCTGGCGGCCATGGAGCCGGTGGACGCGGGCGCCTGGAAAGGTTCGGTGGCGGAAGCACGCGCCGAACTGCAGGCCTGGCAGCAGAAGCCCGCCATTTTCCAGGACGGCAAGGCGCCGCTGGACCTGTGGCAGGTGGTGCAGGACATCGACCGCCTGGCGCCGCACGACACCATCATCACCAACGGCGCCGGCAACTACGCCACCTGGGCGCACCGCTTCCACAGCTACGGGGGCGCGCGCACCCAGCTGGCCCCGACCAGCGGCGCCATGGGCTACAGCGTCCCCTCCGGCGTCGCGGCCAAGATCATCGATCCGCAGCGCACCGTGATCACCTTCGCGGGCGACGGCGAATACATGATGAACGGCCAGGAGCTGGCCACCGCCGTGCAGTACAAGGCGGGCGTCATCATCATCGTGTTCAATAACGAGATGTTCGGCACCATTCGCATGCACCAGGAGAAAACCTATCCGGGCCGCGTTTCCGGCACCACGCTGGCGAATCCGGATTTCGCGCAACTGGCGAAGGCCTCCGGCGCGCATGGCGAGATCGTGGAGAAGACGGCGGACTTCGCGCCGGCGCTGGAACGCGCGCTGCAGCATACGCGCACGCAGCAGCTGCCCGCGCTGATCGAGCTGCGCTACGACGGCAACCTGATTACGCCGGGCGCCACGCTGGAAGCGATGCGCAAGGCGGCAGAGGCGGCGCAGCAGCGCTAAGCGGCTTTAGCCTTGAGACGGCGGCGCCGGTTCCCATTTGGGGGCCGGCGTTTTTTCCATCGGCGGCAGTTCTTCCGCCGGCTCCCGCTTCTCCTTCACCGGCCGTGGCGGCGGGCAGGACTTGCAGGCCTTGGGCCTGGCGCCGAAATCGTGCACGCGCGACAGCTTCATCGGATTCTGCTGGTCTTCGCAGTAGCCGCCGTCCAGCGTCAGCGTTTCGCCGTCGGCCGAGAATTTGCCGCTGATGGTGCGCGGCTCCTCTTCCTGCGGCACGTCCACCGTGAAATACATCATCTTGCCGCGCGGGTCGATATTGATATCGCTGGCCACCAGCGGCCAGCTGATGCCGCCCGCCGTGAACTCGTAGATGGCCGTATCCACTTCAAGGAAACGCTGGAAGGTAATGCGCTGGCCGCCATAGTCGCCCGTTTCCGGGTGCACGCAGATATCGGAATAAACCAGAACGCCGTAGCGCGGAATCGGCTTGCGTTCCGGCTCCTGCTTGCCGCGCGGCGCGGCGAAGGCCGCCGCAATGGCGGCGCAGCTGACGGTCACCAGGGCCAGCAAGGCCATGCTCAAACGGGTTCTTGTTTTCATGCCCACATTCTAACGCGGCAGGACGAAAAAAAACCGGCTGCCGAAGCAGCCGGTTTCCATGTGCAGCAAGGCGGCTTAGAACGAGTGGCGGATGCCCACGTTGAAAGCGGAATCGCCGGAACCAACTTCGGCGTTGTTGCCAACGGTGTAGCTGGCGCCGTTCTTGTTGTTGATCTTGCCGTACGACAGGTAGGTCGTGGTGCGCTTCGACAGGCTGTGGGTGTAGCCCAGTGCCCACTGGTGCGCGTCACGGTTGAACTCTTTGTCGTCCACGGTGCTGTAGGAAGCGATGAAGCTGCCTGCCGCGCCGACCGGCACGGTGGCGCCGATCAGGGCGTTGCGGCTGTCGGTCGACGGCGCCACTGCAGTGGTGGTGTAGGCGGTAGCGTTCGGGTAAGCGACGCTGTTCAGGCCCTTGTTGCTTCCGTACATGAAGAAGGCTTTGGCAACCTTGAAGTCATAGTTGACTGCCAGCAGGCTGTTGTGGCCGATATCGCGCTCAACGATCGGCGCCAGGCCGGTCGCGGTGTCGTTGTTGCGGTTGTTGTAGGCCAGGCGCACGTTCAGCGGACCGTTGGCGTAGGACACGGCAGCGCCCAGTTGACGGCCGGCAGCGGAATCGCCCGACTGCTCACCGAAACCGTAGAACACTTCACCGCTCAGGCCGTTGTACACCGGGGTCTGGTACACCACGGCGTTGCTGTTACGCACGTTGATGCCGCCGGCCGGGAACAGGTTTTTCGCGGAGCCCGACAGGCCGGCAGCGAACGGATCACCCACTTGCACGAAGGCGTTGTACCAAGGGGTGTACTGGCGGCCGATGGTCAGCGTGCCGGCTTCCTTGGAGCGCAGGCCAACGAAAGCCTGGCGGTTGAACAGGGTGCTGCTGGTGTTGTCCAGCGCGCCGTCATCCGCACGGAAGCCGGTTTCCAGGGTGAAGATGGCCGACAGGCCGCCGCCCAGGTCTTCCACGCCGCGGAAGCCGATACGCGAAGCGTTGGCCACGCCGCTGGTTACCTTGGTGATATTGCCGGCTTTACCGCCGCGCTCAGCAACCAGGCCCGCGTCCAGGATACCGTAGATGGTGACGTTGCTCTGTGCGAAAGCGGCGCTGCTCATTGCGCCTAACACTGCGAGGGAGATTAGAGTTTTTTTCATTACTGTTCCTTCTGTTGTGTTGCAATTTAAAGATTTTTCAAAGCAGAGGCTTGAATCGGTCTTGTGGGCGTCCTCGTCCCGGACGCCGTCTTTGTGAAAGCAAATATCCCCATTTGCCATCTCGCCCTCCTGGTAGGAGAGCTCTCACTTATTGTCGCGGCCGAGTTTCGCGCCGGCTTCATATCGGTGCACGGATGCACCGGGAGGCGGCACTATACTGATGCTTTTGCTTTCCATCAAGTATCAAGCTACTAATGGAACCAGCCAGTCTCCCTGGGTGGTCACCACGGCAGGATTGTATACCCGAACACAAATTCCTGCCGCAAAGCAGCAAAAACTGTCTCTTTATAACCTACTTTATGTATGAAATCAGCTAATGATGTCGCATATCTAAGTAAGTATTTTCCACATAAGACTGCACCATCTTGGTGCGAAGGATCCGCATTTGCATGGCAGCGCCGAGTGAAAAAAAATTTGTAACGGCCTCTGTCCACGACACAGGAACTACAATGAAAGGAATCGAAGCGAAAGCCAAAAAACCACAAGCTGTGTATTGGACAAGCAACGCGAGCAAGTTTTTAACACCTGGTCTGCTGTGGATAATGCGCAACTTTCTTCGTAAAAACGAGGTTAGAATGCACGTCGCCTTCCTTGGCGGAGCCGCCTATCCCGATGAACACCGACGTCACCCACATGCCCGTGCCTGCAACAATCAGCGATGTTGAGCGCGATACCGGCGTCGCCAAAGAAACCCTGCGCGTCTGGGAACGCCGCTACGATTTTCCCCAGCCGCAACGCGACAGCTTCGGCGAGCGAGTCTACCCGTCCGAGCAGGTGCAGAAGTTGCGCATGATCAAGCGTTTGATCGACCTGGGCTACCGCCCGGGCAAGGTGATCAGCTATGACATGGAGGCGCTGCAGGCCCTGGCCGAAAAAGCCGCCGACCAGCGCCAGCCGCGCCGCACGCCCCACCCCGATCTGCAGATTTACCTCGATCTATGCAAAAGCCTGGACGCCGACGCACTGCGCCGCCGCCTGTCGCAGGCCCTGATGGTAATGGGAGTCCGTAATTTCGTTCTGGACCTGATGGCGCCCCTGACGACGATGGTGGGCGATGCCTGGGCTTGCGGCCAGTTTGCAGTGTTTGAAGAACACATGGTGACTGAATCGCTGCAGGCCGTGATGCACAGCGCGGTGTTCGCCCTGCCCCAGGCCAGCCATATCAGCGCCGCGCCGCGCCCGCGCATCCTGCTCACCACCCTGCCGCAGGAGCGCCACGGCCTGGGCCTGCTGATGGCCGAAGCGCTGTTTTCGGCCGAGGGCGCGCAATGCATTTCGCTCGGGGTGCAGACGCCGCTGCCCGATATCGTGGAGGCGGCCCGCTCGCAGCAGGTGGACGTGGTGGCGCTGTCCTTCTCCTCGGCCATGAATTCGCGCCAGGTAACAGAATCGCTGAAGCAGCTGCGCGCCCGCCTGCCGGAGCATGTGGAGCTATGGATCGGCGGCGGCAACGCGGCGCTGCGGCGCCGTCCGCCCGGCTACCTGCGCATTATCGAACTGGCCGACATCAGCGCCCGCCTGGAAGAGTGGCGCCGCCTGCGCGCCCAGCTCAACGCCCCCGCCGCCTGACACCCTGCTGCGGCGCAATTGGCGCGGCCTGCTCTGGTAGAATACCGGCTCTTTTCCTGTGTCGGCAGCAACCATGTTCAGCTTCTTCAAGAAAAAACCTGTCGCGCCCGAAGTGCCGGCGCCCGCGGTGTCCGAATCCGCGGCGCCAGAACCCGCCGCACCCGAATCCGCCGCCCCCGCCCCGCTGGCCTTCGATGCCGAAACGGCCGAACGCCCGGAGTCGAAACAGTCCTGGATGGGCCGCCTGAAGGCGGGCCTGTCGAAAACCTCGGCCAACCTGTCCGTGCTGTTCGTCGGCGCCCGCATCGACGAGGAGCTGTATGAGGAGCTGGAAGCCGCCCTGCTGATGTCCGACGCCGGGGTCGATGCCACCCAGTACCTGCTGGACGCGCTGCGCCGCAAGGTCAAGGAAGACAAGCTGCTGGATGCGGCCGCCGTGAAGCTGGCGCTGAAGCAGCTGATGACGGAACTGCTGCTGCCGCTGGAAAAACCCTTCGAACTGGGCCGCCACCAGCCGCTGGTGATGATGATTTCCGGCGTCAACGGCGCAGGCAAGACCACCACCATCGGCAAGCTGGCCAAGCATATGCAGGCGCATGGCCAGTCCGTGCTGCTGGCGGCAGGCGACACCTTCCGCGCCGCCGCGCGCGAGCAGCTGATGGTGTGGGGCCAGCGCAATAATGTGACGGTGATCGCCCAGGAGTCCGGCGACCCGGCCGCCGTGTCCTTCGACGCCGTGCAGTCCGGCAAGGCGCGCGGCACCAATGTCGTGATGATCGATACCGCCGGCCGCCTGCCGACCCAGCTGCACCTGATGGAAGAACTGAAGAAGATCAAGCGCGTGATCGGCAAGGGCCTGGAAGGCGCGCCGCACGAGACGCTGCTGGTCATCGACGGCAATACGGGCCAGAATGCCCTGGCCCAGGTGAAGGCCTTCGACGATGCGCTGCAGCTGTCCGGCCTTATCATCACCAAACTGGACGGCACCGCCAAGGGCGGCGTGCTGGCCGCGATTGCGCGCGTGCGCCCGGTGCCGGTCTATTTCATCGGCATCGGCGAGAAGATCGAAGACCTGCAGCCCTTCAGTGCTGCGGAGTTTGTTGAAGCACTGCTCGGTTAAGGACTCCATGATCGAATTCCAGCACGTTTCCAAGCAATATTCTTCCGATGTGATGGCGCTGCGCGACATCACGCTCACGATAGGCAAGGGCGAGCTGGTTTACCTCGCCGGTCCTTCCGGCGCAGGCAAGTCCACGCTGATGAAGATGGTGGCGGCGATGGAGCGCCCCAGTTCGGGCAGCGTGGTGGTAAACGGCACCGACATCAGCCGCCTGAAACCGGCCGGCGTGCCCTTCCTGCGGCGCAACCTGGGCCTGATTTTCCAGCAGCAGCGCCTGCTGACCGACCGCTCCGTGCTGGCCAATGTGATGATGCCGCTGCTGGTGACGGGCGCCCCGCGCGCCCAGGCCGAGCAGCGCGCCCGCGCCGCCCTCGACAAGGTGGGCCTGGGCGACCGCGCCAACGCCCAGCCGCTGGCCCTGTCCGGCGGCGAGCAGCAGCGCGTGTCGATCGCGCGCGCCATCGTCAACCGGCCGCAGATCATCCTGGCCGACGAGCCGACCGCCAACCTGGACCGCGCCAGCGCCACCCGCGTGTTCGACGCGCTGAAAGCCTTCCATTCGGTGGGCGTGACCTGCGTGATCTCCACCCACGACGAGCAGGTGCTGGATGCGGCGGGCCGCGTCATCTACCTGAAACAGGGCCAGCTGGAAGACGCGGGGGTGGCGGCATGAGCGTCTGGCTGCGCCATCACTTCGCCGCGCTGGGCGGCGCCTTCGCTACCCTGCGCCGCGCGCCGGGCAGCTTCCTCTTCAATATCCTGGTGGTGGCGATTGCGCTGGCCCTGCCCTTCGCCGGGCTCACGGTGCTGGAAAATGTGCGGCCCATGTCCGAGCAGCTGTCGGTGGATCCCGAGCTCTCCGTGTTCATGCAGCCGGATGCGCCGCGCGAACAGTCGGCCGCCCTCGCCTCCTCGCTGCGCGCCATCGTCAAGGATGCGAAGATCGTCTTCGTGCCGCGCGAGAAGGCGCTGGATACCCTGAACGACAAGAGCGGCCTGGCGGACGTGGTTGCCACCCTGGGCGAGAACCCGCTGCCGGACAGCTATGTCATCAAGCTGAACGCCTTCCAGAGCGCCGCCGAAGGCGCGGCCATCGACGATATCGCCGAACGCATGCGCGCGCTGCCGGGCGTGCAGGCGGTGCAGGTGGACTCGGCCTGGGTCAAGCGCCTGGCCGCCCTGCTGGGCGTGCTGCGCCTGGCCCTGCTGCTGCTGGCGGCCACGCTGGGGACGGTGGTGGTGGCGGTCATCTTCAATACCATCCGCCTGCAGGTGCTGACCCAGCGTGAAGAGATCCTCGTGTCGCGCCTGATCGGCGCCACCGACAGCTATATCCAGCGCCCCTTCTATTACACGGGCGCCCTGCTCGGCCTGGGCGCCGGCGCGGTGGCGCTGGGCGCGGTGGCGCTGGCCCTGCGTCCGCTGAACACGGCGATTGCCGAATTTGCACGCCTGTACGCCTCCGAGTTCCAGCTGGCCCCGCTCGACCCGCTGCCCATGGCCCTGCTGCTGGCCCTCTCCGCCGGCCTTGGCCTGGCAGGAGCGGTGCTTTCCGTGCAGCGCCATCTCGCCCGCCTGAACTGAGTCCTGCCGCAAGCGTGCGTTCTCGCACAGAGGACGCCGCGCGGGCAGCGATAAGCTGTCACCATACTTCCCCTCGAACTGAATCGCATCCGGCCTATCGATAGCGCTTCTCTATCGCCGCGATCAGTTTTCGACGATTGGCACTCACCGGGCGAGAGTGCTAATATATGTCCAAAGCAATGCTAAAACAGTTCCGTAATGCAACTTAATCAGGATTAAGAACTGTCTAAGTTGTTTAGAGCATGCTGTAGGCAATGAGTGTTCTCTGCAATTCCGCAGGCAGCACAAAGCACTTCAAGCGAGGAAATGAAAATGACTACGATGTCCGCATCTTCTGCACTGATTCCGGCTGGCAGCAATGCCCTTGGCCTGGGCTTCAGCGGCAACCTGGGCAACCTGGACGCCTACATTTCCGCCGTCAACCGCCTGCCGATGCTGTCACATGACGAGGAAGTCAAGCTGGGCCGCGAGCTCAAGGAAAAGAACGACATCAAAGCCGCCGAAAAGCTGGTGATGTCGCACCTGCGCCTGGTGGTGTCGATCGCGCGCGGCTACCTGGGCTATGGCCTGCCGCACGCCGACCTGATCCAGGAAGGCAATATCGGCCTGATGAAGGCGGTCAAGCGTTTCGACCCGGACCAGGGCGTGCGCCTGGTGTCCTATGCGATGCACTGGATCAAGGCTGAAATGCACGAGTACATCCTGAAGAACTGGCGCCTGGTCAAAGTGGCCACCACCAAGGCCCAGCGCAAGCTGTTCTTCAACCTGCGCAGCCACAAGCAGGGCCTGGATGCGATGTCGCCCAAGCAGATCGACGAGCTGGCGAAAATGCTGGATGTGAAGCGCGAGGAAGTGATCGAGATGGAAACGCGCCTGAGCGGCCGCGACATCGCGCTGGAATCGCCGACCGACGACGAGGACGACAAATTCGCGCCGATCGCCTACCTGTCTTCCGACCAGAACGAGCCGACGCGCGTGCTGGAAGCCGAACAGGTAACGCGCCTGCAGTCCGAAGGCCTGGAAACGGCGCTCGGCAAGCTGGACCCGCGCTCGCGCCGCATCGTGGAAGCGCGCTGGCTGGCGAATGACGACGGCTCCGGCGCCACGCTGCACACGCTGGCGGAAGAGTTCGGCGTGTCCGCCGAGCGCATCCGCCAGATCGAAGCGGCTGCCCTGAAGAAAATGAAGGGCGCGCTCGCCGCCTACGTGTAATTTTCCGCACGTAAGGAGGGCCGGCCGGGACAGCGTCCCCGCCGGCTCTCTTGCTTTGGCGCCAATCGTGCGCCGGGTATGATGTAATTTCGATAACATTCCTCCCGTTGCCTTTACGGCCCAGGAGGAACCATGAACACCCGGTTCATCAGCACCATCGCTTTCATTCTCGGTCTCGGCGTCATCGCCGCCTGCAGCGTGCCGGTCTCCAACGCGGAGTCCGGCCAGCCGCAGCGCATGGAGATCAGCTATGCGCTGCGCGCCGGCCAGACCGTGCGCCTGGCGCGCGACACCACGCTCAAACTGGAACGCATCAACGACAGCCGCTGCCGCAGGAACACGGTCTGCGTGTGGGAAGGCTATATCAGCTACAGCTTCACGCTGCAGGACGCCAAGGGCAGCAAAACCTTCGTGCTCGCCGAGAACATGCCGAACGCGCGGCGCGCCATCACGCAGAACGGCATTGCGTTCGCGCTGGAGAGCCTGGATCCGCCGGAACCGCTGGCGGCAGATGAGCCCGCACCGGATTATCGGGTAAGCTTGAGGGTAAATCTTCCAAGCCCTACCTAAGCGACCATGAGCCCAAGCCAGCGACGCGCCACTCCCACCCTTCTCGTTTCCACCATCATCATCTCGCTGGCCTTCACCGGCCCCGCATACGCCAAGCGCCCCGTGGCCACCGGCACCGGCGGCGCGGCGGCCACCATCTCCGAACAGGCCACGCAATCGGCCATCACCATCCTGAACCAGGGCGGCAACGCCGTGGATGCAGCGGTGGCGGCGGCCGCCACCCTGGGCGTGACGGATCCCTTCAGCTGCGGCATCGGCGGCGGCGGCTTCATGGTGATCTACCTGGCCAGGGACAAGCGCGTGATCACCATCGATCACCGCGAGATGGCGCCTGCAGGCTTCAAGCCGACGGTATTCACCGAGAACGGCGCAGAGATGGATTTCGAAAAAGTGGTGGCCAGCGGCATGTCGGTCGGCGTGCCGGGCACGGTGCGCGGCTGGCACGAGGCATTGGACCGCTACGGCAAGATGAACTTCCGCCAGGTGCTGGCGCCGGCCATCAAGGTTGCGAGCGAAGGCTTCCGCATCAATGCCAACTTCGCGCACCTTATCGACGGCAATATCGGGAAATTCCAGCTTTTCCCGGCGACGGCGGCCCTGTACCTGAAGGACGGCAAATCGCTTCCTGCCGGGACGCTGCTGCGCAATCCCGACATGGCGAAAGCCTACCGCGAGATCGCGGCGGGCGGCGTTAAGGCTTTCTATGAAGGGAAGATCGGCCGCGCCATCGTCGCTGCCGTCAACAAGCCGCCTGTTGCGGGTGGCGCCGACGTGCGCGGCGGGAACATGACGATGGCCGACCTGGCCAATTACGAAGCACGCCTGCGTCAGCCGGTGCGCAGCACCTACCGCGGCTATGACATCGTCGGCATGCCGCTGCCGAGCAGCGGCGGCGTAGCCGTGGCCGAAGCGCTGAATATCCTCGAAGGCTACGACCTCAAGTCCATGCCGCGCGAGAAGGCCGAGCACCTGTATCTTGAAGCGAGCCGCCTCGCCTTTGCCGACCGCAATGCCTACCTGGCGGATCCCGAATTCGTGGAAGCGCCGGTGGAAGGCCTGATGAGCAAGGAGTATGCAGCGCGCCGCCGCGAACTGATCGACGTCAACCACGCGGGCAAACCCATGGCGCCCGCCGGCGATCCCTATCCGTTCCAGAAAGACCAGAGCTATCCGCTGCGGCCATCGACCAGCAAGCTGCTGGCGGAAGGCGCGCACACGACGCACCTCACGGTGTCGGACAAGGAGGGCAATATCGTCTCCTACACCTACACCATTGAATCCTGGGGCGGCAGCGGCATCACGGTGCCGGGCTATGGCTTCATCCTGAACAATGAGATGACGGACTTCGATTTCAGCGGTCCCCATCCGAATGTGCCCGAAGCGGGCAAGCGTCCCCGCAGCAGCATGACGCCGACCATCGCCTTCAAGGACGGCAAGCCGGCCTTCACCATCGGCAGCCCGGGCGGCTCGACGATCATCACCACGGTACTGCAGACCATCGTCAACTACATCGACCTCGGCATGCGCATGGACCAGGCGCTGGACGCGCCGCGCCTGTCCCAGCGCAACGGCGCCGCTACCGACATCGAACCTGGCTTCGGCACAAGCGCGCAGGCAAAAGGGCTGGCAGCGATGGGCCATACCTGGGGCGCCCAGGAAGAAATCGGCGCCGCCAATGCGCTGGTCTTCAACCCCGACGGCACCGTGACCGCCGTCAGCGAAGGCAAGCGCCACGGCACCGGCAGCGCCGCCGTCCAGCACCCCGCGCATTGAATAATTGGGGACAGACCCTGATTATTTCATTGGGGGCTCGGCGCTGCCGTCTGCCCCATCAGGCGCTACGCGTGCCGCTCACGGCTATCGATAGGCGCCTCGTCCCTTTCTGACAGACCATAGTCGCGTATGACACCGGCAATCCGCAGCCGGTAATCCTTGAACAGCATGCTGCGCCCCGCCTCCTGCGCCACGCGATGCGCCTCCAATTGCCGCCACTGCGCAAGCGCCGCCTCATCACGGAAAAAGGACAGCGACAGCACCTTCTCCGGATTCGCCAGGCTCTGAAAACGCTCCACTGAAATGAAGCCGTCAATCCCTTCCAGCATCGGCTTCAGCGCTGCCGCAAGATCGAGATAGCGCTGGCGGTGCTCAGCGTGCGGCACAACTTCAAAAATCACGGCAATCATGCGGCCTCCAGGAAGTCGGGAATGCGTGCGTTCACCGATGGACGGTAACGCCATATGAGCTGTTGCGGCAGGGGCATCTGCACCAGCACCTCCAGCGCTGCCACAGCAATGGTTTCAGCGAGACGCTGGCCGGGGCAGCGGTGCACGCCATGCCCGAAGCCCAGTCCCTCGCGCGCGGCGGCGCCGAGCAGCAGCAATACTGCATCGCCGGCACGCAGCGATACGCCGCCGATCTGCGCATCTTCCACCAGGAAGCGCCGCGTGTTCTGGATCGACGGATCCAGCTGCGCCGTCCGGGCAACGAGTTCCGCCGCCGTGCCGCCATGCCCGCGCCAGCGCGCAATCACGCTGTTGCCGATCAGGCCCGCCGTGGCCTCATAAGTCTGCGACATCAGCCCCACCATATTGGCCAGCACCGGCAGCGGCGCATCGTGCAGCGTGCGCATTGCCGCCAGCAGTGCCCGCGCCGCTTCATGCGCGGCCCCGATCCGGGCTGCGGAACTAAGCGGAGACAGGCAGGCCGCGAACGCTGCCACCAGCCGCGCGATTTCCGGTCCGCGCGAGGGCGCAAAGCCGAGCAGCTCGGCCATCACCCGCACCGGCGCCTCGCCCATCACGCGGTTCAGCATGGACGCGGCGCCGCCATGTGCCAGCTCGCCCGCCACGCGCCGCGCGTGTGCGGCGGCCGTGCCTGCATCCATTGCATCCAGCACCGGCTGCAGGATCGCGCGCGCCTGCACGTGGGGCGGACCGTCGTTCATCCTCGCCAGCATGCCAAACAGTTCGCCCGCGCTGCCCGCAATCGCGGCAGGCACCGGCTCCGCTGGCGGCCGCACGCGGCAGGCCGGATGCGCCATCACTTCGCGGATCAGCGCCGGGGAAGCTGCAATCCACAGCTTCAGCGCGGCATCGTACTGCAGCCCGCCCCGCGCCAGCGTGGCGTACCAGGGATAGGGATCGGGATGCGTGGCCGCCGCGATTGCGTTCATTGCTGTCATGGTGTTCTGTCCTTTGCATGATCGGATAAAAGCAGTATCCTGAAAAAAGAACATCAACACTTCGTCCTGGATCGAACTATGGATGCACATGCCGACAATTACCTGGCCCGCATTGCGGGCGCGATTGCCGAACCGGCCCGCGCGCGCATGCTGTGCGCCCTGCTGGACGGCCACGCCCGCACCAGCACCGAACTGTCGGTGGTGGCCGAGGTCAGCCCCTCCACCGCCAGCGCCCACCTCGCGCGCCTGAAGGATGAGCGCCTGGTGGACCAGCTCGCGCAAGGCAAGCACCGCTACTACCAGCTCGCCGGCAGCGACGTGGCCGCGGCGCTGGAAGCGCTGCTCGTGGTCGCAGGCCTGCCCCGCCCCACCTTCACGCCAAACACGCCGCCCCGCCTGCGCAACGCCCGCACCTGCTATGACCACATGGCAGGCACGCTTGCCGTCCGCCTGCACGACCATTTCGCCGAGCAGGGCTGGCTCGCTGCAGAAGGCGGGCGTGGCGACTACGAGCTGTCCGCAGCCGGCGCGGCGCGCTTCGAACAGCTCGGCTTCGACCTGCCCGCCATGCGCAAGCTGCGGCGCCGCTTCGCCTGTCCCTGCCTGGACTGGAGCGAACGCAAGCCCCACCTCGGCGGCGCGCTGGGCGCGGCGCTGCTGCAGCTCGCGTTGAAGAAGGGCTGGGTGGAACAGGACCTCGACAGCCGCGCGCTCAGCGTGCCGCCGCAGGGCGAGAGGCAGCTGCGCAAGGCCTTCGGCATAAGCCCGGATTAAGAAAGGATGAGCAAGATAAGCATATCGACAATGCTTATCAGGGAGAACAGCCGTGAAGAACTGGATCCGCGCCAACAAGGGCTTTATCGCCTTCCTCATGCTGTTCGGCCTGTTCCGCACGGCGGTCGCGGACTGGAACCCGATCCCCTCGGCCTCCATGCGCCCCAACCTGCTGGAAGGCGATGTGGTCTTCGTCAACCGCTTGGCCTATGACGTGAAGATTCCGCTGACCGATATCTCGGTTGCGCGCCTCAACGATCCGCAGCGCGGTGACGTCGTCACCTTCTCCTCGCCGAAAGACGGCACGCGCCTCATCAAGCGCATCGCCGCCCTGCCCGGCGACACGGTCGAAATGCGCGGCGAACGCCTGCTGATCAACGGCGTGCACGCCGATTACACAGTGCTGGGCAACGCCACCGAACATATGGACGTGCTGGGCGAGCTGCAGGCGCTGCAGGTACAGGAAACGCGCGGCAAGGCCAGCTACCCGATCCAGATCCTGCCGCAGATCGCGGCGATGCGCGACTTCGGTCCCATCACCGTGCCCGCCGACAGCTACCTGATGCTGGGCGATAACCGCGACAACAGCGGCGATTCGCGCGTGTTCGGCACCGTGCCACGCGCGCTGCTGATCGGCCGCGCGGAACGCATCCTCGTCTCGGCCGACATCAAGGGCAACTGGCTGCCGCGTACCGACCGAATCGGCAAGAGCCTGCGTGTCGAGTAAGCGCTAGGCGGGTGGCCTGAACTGCGACGCCACCCATTCCTTCAGCAGCAGCGTCGCGGGACGGTTAGCCGCCCGCGGGCTGTACACCAAGTCATAACTGAAGCTGCCCAGCTCCAGCGCGAAGGGCTGCACCAGCACACCGGCCGCCAGTTCCTGCTGCACCAGGGTCAGGCTGAGCAGCCCCACGCCCTGCCCTGCAATGGTGGCCTGCACTGCATGCAGTTCCTCGGTAAAACTCAGCCCCGCATCGGCATCCACGCCTTTCACCTTCGCCGCATCCGCGCCTGCCTTGTTCATGGGCATCAGGTCGATACGTTGCCAGGCGTCGGCCTGGCATATCCGCCAACGAAAAGGGAGTACCGTATTGGTAAGCCGGCGCTACGCGAGCGGGCGGCGTGATAGCTTAGCAAGTGGGAGGTTCACATGAAAACCAGCTTACTCAACAATATGCAAAGGACCGGCAAGGACATTGCTTCCGCATTCAGCGGCGAGTAAGTTCGGACGCGGCAATGCGAATCACGGGACGGCTACTCTCTTTGATGAAAGCGACTTCATCCGTTGACAATGAAATGGGGTCTCGCCTGATGATTTTAGGCACCCTGTCCGCGCTTGGACAAGAAGAAGTAGCCGAGGAGGTGCTTAAACAAATCCCTTTGGACGACGCCAATTGAGGACGTGGGTGAAATAAGCAGCCGCGCAGCTTCAAAATGCCCAAGCTGACTTCTTCGCCCACTGCTTACATTGGTCAGCCGTACCGCCGCAAATGGTTTGCGAAGCTGCTCAAGGGGCGAACGCGTGCGGCAGCCGCGCACCATGCCGATAGCCGGAGTAGCAGTTCGGCTGGCGGCGCAGCCGACCGGTTCCACAACGCCTCAAAGCTGCGACGCTGTTCCTGGAGCTGTTCAAACAAGGGGTAGACGGCACAAAAATGTGTCAACTCGGCTTCCTCTTCGCGGTCGAGCCGGCCCGGTGTGCGCGCCAGAAGGGTTTCGATCCTCGCCATCGCCTGCGCGGAAAGAGTATGCCGCAGAGTGGGGCGCTGGACACGTAGCGCCGCCACCGCGCAAGCATTCAACTGCCGGGTCAGGATTGCCCGATTGCACAGCACCTGGCGCAGAGTGTCGACGGTCGGTGCACCTGGCTCCGCGCGCAACCTTAGTGGTGCGGCCGGCGGCCGCACGCTTGCCAGCCTCAGCCAAACCAGCAGCCGAACATAAGCCCAGCCGGCATCGAATTCAAACCAGCGTACCGAGAACTTGGCGGAAGTCGGCAGTGCATGGTGGTTGTTATGCAGTTCCTCACCGCCGATCAGCAGCCCCAGCGGCATCAGATTGGCCGCAGCATCTGGTCCATCGAAATTCCGGTAGCCCGCGTAGTGACCAAGGCCGTTGACCACGCCTGCGGCGAGCAAGGGGATCCACAGCATGTGAATCGCCCATACCGTAATGCCGATGACACCGAAGGCTGCAACATAGGCGATCAGCAGCATGGCTACACCCTGCCATGTGTAACGGCTGTAGAGCCGGCGCTCGATCCAGTCATCCGGTGCGCCGGCGCCATAGCGGCGCACCAGCGCGGGATCGGCGGCGGCGGCGCGGTAGAGTTCCGCGCCCCGCAGCAGCACGCTGCCAATTCCTTTGGTGCGCGGACTGTGAGGGTCAAGTTCGCCTTCGCAGTGCGCGTGATGGCTGCGATGGACCGCGACCCATTCACGCGTCACCATGCCGGTGGTGAGCCACAGCCAGAATCGGAAGCAGTGCGCTGGCAGCGGATGGAGCGTCAACGCGTGATGGGTCTGGTTGCGGTGCAGATAAACTGTAACGGCGATGATCGTCAGATGCGTGGCCGCCAGGCCTGCCGCAGCAACCTGCCATGGCGGCAGCGCCAGGAAGCCCGTGCTGAGCCATTCAAGTATTGTCATATGCCACCTTCTATTGCGCCGGCGAAGAGCATCCAATATGTCGTCGACATCCGGACACCCTTTTCAGACGCGATGGCACGCAGAAGTGCTTGGCGGCCTGACTCCACGCCGCCGGGGCACTGGTGGATTTCAGACCACCTGAATATTCGCAGCTTTTTCGCCTTTGGGGCCGTTCGCGCGGGTAAACGAGACGCGTTGGTTTTCCGACAGGCTCTTGAAGCCGGTTGACTGGATATCCTGGAAGTGTGCGAACAGATCTGCCCCGCCGCCATCCGGAGCGATAAAGCCGAAGCCTTTAGCGTCGTTAAACCATTTTACGGTGCCAGTTTGAGTAGTCATTTCGTAGTCCTTTCATATTGCATAGGCAAGTCGCCTGCGTGCTTGCCAAATGCAGGGAAACGAAGGGAATCAAACGGGACCGCCGAGGCGAGACAGGAAAGACAGCCGACATACAAGGCTTGTGGAAGCACGGACCCACAATACAGCAGTTTGCCCGGTTCGCCTAAGTATTTCGCGAATATTTGCCCGGCAGACGAATCATCCATGACGCTTTGCTGTCCACTGTTATGATAAAAACGCCCGGATGTGTGGGACGCAGCTGACTGGAGACTCCTCATGAATGCCAATCCCCGACTCTCCGATTTCATACTAGCCAACATTGAACCTATCCTTATGGCTTGGGAGAATTTTGCGCGCACGATTGAACCGCCCGCGCTGACAATGGACGATGAGGAGCTACGCGACCATGCGCACCAAATGCTCTGCGCCTTTGCCGAAGACATCAAAACCGCCCAGTCGGACGCGGATAGCGTTGCAAAATCCAAGGGCCTGGCAAAGCGGGGACGGCAAGACACTGCAGCAGAGATACATGCCCAGGCGCGCCTCAGGTCTGGCTATACCGTGGTGCAACTCGTATCGGAGTACCGCGCTCTTCGTTCCAGTGTCCTGACGCTGTGGAGTGCCGAGGCCGCTGACAGTTCCCGTACCAACCTCACGGACGTGACGCGTTTCAATGAGGCTGTCGATCAGGCGGTGGCTGAGTCGGTCGCCCGCTACGAGCGCCTGGTCACGCAATCGCGGAACATGTTCCTGGCGATCCTCGGGCACGATTTGCGCAACCCGCTTGGCACACTGTTTATGGGCTCGAGCTTCATCATGCAGGCGCTCGACCTCGCTCCGAAATACGTTCTTCTTGCGACGAGAATGTTCAATAGCGCCACACGCATGGGCAAGCTGATCAATGACCTGGTTGACTTCACGCGTACGCACCTCGGCCCAGGCATCCCGATCACCCCGCGGCAGGAAAACCTGACCGTGGTCTGCGAGCAGGCGGTCAATGAGTTGCGCACATTTCATCCCGACCGCGTCATCGAACTTCGTGCCCCGGCGTCCTTGAGCGCGGTTGTCGATGGCAGCCGGCTGGCGCAAGTGCTGTCAAATCTGCTTGGCAACGCGCTTCAATACGGCAGCAAGGAGTCGCCGGTGAGTGTCGACGTCACGAGTGCTGAGGACGACATCTCCATTGCCATCATGAATCGCGGACCGGTAATCCCGCCAGACGAGATTGCAAGCATCTTTGATCCCCTGGTACGCCTTTCGCGCATCGAGGCCGCGCCTCCAGGAGAAAGTACGAACATGGGGATTGGGCTGTTCATCGCGCGCGAAATTGTTCATGGGCATTCAGGACGGATACACGTGCGGTCTGATGCTGATGGGACAACGTTTACCGTCACCCTTCCAAAGAAACAGAAGGGACTCCGCTCCACCGACTCGAACGGGCGCGCTGACGCGATACCGTTATGAGCGCGCCGTAGATATAGATACACCATCCACTTGGATGGTGCCAGTATGGTCGCTCATATCCAGGAGCTGCCAATGCCAGAACTGAAGTCCCGCCTTGCCGAGTCCGAGAAGATTACGATCAACCTCATGCCTGTCGACCTCGGACAGATTGACTTGCTGGTCCAGCAAGGCTTCTATTCCAACCGCACCGACCTTATCCGGACTGCGGTGCGCAACCAGCTCAGCCAGCATGCGGAAGCGGTACGCCGCACCGTGGAGCGGGATGAACTCGTGCTCGGGCTCCTCGCGTACAGCCGCGCTGACCTTGAGGCGGTGCAAACGCGCGGAGACATGCTCTCACTCCGCGTCCTGGGGCTGCTCACCATTGCGGACGACGTACCGGCGGCGCTGGCGGCAGCAACAATTCGTTCGGTGACAGTTCTGGGCGCGCTACATGCCCCCACGGCCGTTCGCGCTGCTCTGGCCGGACGGATCAATCGCGAATCAACGCACTACCACCCATAAAGGCACACATGAAACCCTATACGGCATTGATGGCAAAGCTGCAGCAGGCAACACAACAGCTGATGAAGGAGGGACCGCTCGCGGCCACCGCGGCCATCCAGGATGCGCTCGCCAATCCCGATGCGGACAACGCGCCCGCAGCAAGCCGAAGCCCGCCCACGCCGCAGATGAAAAATCTGAACGCCGCCCCGGCATGGGCCCACGCGCCGGCGGCCGATCGAACGCGCCGGGACGAGCCGTCGGCGGCACGCACGAACCAGGCCCCCGGCACAGCGGCGATAGCCGAAGTGCCGGACCTCGCTGCGCTGCGAAGGCAAGCTGGCATCACCCTGCCAAAAGGGAGCCCGCTGCCAGCAGCCACGAAGCGGCGCGCACGTTCTCCTGCACCGCCGTTACCTGCTGGCGCACGCTATCTCGCACTCAGCTACGAAGGCGCGGCGGACCAGCGCGACTATAAGCTGTACATTCCAGGCAGCTACGCCGGACAAGCCCTACCGTTGCTGGTGATGCTGCATGGCTGCACGCAGGATGCCGACGACTTCGCCGCGGGCACCCGTATGAATCTGCTGGCGGAAGAAGCGGGCTGTCTTGTCGTCTGGCCCCAGCAAGCGGTGCATGCCAATAGCTCACGCTGCTGGAACTGGTTCAATACGGCGGACCAGCAGCGTGGCAAGGGCGAGCCTGCGCTGATCGCAGGCATTATCCAGCAGGTGATGGCCAGTCACGCGGTGGATCCCGCGCGTATAAGTATCGCCGGGCTGTCTGCCGGCGGGGCAATGGCGGCGGTGGTCGCTGCAGTGTACCCGGAACTTTTCCACGCCGTCGGCGTGCATTCCGGCCTGCCCTTCGGTGCAGCACGCGACCTGCCCTCCGCCTTACAGTCGATGCGGGCCGGGGCGCAAGGGAAACACAGGCGGGCAGCCGGACCGAAAGTCATCGTTTTTCATGGCGACCGGGATGCAACGGTACATCCCTCCAACGGGCAACACATCGTGACAGGATCCGTCTCGTCCGAGTGCGGCATGGCGCCTGAGTCGGAAACGAAGAAGGCGCCGGGAGGGCGAAAATACACACGGCACGTGTACCGCGGCGAGGACGCCAGCGTTATGGCGGAGCACTGGGTGATACACGGCGCAGGCCACGCCTGGGCAGGCGGCAGCGCGGCCGGCACTTTTACCGACTGCGCAGGCCCCGATGCCAGCCGCGCCATGCTGCAGTTCTTCGACATGCTCCGAGCACCGGCAGCCGAGCAGCAGGGACAACGCTGCTGAGTGCTTGGCCTGCCTGGATGCTGAGCGCCCGATTGAAAGTTTGAAGCATTGGGAAGACTTGGGCGTATAGTGCATCAATCCGTTTGCTTCACCAACCGCAAAGTGCAGAATCTGGGCATGACCAATACGAATGCCGGCGACCGCCGCATGAATGTCCGGGCAAGGGCCGTGGTCGACGCCGCGGTACGCGTCCAAACGCTCTGGGGAACAACGCGCGCCTGGAACTATGCGCGCGCTTACCAGATCGATGCGCAGACCCTGTTACGGATATTTTCGGCAGGTCAGCCGCGAAGGAGTCCATGTCCTGTGCCGGTGGAACATGAGCTGCAGGTCGCATTGGATATCCTGGATCAGCGGGGCAGTATCGACTCGTACAAGGCCAAGCCATTCCTGACTTCGTGCCCGCGAACCGACCGGCTAACGGCCTATGCGTGCGATCGCGCGATAAGCCTGCTCGATACGCATGGGCGTGCATTCAGTATGGCGCTGTTACGCCTCTACCATGTGAAAACTCCAACCATACTTCGGGTGCTGGACTCTGATACGCGGCGACCCGCTTCACAGCCTTTCACCGGGGCCTCTTCTTTCACGCCCACGATACGTGCCAGTTGACACCCGGCGCTCGACCGTTGGAATGCGGCGTGGAAGTGCATTGCCGAGCGGACGAGCCGAGGGGCTCCCGCTGTTGTTTTCGGACGAGGTGGTCGGGATTCGTTCGGGGATGCCGTTGCTCTTCGGGTTCATTACCAGCCCAAAGCTTTAGAGTACCTCTTTCCTTAAATTGATCCTGTCATTCAAAGGCCTGCCGGCTTGTAGGCGAAGAGCTAGCGATGGTGCCGCGAAAATACCATCCCGTGCACGGATTCAATGGTGCGTGCGATCCACAGGTGTATAGTGATTCACGCCCCGCACACCTCCAAGCTCAGTCTCACTCTGTTTTGTCAGCTGCGACAATCCCTGTCTGATCCTGTTCCTTCGGCACGACGTTCGTGGCCATGCCCAAGCTCGGGCCGCAGTGCACTGACAACAGAAGAACCATATGATTACGCCGCACAAGCACTTCACCAAGCCCTCAAAACTGCCCGAAACACCCGCACACCGCGTTCGTCGTGACGCGGACCTGGCCGATATCGGCCGACGATCGAACTGTATCGAAGAGATTGGCGGGATCGCCCAGCGGTCCGCCTCCTTGATCGATGATGGAGTCAACGCGGTTGAGGCAAGTGAAGAGCGAATAGCAGCGTTCGAAGCACAATCGATGCGCTAGGACGAGCGATGGCCGAGAAGCGGAACGACACCAGATGCGCTGTGTTTGTGGATGCCGGTATCCGGGTCAACACTTTATGGGGATGCGTATCCGCATGGCACTACATGAGGCAGCGCGGGGTGGAGCGGGACGTAGCGTTTCGCGTGCTTTCCCCCCTTGGTATTCACCGGTCAACGGATGCTCCGCACCCCGCAGCGAGGGACAAACTGGCCGCTCAACCTGACACCGGGACAGATCATGAAGATGTATTGAGACGTGTGCGCGACAAAATGGATGTTCCGCAGTCCCGAAGATCAAATGAGGTGACAGCAGCCGTATGCGAACGCGCTATCGTCTTCGCTGAAACCCACGGCACCCAGTATGCAGAGAGCATGCTGCGCATTTACGGATTAAAGACTGCGACCGTGATGCGCGTCCTGTTCGAGCCACGATCACGCCGCCGCAGTCGCCACCGAACATGAGAATCAACAGAAAGTAATATGTCCACACAACGCTACAGAGGCTATTTCATCAATGTTCAGTCTTCACTGGCCCCCGACTACTCGTACCGAACCTTGATCACTTCTGCTGACGGAAGCCCAATCCAGCACGGAGTCGCGCTCGCGAGCACACGATCATTCCTGAGCCAGGTCACAGCCGAAGATGATGCATTTTCGGGCGCCCGGGCCTGGATAGAGGCGCATCCAGCCGATTGGAAATGGCGCTAGCGAACGAGCCGGCCAGGCTTCAGTCCAGGTCTTCGCATGACAACTCACTGGTGCCTGTACCTGGCCCACCTTGTGGCGCTTGCGCACAGCTTTAACTGCTTTCCACGCCCACCACTGCCAGTATCGCGCAAAAAAAAAGCGGTGGCCTGTTGCCAGGACCACCGCAAAGGGAAGCGCGCCATGGGGCAGGCGCCTGTGAAACTCCTTACGTACTACCTATTCCTTACAGATGCTGCGCAATCTGCGGCAGCAGCTCGTCAAACGTGCGGCCAAGGCCGTTCTCGCCGATGGCATGCATCTTCCACTCGCCGTTATGGCGGTACAGCTTGGCCATGATCTGCGCGTTGTGCTGGCCCTGAACCGACAGGTTGAAGCGGGCTACTTCCTTGCCGTTCTCCGCGCTCACCAGGCGGCAGTAGGCGTTTTCCACCTGCGCGAAGCTCTGGCCGGTGAAGCTGTTCACCGTGAATACGATGCTACGCACATTGTCCGGCACCGACTGCAGCGCCACATTGATCTGCTCATCGTCGCCGTCGCCGGCGCCGGTGCGGTTATCGCCGCTGTGGAACACGCTGCCGTCGCGGCTCTTGAGCTGGCGGAACCACACCACGTCCAGCGGCTTGTTGGCGTCATCGAACAGCACGCAGGATGCGTCCAGGTCGATGTCGGCACTCTTCGCGCCGAAGCCGAGGAAGCCCTTGCTCTTCACGGCATCCCAGCCCAGGCCCATCACCACGCGGTTCAGGGAGCCGCCGGCTTCCTTGTCCAGCGAGATCTTCTGGCCCTTGGTCAAATTGACTGACATTGCATTACTCCTTTCATTGGCGGCCGCGCGACAGCCAGGCGACGAAATTGTCGCGGTTGCGCGAGCACACCAGAATCTTTCCTGCGCCGGAGAAGCGGAGCACCATGCCCTCGCCGCTCGTGACGCTGTTCACCAGGTTGCCCAGCAGGCCACCGCCGCTACGGCCGGTTGTCACCGAAATCTCGTAGTGCAGCGAACTGTCCCAGCACACCACATGGGCGTTGTCGATGACGACGTCCTTGCCCGGCTCCACCTCCAGCTGGGAGATCGAACCGAAGCCCGATACCACCAACTGGCCGCTGCCCTGCGTCTCCGTGATGAAGAAGCCGCCGCTCTGGCCGAAGATCGCATTGCCGATGTTCTGCGTGCGCACCTTCAGGTCTACCCCGAAGGTGGCCGCCACAAAGGCGCCGTCGCTGATCAGGTACTGGCGCGGACCGACGTCGATCACCTGCATCGCACCCGGCAGGGTTGGCGACAGCAGGCAGTCGCCGTCGCCGCGCACCGCTTCGATGTGCTGCTGGAAGAAAGATTCGCCGTTGGCGAAGGTGCGCATCAGCGCCGCACCCAGGCCGCCTTGCATGCGGCCCTTCAGTTCCAGCGTGGACTCCATCATCACCATCGCGTTGGATTCGCAGTAGATCTTGTCTCCCTGCTTCAGTCCCACATGGAGGAAGGGATCCACATCACCCGTTACGGTAAAAGTTGGCATGGCTTATACGCTCACGCCGAAGGACGAAGCCAGCGCACCCAGACCGCCCTTGTAGCCCTGGCCCACGGCCTTGAACTTCCAGTCGGCGCCGTTGCGGTACACCTCGCCGAACACCAGCGCGGTTTCCGTGGAGCCGTCTTCCGACAGGTCGAAGCGTGCGATCTCGGTGCCGCCCGCCGCATTCACGCAGCGCACGAAGGCTTTCTGCACCTGGCCGAAATTCTGGCGGCGCGCATCGGCGTCGTGGATCGTGACGCAGATCGCAATGCGCTCCACGCCGGCAGGCACCTTGCTCAGGTCGATGTTGACGGTTTCGTCGTCGCCTTCGCCGGCACCGGTGCGGTTGTCGCCGCTGTGCACCACCGAACCATCGCTCGATTTCAGGTTGTTGTAGAAGATGAAGTCCTGGTCGGCGCGCACTTTGCCGTCCGCTTTCAGCAGGAAGGCCGAGCTGTCGATGTCGAAGGCTGCGCCGTCGGTGGCCCGCACGTCCCAGCCCAGGCCGACCGTCAGCTTGGACAGCCCGGGGGCTTCCTTGCTCAGGTTAACGTTACCGCCTTTTTGCAGACTGATTGCCATTTGTCTTACTCCTTGTGTTGTCAGACACCTTGCATGCGCGGCAGGCTGGTGTCTAAAGCGCGCCGCGTTTTCTGTACCGCCCTTACGCGCTCAGCGCCAGGGCTTCCTGTTTTTTACGATGCTGCACCGAGGACCACAGCGAGGCGAGGATGAAGGCCACGCCAATCAGGCCGGTGAAGATCTCGGGAATATGGAACTTCATACTCGCCAGCATGATCACTGCCAGGATGCCGATCGCATAGTGCGCGCCGTGCTCCAGGTAGACGAATTCGTCGAGCGTGCCTTTGTGCACCAGGAACACCGTCATCGAACGCACGAACATTGCGCCAATCGCCAGGCCGAGCATGATGATCACGACGTCGGAGGTGATGGCGAACGCGCCGATCACGCCGTCGAAGCTGAACGATGCATCCAGCACTTCCAGGTAGAGGAAGCCGCCGATACCGCCGCGCTTCACCATGTCGCCGACATTGCCGCCGCTCGCGTCTTCCTTCTCCAGCAGGTTCGAGATCGCATCCACGCCAACGTAGATCAGCACACCCCACAGGCCGGAAATCAGCACCACCAGCTTCTGGCCCTCAGGCACAAAGCTCATGCAGCCCAGCAGCGCGCCCAGGGCGATCATCACGGAGATCGAGGACACCTTGCCCAGCGAACCCAGTTTTTTCTCGACATTGCCCAGCCAGTGCGTTTCCTTCTCGTGGTCGAAGATGAAGTTCAGGAACACGAGCAGCAGGAAGATGCCGCCGAAGGCCGCCACTTCAGCGTGGTGGTCGGTCAGGTGGCGCGAATACTCTTCAGGGTTGTTCAGCGCCAGCGTCCACACATCCATCAGGCCGATATCGGCCGCCACCGCCACAATCACCAGCGGGAACAGCAGGCGCATACCGAAGACGGCGATGATGATGCCGAGGCCGAGGAACAGCTTCTGCCAGAACTCGTCCCAGCCCTTCAGCACGGACGCGTTAACCACCGCGTTGTCGAAGGAGAGCGACACTTCCATAATGCCGAGAATGACGGCAATGCCCAGTGCCGACATCAGGCCGGTGATGCCCGCTTTCTCGTAACCCCACCAGCCGGCGATCGCCAGGCAGATAAAAGTCACCAGGAAGGAAATCCTGAAGTACTTCATGCGTAACCTCTTTTGTTTGATCTATGTCACGCAGTGTAAGGAAAACATGGCAATTGAAAAATAGAAGATAATCTGAACTTCACTTCGTAAAAACCGAACCATGAAAACGACCGGCATCAATTTCCGCCATCTTTATTTCTTCCGCGTGGTGGCCGCGGAGGGCAGCCTGACCCGCGCTGCCGAGCGCCTGGGTCTCGCGATCCAGACCGTCAGCGCCCAGCTCTCGGCGCTGGAACAATCGATCGGAAAGTCGCTGCTGACGCAGCAGGGCCGCCGCCTTGTGCCGACTGAAGCGGGCCGGGTGGCGCTCATCTATGCCGAGCAGATCTTCGAGCTGGGCGACCGCATGCAGGAGGCGCTGGAGGAAACGGATGCCGGCAAGACCCGGCTGACGGTCGGCATCTCGGATTCCTTGCCCAAGCTGATCGCCTACCGCCTGCTGCGGGCAGCCCTGCACATGGATATCAAGGTGAAGCTGGTGGTGGTGGAGCGGGAATTCGAGGCGCTGCTGGGCGACCTCGCGCTGCACAAGCTGGACGTGGTGCTGACCGACCGTTCGGTACGCGCCACCGCCAGCCTGCGCGTGTTCAGCCACCTGCTGGGGGAAAGCGAGATGATGCTGTTTGGGGCCCCCGCGCTGGCGCGCCGCCATGGCAAGCAGTTCCCGCGCAGCCTGCAGGGGGCGCCGCTGCTGCTGCCGACGCGGAACAACGCGCTGCGCGGCCGCATCGACACCTGGCTGCTGGAGCAGGACGTGCGGCCCGACGTGGTGGGCGAGTTCGAGGACAACGCCATGCTGACTACCTTCGCGCGCGACGGCCTGGGCATGTTCTTCGCCCCCGCCCTGCTGGAAGAGGACATCCGCACCCGGCTCGGGGCCCTGCCCGTGGGCCCGGCCTCCGACCTGCGCGAACAGTTCTACGCCATCTCAAGCGAGCGGCGCATCAAGCACCCTGCAGTAGAAGCCATCCTGCAGGCGCAAGCCAGCCCTTTCGCGGCCTGAGCGCCCCGTGGCTCCGGCGCCGTTTAAGCTGCAACATTCCCAATGATGCGAGCCCCGCCAGCAAGAGCGCCAGCGCCGATGGTTCCGGTATCGGCACCATCTGGCCATCCAGGTAGAAGCGCGAGCTCGAATTGAATACCGCATACTGGCCGGAACCCGGCTCGCGCGGATGATTGATATAGAGGCCGACGATGGTTTCTTCCAGCAGCGAACCGCCGGTGAACTTCTGCACATAGAAGAACACGCCATGTCCGGCTCCGGGGTACAGGAAGCTGAATACCGGGCATTCATAACCGGGCAGCGTGCAGGCGCTGGTTCCGCCGGAGATATAAACTGTCTTGTTCCAGCTGAAATAGCTCAGCTCCTCCAGTTCCAGCATGCCGTCCCCATCGTTATCCTGCCCTTCAAAAGTGCCGAAGTACTTTCCGCTGGGCACATGCGCAGCCAACAGCAAATCGGAATAGGCAAAATCGTGGCGTTCCTGGGCATGGAGGGGACTCAGCATCCCCAACAACACGGCGAATACGGCAAATGCACTCTTCATGGCTGGCTCCTGGGTGATAGACGCTGCATCGGGGATCGCCGCGCGGCGCGCATTGGGCGGAACGCGGCAGCAGAAGCTTAACGGCTAGTGCCGGTGCGGTGCAGCACCGTACCTTCGGTCAACGAGTGTTGCTGCTGTATTGAGCCGCCAGCGCCGCCAGGCCCGCGTCCGCGTAGCGCAGCATGTCATCCGCCAGGGAATCCAGGTCGCCGCTAAGGGACGGGAACAGGTTTTCGCGCATGGCGCGCGGCGCCATCAGCAGCGCCAGGCAGGGCGACATCATGAAGAACAGCCCGCGCTGCAGGCCGGGGCTGTCCGGCGGCAGGCCGAGAATCTGGGTGACGATGCCCAGCATGACCTGGGCCTTGGGCGCAATGGCCTTGTGCACCAGCGTGGGCGCGAAGGCTGTGGGCGCCAGCAGCTCGCGAATCACCACGCGCGAGCCCCAGTGCGCATCCGGCGCAGCGGCGCGGTGCACGATGCCGGTCAGGATGGTGCGCAGCTTGGCGCGCGGATCGGTATCGGCCGAGGCCACCGCCTGCATCTCCTCCAGCTTCAGCAAATGGTGATGTGCCTCCACCAGCACCGCCTCGTACAGCTGGTCGCGGCTGCCGAAGTGGTAGTTCACTGCCGCCAGGTTCACGCCGGCGCGCGCGCAGATTTCCTTGCTGGTGGCATCGGCGTATCCTCGTTCGGCGAACACCTGCCCCGCCACGTCCAGCAGTTGCTGGCGGGTGGCGTCGCCATCCGGGCGTTTGCTGCGGGCGGAGGCGGGGGCGGGAACGCGGCTGGAATTTGGCATGGCGTGCATTGTAAAGGCTATGGCAGGAAGATAGCACGCTACTCAAATAATTCAAATTGTAATTTGAATTTGATGTTAGAATGCGCATCATCGCCACAACATCCTTTCGAGGCCCTGCATGAACAAGAAGCCCATCCTCATCGCCGCCGTGCTGCTCGCGGGCGGCGCCGCGCTGGCCTGGCAGCTGCACACCCCTGCCCGCAGCACCGGCGTACTGACCCTGTATGGCAATGTGGACGCGCGCCAGGTGTCGCTGGCCTTCAGCGGCAGCGAGCGCATCGCGCGGCTGGATGTGGATGAAGGCCAGCAGGTAAAAGCCGGCCAGGTGCTGGGCGAACTGGATACGCGCACACTCAAGCTACGGCTGGACCAGGCCCGCGCCCAGGCCGAAGCGCAGCGCCAGGCGCTGCGCCGACTGCAGGCAGGCAGCCGTCCCGAAGAAGTGGCGCAGGCGCGCGCCGCCGTCGCCGCCGCGCAGGCGGAGGCGGAGCTCGCACAGCAGCAGTGGCAGCGCCTGCGCGACGCGCAGAAGGATGCGGCGGGCGCCGTAAGCCAACAGGACCTCGACAGCGCCGCCGCACGCCGCAAAGCCACGCAGGCGCAGCTCGACAACGCCCGCAGCGCCCTGCAGCTGGCGCAGCAGGGACCGCGCGCCGAAGACAAGTCGCAGGCCCAGGCCCGCCTCGATGCGGCGCTGGCCGACATCGCCCTGCTGGAGCACCAGTTGGCGGAGTCCACGCTGCACGCCCCGCTCAACGCCACCGTGCGCGCGCGGCTGCTGGAGGCGGGCGACATGGCCTCGCCGCAGCGTCCCGTCTACACGCTGGCCATCACCGATCCGAAATGGGTGCGCGCCTATGTATCCGAGACCGACCTTGGCCGCGTCCGCTCCGGCATGGCCGCGCGCATCACCATCGATTCGCAGCCGCAGCAGCCGATTGCGGGTAAGGTGGGCTACATCTCCTCGGTCGCGGAATTCACGCCGAAAACGGTACAGACCGAAGAACTGCGCACTGCCCTGGTCTACGAAGTGCGCGTGCTGGCGGAGGACAAGGCCGACCGCCTGCGCATGGGCATGCCCGCCACCGTCACCATCGATACCGCCGCGCGCTGAATCATGGCCGGCCAGGATGTCCTTATCGCCAGCGGCCTGCACAAGGCCTTCGGCATCGTGCAGGCACTGCACGATATCTCGCTGCGCGTGCCACGCGGCACGCTGACGGCGCTGGTTGGCCCGGATGGCGCCGGCAAGACCACGCTGCTGCGCCTGGCCGCCGGGCTGCTGGCGCCCGGCGCAGGTTCGCTGTCGGTGCTCGGCATCGACGTGGCGGTACAGCCGCAGGCGGTGCAGAACCGCATCAGCTATATGCCCCAGCGCTTCGGCCTGTATGAAGACCTGAGCGTGCAAGAGAATCTCGACCTCTATGCGGACCTGCACGGCGTGCCCCCGGCCGAACGGCGGCAGCGCTTTGCGCGCCTGCTCGACATGACCGACCTCGCCCGCTTCACCGCGCGCCCGGCCGGCAAACTATCTGGTGGCATGAAACAGAAGCTGGGCCTGGCCTGCACGCTGGTACGATCGCCCGAACTGCTGCTGCTGGACGAGCCGACCGTCGGTGTCGATCCCCTGTCGCGCCGCGAGCTATGGCAGATCGTGCAGCAGCTGGTGGACGAAGAACAACTCAGCGTCATCGTCAGCACCTCCTATATGGACGAAGCGGAACGCTGCGCACAGGTGTGCGTGATGCACGAAGGCCGCATCCTCGCCACCGGCACGCCGGACTCCATTCGCGGCATGGCCGATGGCCTGTGCTTCACCGCAGCGCCAGCGCATGGCGAACCGGCGCGCGCACTGCAGGCCCGCCTGCTCGACCTGCCCGCCGCCATCATTGACGCCGTGCCGGAAGGCGGCGAAGTGCGTTACGTGCTGCGTTCCGGCGCGGACACGGCCGCCCTGCAGCCGGCGCTCGACGGCAGCACGCCACGTCCGGCGCGCGCCCGGCTGGAAGACGGCTTCATGATGATCCTGCGCGAAGGCGCCGGCACAGACGCCGCCGTGCCGCCCGCCGCCACAGGCAGTGCGGCGCCGGCGGGCGCCGGCCCGGTGATCGAAGTGCATGACCTGGTGCGCAAGTTCGGCGACTTCACGGCTGTCGCCAGCACCAGCTTCAGCGTGCGGCGCGGCGAGATCTTCGGCCTGCTGGGCCCCAATGGCGCCGGTAAGACCACCACCTTCCGCATGCTCTGCGGCCTGCTGCCCGCCAGCAGCGGCACGCTGCGCGTGGCAGGCGTTAACCTGCGCACGGCGCGTGCGGCGGCACGTGCCCGCATCGGCTACGTGGCGCAAAAGTTTTCCCTGTACGGCAACCTGACCGTCGAAGAAAACCTCAACTTCTTCGGCGGCGCCTATGGCCTGTACGGCGCGCGGCTGCAGCAGCGCATCGCCGACATGCTCGACCAGTTCCACCTGCGCGGCACCGAAAACCGCGCCAGCGGCGAACTGCCCGGCGGCTTCCGCCAGCGCCTGGCCATGGCCGCCGGCCTGCTGCACGAACCGGACATCCTCTTCCTCGACGAGCCCACCAGCGGCGCCGATCCGCTGGCGCGCCGCGAGTTCTGGCGCCGCATCACGGCGTTGTCGGAAGCGGGCGTCACCATCATCATCACCACCCACTTCATGGAAGAAGCCGAGTATTGCGACCGCATCGTGATCCAGGACGCAGGCAAGGTGCTGGCGCTCGGCACGCCGGCGCAGGTGCGCGCGCAGGCCGGCCATGCCGCCAACATGGAGGACGCCTTCATCGGCATCGTGGAACGCGGGCGCGAAGGAGCTGCAGCATGAACCTGCGCCGCCTCATCGCCCTCACCCGCAAGGAATTCCGCCAGCTGCTGCGCGATTCCAGCAACCTCGCCATAGGCGTGCTGCTGCCCATCGTGCTGATCCTCATCTTCGGCTATGGCCTGTCGCTGGATGTGAAAAACGCCCCCATCGCCATTGTGATGGAAGACAGTTCGCCCACGGCCAGCGAAGCAGTGGCGGGCCTGCAGCTGTCGCCCGTGTTCTCGCCTGTCATGCTGGGCTCCATGCACGAAGCGGAACAGCTGATGCTCGCGCGCCGGGTGGACGCCATCGTCCGCGTGCCGTCCACCTTCCCTGGCGACCTCGCGGCCGGCAAGGGCCGTATTCAGCTGCTGGTGCACGGCTCCGAAGCCAACCGCGCCACCATCATCATGAACTACGCGAGCGCAGCGCTGGCCCGTCCGCGCGGGCCGGCGCAAGGCGTGAGCATCGAACAGCGCATGTGGTTCAACGCCGCCAACACCAGCACCTGGTACCTGGTGCCCGGCCTTATTGTGCTGATCATGACGCTGGTCGGCGCCTTCCTCACGGCGCTGGTCATGGCGCGCGAATGGGAGCGCGGAACGCTGGAAGCACTGTTCGTCACGCCGGTGCGGCCCGCCGAAATCCTGCTGGCGAAAATCATTCCCTACTTCTGCGTCGGCATGGGCGGCCTCGTACTGTGCCTGCTGGCTGCGCGCCTGCTGTTCGATGTGCCGATGCAGGGATCGCTGATCCTGCTGCTGCTCAGCTCCATGCTCTACCTCTTCGTGGCGGTGGGCATGGGCCTGCTGATTTCCAGCGTCACGCGCAACCAGTTCCTCGCCAGCCAGGTCGCCCTGCTCACCAGCTTCATGCCCTCGCTGATGCTGTCCGGCTTCCTGTTCGACCTGCGCAATGTGCCCGCCGTGGTGCGCGGCGTTGGCCATATCCTGCCCGCCACCTATTTCATGGAACTGGTGAAAACCCTCTTCCTCGCCGGGAACGTGTGGCCGCTCATCCTGCGCAACTGCGCCATCCTCGCCGCCTATGCCGTGGTGCTGCTGGGGCTCGCGCGCTTTGTCACCCGCAAAAAACTCGACTGAGGCAAGCCATGGAAATCGTCATCCCCCTGCTGCGCCGCATCGCCAACCTGTGCCGCAAGGAGTTCCTCGCCGTACTGAAGGACCCGCGCAGCCGCGCCATCCTCATCGTGCCCGCACTGGTGCAGAGCATGCTGTTCGGCTATGCGGCAACCTACGAACTGAGCAACGTGCCCTACGCGGTGCTGGACCGCAGCCACAGCGCCGCATCGGCCGAGCTGCTGGCCAAGCTGGATGGCGGCGGCATCTTCCACCGCATCGCTTCCGTACAGTCGCAAAGCCAAGTGGAAACGCTGATCGACACACAGAAGGTCCTGCTCGTGCTGCACTTTCCGCCCGACTTCGAACGCGCACTCTACGAAGGACGCGCCGCGCCGCTGCAGCTGATACTCGACGGCCGCAACTCCAACACGGCCGGTTCCGCCGCCTCCCACGTCGGCGCGGTGGCGGGGGACTTCAACCGCAGCTGGCGCGAACGCCACGGCGGCGCCGCACCGCCGCTGCAGGTGGAAACCCGCGCCTGGTACAACCCCAACCTGGAAACCCGATGGAACCTGATGCCCGGCCTGATCGCGGCCCTCAGCATGCTGCAAACCCTGCTGCTGACGGCGCTCTCGGTCGCGCGCGAGCGTGAACAGGGCACCTTTGACCAGCTGCTGGTAACGCCGCTCACGCCTGCGGAAATCATGGCCGGCAAGGCGTTGCCGCCGGTATGTATCGGCCTGCTGCAATCCACCATCATCCTGCTGGTCACGCGCTACTGGTTCGGCGTGCCGATGGCCGGATCGGCGCCGGCGATCTACATGGGCCTCACGCTGTTCACCATTGCCTGCGTCGGCGTCGGACTCTCCATCTCCGCACTGTCCGCCAATATGCAGCAGGCCATGCTCTACACCTTCGTACTGGTGATGCCCATGATGCTGCTGTCCGGCCTCACCACACCGGTGCGCAATATGCCGCAGCTGCTGCAGTGGCTCACGATGGCCAATCCCCTGCGCTTCGCCATCGACATGGTGCAACGCATCTACCTGGAAGGCGTGGGCCTCGGCACGGTATGGCCGGACCTGGTGCCCCTGCTGATTATCGCCACGCTCACGCTGCCACTGGCCGCCTGGCTGTTCCGCAACCGACTTGTCTGAACTGGACTTCATCATGAAAACCCTGCCCCTTACCCTGCTCTGCGCCGCGCTCGCCGCCTGCACCGCTGCGGGTCCCGACTATCATGCCCCGCAAGCCGCCGCGCCGCAGCAATGGAAGGAATGGCATGGCGGCGCCGCCGAACTGGGCGACACAGGACTGCCAGCCGGCGACAAGCCGGCCTTCGCACGCCTCAACGATCCCGTGCTGGCCGGGTTGCTGGCCCAGGCCGGCGCCAATCTCGACCTGAAAACTGCCGCGCTGCGCTTCGCGCAAAGCCGCAGGCAGCGCGACCTCACCGCCAGCCAGCAGGGTCCGCAGCTGGGCGTGCATGCGGGCGCCACACGCCAGCGCCAGAGCGAGACGGGCGCCGCCACGCGCATGGCCGCCGCCCTGGCGCCCGGATCGCGCGACGCGCTGGTTGCGGTGCTGAGCGATCCCTTCACCGTCTACCAGGCCGGTTTCGACGCCAGCTGGGAGCTCGACCTGTGGGGCCGCGTGCGCCGCGGCATCGAGGCGGCCGACGCGGAAGCCGGCGCCGCCAGCGCGCAGCTGCGCCAGGTGCAGCTCAGCGTTGCCGTGGAGGTGGCGCGCAACTACTACCAGCTGCGCGCCGCCCAGCACGAACAGGCACTCGCCAGCGAAGACATCGACGCCACGCTGCAGCTGCTGAAGCTGGCCGAGGTACGACAGCGCCAGGGCCTTGCCAACGCCATCGATACGGCAAGGCTGGAGGCCCAGCTTGCGCAGCAGCGCGCCACGCTTCCCGCCCTCCTTGAACAGGAAGCACAGGCGCTGAATGCCTTGTCGCTGCTGACTGCGCAGCTGCCGGGCTCCCTGCGCGACCTGGCGGGCGACCGCACCGTGCCGCCCGCGCCCGACTTCACCGCCGGCCTGCCCGGCGAGCTGCTGCGCCGCCGTCCCGACGTGCAGGCCGCCGAACACCGCCTGCATGCGGCCACCGCATCGATCGGCGTGGCAAAGGCCGACCTCTACCCGCGCATTACGCTCGGCGTCTCCGCCGGCCTGGAATCGCTCAGCGGCGGCGGGCTCGATGACTGGGGCAGCCGCCAATGGTCTATCGGCCCAGGCCTCAGCCTTCCCCTGTTCGACAACGGCCGCCGCCGGGCCGCGGTGCAGCTGCGTGAACTACAGCAGCAGGAAGCCGCCGTGAGCTTCCAGAAAACGGTGCTCGGCGCCTGGCATGAAATGGACGATGCGCTCTCTGCCTATGCCGCCGAACGCCAGCGCCAGCAGCAGTGGCAGCAGCGCGAACGCAGCGCCACCAGCGCGCTGGCGCTCGCACAGGTCCGCCAGCAGCGCGGCCTGAGCGACGCCCAGCCCCTGCTCGACGCCCGCCGCGCGGCCCTGCAGGCGCAGCGCGAACGGGTGCGCAGCGAAGCCGCGCTGGCACTGCGCCTGCTGGCGATCTGCAAGGCTGCCGCTGTCACGCCGGAAGCATGAGTTACCACCAAGAAACATTGAAAATTGCGCTGGGGTGGCCCCGGGTCGGATAAGATGGTGGTTTTCAACTACCCGTCCACTCTATGGGCAACCTACTGCTGGTCCTTGCTGCATTCTTCCTCGTCGCCCTGAATGGCTTCTTCGTGGCCGCCGAATTCGGCATCGTCACCCTGCGCCGCACCCGTGTGCGGGCCATCGCCAAAACCCAAGGACTCAAAGGCCGCATCCTCGCCAAAGTACACGGCGAGCTCGATGCCTACCTCTCCGCCTGCCAGCTCGGCATCACGCTCGCCTCGCTGGGCCTGGGCTGGATCGGCGAACCCGCCTTCGCCCAATTGCTCGAACCGCTGCTGCTGGCCATCGGCATCAGCTCGCCGGAAATCATCCACGGCATTTCCTTCTTCTTCGCCTTCTTCACCATCTCCTTCCTGCACATTGTGGTGGGCGAGCTGGCGCCGAAGTCGCTCGCGATCCGCCTGCCGGAAGTGGTAGGCCTGTACTGCGCGATTCCGCTCTACCTGTTCTACTGGCTGATGTTCCCCGCCATCTGGCTGCTGAACCACAGCGCCAATATGGTGCTGCGCCTGGCGGGCCTGGCCGGCAAAGGCGGCCACGACTCGCACTACTCCACCGACGAGCTGAAACTGATCCTGCGCACCAGCCAGCCGGGCGAACAGTTCAACAAGGACGAGCGCAACATCCTCGCCAACTCGCTGGACTTCTCGCAGCTGCGCGTGTCCGACCTGATGCGCCCGATCCATGAAGTGATCTCGCTGGGCGCATCGCGCTCGCTGGAAGACAACCTGCAGACCGTGGTGCGCAACCGTTTCAGCCGCTACCCTTACTTCGACAAGGACAACAACACGGTACTGGGCGTGGTCCACCTGAAGGACCTGTTCTTCGCACAGCAGTCGGGCAAGCCGATCAAGAATTTCAGCAGCATCCTGCGGCCGGTCGAAACGATTTCGGCGCGCACGCCGGCCATGGAACTGTTCCGCCGCTTCAAGGATGGCGCGCCGCACTTCGCGCTGATCGGCGAGAAGGGCAAGCGCCCGGTCGGTTTCCTCACGCTGGACAACCTGCTGGGCGCCATGGTGGGCGAGATCCACGACGAATTCCGCCTCAACGAAAACGACTGGCTCAAACAGCCGGACGGCTCCCTGATCGGCAAGGCCAGCCTGCCCATCTTCTCGCTGGAACGCACGCTGGGCCTGGACATCGAAAACGAGGAACTGGGCCTGGACGAAGTGGAATCGGTGGGTGGCCTCATCATGCTGAAGCTGGGCGACATTCCGAAACAGGGCCAGCGTGTTGAGTTCGGCGAGTTCGACCTGGTGGTGAAGAAGATGAACGGCCCGCGCATCCTGCTGGTGAAGGTCATCCCGCGCGGCCAGCCGGATACGGACGAGCAGGACTGAAACACTGGCATAATCGGATTCTCTCCCACTCCCGAAGAGGAATGCGATGCCTGCACCAACCCGTACCATCCTGGCTGTCACCCTGCTGGCCTGCGCCTTTGCCGCGCAGGCCGCGCCGCAATACGTGGCGGTGGGTTCCCCGCTGCCGCGTTTCACGCTGCTGAAGGAAGGCAGCCACCGCTACCTGCGCTACGTGAAAGACGGCGAAACCAACACGCCGATGGACATCTGGCAGCGCACCGTCAAGTTCGACGGCAAGCGCTTCACCATCCACCAGCGCTGGGACGGCGCCGGCAAACCGGCGCCGGTCAAGATCCTCGACTCCAGCTTCGACACGTCCACTTTCCGCCCGCTGCAGCACACGCGCATCACGGAACGCGACGGCAAGCGCGTGGTGGAAGGCTTCGCCTTCGCTCCCGAGCGCATCACCGGCCTTGCGGACCTGGCGGACAACACGCAGAAAGACCTGAACATGGCTTCCCCCGAAGCCACCTTCAATTTCGAGACCGACATCGAGCTGCTGCAGGCTTTGCCGCTGGCGGCCGGCTACGAAGCCGAGATCAACTTCTACCATCCCGGCGGCTCGGCGCCTGCACGTTACACCTTCAAGGTGGCGGGCTCCGAAACCATCAACGGCCCATCGGGCGCGGTGGACTGCTGGATCGTCACCACCGACTACAACCGGCCGGGCTACGTCTCCAGATTCTGGTTCGCCAAAGCCACCCAGCTGATGATCCGCCAGGACAGCCCCATGCCCGACGGCAAAGTCCTCATCAAAACCCTCCTCGACTGATGAGCCCGTGTCCACCTTGGGGTCAGGCACCAAGGTGGACACGGGCTCATCAACGGCGGGCGCTGACGATGACGAACTCGCCTGGAACGCGGTAGCCCTCGCCATGCCGGAAGCCGCTGATGGCTTCCACATAGCGTTCACAGACCCGCTCGCGCACCCGCATTGCGATGGAGGCCGGCGTGCAGGGCATCGAATTGAGCCGCCTGCAGGTAACGGCCGTCAGCCGCTCCGACGTGCGCGGCATGCTGCCGATGCCGGACGTGGACGGAACGCGGATTCCGGCCGGGCCTTTCGAGATCAGCCTGCACGTGAAAATTGCGGCTCCCGGCGTCAGCGAGGAGCGCCTGCGCCAGCTGGTGGAGGCGATGCATCCCTGTTCGCCGATGGCCAGCGCCGTCGAGAAAGGCGTGCCGGTCGCGCTGACGATAGAAACGGTAGCGGCATAATGGACGCACTTTCCGAAACCCTGCGCGTAGTGCAGCTGGCCGGCGCCATCTTCATCAATGCCCGTTTTTCGGCGCCGTGGTGCTACCAGTCGCCCGCCGCCGATGTCGCCGCCCCCTTCCTGGAACCGGGCGCCGAACGCATCATCATCTTCCACGTGATTACCGAGGGCGAGTGCTATGTCGAGATGGAGGACGCGCCGCCCATGCACGTCACGGCTGGCGATGTGCTGCTGTTCGCCCAGGGCGACGCGCACCGCATGTGTTCCGAGCCCGGCGTGCCAGCACCCACGGGCGCCCGGCTGCAGGACATCCTGTCGCGCCGTCCGCGCAAGCTGATTTATGGCGGCGGCGGCACCGCCACCAAGCTGGTGTGCGGCTACCTGGCCTGCGACGCGCGGCCGGCCAAGATGCTGCTCACCGGCCTGCCGCCGGTGGTGAAGGTGAACATGCTGGGCTCCCGCACCGGCGACTGGCTGATGGATTCACTGCAGTACGGGCTGGCCGAAGCCCGCTCCCCGCGCCCGGGCGGCGGCGCCTTGCTGGCAAAGCTGGCCGAGGTGCTGTTCATCGAAGTGCTGCGCGAATATATGAACGAGGACCATGGAGAGCGCACCGGATGGCTGGCGGGCGTGAACGACCGCGTGGTAGGCGCGGCGTTGCGGGCGTTGCACGAGAGGCCAGCCCACCCCTGGTCCGTGAGCGAACTGGCGCAAGTGGGCTGCACCTCGCGCTCGGTGCTCGCTGAGCGCTTCCAGCAGCTGGTGGGCAGTTCGCCTATCCAGTACCTCACCCAGTGGCGCATGCTGATGGCATCGAAGATGCTGCGCGAAGGCAGCGCACCGCTGACGCGCATTGCCGAGGAAGTGGGCTACCAGACCGATAGCGCCTTCAGCCGCGCCTTCCGCCGCGAGTTCGGCGTGCCGCCGTCGAGCTGGCGGCGCAGCAAGGCGGGCCTCAGTTCTTTTCAACCACCGGGTTGATATTGGTCCAGTTGCGCAGCAGGCCAAGCGCAACGGCCAGCAGCGTGGGGCCGATGAACAGTCCGACGAAACCGAAGGCGATCACGCCGCCCATCACGCCCAGCAGCACCAGCAGGAAAGGCAGGCTGGAACCGCGGCTGATCAGCATGGGCTTGACCACATTGTCCACGCCGCTGATCAGGAACATGCCCCATACCAGCATGAAGATGCCCCAGCCGGTGCTGCCCTGGTTGAACAGCCAGATGGCGGCGCCACCCCAGATCAGCGGCGGGCCCACCGGAATCAGCGAGAACAGGAAGGTGCCGACGGCCAGCAGCGCCACGGCAGGCACGCCCGCGATCAGGAAACCAAGCGCCGCAACAGCCGCCTGCGCGAGCGCGGTGCCGAGCAGGCCATACATCACGCCGCGCACGGTGCGGCTGACGGTGTCCGCCACCTCCACCGCGTGTTCGCCCATGATCTTGTCCATCCCCACGCGCAGCGCATTGATCAGCGTGCTGCCGTCGCGGTAGAGGAAGAAACTGACGAATGCAGCAAGGCTCACCTGCGCCACGCCGCTGCCGAGCACAATGCCGCCGCCCAGCAGGAAGTTGCGCGCCGGCTCCATGAAGCGCTTGGCGGCTGCGATCAGCTCCTCGCGGCTGTGCAGCAGGCGCGAGACATAGGTATCGATGGATTCGCCGACCAGCGGAATCTGCCGCACCCATGCCGGCGCCTCTACCGTACCGGCTTCGAGTGCATCGCGCAGGCCGCGATACACGTGGCCGGCATTGTCCGCAATATTCCAGGTAACGAGGGCGAGCGGCAAAATGATCACCAGGATCAGCGACACCGTCATGATGGCGGCAGCCAGCGTGTGGCGCTGCTGCATACGGTTCAGCAGCCGCTGGTACAGCGGCCAGCTCGAAATCGTGATCGCGCAGGCAAACAGGATCGCGGCGAGGAAAGGCCGCAGCACAACCATGCAGCCAATGACGAGAAAGACGATCGCCGCGAGGCGGGTGTAGGGTTGAAACCGTTTTTCCACGCAAGTTCCTTCAGTTGGACTTCATGGAAGGAAGCTTATCAGGAAAGCAGCAGTTTCAGGTCGTGAACGATGGGTGCGGGGCCCTGGCCGTGGCGCAGGAAGAGGCGCACCTTGCCGCTCTTGTCGAACACATAGCTGCCTGCCGTGTGGTCGATGGTGTAGGTGTCCGGCGTTTTGCCCGGCACCTTCTGGTAGAAGACCTTGAAGTCGGTAGCGGTCTGCTTGGTCTGCTCAGGCGTGCCGTACAGGCCCACGAAACGCGGATCGAAATTCGGCACATACTGCGCCAGCAGTTCCTTGGTGTCGCGCTCGGGGTCGAGGGTGGCGAACAGCACCTGCACCTGGTCGGCCTGAGGACCCAGCTCCTTCATCACCGCCGCCATCTCGGCCATGGTGGTGGGGCACACGTCCGGGCATTGCGTAAAGCCGAAGAACATCACCACGACCTTGCCCTTGTAGTTCTCCAGCGTGACCGGTTTGCCGGTGTGGTCGTTCAGCTTGAAGCCCTGCGCATAGGTCGCGCCGGTCAGGTCGATATTGGTGAACGCTTCCTTCTTCCCGGAGCAGCCGGCGATGGCCAGCAGCACGCACAGCGCGGCAAACAGTTTTTTCATGTTCAGAGCTTGATGTAGTGATCCACCAGCAGCGCCGCGAACAGCAGCGACAGATAGACGATGGAATAGGTGAAGGCCTTGCGGGCGATGATGTCGGTGTAGTGCCGGTAGATGCGCCACGCGTACCACAGGAAAATGATATTCAGGATGACGGCGCTGACCAGGTAGATCAGGCCGCTCATGTGCACCGCGAACGGCAGCAGCGTCGTTGCCGCAAGCGCGATCGAATACAGGAATACGTGGAACTGGGTGAACTGCATGCCGTGCGTAACAGGCAGCATGGGCAGGCCGGACTTCGCATAGTCGTCGCGGCGGTACATGGCCAGCGCCCAGAAGTGCGGCGGCGTCCACACGAAGATAATCAGCACCAGCAGCCAGGCCTGCATCGGCACATCGTTGGCGATGGCCGCCCAGCCCAGCGCCGGCGGCATGGCGCCCGACAGGCCGCCGATCACGATGTTCTGCGGCGTGGCCGGCTTCAGTATCATCGTATAGATGACCGCATAGCCGACGAAGGTGACGAAAGTGAGCCACATCGTGAGCGGGTTCACCAGCGAGTAGAGGATCCACATGCCTGCGCCGCCGATGATGGCGGAGAAGATAAAGGTTTCCTTGACCGAGATTTCGCCCAGCGCCATCGGGCGGCGCGCCGTGCGTGCCATGCGCGCATCGATTTCGCGCTCGGCCAGGCAGTTCACCGCGAAGGCGGCGCCGGCCAGCAGCCAGATGCCGAAGGTTGCCGCGATCACGACGCGCCAGTCCGGCATGCCATCGGTCGCGAGAAACATGCCGATGACCGCGCAGAACACCGCGAGCTGCGTAACGCGCGGTTTGGTCAGCGCCCAGTACTGGGCGATGCGGTGGCTCGGTTTATGGCTTGCGGTCTGGGTGCTCATTGGGTCTGGTCTGCGTACTTAGCCCGGTAGTTTAACATGGTCAGTAGCAGGACCATGAGCGCCGCCCCCGCGTTATGCAGCACGGCGATGGCGAGCGGGAAGTTGAAGTAGATGGTGGCCAGGCCGGTGAAGGCCTGGATGGCCAGGATCGCAACAATGCCTTGCGCCAGCCGCTTCAGCCCCGGCACGCGCCATGCGCGCCATGCGGTCAGGCCCAGCACCAGCACCACCACCAGCGCGAAGTTGCGGTGCACCCAATGGATGGCGGTCAGGGCCTGGAAGGGGATGTAATGCCCGGCCGCGGTCTTGCCCAGCTCCCGCCACAGGTGGAAGCCGTGCTCGAAATCCATCTCCGGCACCAGCTGGCCCTGGCACAGCGGGAACTCGCTGCAGGCCAGCGTCGCATAGTTAGTGCTCACCCACCCGCCCAGTGCGATCTGCAGCGCCACCACCGCCGCCGACAGCAGGGCCAGCCAGCGGACAGCCGAGCTCGTGTCCACCTTGGGGTCAGGCACCGAAATGGACACGGACTCCGCTGTATCCGCTCGTACCGCCGAGCTTGTGTCCACTCTGGTGCCTGACCCCAAGGTGGACACGGGCTGGGCGGTAATGCGGTTCTGGCGGCAGCCGAACCAGGCGAGCAGGGACAGCAGGCCCATGCCAAGCAGGAGGTGGATGGTGACGATAACCGGCTGCAGCTTCAGCGTGACGGTCCACGCGCCGAATGCGCCCTGCAGGCAGACGAAGAAGAACAGCAAGGTCGGGTAGCCCGGCTGGTAGCCTGCGGCGCGCGTTTTGCGCCAGCGGTACCAGGCCACGCACATCATGGCCACGATCAGCACACCGATGCCCATCGCCAGGTAGCGGTGGATCATCTCCACCCATGCCTTGAACACCGTAACCGGCCCGGTCGGCATCAGCGCTTCGGCCGCCTTGATGGCTTCGTGCGCGATGAAGGGGTTGGCTTCGCCGTAGCAGCCCGGCCAGTCCGGGCAGCCCAGGCCGGAATCCGTCAGCCGCGTGAAGGCGCCGAAGACGATCAGGTCGAAGGTCAGGAACACGGAGACCCACACCAGCTTGCGGTATTTGTTGACGTCCTTCGAGATCCAGACGATGGACAGCGGCAGCGATGCGACGATCAGCGCCGTGATGGCCATGTGCAGCAGTGTCATGTGCATGGTGCGCGCCTTAGCCGATGGCCGATGCTTTCAGCAGCTTGCCGATGTCTTTCTTCACCTTGGCCGGATCGGGCTTGGCCGGGAAGCGCATCATCAGGTTGCCCAGCGGGTCGATCAGGTAGATGTGCTCTTCCACCTTGCCGCCCTGCTCCACCGGCAGCCATTTGACCACCGCATCGGCCGGCGCGCGCAGCATGCGGGTGCCGTCATTCACGCGCAGCAGCATGGTTTCCAGCGGCTCGTTGTCGGTGATGAGCCATACGCGCTCGATGCGTTCCATTTCCTTGCCCTGCATGGTGCGCAGCTGGCGCATGGCGAACAGCTGGTCCTGGCACTCTTGCCGGCAATCGGAGCCGCCCACCTTCAGCATGATCCACTTGCCCTTGTAGGTTTCCAGCGGTGTCGGCTTGCCGTCCAGCGAGGTGCTGGCCATGGCCGGAATCGGATGCGCGCGCGGGTCGATCAGCGCGCCGTAGTTGGTGCGGCCGGTCGGCTTGATCACGTAGTAGGTGATATACGAGGCGATCATCGGCGCCGCGCACACGGCGACCACGGCCAGCAGCTTCCAGCGGCCGCGCGATTTCTGTTTATTGTTTGCTTCCACTTCTGAATCCAGTCACGATGAAGAAGATAAGGGCCATCGCCGCCAGTGCATACCACTGGAAGGCGTAGCCACGGTGTTTGTCCACGCCCAGCGCAGGCGCGGGCCAGTCGCGCACCAGCGCCGCCGGGCCGCTGCCCTCCGAGCCGTCGGCCGAGGTCTGTTCCACCACGAAGGGCTGGAAGGCGAACTTCGTCGCTTCCGCCACCTGCTGCGGCGTTACGTTCTGCACAATCAGCTGGGCGCCCAGCGGCGGCGCCTCGCCCAGCTCCATCACGTGCCCGGCGTTCAGGCGCGCGCGGCCTTCGATGGTGATTGTGCCAGAAGGCGTGGGCGTGTCGGGCAGGCGGTTGCGGTCGCCCGTGTTGCGCGGCACCCAGCCGCGCGCCACCAGCACATGCATATTCGTGCCCGCGAGGCGGAACGGCATCAGCAGGTAGAAGCCCGCGCGGCCCTGGTGGGGGCGGTTGTCCAGGTACAGCGGCCAGGCGCCGAGGAACTGCCCGGTGAGCGTGACGCGGCGGTATTCGATATCGGCGGCCTTCAGCGGTTCGGCGCCGATGGCCAGCGGCGCGGCGGCGGCGCCTGCCAGCAGCTTTGCCTCGAGCGCCAGCTTTTCCCCCGCCCGGCGGTCCTGCCACTGGCCCAGCGATATGCCGAGCGCCACCAGCAGCACGGTGGCAATGAATGGAATCAGCTTAAAGCGGAATCGGAGTCGCATTACAATGGAGCCTTAACCACACAAACACTCTGCCATATGAAAATTGCTGTCGTCGCCATTGCCTTCATCCTGATCATCGGCAGCCTGGGCGCAGCCCTGTTCTTCCTGATGCGCGACAAGGGCCGCAGCAACCGCACGGTGCACGCGCTGGCGCTGCGCGTAGCCCTGTCGATCACCCTCTTCCTGCTGATCCTGGGCGCCTACAAGCTCGGTTACATCCAGCCGACAGGCATCCGCTAGGCCCGTAAAAAAAGCCGCAACGTGTGCGGCTTTTTTATTGCGGCGCATGCCGCGATTATAGCTCTTACATCCAGTACACGACGACGTACAGGCCGAGCCAGACCACGTCAACGAAGTGCCAGTACCATGCCGCGCCTTCGAAGGCGAAGTGGTTCTCAGGCGTGAAGTGGCCTTTCATGGTACGGAACATCACCACTGCCAGCATGATCGCGCCCATGGTCACGTGGAAGCCGTGGAAGCCGGTCAGCATGAAGAAGGTGGAACCGTAGACGCCGGAGGTCAGCTTCAGATTCAGCTCGCTGTAGGCGTGCATGTATTCATAAGCCTGGAAAGCCATGAAGACGGCGCCCAGCACCACGGTGGCAGCCAGCCATGCCACGGTCTTGCTGCGATGGCCGGCGCGCAGGGCGTGGTGGGCGATCGTCAGCGTGACGCCGGAGGTCAGCAGCAGCGCGGTATTGATGGTCGGGATCGGGAATGGGCCCATGGTGTTGAAGGCTTCCACCACACCGGCCGGACCGGTGTTGCCCCAATGCGCCGCGAAGTCCGGCCAGATCAGCTTGTGATCCAGGTCGGCCAGCCATGGCATGGTGATGGTGCGTGCGTAGAACAGCGCGCCGAAGAAGGCGCCGAAGAACATCACTTCGGAGAAGATGAACCAGCCCATCGACCAGCGGTAGGAGTGGTCGATACGCTTGCTGTACAGGCCACCTTCGGATTCGCCGATGGCGTCGCCGAACCAGCCCCACAGCACGGCCAGCATGGCCACGATACCGGCCAGGCACAGACCCATGCCCCAGGATGCGTCATTGACCCAGGCGGAGGCGCCTGCCATGGTCGCCAGCATCGACATGCCTGCCAGCATAGGCCAGCGCGATGGACCTGGCACGAAGTAGTACGGTGCCGCGGCGTTGTTCGAACTCATTTTCATCTCCTAAAAACGGTATCCGTAGACTGCTAAAACTTATTGTGAAACCACCAGCTTGACGACCGTAATCAGCAAGCCAACAAAAATCATGGCGCCCAGCACGCCCGCGATGATGAAGTGGACCGGGTTCAGTTTGACCTGGTCCTTCTCAAAATCGCTCTTGCGGCGCAGGCCGAAAAACGACCATACCACCGCCTTCATCGCATACAGGAAAGAAGCGTGCTGCGGCTCTTTCTCGCTCATCTGCCCCTCCTCAGTTCGACGCGGTCTTCGTCAGACCGGCAATCTCAATGAAGGTATAGGACAGCGTAATCGTCTTCACTTCCTTCGGCAGGGCCGGGTCGATATAGAACGACACCGGCATCTGCCGCGCTTCGCCGCCCTTCATGGTCTGCTGCTTGAAGCAGAAGCATTCCAGTTTCTTGAAGTGCGGCGTTGCGCTCAGCGGGGCGTAGCTCGGCACTGCCTGGGCCACCACCTCGGTTTTCTTCGAATTCACTACTTCATACGTCACCGTGACCAGTTCACCCGGATGCACGGTCACGCTGCTCTGCGTCGGGCGGAAGCGCAAGGTGCCTTGCACATTGCTGTCCAGCTCAATCGTTACGCTGCGGGTCTTGTCGACCTGCGTATTCTGCACAACCGACCCATCCTTCTGGGTCAGCTGATTAATGCCGAGCACTTCGCACAGATGCTTGTAGACCGGGATCAGCGCGTAGCCAAAGCCGAACATCGCCACCGCAATCACCAGCAGCTTGGTCAGCAGCTGGCGATTGGAACCACGGTCTTCACTCATCTTCTCAGCTCAGCAAGGTGCGCTTAATGAACACCGATACGAAGAACACGATCGCAATCGAAGCCAGCGTCAGCGCCAGCTTCAGATTGCTCTTTTTCTTATCGTCGGCCATTACTTGACGGTCGGCGGGGTTTCGAAGGTGTGGAACGGCGCCGGCGACGGCACGGTCCACTCCAGGCCTTCTGCGCCTTCCCAAGGCTTGTCGCCTGCTGCCTTGCCGCCACGGATGGTTGGCAGCACCACGCAGAACAGGAAGAACACCTGCGACAGGCCGAAGCCGAAGGCGCCGATGGTGGCGATGGTGTTGAAGTCCGTGAACTGCGCCGGATAGTCAGCGTAGCGCCGCGGCATACCGGCCAGGCCCAGGAAGTGCATCGGGAAGAAGGTGATGTTGAAGGTGATCAGCGACAGCCAGAAGTGCAGCTTGCCCATGGTTTCGCTGTACATATGGCCGGTCCACTTCGGACCCCAGTAGTAGAAGCCTGCGAACAGTGCGAACAGCGAGCCTGCCACCAGCACGTAGTGGAAGTGCGCCACCACGTAGTAGGTATCCTGCAGCTGGATGTCGATCGGGGTCACAGCCAGGATCAGGCCGGTGAAGCCGCCCATGGTGAACACGAAGATGAAGCCCACGGCGAACAGCATCGGGGTTTCGAAGGTCATCGAGCCCTTCCACATCGTGGCGATCCAGTTGAACACCTTAACGCCGGTCGGCACGGCGATCAGCATGGTCGCGTACATGAAGAACAGCTGCGAGGTCACCGGCATGCCGGTGGTGAACATGTGGTGCGCCCACACGATGAAGGACAGGATCGCGATGGACGCGGTTGCGTACACCATCGATGCATAGCCGAACAGCGGCTTGCGTGCGAATGCCGGGATGATCTGCGACACGATACCGAAGGCCGGCAGGATCATGATGTACACCTCGGGGTGGCCGAAGAACCAGAAGATGTGCTGGTACATCACCGGGTCGCCGCCGCCGGCGGCGTTGAAGAAGGAGGTGCCGAAGTGGCGGTCGGTCAGCGTCATGGTGATGGCGCCTGCCAGGACCGGCATCACGGCGATCAGCAGGTAGGCGGTGATCAGCCAGGTCCAGCAGAACATCGGCATCTTCATCAGGGTCATGCCGGGCGCGCGCATGTTCAGGATGGTGACGATGATGTTGATCGAACCCATGATCGACGATGCACCCATGATGTGCATCGCGAAGATGCCCATATCCATGCCCGGGCCCATCTGGGTCGACAGCGGCGCGTACAGGGTCCAGCCGGCGGCGGTGGCGCCGCCCGGCACGAAGAAGGAACCTGCCAGCAGCAGCGCTGCCGGAGGCAGCAGCCAGAACGAGAAGTTGTTCATGCGGGCGAAGGCCATGTCGGAAGCGCCCACCTGCAGCGGGATCATCCAGTTCGCATAGCCCACGAAGGCCGGCATGATGGCGCCGAACACCATCACCAGGCCGTGCATGGTGGTCAGCTGGTTGAAGAACTCAGGCTGGAAGAACTGCAGGCCGGGCTGGAACAGCTCGGTGCGGATCATCAGCGCCAGCACACCGCCGGACAGCAGCATGATGAAGGAGAACCACAGGTACAGGGTACCGATGTCCTTATGGTTGGTGGCGAACAGCCAGCGGCGCCAGCCATGCGGATGGTCGTGCGCGTGATCGTGGCCGTGATCGTGTGCGTGATCGATAGTCGTCGTGCTCATGTGAAGCTCCTGATTACTTACGGGCAGCCACAACTTCGGCTGGCTGAACGATATTTTCGGCTGGCTTGTTCGACCAGGTGTTGCGGGTGTAGGTGATCACAGCCGCGATGTCGGTGTCGGACAGCTGCTTCCAGGCCGGCATTTCGCTTGGATACTTGCCGGACTTCAGGCCGTTCAGCACCACGTGGATCTGGTCGGCGCGCGGGCCGTTGACGACAGCGGAACCGTCCAGCGGAGCGAATGCGCCGGGCACGCCCTTGCCGTTGGCCTGGTGGCAGACCGCGCAGTTTGCGGTGTACACTTTTTCGCCCTTGGTTTTCAGTTCGTCGATGGTCCAGGTCTTGTTAGGATCGTCCGCCAGCGCGGCCATTTCCTTCTGCTTGCCCTGTACCCATGCGGTGTACTCTTCGGCAGTCACCACTTTCACCACGATCGGCATGAAAGCGTGCTCCTTGCCGCACAGCTCCGCGCAGTTGCCGCGGAAGGTGCCGGTGTGTTCGGACTTGAACCAGGTGTCGCGCACGAAGCCAGGAATCGCATCCTGCTTCACGCCGAAGGCCGGGATCATCCATGCGTGGATCACGTCGTTGGCGGTAGTAACAATGCGGATCTTCTTATTGACCGGCACCACCACTTCGTTATCGACTTCCATCAGGTAGTTCTCGCCGCGCGCTTCGGTCGGCAGGACGCCTGGCGCGCCCACCTGGGTGCGCGGGGTAGCCAGGTTGGAGATGAAGGAGATGCCCTCGCCTTCACCTTTCAGGTAGTCGTAGCCCCATTTCCACTGCATGCCGGTGGCCTTGATGGTGATGTCGGCGTTCGAGGTGTCCTTCATTGCCACCACGGTCTTGGTGGCTGGCAGCGCCATGCCGATCACGATCAGGAATGGCACCACGGTCCACGCGATTTCAACAGCGGTGGACTCATGGAAGGTGGCCGGCTTGTGGCCCAGCGACTTGCGGTGCTTGAAGATGGAGTAGAACATGACGCCGAACACCGCGATGAAGATCACCAGGCAGATGATCATCATCAGGTTGTGCAGGTCGTAGATTTCGGCAGCGATGTGCGTCGAAGGCGGCTGCAGGTTCAGCTGATGCACCACCGGACCGCCAGTGCCGCCGGTCGCCGCGCCATACGTGCCGTTTCCAGTCGTTGCAGGTTGCGCCCATGCTGGCACACTGGCAGCGACAGCGGCCAGCCCAAGCATCAACGATTGAAGTCGCTTCGCAAGTTTCATGTTTTCCCCAACCACCCAAAATAAAGAAAATTTTTCTTCACTGTGCGGCCCCGCCGAATCGGTGACGCACTGTGCGCTAAACAGCTAAAGGCCCCATGCCTGCCTTCGCAAAAAAAATTTGGCGAAAACGCGGCTGGAACCTTGTACATCGTCACCGGCGGCCCAACATCACCTGTGACGCTGACTATTGTTGCCTGTCTGCCGCTTCGGCAGCCAGATTGTGTCCGGCTGGGCAAAGTACTGGCAAAATTAGTCAAGGATTATAAGCATTAACACACTCTTTCATCAAGGCTATTTGCCTTTCCACTAAGAGCGCCCCCCTTCGGAAAACAACGCCTGCCTATTTTTTGGGCGGGCGCGGCATGAAGCGGACAATTGCCTCACCCTCATTCGTCACGCGCGGAGCAGGCCGGAAGGCGTGGCCATAGATCACCTCGAAGGTCAGGCCGATGCGGCCGTCGGCGCGGCGCTGGCGGTTCAGGCCATCGAGCAGGCGCTGCTGCGCGGCGCGGCCCAGCAGGCCTTTGCGGCGCGTGCTCAGCGGATTGCCGCCGAAAGCGCGCACGTCATTGAGCAGTTTTTCCGGCGTGTCGTAGGTCACTGTTATCTTTTCCATATCCATTACCGGCGTCGAGAAACCGGCTTCCACCAGCTGGTCGCCGAAATCGTGCATATCGACGAAGGGCAGCGAATGCGGCGCGAGATCGACCTCGCTGAACGCGGTGCGCAGCTCCTGGAAGGTATCGGGACCGAAGCAGGAAAACATCAGCAGGCCGTTCACGCGCAGCACGCGGTGCCACTCCGCGAACACGCGGTCCGGCTGGGGGTGCCAGTGCATCGCCAGGTTGGACCATACGAGGTCCACGGTATTGCGGGCCAGCGGCAGGTCGGCAAAATCCCCGCACAGCGCATCGATGCCCGATTTTGAGGGGAGAAGCTTGCTCATTAGCTGCGTGATCGCGGACTGCGGAGCTCCCTGCTGCTGCGCGGCGCGCAGCATCGCCTCCGAGGCATCCAGCGCCAGCACCTGGGCGGCGGGATAATCCTTGTGCAGCATTGGCAGGTCGGCGCCGGCGCCGCAACCCGCATCCAGCACGCGCAGCGGCGCCAGTTTCACCAGTTGCAGGCGCTCATGCATGCGGTTCGCCACCTCGCGGCGCAGGAAATCGGATGCTTCCACGCGCTCGGGGCGGCGGAACAGCGCGCGCACATGATGCAGATCGATAGGAGCGCTGAGTTTGGGCGGATTGGCGGGGGCTTGCATTTTATATAGCGGCAACGGGTGAGATAATGTGCGCAGTTTACATGGTTGGAGCAAAACGCGATGGCCACCGCTTTGCACGCTGCCCTGTCCCGCTGGCTCGGCGCCGCCTTGCCCGCGCTGCTGCCGGTGCATTGCGTACTGTGCGGCCTGGCCAGCGCGCAGCATTTGTGCGCTGGCTGCCGCGAACAATGCCTGTCCGGCGGCCAGCCGCGTTGCCCGGTATGTGCCGATCCCCTGCCCGGCGCGGACGGCACCATGCCTTGCGGCCGCTGCCTGCGCCATCCGCCCGACTATGACGCCACGCTGGTTGCGGCCGACTATGTGCTGCCCGTCGACAGCCTGGTGCTGCAGCTGAAGTTCGGCGCCCGGCTTGCGCATGCGCGGCTGTTCGGCGGCCTGCTGGCTGATGCCGCGCTGGCATCACCTGGTTTCGTGAAGCCCGCGCTGCTGTGTCCTGTGCCGCTGGGCCCCGAAAGGCTGGCCGAACGCGGCTTCAACCAGGCGCTGGAAATCGCCCGCCCGCTCGGCAAGCGGCTCGGCATCGGCGTGGATGCGCACTGCGTGGTGCGGGTGCAGGACACCCTGGCGCAAAGCCTGCTGCACGCCCGCGAACGGCGCCGCAACATCGCCGCCGCCTTCAGCGTGACAGACCGCGCCCAGGTCGAAGGGCGGCACATCGGCGTGGTGGATGATGTGATGAGCAGCGGCGAAACGCTGCAGGAACTGGCGGCGACGCTGAAGCGCTACGGCGCGGCGCGCGTAACTAATATAGTATTCGCGCGTACGCCGCCATCGAACTAAAGGAGAAGATTTGTTTCACGTAGTGCTGGTCAACCCCGAAATTCCGCCGAACACCGGTAACGTCATCCGCCTGTGCGCCAACACGGGTGCGCAGCTGCACCTGATCGAGCCGCTCGGTTTTCCGCTGGACGACGCCAAGCTGCGCCGCGCAGGGCTGGATTACCACGAATACGCGCGCATGAAAGTGCACAAGAACTGGGACGCCTTCCTGGCCGAAGTTCAGCCCGTGGCCGGCCGCATCTTCGCCATGACCACGCACGGCTCCACGCCCTTCGCGCAGCTGAAGTTCGAGGCCGGGGACGTGTTCGTCTTCGGCTCCGAAACCCGCGGTCTCGCCCCCGAATTCCGCGAAACCTTCCCGGCAGCCCAGCGCATCCGCGTCCCCATGCGCCCCGACAACCGCAGCCTCAACCTCTCCAACACGGTCGCCATCGTCGTCTACGAAGCCTGGCGCCAGCACGCCTACGCCGGCGGCGCATAAAGCTGACACCATGGGGTCAGGCACCATGGTGTCAGTGACATTGGTGCCTGACCCCAGGGTGTCACAGTTGGTGGCGGCAAGCGTGTTGGCATAAAGGCATGGAAAGTCGTATAAGTGAATCGTCGACTTTCGTGGGAGCCGGTATGTTCGATATCGATTTGCCTTGGTGGGAACTGGTGGTGCGCGGGGCGATTGTCTACGCATTCCTGCTGGTGATGGTGCGCATTACCGGAAAGCGTACTGTCGGGCAATTCACGCCGTTTGATTTGCTGGTGGTGATGCTGCTGTCGGAGGCGGTATCCCCTGCGCTGACCGGCGGCGAAGAGGGCGTGACGGGCGGCATTATCGTGGCCACTACGCTCATCGTGCTGAACGTACTGATCGCCTTCGCAACCTCGCACAGCCGCAAAATTGCGGATATGGTCGATGGCACGCCCGTCCTGCTCGGGCGCGATGGCAAAATCTTCGATGATGTCGTCAAGCGCAACCGCGTTGCCGAGGGCGACGTGGAACAGGCTTTGCGCGAAGCCGACTGCCCGCTGCACAAGATGAAGTGCGCCTTCCTCGAACCGGATGGCAAGATCACCATCCTGCAGAATTAGCCGCCGAACATCCTCACCTTGGCCAGCAGCTTGGTGGTCGACCGGTCGTGCTGGAAATCGATGGCGACCGCCTTGCCGCCATAGGCAATCACCGCCTTCCCTTCCGGTATCGCCGTCATATCGTAATCGCCGCCTTTGGCGTAAATCTCCGGGCGCGCTTCCTGCACCACTTCCAGCGCAGTATCCTCATCGAAAGGCACCACCAGGCTCACCGACTCCAGCGCCGCCAGCACCGCCATGCGGTCCTCGCAGGCATTGAGCGGACGGTCGTCCCCCTTGCCGAGGCGCTTCACGGATGCATCCGTATTGGCCGCCACCACCAGCGAGGCGCCCAGCGCGCGCGCCTGCGCCAGATAGGTGACGTGGCCGCGGTGCAGGATGTCGAACACGCCGTTCGTCACCACCACCGGCTTGGGCAGCGCCGCGACACGCGCAGCCAGCTCGGCGCGCGTGCAAATCTTTTCTTCAAATGGGATCATGTTCCGGGTTCTTCTTCTTTGTCTTCGTCCACCTGCATGCTGAGCGATGCAGCGCCCGATGCGGCAGCCGCGCCGCCAGGCTCCTTGCGGTCGCCGTGCAGCTTGATCTGCAGGCGCAGGCCGTTGGTGGAGTCGGCATTGCGCAGCGCTTCTTCGTAGGAGATGTAGCCCTTATTATAAAGCTCGTACAGCGCCTGGTCGAAGGTGCACATGCCCAGCTCGCGCGACTTGTGCATGATCTCCTTGATGGCGTGGAAATTCCCCTTGAAGATCATCTCGGAAATGGTCGGCGTATTGAGCAGGATCTCGATCGCGGCCTTGCGCCCCTTGCCATCCTCGGTGCGGATCAGACGCTGCGACACAATCGCGCGCAGGTTCGAGGAAAGGTCCATCAGCAGCTGGTTGCGCCGCTCCTCCGGGAAGAAGTTGATGATGCGGTCCATGGTCTGGTTCGCATTATTGGCATGCAGGGTGCCAAGGCACAGGTGGCCGGTTTCGGCGAAGGCAATCGCATGCTCCATGGTTTCCGTATCGCGGATCTCGCCAATCAGGATCACATCCGGCGCCTGGCGCAAGGTGTTCTTCAGCGCGTGGTGCCATGAGTGGGTGTCCACACCCACTTCGCGGTGCGTGATCAGGCAGCCCTTGTTCTTGTGGACGTATTCCACCGGATCTTCCACCGTGATGATGTGGCCCGCCGAATTGGCGTTGCGGTAGTCGATCATCGCCGCCAGCGTGGTGGACTTGCCCGAGCCCGTGCCGCCAACCACCAGCACCAGCCCGCGCTTGGTCATCACCACATCCTTCAGCACTTCCGGCAGGTCCAGCTTCTCGAAATTCGGAATCTCGGAAGCGATGGTGCGCACCACCATGCCCACCTGTTGCTGCTGCACGAAGACATTCACACGGAAGCGGCACACATTCGGCAGCGAGATCGCGAAGTTGCACTCCATCTCCGCCTCGAACTCATGGCGCTGCTTGTCGTTCATGATGGCGTAGGCCAGCGCCCGGGTCACGTCGCCGGTAAGGCGCTGCTGGCTCAGCGGCTTCATCGAGCCCTGGGATTTGATGCTGGGCGGAAAATCTGCCGAGATGAACAGGTCCGAACCGCCAACCTGGTGCATTGCCTTCAGCAATTTGTGAATATAGGCCTGCGCCTCGTCGTGACCAAGAGTCATGCGATCCTCGCTATCGGTATGCGGTACATTATAGCCACCACTTTGTTACAGAAGACATTGCCATCGTTGCAAACGAGCATTGCCTGTGTTCAAATGACTTTATGACACTTACCGAACTGAAATATATCGTCGCTGTTGCGCGAGCGAAACATTTCGGCCATGCTGCTGAAGCATGTTTCGTTGCCCAGCCAACGTTATCGGTAGCCATCAAGAAACTCGAGGACGAGCTGGGCGTAACCCTGTTCGAGCGCGGCGGGGCCGAAATCTCCGTCACGCCGCTGGGCGCGCAAATCGTGGCCCAGGCCGAGCGCGTGCTGGAACAGACCGCCGCCATCAAGGAACTCGCCAAGCAGAACAAGGATCCCCTGTCCGGCCCCCTGCGCCTGGGCGTGATCTATACCATCGGCCCCTACCTGCTGCCGCCGCTGGTCAAGCGCATGATCGAAAAGACCCCGCAGATGCCGCTGATCCTGCAGGAGAACTTCACGGTCAAGCTGCTGGAACTGCTGCGCCAGGGCGAACTGGACGCCGCCATCATGGCGCTGCCCCTGCCGGACCACGGCATGTCGATGAAGTCGCTGTACGACGAACCTTTCGTGGTGGCGATGCCGGGCCAGCATCCCTGGACCGAACGCAAGAAGATTCCGGCCGAAGACCTGAAAAGCGAAACCATGCTCCTGCTGGGTAACGGCCACTGCTTCCGCGACCAGGTGCTGGAAGTGTGCCCGGAAATGGCGCGCTTCTCCACGCCGGGCAACGGCATGCAGCGCACCTTCGAAGGTTCCTCACTGGAAACTATCCGCCATATGGTCGCCAGCGGCATCGGCCTGACCGTGCTGCCGCGCGCCTCCGTGCAGGACATGGATACCAAAGAGGGCATGCTGCAGTTCCGCCCCTTCGCCTCACCCGAGCCTTCGCGCCGCGTGGTGATCGTGTGGCGCAAAAGCTTCACCCGCAAAGCCGCCATCGACGCCATCTGCGAAGCCGTCGCCCAGTGCGAACTGCCGGGCGTGACCATGCTGTGCAAGGACGAGGCGGAGTAAAATGCGGCGTTCACCACGCCACTGAGATACCCCGTGCAAGCCACCTCACCCGCGCCAAGCAAACTTCAACTGTATTTCCGCCTCGTGCGGCTGGACAAGCCGATCGGCACCGTGCTGCTGCTGTGGCCCACGCTCAGCGCCTTGTGGCTGGCCTCGAACGGCGTGCCGGACTGGAAACTGCTGCTGATCTTCTGCCTCGGCACCTTCCTCATGCGTTCGGCCGGCTGCGCGGTGAATGACTACGCCGACCAGGACTTCGACCGCCACGTCAAACGCACGGCGGAGCGCCCCATCACGAGCGGCCGCGTGAGCGGCAAGGAAGCGCTGGCGATTGCGGCGGTGCTTTCGGTCATGGCCTTCCTGCTGATCCAGCCGCTGAACACGCTGGTCAAACAGCTGAGCGTTGCCGCGCTGGTGCTGGCGGCCAGCTACCCCTACTTCAAGCGTTTCTTCGCGCTGCCGCAGGCCTACCTCGGCATTGCATTCGGCTTCGGCATCCCGATGGGCTTCGCCGCAGTGTACGGCGTGGTGCCGCCGGTGGCCTGGCTGCTCCTGCTCGGCAATATCTTCTGGACCCTGGCCTACGACACCGAATACGCCATGGTCGACCGGGACGACGACCTCAAGCTCGGCCTGAAAACCTCAGCCATTACCTTTGGCCGCTACGACGTGGCCATCATCATGCTGTGCTACTTCCTGCACCTGGCTATCTGGCTGACGGTGGGCCTGCACTTCCATCTGGGCCTGTGGTTCCTGCTCGGCCTGGCCGTGGCGGCGGGCTGCGCCATCTACCATTACTTCCTGATCCGTTCACGCGAGCGTGCGCCGTGCTTTGCTGCATTCCGGCACAATAATTATCTGGGCGCGGCTGTGTTCGCAGGTATCGCGCTCGACTACGCATTGCGCTGATCGCGCATCCCTGCAATTCATCCGAAAGAGGCGATCATGGACCAGACTCCTGCAACTCCGAACAAATCGAATGGCATGACCCACACGCAAAGCACCGAGAACAGCGAAGCGCGCGAGCGCCTGATGGGCGACCTGAAGTCGGCCATTTCCGACGCCGAGCAATGGCTGCGCAGCGCCACCAACGCGGGTGCCGAAGACCTGAGCGAAGTGAAAGCCAAATTCCAGGACACGCTGCGCACCGCCAAAAGCGATCTGCTGAAAATGGAAGACACGGTGCTGGCAAAAGGCAAGCTCGCAGCCCAGGCCACCGACGTCTTCGTGCACGACAACCCCTGGAAATCGGTCGCCCTCGGCGCCGCGGTCGGCATCATCGCCGGCATGCTCATCTCCTCCCGCGACTAAACAACATGACACCGTGGGGTCAGGCACCGCTGTCATACTGACAGCAGGTGCCTGACCCCACGGTGTCATACTTTGTTAGCTGGCTTTGCCGAGCTCGTCGCCGAGTTCCTTGCCGCGGGCGGCGGCCGCTTTGAGGGCGGTGATAATGGCGGCCTTTACGCCACTGGCTTCCATGCTTGTGAGCGCCGCGTAGGTGGTGCCGCCTTTCGAGGTGACGCGCTCGCGCAGCACCGATACCGGCTCGTCCGATTGCGCTGCCAGCTGCGCCGCGCCGGTGAAGGTGGCAATCGCGAGCTGGGTGCCCTGCTCCGCCGTCAGCCCCATCTCCAGCGCCGCCTGCTGCATCGCTTCGATGAAGTAGAACACATAGGCCGGGCCGCTGCCCGATACCGCCGTCACCGGATCGATCTGCGCCTCATCCTCCAGCCATACTGTTTGCCCGACCGCCTTCATGATGCGGTCCGCCGCTTCGCGCTGCGGCGCGCTCACACCCGCCGAGGCCACCATGCCCGTCACGCCCTGCCCGATCAGCGCCGGCGTGTTCGGCATGGTGCGCACAATGGCGCCGTAGCCGCCCAGCCAGCGCGACAGGTCGGCCGCGCGGATACCGGCCGCAATCGACAGCAGCAGCGGCTCGCGTCCCGATGCCTGCAGCAGCGGCAGCAGCTGCGCCGCCACTTCCCGCATGCTCTGCGGCTTCACCGCCAGCACGATCACTTCCGCTTCGGCCACCGCCGCATCGGCCGCAGCGGCCGTGCTTACGCCATGCTGCGCGTGCAGCTTTTCCAGCGATGCCGGATTCGGGTCAACCACGTGGATGTTCGCGCCCGGCGCCACTTTGCCCGCCAGTCCCGCGATCAGCGCGGCTGCCATATTGCCGCCGCCAACGAATGCGATCTTCATGCTTATCCTTTGTTATAGCTGCGTGCGCCGAAGATGGCGCTGCCGACGCGCACAATGGTCGCGCCTTCCAGTATCGCCGCGCGCATATCGGCCGACATGCCCATCGACAGCGTGTCGAGTTCCAGTCCTTCCGCGCGCAGGCTGTCAAACAGTTCGCGCATGCGGCGGAAGGCCGCGCGCTGCCCGCTTTCCTCATCCGTGGGCTCGGGGATCGCCATCAGCCCGCGCAATTGCAATTTCGGCAGTGTTGCCACCTTCCGTGCGAGCGCCAGCACCTCGCCAGGCGCCACGCCGCTCTTGGAGGCTTCGCCGCTGATATTCACCTGCAGGCAGATGTTCAGCGGCGCCAGCCCATCCGGGCGCTGTTCGGACAGGCGCACGGCGATCTTTTCGCGCTCCACCGTATGCACCCAGTCGAAATGCTCGGCAATCGGCCGCGTCTTGTTGCTCTGGATCGGACCGATGAAATGCCACTCCAGTTGCTGCGCAGGCAGCGCCTCGCGCACGGCGCGGATTTTGTCCACGCCTTCCTGCAGGTAGTTTTCGCCAAAGGCATGCTGCCCCGCTGCCACGGCTTCCAGCACGGCGTCGGCGCCGAAAGTCTTGGAGACGGCCAGCAAGCGCGTGCTGCCGGGACTGCGCTGCGCCTCGGCGGTGGCGGCAACAATGGCTTGAGTGACTGCTTGCAAGTTGTGGGCGATTGTGGACATAATCGAATGAGCAGGCCGTAAAAACGGCCGAAAATTCAAGGCACAGGGATTATAAATGGACATCTCCGAACTACTCGCATTCTCCGTCAAGAACAAGGCTTCCGACCTGCACCTCTCCGCAGGCCTGCCGCCGATGATCCGCGTGCATGGAGATGTCCGCCGCATCAACCTGCCGCCGCTGGAGCACAAGGACGTGCACGGCATGATCTATGACATCATGAACGACGGCCAGCGCAAGGCTTACGAGGAAATGCTGGAGTGCGACTTCTCCTTCGCCATTCCCGGCCTGGCGCGCTTCCGCGTCAATGCCTACAACCAGGAACGCGGCGCATCCGCCGTGATGCGTACCATCCCGTCCAAGATCCTCACGCTGGAAGAACTGAACGCGCCGAAGATTTTCGCCGAATTCGCGCTGAAGCCGCGCGGCCTGGTGCTCGTGACCGGCCCTACCGGCTCGGGCAAATCGACCACGCTGGCCGCCATGATCAACCACCTGAACGAAAACGAGTACGGCCACATCCTCACCATCGAGGATCCGATCGAGTTCGTGCACGAATCGAAGAAGTGCCTGATCAACCAGCGCGAAGTCGGCCCGCACACGCTGTCCTTCAACAACGCGCTGCGCTCGGCGCTGCGTGAAGACCCGGACGCGATCCTGGTCGGCGAGCTGCGCGACCTGGAAACCATCCGCCTTGCGCTGTCCGCCGCCGAAACGGGCCACCTCGTGTTCGGCACCCTGCACACCTCCTCCGCTGCCAAAACCATCGACCGTATCGTGGACGTGTTCCCGGCCGAGGAAAAAGAGATGGTGCGCGCGATGCTGTCCGAGTCCCTGCAGGCCGTGATCTCGCAAACCCTGCTGAAAACCAAGGACGGCTCCGGCCGCGTGGCCGCGCACGAAATCATGGTGGGCACGCCCGCCATCCGCAACCTGATCCGCGAAGCGAAGATCGCGCAGATGTATTCGGCGATCCAGACCGGCAGCGGCGTGGGCATGCAGACGCTGGACCAGAACCTGACCGATCTCCTGCGCCGCAACGTGATCTCGGCCGCCGCCGCACGCAGCGCCGCGAAGATCCCTGAAAACTTCCCGGGCTAAGGAGCGCAGCATGGAACGCGACCAGGCATCCAAATTCATGTTCGACCTGCTGCGCCTGATGACCAGCAAAAGAGGTTCGGACCTTTTCATCACCGCCGGCTTCCCGCCCGCGATGAAAATCGACGGCAAAATGACGCCGGTCTCGCAGCAGGCCCTCACGCCTGCGCACACGGCCGATCTGGCGCGTTCGATCATGAACGACAAGCAGACCGCCAGCTTCGAGGCCACGAAGGAAGCCAACTTCGCCATCAGCCCCGGCGACCTGGGACGCTTCCGCGTGTCGGCGTTCGTGCAGATGGGCTCCGTGGGCATGGTGCTGCGCGTGATTAACAGCTCGATCCCGAAACTGGAAGACCTGGGCCTGCCGGAAGTGCTGAAGGACGTGATCATGTCCAAGCGCGGCCTGGTCATCATGGTGGGTGCCACCGGCTCCGGCAAATCGACCACGCTGGCCGCCATGGTCGGCTACCGCAATGCCAACAGCTACGGCCATATCATCACCATCGAGGACCCGGTGGAATTCGTTCACCCGCACGGCAATTGCGTGGTCACGCAGCGCGAAGTGGGCGTGGATACGGACGACTGGGAAATCGCGCTGAAGAACACGCTGCGCCAGGCGCCGGACGTGATCCAGATCGGCGAGATCCGCGACCGCCAGACCATGGACCACGCCATCGCCTTCGCCGAAACGGGCCACCTGTGCCTGGCCACGCTGCACGCCAACAGCGCCAACCAGGCGCTGGACCGCATCATCAACTTCTTCCCGGAAGAGCGCCGCCAGCAGCTGCTGATGGACCTGTCGCTGAACCTGAAAGGCATGATCTCGCAGCGCCTGATTCCGCTCAAGGAAGCCAAGGGCCGCGCCGTCGCCATCGAAATCCTGCTGAATTCCCCGCTCATCGCAGACCTGATCTTCAAGGGCGAAGTGCACGAGATCAAGGAGCTGATGAAGAAGTCGCGCGAGCTGGGCATGCAGACTTTCGACCAGTCGCTGTTCGACCTCTACGAAGCGGGCAAGATCAGCTACGAAGACGCGCTGCGCAATGCGGACTCCGTCAACGACCTGCGGCTGGCCATCAAGCTGGAAAGCAAGGACGCGCGCAACCGCGACCTCGCCGCCGGCACCGAACATCTGGGACTGGTGTAATGGATACCGTTTTCGACTTTACCGCCAACAGCCTGTCCGGCCATCCGTTGCCGCTGGCGCAGTACCAGGGCAAGGTGCTGCTGATCGTGAACACGGCCAGCGCATGCGGCTTCACGCCGCAATACGAAGGCCTGGAAAAGCTGCAGCAGCGTTATCACGCCCAGGGCTTCGAAGTGCTGGGCTTCCCCTGCAACCAGTTCGGCGCCCAGGAACCGGGCGACGCAGCGCAGATCGCCAGCTTCTGCGAATCGAAGTTCGGCGTCAGCTTCCCCATGTTCGCCAAGATCGACGTCAACGGCGAGCACGCGCATCCGCTCTACCAGCATCTCAAGAAAACGGCGCCGGGCCTGCTCGGCACCGAAGGCATCAAGTGGAACTTCACCAAGTTCCTGATCCGGAAAGACGGCACGGTGTACGGCCGCTATGCACCGACTACCAAACCGGAAGACATCGCCAAGGACATCGACAAGCTGCTGGCCGAATAATATTCGTTTTTCTGACGCACTTTCCTTGCTAAAAGCGACAGTTACCGCTACCACCGAATAATGACATAGTTCTCATTAAGTTGCCCACGAGCATTATATTTCGGTAATAATGGCGGGATCATGCCGCTGCCAATCAAGATGAAATCCGCCTGGATGAAGATGGGTCTCACCGCCCGGCTCTTCATCCCCCTGGCCTTTTTGATCGTGGCCATCGTCGGCGTGCGCTACTGGCTTCTGAGCGACGCGGCCTCGTCGCAGGAACGCTCGCGCTACACCATGGAGTCCCAGCACCTTGCGCAGCTGCTCACACGGGCGCTGCCACCGCTGGCGCTGGAGAAGAACGATGCCGCCATCGCCTCGCTGATCCAGCATGCGGTGGACGTGAACCCGAACGTGGCGGAGATTCGCTGGCACAGCGGCGATACGCCGGTGCGCAGCACGCGCAAAGACAGCGATGCAGAGTATCCCGCATGGTTTGCACGCCTGGGCCGCATTGAAGCGCTGACCTACAGTATCCCGATGGTGCTGGCGAACGGCGAAGCGGCATCGCTGCAGCTCTGGTTCAGCAATACGGTGCCCCTCAACCGCGTGTGGGCCACGCTGCGCCAGCAGGCCCTGATCTCGGCGCTCAATGTTTTCCTGATTTACTTCTTCCTCGGCCTGCTGATCGTGGCGGCGCGCCGCGCGCTGGAGCGCATCTCCGCGGCTACGCGCGCCTTCCGCGGCGGCGACTACCACGTGCGCCTGCCGCTGCGCGGCGGGCCGGAAATGCGCGCGCTGTCGGCCACCTTCAACGCCATGGCGGAACGCATCCAGAACCTGGTAGGCACGCTGCAGGCGGAAAAGGACCGCATCCAGGTCACGCTGGCCTCCATTGGCGACGCCGTGCTGACTACCGGGCCGGCAGGCAAAATCGAATCGATGAATGCCGCGGCGGAACAGCTCACCGGCTATACGGAAGCCGAAGCGCTCGGGCAGGAACTGCACGACGTGCTCACGCTGGCCAACAACTTCGGCCAGCACACGCTGCTCAAGTCCATGGCCGCCATTTATGCGGGCGGCGGCGTGGTGAAGGCAAAGAACCAGAGCCTGCGCCACCGTTCCGGCGAACGCTTCAACGTGGAATACACGGCGGCGCCGATCCGGGTCCAGAACGATATCGTGCATGGCGCCGTGGTGGTGTTCCGCGACGTGAGCGAAACGCGCCACCTGATGCAGCAAATGAGCTGGCAGAGCCATCATGACGTGCTTACCGGCCTGCCCAACCGCGCCGCATTGCAGGCGCGGTTCGACCACGAGATAGGCCGCGCAAGGGAAGAAGACCTGCTGCTGGCCGTATGCCTCTTCGACCTCGACAACTTCCGCGACGTGAACGAGAACGGCGGCCAGCTGATGGGCGACGAGGTGCTGAAACAGGTGGCCAGCCGCCTGCACGATTTCGCAGGAACCCGCCACTACGTGGCACGCCTTGGCGGCGACGAATTCGTGATGCTGCTGCGCGAACAGGCCAACCGCGCCGAGATCGAACATACGCTGGAAAAGCTGATGGTGTCGCTGAAGCGCAGCTACCAATGCGAAACGCAGACGGTCACACTGTCGGCTAGCGCAGGCGTGGCGGTCTACACGGGCAATACGGCCAGCGCCGACAACCTGCTGCGGCATGCGGACCAGGCGCTGTACCAGGCCAAATTGCAGGGCCGCAGCCGCATCCACTTCTTCGATGCGGACCTCGACGAGGAAGTGCGCACGCACCACAACCGCCGTACCGAAATCCGCGAAGCGCTGGCGGCCGGCCAGCTCTGCCTCTACTTCCAGCCCAAGGTGAACCTGCGCCAGGGCCGCATCGTGGGCATGGAAGCGCTGCTGCGCTGGGACCATCCGCAGCGCGGCCTGGTGCCGCCGCTGGAGTTCCTGCCCATCGTCGAACATACCGACCTGATCGCCGACATCGGCGAATGGGTGATCCGCAGCGCCCTGCGCCAGGTGGACCTGTGGCGGGCAGCGGGCCATGAATGGGTAGTCAGTGTGAATATCGCCGCGCGCCATTTCCAGCGCGCGGATTTCGTGCAGCGCCTGAAAACCATTCTCGATGAATACCGCGAAGTGCCGCCGCAGCTGCTGGAGCTGGAGATCCTGGAATCGTCCGCACTGCACGATATCAACCATGTGCGCAACATCATGCAGGAATGCCAGACCCTGGGCATCCGTTTCGCGCTGGACGATTTCGGTACCGGCTATTCCTCGATGTCCTACCTCAAGCGCCTGCCTGCCGACGTGCTGAAGATCGACCAGAGCTTCGTGCGCAATATGCTGGATGATAGTGACGACCTGCATCTGGTGAGCGCCGTCATCGGCCTGGCGCGCGCCTTCAACCGCAGCGTGATCGCGGAGGGCGTGGAGACGGTGGAACATGGCGCGCTGCTGATCCGCATGGGCTGCGACCTGGCCCAGGGCTATGGCATTGCGCGGCCGATGCCTGCGGACTCGGTGCTGGACTGGGCTGCCGGCTTCACGGCGGTCCCGGCCTGGCAGAACGCCAGCCTGCTCGGTCCCATCACCAGCCTGCACAACATCACGCGGGCCGATGATTCGCAGATGATGCTGTTTACGCCGGTCTAGCGGCCCAGGCTTGAGCGCTCAGAAAAAGTGCTCGGCGTCAGCCGGTGGAACCACCCATTTGTGCATCCGCTCTTCGTAGACGGACACCGTCGGCGGCGGGAAACCCGGATCTGCGAAGGCGCCAACAGGAATACCGACGAATCCGTCCAGCGCCTTGAGCGTGTAGTAGACGGTGGAGCCGCACATAGGGCAAAAGTGGAAATCGGCCCCCGGCCCTTCATCGCCGGCCCGGCTGTACATGGTGGATGCGCCCGAAACCACCACGTTCTCGCGGGGATATCGCGCCTGTTCTCCGAAAACGCTTCCGGTACGGCGCTGGCAAGCAAGGCAATGGCAGATCGAGATCCGGACCGGGTCTCCACTCACTTGAGCGGTGAGCTGGCCGCAACTGCAGGATGCGAGTCTGGTTGGCATATACATTCCCAATGTAATCAGCGCTATTGCGCGAGCAAACGGTCCAGCAGTTCCACCCAATGCTCGACCGGCGTTTCCGTGCCGGACTGGAGATGGCTCACGCAGCCGATATTGGCCGAGACGATGCGCTGCGCACCGGTCTCCTGCAGGTTCGCCAGCTTGCGGTCGCGCAGCTCCTTCGATATCTCCGGATAAAGCATCGAATAGGTGCCTGCCGAACCGCAGCACAGGTGGGAATCGGCGCACAGCCTTACATCCACGCCTGCGGCGCGCAGCAGGCCTTCCACCTTGCCGCGGATCTGCTGGCCGTGCTGCAGCGAACATGGTGGGTGGTAAGCCACGCGTTCGCCGCCAGTCCGCATACCGATGCGCCGCACCAGCTCCGCTTCGAATGCAGGCAGCACCTCGCTGAGGTCGCGCGTCAGCGCCGAGATGCGCGCCGCCTTCTCCGCATACCGCGGGTCGCGTTCGAGCAGGTGGCCGTAGTCCTTTACAGTGACGCCACAGCCGGAGGCGGTCATCACGATCGCCTCGATGCCTGCTTCCACATACGGCCACCATGCGTCGATATTGCGGCGCATATCATCCATGCCGCCGTCCTGGTCATTCATATGGAAGCGCAGCGCGCCGCAGCAGCCCGCCTTCGGCGCAGCGACCAGCTGCACACCCACGGCATCCAGCACGCGTGCCGTGGCGGCATTGATATTCGGCGCCATGCCCGGCTGCACGCAGCCTTCCAGCACCAGCATCTTGCGCGCATGCTGGCGCGACGGCCACGGCTGCGCAAGGCGCAGCGGCGGAAGCTTGTCCTGCAGGGGCTTCGACAGGAATGGACGGAACACCTGCCCCAGCCGCAGCGCCGGCGTGAACAGCGATCTGCGCGACAGCCCTTCCTTCAGCACATAGCGCTGGATGCGCTGGCCCAGCGGGCGCCGCACACGCTGCTCCACCACTTTGCGGCCGATATCGGCAAGGCGGCCATACTGCACGCCGGACGGACAGGTGGATTCGCAATTGCGGCAGGTCAGGCAGCGGTCCAGGTGGGTCTGTGTGCTGTGCGTGACCTCGGCGCCTTCCAGCACCTGCTTGATCAGGTAGATGCGCCCGCGCGGACCATCCAGTTCGTCGCCCAGCAGCTGGTAAGTCGGGCAGGTGGCGGTGCAGAAGCCGCAATGCACGCAGGCGCGCAGGATCGCTTCGGCCTCGTCGCCGTCGGGCGTGTTCTTGATGAAGTCTGCCAGGTTGGTTTGCATAGCGTCAGTACATGCGGCCGGGGTTGAAGATGCCGGCCGGATCGAAGTTTGCCTTCAGCCGTTCATGGATGCGGGCCACGGCGGGCGCCAGGGGATGGAATGCGCCCGCGCTCTTGTCCTGCGCGCGGAACAGCGTGGCGTGGCCGCCCGCTGCCGCCACGCTGCGGCGGATATCGGCTGCGGCAGATGGCGCCGCGTGCAGCCAGCGCTGGGCGCCGCCCCACTCGATCAGCTGTTCGCCGCCCAGGATCAGGGCGCTCGCCGCAGGCGGCAGCGAGAGCCGCCACAGATCGGGCGCTGCGAAGAAGCCATGCGTCTGGTCGCGCAGGCTGTCCCAGAAGGCCGCAGCCTCACTGACGCGTTCTCCGCCGAGCTGCGCCAGCGCGAACTTCACCGCCGCATCGGCGCCGGACAGGCGCACCGTCAGCACACCGCGCTGCCAGCAGGTCGCCGACACGGGCAAAGGCTTGCCTCCCCATTCGTTCACTGCGCGCAGCGCCGCGATTTCATCCAGTTCGAAGCGGATGGTTTCTTCGCGCACCGGCTGCGGCAGCACCTTGAGCGATACCTCGGTGATCAGGCCCAGCGTGCCGAGCGACCCGGCCAGCAGGCGGGATACATCGTAACCCGCCACATTCTTCATGACCTGGCCGCCGAAGTTCAGCACCTCGCCCTTCGCATCCATCAGCTTCGCACCCAGCACGAAGTCGCGCAGCGCGCCAACGGCGGCGCGGCGCGGGCCGGACAGGCCCGCCGCGACCACGCCGCCAATGGTGGAGGCGGCGCCGTAGCGCGGCGGCTCGAAAGCCAGCATCTGGCCGCGCCCTGCCAGCAGCGCTTCAACCTCCGCCAGCGGGGTGCCGCAGCGCACGGTGATCACGAGCTCTGTCGGTTCGTAATCCACCACGCCTGTGTAGGCGCGCGTGTCCAGCACTTCACCCTGCAGCGCCTGGCCGTACCAGTCCTTGCTGCCGCCGCCGCGCAGGCGCAGCGGCGCCTTCGCGCCGACAATCTGTTCCCGGAATTGTTCGATGATGGCTTGCATGGTCAGAATCTCGGCAGTCCGGCGTGCGGCAGCACGCCGCCGCTCACGTGCATCTTGCCGAATTCGGCGCAGCGGTTAAGGGTGGGAATCGCCTTGTCGGGATTAAGCAGCATGGGCGGGTCGAAAGCGCGCTTCAGCGCGAAGAAGGCCTCCAGCTCCGCAGGCTTGAACTGCACGCACATGGAATCGATTTTCTCGATGCCCACGCCGTGTTCGCCCGTGATGGTGCCGCCCACCTCCACGCACAGCGCCAGGATCTCGGCGCCGAAGGCCTCGGCGCGGTGGAATTCATCCGGCTTGTTGGCATCGAACAGGATCAGCGGATGCAGGTTGCCGTCGCCCGCGTGGAACACGTTCGCGCAGCGCAGGCCGAACTTCACTTCCATCTGCGCGATCCCCGTCAGCACCTTGGCCAGGTGCTTGCGCGGAATGGTGCCGTCCATGCAGTAGTAGTCGGGCGAAATCCGGCCCGCGGCGGGGAAAGCGTTCTTGCGGCCGGACCAGAAGCGCAGCCTTTCCTGCTCGCTGTTCGACACAAGGATGGCGCCCGCGCCTGCCGCTTCCAGCACGGCCGTCATACGGGCAATTTCCTCGTCCACTTCCTCGGCCGTGCCGTCCGCCTCGCACAGCAGGATGGCTGCGGCATCGGTGTCGTAGCCTGCCTTCACGAAAGGCTCCACCATGCGCGAGGAAGTCTGGTCCATCATCTCCAGCCCGGCCGGAATGATGCCGGCCGCGATCACATGCGCCACCGCGTTGCCGCCCGTGACCACATCGCCGAAGGAGGCCATGATCACGCGCGCCACGGCCGGCTTGGGCACCAGCTTCACGGTGACTTCGGTAACGATGCCCAGCATGCCTTCGGAACCGATGAAGGCGGCCAACAGGTCCAGGCCCGGCGCGTCCAGCGATTCGCCGCCCAGCTCCACCACATCGCCCTCAATCGTCGCCATGCGCACGCGCAGCACGTTATGGATGGTAAGGCCGTATTTGAGGCAGTGCACGCCGCCGGAATTCTCGGCCACGTTGCCGCCGATGGTGCAGGCAATCTGCGACGAAGGGTCCGGCGCGTAATACAGGCCGTATGGCGCGGCAGCTTCCGAGATCGCCAGGTTGCGCACGCCCGGCTGCACGACGGCCGTGCGCGAATTCGCATCCATGCGCACGATGCGGTTCAGGCGTGCTGTTGAAATGACCACGCCGTCCGCGATCGGCATGGCGCCGCCGGAAAGCCCGGTGCCCGCGCCGCGCGGCACAATCGGCACTTCCAGCTGGCGGCAGACATTGAGCGCGGCCACCACCTGCGCTTCGGTTTCCGGCAGCGTAACGATCATCGGCGGCTGGCGGTAGGCTGCCAGGCCGTCGCATTCATAAGGGCGGGTGTCTTCGGCGCGCGACAGCACGCAGTGCGGAGGCAGCACGGCCAGCAATGCCTCGGCCACGCTGCGCTGGCGTTCCGCGCTGAAAGCACGCTGGGGTGAGGCAAGAGTCATTGGCGTCGCCTGGTACATGTGGGGCAGCCTGCATTGTAGGGCCATTCGGCGCGCACCAAGCGAAAACCCCGCCCAACCATTGGTAATTTGGCGTATCCTCGCAGCATTCCGACTTTATGCAGGCAGAACGACATGGGCAACCGGCTTTCAAAAATCGCTACCCGCACCGGCGACAAAGGCACCACCGGCCTGGGCGACGGCAGCCGTACCGGCAAGGACAGCGTACGCATCCACGCCATCGGCGAGGTGGACGAACTCAATTCGCATATCGGCCTGCTGCTGTGCGAGCCGATGCCGGACGATCTGCGCGAGGAACTGGTGGCTATCCAGCACGACCTGTTCGACCTGGGCGGCGAGCTTTGCATCCCCGGCTACCAGATGCTCAAGGAAGAACATGTGGCGCGCCTCGATGCGCTGCTGGAGAAATACAATGCGACGCTGCCCGCGCTGACGGAGTTCATCCTGCCGGCCGGTTCCCGCGCGGCCTCGCTGGCCCACGTGTGCCGTACCGTGTGCCGCCGCGCCGAGCGCAGCATCGTCACGCTGGGCAACCAGGAAACCATCCACGACCACCCGCGCCAGTATGTGAACCGGCTGTCCGACCTGATGTTCGTGCTGTCCCGCGTGTTGAACCGTTTCGCCGGCGGCAGCGACGTGCTGTGGCGCCACGACCGGAAACGGGGCTAAGGCCCATAAAAAATGGCGCCCGAGGCGCCATTCTATTTCTTAGAGTCCTTCGCAATCTTCACGGCACCACGTCCGCTCGCGTGAACATGCCGCGGTTCCCACCCCACGGTTAACGCATTCGATAAAGGCCTGATCACATGCGGTCACGCATTCTGCATATTCATCGCTCACCGCAAATGCGCCGGCAGAGGCACCAACCGCAAACAGGAAAACCGCCCAACGTTTGAACATAGTAACTCCTGAAAAATGAAAGGATGATCCAGATACGCATATCGTTATGCGAAGATCGAATATACGAACTCTCCGGCATTGATGTCAAGTAAACAATATTACTTTCAATGCAATAGCGAGCAGCTTGATTTTCAAACTGGCTTCATTCCCGGCAGCTGTGCAATCCTCGGTTGAACGAAGTCCATGAACAGGCGCGCGCGCTGCGGCTGGTAGCGGCGTGACGGATAGAGCAGGTGCACTTCCTGTGCGTCCCCCTCCCATCCGCGCAACACGCGCCGCAGCTTGCGGCGGGCGATCAGGTCCTGCACAAGCCAGGCGGGACAAAGGCCTATGCCTGCACCGCCCTCCAGGCTGTCGCGGATGGCCAGCGCATTATTGACGCGGAAACGGCCATGCGCCGGCACCGTCACGCTGCCTTTTTCTCCATGCAGCGTGAGCCGGTCGCCGCTGGGGAGCCAGGCAAAGCGGATGTAGTTGTGGGCTGGCAGGTCTTCCGGCCGCAGTGGCGCCGGATGCGCCTTCAGATACGCAGGCGAAGCCACCAGCCAGCGCGGCGAACTGGCCACCTTGCGCGCCACCGCATTCAGCGGGAGGTCGCTTCCCAGGCGCAAGGCCACGTCCACGCCCTCTTCCACCAGGTCGGCCATGCGGTCGTTCAGGATCAGCTCCACCTCCATCTCTGGATACGCCGCCAGGAACTCCTGGACCATGCCGTTCAGCGCAAACTGCCCCAGGGCGACCGGTGCGTTCACGCGCAGCAGGCCGGAGGATGCCGCCGTTTCGCCGCGCGCATCCGCCACCGCTTCCGCATACTCTTCCAGCACACCCTTGGCACGCAGGTAGAAACGCTGCCCCGGCACAGTGGGCGCAAGGCTGGCCGTGCTGCGTTCCAGCAGGCGCACGCCAAGTTCGGCCTCCAGCGCAGCCACGATTTTGCTGAGGTTCGACTGGCTGGTGTGCTGCTCGCGCGCGGCCGCCGACAGGCTGCCCAGCTCCACGGCGCGCACGAAGCATTGCAGGGATCGTAGTGTGTTCATATCATTCCAATTATGACTGAACTATAGTCCAACTTGACCACTACCATCACTACCATGACTGACTGAACATTGAGGCTCACCATTCAGCGGAGCACAATCATGTTCAGATTTATCATCACAACCCTTGCCGCCAGCCTGATCGCCGGCAGCGCCCACGCGGGCGCATGGGTCAGCAGCTGGTATTCGGCGCCGCAGCCCAGCTGGGGCGCCGACTTCGCGCTGCCCACCAATGTGCCGGCCGCGCTGGAAGACCAGACCATCCGCGAAACTGCCCGCATCAGCGCGGGCGGCAGCGAAGTGCGCGTCAGCTTCTCTAACCGCTACGGCAAGGATACCCTCACCATTGGCGCGGCGCAGATCGCGCTGCATGCTGGCGGCAGCGCCATCGTTCCGGGCAGCAGCCGCGCCCTCAGTTTCTCCGGGCAGCCCGGCATTACCATCGCGCCCGGCGCCACCGCCACCAGCGACCCGCTTCCCTTTGCCGTGCCGCCGCTGCAAAAGCTCAGCGTCTCCACGTGGCTGCCGAAGCGCGCGGCGCTGGACAGCTTCCATTGGGGCGCCCAGCAGACCGCCTGGCTGCTGCCGCGCGACGCCACGCGCGATACCGCGATGGCCGGTGCGCAGCCCATGCAAGGCCGCGCCTTCCTGAGCGCCATCCACATGCGCGGCAGCGCGGCCCGCGCGACGGTGGTAGCATTCGGCGACTCGCTCACCGATGGCAACGGCTCCACCCCCGATGCCGACCGCCGCTGGCCGGACTACCTTGCCGAACGGCTTGCGCCGCATGGCATTGCCGTCGCCAACGCCGGCATTTCGGGCGCCCGCCTGCTGTCAGACCGCATGGGAGTGAAGGCTGTGGAGCGCTTCCGCCACGACGTGCTGGAGCAGCCTGGCGTCCAAAGCGTCATCGTTCTGATGGGGATTAACGATATCGGCTGGCCCGGCAGCGCCTTCGCACCGGAGGACGCGCCAATGACGGCGCAGGCCATGACAGGAGCCTACCGCCAGCTGATCGCGATGGCGCACGAACGCGGTATCAAGGTGATTGGTGCGACTATCGTTCCTTACGAAGGCTCCTTGCACGGAACACCGTTCGCAGGGCACTACACGCCGGAAAAAGACGCCGTGCGGCGCCAGGTCAACGAATGGATACGGAACGGCGGCGCCTTCGATGCAGTGGCCGATCTGGACGCGGTGATGCGCGATCCCGCACATCCCGCGCGGATGCTGCCGCGCTACGATTCAGGCGATCACCTGCATCCCGGCGATGAAGGCTATCGTGCCATCGCGCACAGCCTGCGCCTGCAGGATCTGGAATAGAAAAAGCGCCCGATGGGGCGCTCCTGAACTTAGACGCCCGGTCCGATATCGCAGGCGTTCATGCACTTATCGTACTGGAACAGGCAGCCGCGTGGATTCGTACCTGCTTCGATGCACGCGTCATATTTGTCTTCGCAGGCCAGGTAGCACTCTTCGCCTGCCAGGGCGGTCATGCCCACACCGAGGGCGAACAAGAACACAGCAAACTTTTTCATAAGTTCCTCATTTAGATTAGAAATGGCACCCACTACGGCGGAAACTCCGCACGTCCTTTACTGCGCTACCGCTTTCAGCGCGTCGTCAATCGCATCCGGCCGGAAACCGGTAATCAGCCTGTCGCCGATCAGGATGGCTGGAACGGCTTTTACGTTCAGCGTCTTGTATTTTTTCCGAGCCTCTTCCGAGTTATCGACGTTGAAATCGGAATAAACCACCTTTTTCTCCGCGAGGTATTCCCGCGCCTTGGCGCAGAAAGGGCAGGTCGTGGTGCCGTACACCACCACTTTGCTATTCAGGCTGGCAAAGTGGCTCGAATAATTCCCCGTCTGATAAGGGCGTTCCAGCAGTTTCGGCAGTTTGGCCGCACCCAACCCTACCAGCAGCCCTGCAGCGAGGATCAGGGCATACAGCACTACCGTCTTCAGTTTGCTAGCGATCATTGAATTTTTCCAGAGCGGTTGACGAGCCGGCACACTGCATGGTCAAGCGTGCCGCCTCACGCAGTTCGACGACTAAACGTTGGAATCGCATTCCAGCAGACATATGCTGTGAAGCTTGGTGCACATCCCCATGTTCGGCTGGGTAGCCACGCAATGTTCGAGGGCCGCATCGCAGCTGTCATAGCAATCATTGCTGCGGGCGCTGGCTGCGCCAAAGGCAAGGCTTACGCCAAGGGCAAACAAAAAGACACTGATACGTTTCATGGACGCTCCTAGGTATGGGACGCAAGATATGCGCAAACCGAATATAGAAGCGCAGAAAAAAGATGTCAATGAAGAAATATTGCTTTCAAATTAATAGTGACGCGTGGATGCTGCACTATCTGTTTGCCAGGAACTCACTGGCCTGGCTGATCCGCCGTGCGGCCGCGCGCGAGCTGGAGAATCCGACCCAGGGTGCGTTCATAAAGCTCCTGTGATTCCGCCGGAACGCCCTGCTTCACATAGGCCGCTAAATCCGTATGGACGCAAGGTTCGCCGGCAGCGCAGAAAAGTGCAAGCCGATAATGCCCCTTGCAGTTCCCGGCGATTTCACAGCCCGCCACCGCCATGGCCTGGTACAACAAGGCCTGCTCCTCGCCATTCCTGAATTCCGGGCCCAGGCGGTCCGTAACGAAATCCAGGTTCGCGTCCATGGTGGCGGCAATGAAATAAGGATCCTGTGTGGCCAGTGCGCGCGCAATATCGCTCTCGCTGGCCTCCTTGGTGGCGGGACGCAAAGTGCCCCGCTCGATCAACAAGGCATCCGGACTGCGGGCATTCGAATAGAGCAAGGCCTCGGTGAACAGATGCTCGCTTGGGAACTGCTCCATGACGCCGCGGCAGCGCTGCGTCAGGTCCGCAATGGTCTTGCGCGCGGCGAGCACGGCATCCGGCCTTCCCTGCAGCACCGGCGCCGCGGAAAGTGCAGCGACCTCGCGGCACTTTTCGAAGGCCATGAGGGCGTAGAAGCGGCCGCCTTCACTGGGGCGCTGCATGGCATCGTGAATGAAGGCCGCGTAATTCGCGGCGGTTTCGAAACGGGCGCGCATGGCCGCCGATGGTGCAGGCGATGTGGGCGAAAGCGGCATGACGGCCAGTATGCGTGGGCTGGCATAAGCCGCCTGCGGCGGCTGCACCGGAGATAGCTGCACAGAGGCAGCATCGCCTGAACCGCCGCGAGTGAGGAAATGGGACAGCAGCAGGCCGATGGAAACGGCCGCCGCGACCAGGACGAGCCAGCGAGCATGCTTCATGTCCGCACGGCCCGCCCGGGAAGATCAGGAGTTGTTGACGACCAGGCGCGGTTCGTCGCCTGCAAAGAAGCGCTGGCGGATCGATGCCGCGATGCCGCTTGCGTCGAGGCCAACCCCGGCCAGCAGCCTGGCCGGATCGCCATGGTCGATAAACTTGTCCGGCAGGCCAAGCAGCAGCAGCGGCTTGACGATGCCCTGTTCGGCCAGCGACTCGGCCACGGCAGCGCCGGCGCCGCCCATCACCGAGCCCTCTTCCACCGTCACCAGGTAGTCATGGTCGGCGGCCAGCTGCTTCACCAGTTCCGCGTCCAGCGGCTTCACGAAGCGCATATTGGCCACGGTGGCGTTCAGTTGCTCACCGGCGGCCAGCGCAGGCGTGACCATCGAGCCGAAAGCGAGGATGGCAATCTTCTGGCCCTTGCGGCGCACTTCGCCTTTACCGATAGGCAGTGCGGTCAGTTCCTGCTCGATCGCCGCGCCAACGCCTGCGCCGCGCGGGTAGCGCACGGCGGCCGGGCCGGGATAGTGGAAGCCGGTGGTCAGCATGCGGCGGCATTCGTTCTCGTCCGATGGCGCCATGACCACCATGTTCGGAATGCAGCGCAGGTAGGACAGGTCGTAATTACCCGCATGGGTTGCGCCGTCGGCGCCCACCAGCCCCGCGCGGTCCAGCGCGAAGGTGACGTCCAGGTTCTGCAGCGCCACGTCATGGATCAGCTGGTCGTAGGCACGCTGCAGGAAGGTCGAATAGATGGCGACAACAGGCTTCAGGCCTTCGCAGGCCAGGCCCGCGCCGAAGGTCACGGAATGCTGTTCGGCGATGCCGACGTCGAAGTAGCGGTCCGGATGCTCCTGCTCGAAACGCACCATGCCGGAACCTTCGCGCATGGCGGGCGTGATGCCGACCAGGCGCTGGTCCTGCTTCGCCATATCGCACAGCCAGTTGCCGAAGACTTCCGTGTAGGTGATCTTCGACGGCGGCGCGGGCTTGATGCCTTCAGCTGGATTGAACTTGCCGGTGCCGTGATAAAGGATAGGTTCGGCCTCGGCCAGCTTGTAGCCCTGGCCCTTCTTCGTGACGACATGCAGGAACTGCGGGCCTTTCAGCTGGCGGATATTCTGCAGCGTGGGGATCAGCGAATCGAGGTCGTGGCCGTCGATCGGACCGATGTAGTTGAAGCCGAATTCCTCGAACATCGTGGCCGGCACCACCATGCCTTTCGCATGCTCCTCGATGCGCTTGGCCAGTTCCAGCATGGGACCGGGCAGCACGGACTTGCCGACGTTCTTCGCCGCGGCGTAGAACTGGCCGGACATCAGGCGCGCCAGGTAGCGGTTCAGCGCGCCCACCGGCGGCGAGATCGACATATCGTTGTCGTTCAGGATCACCAGCAGGTTCAGGTCTTCCTGCACGCCGGCATTGTTCAGCGCCTCGAAGGCCATGCCGGCCGTCATGGAGCCGTCGCCGATCACGGCGATGGCATGGCGCTGCTCGCCCTTGATCTTGGCGGCCTGCGCCATGCCCAGCGCGGCGGAAATGGAGGTGGACGAGTGCGCGGTGCCGAAGGTGTCGTATTCGCTCTCCACGCGGCGCGGGAAGCCCGAGATGCCGTTCATCTGGCGCAGCGTGTGGAACTGGCCGCGGCGGCCGGTGAGAATCTTGTGCGAATAGGTCTGGTGGCCCACATCCCACACGATGCGGTCCTGCGGCGTGTTGAACACGTAGTGCAGCGCGACGGTCAGCTCCACCGTGCCCAGGTTGGACGACAGGTGGCCGCCGGTCTTCGACACGGAATCGAGCAGGAACTCGCGCAGCTCATCGGCGAGCGGCTTGAGCTGGGGACGCGACAGCTTGCGCAGGTCGGCCGGGTTATTGATGGTTTCAAGCAGTTTCATTTAAGCCTTCCGCTGCACGATCAGGTCCGCGATCTCGCGCAGACGCAGTGCAGATTCTCCGAATGGAGCGAGCGCCGCATGGGCATCGCGCCGTAATTGTTCTGCCAGTGCGATCGAAGGCTCCAGGCCCAGGATCGACACATAGGTTGGCTTGTTGTCGGCCGCATCCTTGCCGGCCGTTTTGCCCAGCGTTGCCGAATCGGCGGTGGCATCGAGCACGTCGTCCACCACCTGGAAAGCGAGGCCGATGGCGCGGCTGTAATCGTCCAGCGCTTTCAGTTCGGCGCCATCCAGCGCTTTGCCCGCCATGGCGCCCAGCACCACGGAAGCACGCAGCAGCGCACCGGTCTTCAGCTGGTGCATGCGTTCAAGCTGCGCCTGCGTAAGGCTCAGGCCCACGCTATCGAGATCGATGGCCTGGCCGCCGCACATGCCGGAGGAGCCGGCGGCCTGCGCCAGCAGCGCCAGCATGGCCACCTGGCGTTCCGCAGGCAGCGTGGCCGCTTCCCCCAGCACGCTGAAGGCCTGCGACTGCAGCGCATCGCCCACCAGCAGCGCGGTCGCTTCATCGTAGGCCACGTGCACCGTCGGCTTGCCGCGGCGCAGGTCGTCATCGTCCATGCAGGGCATATCGTCGTGCACCAGCGAATAGGCGTGGATCATTTCCACGGCTGCGGCAGCACGGCTCAGGGCCTGCGCATCGGCGCCGAACAGGGCGCCTGCCGCATACACCAGCAGCGGGCGCACGCGCTTGCCGCCGCCCAGCAGCGCATAGCGCATCGCCTCATGCAGCTTGGCGGGCACCACCTCCGCGGCGGGCAGGTAGGCCGACATATCGGCCTCCATGCCGGCCTGGATGGTCTTCATCCAGTCGTTGAAGGACGCGCTCATTGCTGCGCCTCGTCGCCGTCGGCGAAAGGCTTCAGCATATCGCCCTCAAGGATTTTCACCTGCGATTCCACCTTGTCGAGTTGCGCCGCGCAATACTTCACCAGCTCGGAGCCGCGTGCGTAGGCGGCCACCGACGCTTCCAGCGGGAGCTGGCCGGCTTCCATCTGCGTGACCAGCTGCGCCAGCTCGGCCATCGCATCCTCAAACGAGGCGGGCGCTGCGTTCTCGGCATTCATTTTCTTGGACATAGATACTCAATCGCTCAGTGTAGCCCGTTATTTTAGAACAAAGTGTCTTATCCGGTCCAAAAAGCGGGGCTGGCGAAACAAGTCATGTTGCAAAGATGTCCACATTGCATGCGGGAGAAAGATGGGCGGAAAAGCCCCGTTAGCGCTATAATCTCCGGTTCTGTCCGAAATACCGTTTTTATACTCTGAATTCAGGTCTTTGCGGATTCTGTCTCTTCTTGGTTTGCAGCACTTTAATTAAGGGGGGTTGGGATGTCCGATCTGGGTACCCACGCCAGGCTGGCGCGCTCCAGCGCGCAACTACCGGTCAACGTCTATTTTGACGAAGCGCTTCTGCAGCGCGAAATGCAGCAAATGTTCCTGGCAGGCCCACGCTATGTGGGGCATGAATTAATGGTGCCGAATACCGGCGATTTTGCCACCCTGGTTGCGGAAGACGAAGGCCGCATGCTGGTCCGGAACGCGAACGGAATCGAACTGCTGTCCAACGTCTGCCGTCACCGCCAGGCGCTGATGTTCAATGGGCGCGGCAATGCGAACAATATCGTGTGCCCGCTGCACCGCTGGACCTACGACCTGAAGGGCGAGCTGATTGGCGCCCCGCACTTCCCGGAAACGCCGTGCCTGAACCTGCCGAAAACGCAGCTCCAGAACTGGAACGGCCTGCTGTTCGAACAGAACGGCTACAACGTGATGGAAAAGCTGTCCAGACTATCGGTGACGAAGGACCTGGATTTCAGCGGCTACATGTTCGACCATGTGGAAGTGCACCACTGCGACTACAACTGGAAGACCTTCATCGAGGTCTACCTGGAGGACTACCACGTCGAGCCCTTCCATCCGGGCCTGGGCTCCTTCGTCAGCTGCGACGACCTGCGCTGGGAATTCGGCCTTGATTACAGCGTGCAGACGGTGGGCGTGAACCGCGGCCTGCGCAAATCGGGCTCGCCGGTGTACCAGAAATGGCATGAGCAGCTGCTCAAGTTCCGCGGCGGCGAAGCGCCGCCATATGGCGCGATCTGGCTCACGCTCTACCCGAACATCATGGTGGAGTGGTATCCGCACGTGCTGGTGGTGTCCACGCTATGGCCGGACGGCCCGCAGCGCACGAAGAACGTGGTGGAGTTCTACTATCCCGAAGAAATCGTGCTGTTCGAACGCGAATTCATCGAAGCGGAACGCGCGGCCTATATGGAAACCTGCGTGGAAGACGACGAAATCGCGCTGCGCATGGATGCCGGCCGCAAGATCCTGATGAAGCGCGGCACCACCGATGCAGGACCGTACCAGTCGCCAATGGAAGACGGCATGCAGCACTTCCATGAGTGGTACCGCAGCAAAATAGACGTCTAAGGAAACCATGCAATCACTGTGGATGCTCTTCGCCAGTTTCATGTTCGCCGCAATGGGCGTCTGCGTGAAACTGGCAGCCGGCCTGTACTCCGTTTCCGAGATTGTGATGTACAGGGGGCTGGTGGGCATCATCGTTCTCGGCATCCTGATTGCCGTGCAGCGCGGCACGCTGCGCACCCGGTTTGCCTGGGGCCACCTGTGGCGCGGCATCGTCGGCGTGGTCTCGCTGTGGATGTGGTTCTACGCGCTGGCCAAGCTGCCGCTGGCCACCGCCATGACGCTCAACTACATGGCGCCGATCTGGATCGCGCTCTGGCTGTTCGCGCATGGCTGGTGGCACGCCACCAAGCGCATCGAATGGCCGCTGATGATGGCCATCGCCATGAGCTTCGTCGGCGTGACGCTGCTGCTCAATCCCGCCTTCCACGCCAACCAGCTGTTTGACGCACTGGTGGCGCTGGTTTCGTCCATGTTGTCCGCCATGGCCTATATGCAGGTGCGCAAACTGGGGCTGGCAGGCGAGCCGGAATACCGCGTGGTGTTCTACTTCGCCCTGATGAATGTGGTGGCCGGCATCGGCGGCAACGTGCTGGAAGCAGGCAGCGGCCCGGTAGTGTGGCATTCGCTGAACAACGGCTACGGCGCCCTGCTCCTGCTGGGCATCGGCCTGTGCGCGACGGCCGCGCAGATGGCCATGACGCGCGCCTACCGCGTCGGCAAGACGCTGGTGGTGGCCAACCTGCAGTACACCGGCATCGTATTCTCCAGCGTATGGGGCGTGCTCGTATTCGGCGACGTATTCGACTGGCATGCATGGGCGGGCATCGGCATCATCCTCGCATCGGGCATCGCGGCCACGTTCTACAATACCCGCAACACGGAACGCGGTGTGGCGATTGCCAAAACCGACCCGATTGCCAGCGAAGTATAAGGAACCAAAGCATGTATACCACCTTGATCGACGCGGTTTCGCTGTCGCAGCACCTGGCGGATGACAAGTGGGTCATCCTCGACTGCCGCCACGACCTGATGAACCCCGCATACGGGCGCGACGCGTTCGCTGCGGGCCATATCCAGAACGCGCAGTTCGCGAGTATCGACGACGACCTGTCGGGCGCCAGGCAGGGCGGCGATGGCGAATTCCGGGGACGCCATCCGCTGCCCGACCGCGCAGCGCTGCTTGAAACGCTGCGCCGCTTCGGCATCAATGACGACACGCAGGTTGTAGCTTACGACGCGCATGGCGGCATGTACGCCGCGCGCCTGTGGTGGCTGCTGCGCTGGATCGGCCACGAAGCGGTGGCCGTGCTGGACGGCGGCCTGGCGGCATGGGAAGCCGCCGGCTTGCCGCTGGTGGCGCCGGTAGCGCAACGCGCGGCCGGCACGATCACTGAACGCAAGACGCTGACGCAGATGGTGAATGTAGCCGACGTCGTGGCCAATCTCGCAACGCAGGCGCGCACGGTGGTGGACGCGCGAGCGAGCGACCGCTTCCGCGGCGAAAACGAGACGATCGACCCGGTGGGCGGCCACATCCCCGGTGCAAAGAACCGCTTCTTCAAGGACAACCTGCAAGCCGACGGCCGCTTCAAGCCTGCCGGCCAGCTGAAGCAGGAATTCACCCCACTGTTCGATTCCCCGGAGAAAGCCATCATGCAATGCGGCTCCGGCGTGACCGCCTGCCACAACCTGCTGGCCCTCGAAATCGCCGGCCTCCCCGGCGCGGCGCTCTACCCCGGCTCCTGGTCCGAATGGTGCGCCTCCCCCACCCGCCCCGTCGCCACCGGCAACTAATTGCCTCTTAATTGGGGACAGACCCTGATTTCTATAATTAGGGTCCGTCCCCATTTTCACTGCCAGCCCCAGAGGGACCGATATCCATGCGTGCCACGCATTGATTCAGCGCACGATCGAGTACGCGCCCCTCTGTAAGACGAAATTGGGGACGGACCCTAATTTGTATAAATAGGGTCTGTCCCCAATTAAGACATCCCCAATTAAGACATTACAAGCCGAGCTGGGCGGTAAGGGCGGCGATCTGGGCGCGCCACTCGGCTTGCATTGCCGGTTTCTGGTGGCGGGGTTTGCGCGCGAGGTCGTCCGCCAGCAATTGCTCCAGCTCGCACAGGCGGTCGAGCGCCTGTTCTTCGCTGCCGGGCGCTTGCTTTGGCGTCGGCGCGGCAGCCGACTGGCCGGGCGCTGCCGGCGCGGCGCCGCCCAGCCGGCGGTAGGCGTCCGCCGCATCCTGCCACTGCTCCAGCTTCCCTTCATGGACCACCCAGAAGCGGTTGCAGCCCTGCTCGATCAGGTCGCGGTCGTGCGACACCAGCAGGCAGCCGCCTTCGAAGCCTTGCAGCGCTTCGGCCAGCTCGCGCTTGCCGTCCATGTCGAGGTGGTTGGTCGGCTCGTCCAGGAACAGCAGGTGGTAGCTGGCCAGCGACAGCGCGAGGAACAGCAGGCGCGCGCGTTCACCGCCGCTCAGGGTGCTCACCTTCTGGTGATGGCGGCTGTACGGGAAGCCCGCTGAAATCAGCGCCTGCTTGCGCGCCGTGTCGCTGCGCGCTTGCTCCGACAGCGCGGCGAACGGATACAGCGCATCCGGCAGCGTGGCGTCGTCGGCCAGCTGTTTCAGGCTCTGGTCGTAGTAGCCGATGCTGGCCGCCGGGTGATAGCGCAGCCCCTCCTCTTCCGCTTGCGCGCTGATCGCGCTCCAGCATTGCCGCAGCAGCGAGGTCTTGCCCGCGCCGTTCGCGCCCAGCAGCGCTACCCGCTCGCCCGGACGGATCACGAAGTGCTCCACATCGAACAGCGCCGGCAGCCCTGGCGCCGCCCGCACCGGCAGGTTTTCCAGCGCCAGCAGCTGCCCCGCAGGCAGCGCTTTGCCGCGCAGCGCCAGCCTCCACGGGGCGCCTTGCGTAACGAAGGACTGTTCGTCCTTCAGCCGCTCGGCGCGCTTCTGGATGGTCTTGGCCTTGCGTGCGAGGTCTTCGTTGTCGTACACCTTGCCCCATACCGCGAGCCGGTGGCTGCTGGCTTCCAGCCGGTCGATTTCCTTCTGCTCGGACGCGCGGCGCGCCGCTGCCGCTACATCTGCTTCGGCCAGCGCACGCTGCGCCTCGCTGCACGGCAGGTCGAAGCTGTACAGGCGCTTGTCGCGCAGGATCCAGCTTTTTTTCGACACGTTGTCCAGCAGGCGCTGGTCGTGCGATACGAGGATGAAGGCGCCGCGCCATCCCGCCAGGAAGCGTTCCAGCCACAGCAGCGACGGCAGGTCGAGGTGGTTGCTCGGTTCGTCCAGCAGCAGCACGTTCGGTTCGTGCAGCAGCGCGCGCGCCAGCAGCAGGCGCGTATGCTGGCCGCCGGACAGCGATTTCACCGGCACCTGCGCCGTCTCGGGACTGATATCGAGTTCGGCCAGCAGGCTGTCGATGCGCCACGCGTGCTCCGGCTCATGGTCAATAGCGGATTGCAGCGCTTCATACAGGCTGGCTTCCGCCAGCGCGGGCGGCAGATGCTGCTCCACGTGCTGCATGCGGCAGGCGCGCGCGAAGTGGACGATGCCGCCGCCCGCTTCGCGCGTGCCGCTCAGGAGTCCTAGCAGCGTGGATTTGCCGCAGCCGTTATGGCCGATCAGGCCGATGCGGTCGCCCGCGCTGAGGGTAAAGGAGAGATCCTGGAACAGCAGCCCTTCATGGGCTTCCAGTTGCAGTGCTTGTGCAGAGATAAGGGTAGTCATGGCTCTTGTCATTTCGTGCGGACGAACGCATCCGCGTTAACAAAAGCGCTAACGACAACGGCGAGCCAGAAGCGGCTACAGGGGCTTTGTTTAAAGGTGCTCTGGCCTGGTTATCGCAGCGCGATACGTTGAGGACAAGAGCCGGCCGATATGCCAAACAGACGCGCGATCCAGTTACCGCACTTCATAATTTCCATATTAGCCTCCTTTCTTTTCAAGGTTGGTTCAATGATGCGCCGCCGTCAGGAACAGCACGATGCACACGCCCAGTGCAATCAGCAGCACTTGCGGCACCGTTTCCTTCAGCGTGGCGCGGCGCTGCATCTGGGGCATCAAATCGCTCACGGCGATGTAGATGAAGCCCGAGGAAGCAAACACCAGCACATATGGTATCAGATGCTTGGCGCTGTCCAGCGTGTAGTAGCCGAGCAGGCCGCCCGCCACCGCCAGCAGGCTGCATAGCAGGTTGTAGACGTAGGCCCGCGTGCGCGAAAAGCCCGCGTTCAGCAGCACGATGAAGTCGCCGATCTCCTGCGGGATTTCGTGGGCGATGATGGCCACGCCGGTGACAATGCCCAGCTGCGGGTCGGCCAGGAAAGCGGCCGCGATCAGGATGCCGTCCGTGAAGTTGTGCATGCCGTCGCCGACCAGGATCATCCAGCCGGCGCGCCCCGCTTCGTGCTTGTCATGCCCGTGCGCGTGATGGTGGCCATCGCCTTCGTGGTGGTGCGAGTGGCGCAGGATGGCCAGCTTTTCCAGCATGAAGAAGGCCAGCAGGCCAGCCAGCAGTGCGGCGAACAGGCTGTGCGTGTCCGCGCCCGACTCGAAGGCTTCGGGCAGGGCGTGCAGCAGCGATGTCGAGAGCATGATGCCCACCGACAGGCTGACCATGCGTTCCACCATCTTCGACAGCAGCGTGAACGAGAACACCGCTGCGGCGGAGATGCTGATAACGCCGGCCAGTGTGGTGGCCAACAGGATGGAAATAAGTACCGGATCGATTTTGAGACCTCTTACAGGCGTGCCCGTGGTGCGCGCGCAGCGGCGCGCAAACCGGACATTTTACCGTCCGGAGTGCGCTTTTGCAGAATTAGCTATAAAAATCAGGCGACGCCGTTCGCTTTGAACCAGGCCAGTGCCCGCGACCAGCCGTCGCGCGCATCGGCTTCGTTGTAGCTTGGGCGGTAGTCGGCGTGGAAGGCGTGGCCGGAATTCGGATAGATGTGGAAGGTGGATTTGCTGCTGCCCCTGGCCAGCGCTTCCTTCATCTTTTCCACCGTATCCAGCGGAATGCCGCCGTCCTTGGCGCCGTACAGCCCGAGCACGGGCGCCTTCAGCGCCGGGGCGATATCGACCGGATGTTTCGGCTGGTTGGCCGTCACCTCGCCCACCAGGCGTCCATACCAGGCCACGCCGGCCTTCACCGCAGGATTGTGCGCAGCGTACATCCACGTGATGCGCCCGCCCCAGCAGAAACCGGTAATACCCAGCTTGCTGGTATCGCCGCCATTGGCCTTTGCCCACGCGACGATGGCGTCCAGGTCGGACATCACCTGCGCATCCGGCGTTTTGGAGATGATGTTCTTCTGCAGTTCGGCGATGCTGGGCTGGTTCTGCGCGTCGCCCTGCCGGATGAACAGCTCGGGCGCCAGCGCCAGGTAGCCCTGATGCGCGAAGCGGCGCGCCACATCGGCAATGTGTTCATGCACGCCGAAGATTTCGGAGATCACCAGGATGACGGGAAGCCCGGTCTTGCCTGCGGGCTGGGCGCGGTACACCGGCACGTTCTGGCCCGCGATATTGACCATCACTTCGCCGGCCGTCAGGCCTTCAAGGCTGGTCTGGACCACCGTCTGCGCCTGCACCGGCAGCACGGCGGCTGCGAAGCCGGTGCCCAGTGCCGCTTTGAGGAAACCGCGGCGGCCGAGTCCTTCGGACTCGCCGATCAGGCTAAGAGCGTCTTTGTGCAGGTCGTTCATGCATCTCCTCCATCGATAAAGGTTAGTGTGCTTCGTCCCAATTACGGCCGACGCCAACTTCGGCCACCAGCGGCACTTTCAGCGTTGCGACGCCTGCCATCAGCTGCGGCAGCTTCTCGCGCACCAGCGCCAGTTCCTCGTCCGGCACTTCCAGCACCAGTTCATCGTGCACCTGCATGATCATGCGCGATTTGAGGTTTTCGTTTTCCAGCCAGCCCTGCACCGCAATCATGGCCAGCTTGATCAGGTCCGCTGCCGTGCCCTGCATCGGCGCGTTGATTGCGGCGCGCTCGGCGGCCTGGCGGCGCGGGCCGTTCGGGGAGTTGATCTCGGGGAGCCACAGGCGGCGGCCGAATACGGTCTGCACATAGCCCTTGGCTTTCGCTTCCAGCCGCGTTTCGTCCATATAGCGCTTCACGCCGGCGAAGCGGGCGAAGTAGCGCTCGATGTAGTTCTGCGCCGCCGTGCGGTCGATGCCGAGATTCGCAGCCAGGCCGAAGGCGCTCATGCCGTAGATCAGGCCGAAGTTGATCACCTTGGCATAGCGCCGCTGTTCGCTGTCCACATCGGCCGACGGCACGCCGAAGATTTCGGCGGCGGTGGCGCGGTGGATATCCACGCCCTCGGCGAAAGCGCGCAGCATGTTTTCGTCCTCCGAGATATGCGCCATGATGCGCAGCTCGATCTGCGAGTAGTCGGCGGAGACAATGTGGCTGCCCGGCGGCGCAATGAAGGCTTCGCGGATGCGGCGCCCTTCCGCCGTGCGGATAGGGATGTTCTGCAGGTTCGGGTCGTTCGACGCCAGGCGCCCCGTCACCGCTACCGCCTGCGCGTAGTTGGTGTGCACGCGGCCGGTGCGCGGGTTGATCATCTTCGGCAGCTTGTCCGTGTAGGTGGACTTGAGCTTGGCCATGCCGCGGTATTCCAGCAGCACTTTGGGCAGGGGATAATCCTCGGCCAGCTTCTGCAGCACTTCCTCGTCGGTTGATGGTGCGCCGCTCGGCGTTTTTTTCACTACCGGCAGCTGCAGCTTGTTGAAGAAGATTTCGCCGATCTGCTTCGGCGACCCGAGGTTGAAGGGCTGCTCGGCCAGTTCATAAGCTTTCTGCTCCAGCTCCTGAATGCGCGCGCCCAGTTCATTCGACTGGGTTGCCAGCAGGCCGGCGTCAATCAGCACGCCGTTGCGTTCGATCTTCTGCAGCACCACGGCAGTCGGCAGCTCGATGGTGTTGTATACCGAGGTCAGGCCTTCGTCGCCGCTCACATGGCCGTGCATTGCAAGGTGCAGGCGCAGCGTGATGTCGGCATCTTCCGCCGCGTATCCCGTGGCGCGCTCAATGTCCACCTGGTCGAAGCAGATCTGTCCCGCGCCCTTGCCGCACACCTCTTCATAGGCGATGGTCTTGTGGTTCAGGTGGCGCATGGCCAGGCTGTCCATATCGTGCGAACGGTGCGACTCAAACACGTAGGACTGCAGCAGCGTGTCGTGCACGATGCCGCGCAGGTTCACGCCATGGTTGGCGAAAACGTGCGCGTCATATTTGAGGTTCTGGCCCAGTTTTGCCTTCGTCGGATCTTCCAGCCAGGGCTTCAGCTTTTCCAGCACCAGTTCGCGCGGCAGCTGTTCCGGCGCGCCGGGGTAGCGGTGCGCCATCGGGATGTAGCAGGCGATACCCGGTTCGGTCGCCAGCGAGATGCCGACCATTTCGGCCATCATCGGTTCCAGCGAGGTGGTTTCGGTGTCGATGGCGGTCAGCTCGGCGGCGGCCACGCGCGCCATCCAGCCGTCCAGCTGCGCTTCGGTGAGCACGGTGTCGTAGCTCACGGTGGCGGGGCCGGCGGCGAACATGTCGCCGGTTTCGCCCGGCGCGGCGGAAGGCGCGGCGGCGGCGGAGCCGGTCGGCGCAGCGGGCGTGAGGCCGCCCAGTTCGCGCAGCAGGGTCTTGAAGCCGTATTGCGTGAAGAAGGCCAGCAAGCGCTCACGGTCCTCTTCCTTCGCCACCAGCGATTCCGAAATCGACATCATGTGCCTGGTGAGGTCGCAATCGGTCTTCACCGTAATCAGCTTGCGGCCTTGCGGCAGCCATTCCAGCGTGTTGCGCAGGTTCTCGCCCACGGCGCCGGTGATCTTGTCGGCGTTGGCGATGATGCCATCCAGGCTGCCATACTGGGTGAGCCATTTCACCGCGGTTTTGGGGCCGCACTTCGGCACGCCGGGCACGTTGTCCACGGTGTCGCCGATCAGGGTCAGGTAATCGATGATGCGGTTCGGCGGCACGCCGAACTTGGCCAGCACGCCTGCCTCGTCCAGCTTCTCGTTGGTCATGGTGTTGATCAGCGTGACCTTGGACGTGACCAGCTGCGCCAGGTCCTTGTCGCCGGTGGAGATGATCACCTCCATGCCATGCTTTTCGGCTTCCACCGACAGGGTGCCGATCACGTCGTCCGCTTCCACGCCGTCCACCATCAGGATCGGCCAGCCCATGGCGCGCACCGCCTCGTGGATAGGCTCGATCTGCAGCGACAGGTCGGGCGGCATCGAGGCGCGAGTGGCCTTGTACTCGGGGTACATTTCGTCGCGGAAGGTCTTGCCCTTGGCGTCGAACACACAGGCGATGTAGGCCGCCGGGAAGTCGGCACGCAAGCGGCGCAGCATGTTCACCATGCCGTGCATGGCGCCGGTGGGGTGGCCATCCTGGCTGCGCAGGTCGGGCAGCGCATGGAAAGCGCGGTACAGGTAGCTGGAACCGTCAACCAGCAGCAGAGTTTTTTGCATAAATGACCATGAAACGGCCGGGAGCGGTCTGCGGCCCCGGCGCGGGAATGAGGTGAATTGCCCATTATCGCAGAGTTTTTATGCCCCCTGCGCGTCGCGCATTCCGGCCGAATCAGAGCAGGAACGTGTCAGTTTGTTACAATGGGCCATACGACAAAATGCGTCTACCACCGAGGCCAATATGCGCACCCTGACCAGCACCACCCTCCTCATCCTGTCCCTCGTGGCGGGCGCGGCTCACGCGCAGACGCAAACCCCGCCCAAGCTCGATACCATCGACGAAACGGACACGCCCATCACCGTGACCACCAAACCCGGCCGGGAACGCCCCATTACCGAAAAACGGGAAAACGGCATGATCACCGAAAGCACTGTCGGCAGCGGCCCGGGCGCCTATAGCGTCAAGGCGCGCAAGACCAACAGCACCGCCCTGCCCGGCGACGCCAGTGGCAGCGGCGTGCGCGGCCCGCAGTGGACGGTGATGGAATTCGACATTGCGAAGAAGCAGAAGCAGCGCAGCGAGGCGCAGGCCAAGGCCGAAGAGGATCTCGAAGCGCCGCCTGCGCCGCCGGCGCAGCCTGCAGAGAAACGCTGACCGGGCCCCGGCATATGCCGGGTCGACTGAACCTTTACTGATTTCCCATGGCAGTTTTTACCTCGGTCACACTGGAAGACGTGGACCAATGGATCAAGCAGTTCCCCCTCGGCCGGGCCCTGGCGCTGAAAGGCATTGCCTCCGGTATTGAGAACACCAATTATTTCCTGACGACGGAGCACGGCGAGTATGTGCTCACTATCTTCGAGAACCTGAATTTCGAGCAGCTGCCCTTCTACCTGGAGCTGATGCGCCACCTCGCCGCGCGCGGCGTGCTGGTGCCGGCGCCGGTGCCCAACGCGCAGGGCCAGCTCTGCGTGGCCCTGCACGGCAAGCCGGCAGCCATCGTCTCTAAGCTGGAAGGCAGTTCGCAGATGGAACCGCAGCCGGTGCACTGCGCCGCCGTGGGCGCCATGCTGGCGAAAATGCACCTGGCGGGACGCGACTTTCCCCTGCACCAGCCCAACCTGCGTGGCCTGGGCTGGTGGCACCATGCCGCGCCGGCCGTGATGCCGCACCTGAGCCCCGCCGAAGCGGACCTGCTGCGTGCCGAAATGCATTTCCAGGATGCTTGGGCCGGTTCCGACACCTACAAGCGCCTGCAGCAGGGCCCGGTGCACGCAGACCTGTTCCGCAACAACGTGATGTTCGACGGCGAACGCCTTACCGGCTTCTTTGACTTCTACTTCGCCGGCTGCGATACCTGGCTGTTCGACGTGGCCGTGACGGTCAACGACTGGTGCATCGACCTCGCCACCGGCAAGCTGGATGAAGCGCGCGTGCGCGCCATGCTGGACGCCTACCATGCCGTGCGTCCCTTCACTGAAGACGAAAAGCACACCTGGCAGTGCGCGCTGCGCGCCGGCGCGCTGCGCTTCTGGCTGTCGCGCCTCTACGACCTGCACAAGCCGCGCGAGGCCGAGCTGCTCACGCCGCACGACCCCACGCATTTCGAGCGTATCCTGCGCGAGCGCATCGCCGTGCATCCACCGGTGCTCTTCGCATGAACAAGCTGCCTGCCATCGCTGGCTGGGAATGGATCAAGCAGGGCTTCGGCCTGTTCCGCCAGCAGCCGGGCGGACTGTCCACCCTCTTCCTCGGCTATATGTTCATCCTGCTGTTCTGCAGCCTGATTCCGCTGCTGAACCAGGTGCTGCCGGTGATCCTGGTGCCGATTTTCTCCATCGCCTTCATGCGCGCCTGCGCCTTCATCGACCAGAAGAAGCGCATCCACCCTGCACTGCTGGTGGCCGGCTTCCAGAAGCCCGCCTTCCCGCAGCTGTTCGCGCTGGGCATGCTGTATCTCGCCATGGCCGCGCTGGCGATCGGCGTGTCGATGCTGGCCGATGGCGGCATGCTGTTCCAGCTGCTCAGCGGACAAGTGGAGGCCAACTCGCCGGAAGTGCGCAATGCGAACATCGGCAGCGCCATCCTGCTGGCGGCCCTGGTCTACCTGCCGGGCGCCATGGGCTTCGCCTTCGCCGCGCCGCTGATCTACTGGCAGCGCATGTCGCTGGGCAAAGCGGTGTTCTTCAGTTTCTTCGCCGTGCTGCGCAGCCTGAAGGCCTTCGCCATCTTTGCCATGAGCTGGTTCGGCATCACCGTGCTGGCCACCCAGTTCCTGCTGCTGATTTTCGGCCGCAGCCAGTTCGTGATGATGCTGCTGATGCCGGTGTCCGTCATCCTCACCGTGGTGCTGCACTGCTCCTTCTATGCGGCCTACCGCCAGATTTTCGGCCAGCCGGAGGTGGACACGGCGCCCGCGGAACCGCAGCCGGAAACGCCGCAGGAATAGGCCTGCCGGTATAATGGAGGGATGCAGAATCTCCTCCAGAACCTCAATCCCGAACAACTCGCCGCCGTCACCCTGCCGCCGCAAAATGCCCTGATCCTGGCAGGCGCCGGCTCGGGCAAGACGCGCGTGCTGACCACCCGCATTGCGTGGCTGATCCAGACCGGCCAGGTATCGCCGGCCGGCGTGCTGGCTGTTACTTTTACCAACAAGGCGGCGAAGGAGATGCTGACGCGCCTGTCCGCCATGTTGCCGATCAATACACGCGGCATGTGGATCGGCACCTTCCACGGCCTGTGCAACCGCCTGCTGCGCACCCACTACCGCGATGCCGCCCTGCCGCAGTCCTTCCAGATCCTGGACACGCAGGACCAGCTGTCCATGATCAAGCGCCTGCTGAAGGCGAACAATATCGACGACGAGAAATACCCGGCCAAGGAGGTGATGTATTTCATCAACGGCGCCAAGGAACAGGGCCTGCGGGCGGACAAGATCGATCCTTACGGCCCGGAGGAACGCAAGAAGGTCGAGCTGTACCAGCTGTATGACGACCAGTGCCAGCGCGAAGGCGTGGTCGATTTCGCCGAGCTGCTGCTGCGCACCTACGAGCTGCTGAGCAGGAACCAGCCGCTGCGCGAGCACTACCAGCAGCGCTTCCGCCACATTCTCGTGGACGAGTTCCAGGATACGAACAACCTGCAGTACAACTGGCTGAAGCTGATGTCCGGCCACGGTTCGCAATACGGCGGCGCGCTGTTCGCGGTGGGCGACGACGACCAGAGCATCTATGCCTTCCGCGGCGCGAACGTTGGCAATATGTCCTCCTTCGAGCACGAGTACCAGGTGAAGAACCTGATCAAGCTGGAACAGAACTACCGCTCGCACGGCCACATCCTCGATGCGGCCAATATGCTCATCGCGAACAACAGCCGCCGCCTCGGCAAGAACCTGCGCACGGACGCAGGCCACGGCGAGCCGGTGCGCGTGTACGAAGCCAGCTCGGACCTGCAGGAAGCGCAGTGGATCATCGAGGAAGCGAAGAACCTGATCGCCGAGGGCGCCGCGCGCCGCGAGATTGCGGTGCTGTACCGTTCCAATGCGCAGTCGCGCGTGATCGAGCATGCGCTGTTCTCGGCGGGCATTCCCTATATGGTGTATGGCGGCCTGCGCTACTTCCAGCGCGCCGAGGTGAAGCACGCCATCGCCTACCTGCAGCTGATGGATAACCCGCATAACGATTCGGCCTTCCTGCGCGTGGTGAATTTCCCCGCGCGCGGCATCGGTGCGCGCACGCTGGAGCAGCTGCAGAACGCGGCGGAGCAGTACGGCATTTCGATGTACGCCGCGGTGCCTTATATGGTGGGCAAGGCCGGCACTTCGCTGGGCGCCTTCGTCAAGCTGATCGAAGGCCTGCGCTTCGAAACGCAGCAGATGGCGCTGCCGGAACTGGTGCGCATCGTGCTCGAAGGCTCAACGCTGCTGCAGCACTACGCGAACGAGAAGGAAGGCGCGGACCGCATCGAAAACCTTGAACAGATGGTGAATGCGGCCACGCAGTTCGTGTCCGAAGAAGGCTTCGGCCAGGGCGCGCCCGCACACCTGGGGCCGCAGGCGCAGGCGCAATCCGGCGCTGCCATCATCAATGCCGACGGCATCGAGATCCTGGACGCGGATGCGCCGCTGGCCACCGTGATGTCGCCGCTGTCGGCCTTCCTGGCCCACGCTTCGCTGGAAGCCGGCGACAACCAGGCGCAGGCCGGGCAGGACGCGATGCAGCTGATGACGGTGCACTCGGCCAAGGGCCTGGAATTCGACAACGTCTTCATCACCGGCCTGGAGGAAGGCCTGTTCCCGCACGAAAGCAGCTCGAAGGAAGACGGCGGCGTGGAGGAGGAACGGCGCCTGATGTATGTGGCGATCACGCGTGCACGCAAGCGCCTCTATATGTGCTTCTCGCAGACGCGCATGCTGCACGGCCAGACGCGCTACAACACCAAGTCGCGCTTCTTCGACGAACTGCCGGAAGAGTCGCTCAAATGGCTGTCGCCGAAGGTGCAGGGGCACTGGTTCGCCAACAACAGGAAATCGGCCTGGGACGATGTGGCGCTGGCCGGCGGCACCGACAATGCCATTGCCCAGCGCATCGCGCAGAAGTCGGGCGGCAGCGGCTGGCGCATCGGCGAATCGGTGGCGCATGCCAAGTTCGGCGAGGGCGTGATCGTCAATATCGAAGGCAGCGGCAGCAATTGCCGCGCCCAGATCAACTTCGGCAGCTTCGGCATGAAGGTGCTCGACCTTAGCGTCGCCAAGCTGGAACGGCTCTGAGCCCGGCAAGAAAAATGCCCGCACCGGCTGGTGCGGGCGAAAGAAACGCCAGGATAGCGCTCTAAGGGACGGTAGGGGCGCAGCGCTTAGCCGGCCTTTGGCTCCACCGGCACGGCCTGGCCGCTGCGGATGGCCTCTTCAATCAGGTCGCGCGTGGCGCGGTCGGCTTCGCGGCTGAGGCGGCCCTGCTCGCGGCCCATCTCGCCCATCTTGCGGCCCAGTTCACGCATTGGCTCGCTGGCGACCTTCATTTTCTCCTGCAGCGCGCGCATCTGCTCGCGGTTCGGTTCCATCTTCGCGTGTTTCGCGGCCAGCTCGCGGGCGGCCTTGTTCAGCTCTTCCTGCATCGGGCCCAGCTTGGCCTGCAGCTCGGCCATCTGCTTCGACAGCGCTTCACGGCGTTCGGCGCTGTCTTCGGTTTCCATGCGGCGGCCCAGGGCTTCCATCTGGCGGCCGATACGCTCCATCGGGCGGGACAGGGCGCGCATCTGGCGTTCCGTTTCACGTGCGGCATCGTGTTCCGCGCGGCCCATGTCATTGGCGCGCATCTGCTCGCCCAGCTCGCGCATCTTGTCGCCATGTTCGCGCATGATGTCGCCCTGCTTCTCCATTTCGGCGCCCAGTTTTTTGGACTGCTCCCAGGCCGCATTGGCCTTCGCCACCAGGGCCGGATTCTGCACCAGGTAAGATTTGCCGTCCTTGCGGAACCAGATGAAGTCGCCGCTCACGCTGCCTTGCAGGCGCTTGATCTCTTCCAGGTCGCCACGGTCGGCCGAAACCTTGATGCGCTTTTCGCCGCTGCGCACCAGGGCGTAGGAATCGCCGCGGTTGCTCATGCCGGAGAAGATGGTGCCATCGAAGGAGAAGCCGTCACGGTGGCGCGGCATGGGCGGCGCCGGTGGTGCGGGCGGTGCCGGCGGCACTGCATGGGCCGCATACATTGGCATCGGCGGTGCGGCAGGTACCGGAGGCAGTGCCGGGGTTGCCATTGCCGCAGGTGCAGCTGGCGCCGCCGGTACGGCCGGAACGGCCAGCTTCGGTGCGTTTGGCGCTTTCGGGACCGGGGCCGGCGGGGCTGGCGGCGCAGGCGGTGCCGGCGGAGCAGGCGGCACATCGTCATCGGCGGCCGAAGAACCGGACATATCGGCGGCGGCACGGGCCGCGTCGGCGGCGTGGCGTGCCGCCTCGGCGGCAATGCGGCCGGCTTCGGCGCCGGCTGCGGCGGCTTCACGGCCCGCAGCGTCGGCATCGCGGCTGGCGGCCGCCGCCTCCTGGCTGGCGGCCGCCGCTTCACGGGCGGCCGCAGTGGAATGATTGCTGTCGCCGGCGACCTGCATCGCCTTCGCAGCGGTTTTCTGGGCCGCGCTGGCGGCATCGGCCGCTTCGGCGACCAGGGCCGGGTTGGCATGGGCATAGAACACTGCGCAGGCGGCAAAGATGCCGAGCAGCGGCGCTGCCATTTTCCAGCTCAGGGGCTGGGCGTCAGGGCGCACCAGGCGTTTGATACGGGACATGAGATCTCCTCCGTGTGCCGCGGGGGCAAAATGTGAGGTGGTGAACTGGAACTTGTCCAGTTCGGAAAGTGCAAGGGCCAGGCGCCGCGGTTCGCCGAGCATGCTTGCGGCCAAATCGTCTGCAATCTGTTCCCGTTCGATGCGGATGCGCTGCGACAGCTTCCACACGACGGGGTGGTAGAACAGGAGAATCTCGATCGCGCTCTGGACCAGATTCACCAAATAATCGTGGCGCTTGATATGGGCCAGCTCATGGGCCAGCAGCGCTTCCAGCAAATGGGGCGGCATGCCGGTGACGAGGGAAGCGGGCAGCAGCACGATGGGGCGCCAGATACCGGCCGTCATCGGGCCTTCCAGGTCTTCCTCGGACACGCCGAGGCGGATGGTGCGGGTGATACCGAAACGCTGCGCCAGCCGTTCCAGCGTGACCTGCCACGCTGGATCCGGACGGAAATGGCCTGCCAGCGTGCGCTCGCGCACCCACTGCAGCCCCATCGAGAGACGCAGGGTCATCAGCGCGGCGCCTGCCGCCCACAGCAGCACCAGCCAGGGAATCTGGCGGCGCAGAACATATTCCCAGTTCGTCAGCTGGTCGGGATCGAGCAATAAGGGCACGCCCTGCTCGGCCAGCGGCAGCACGGCCGCCGCGTTGGCCAGCGGCTCCAGCAGGGGCGTCGCCGCGCCGCCGTTCAGCGCATCGGCCACGCGCCACACGATGCTGGCCAGCGGCAACAGGGCCGCCAGCAGCAAGGCGCCGCAGGCCACGGCATAGCGCGTCTGGGGCTGGGCATTGCGCAGCAGATGCAGCGCCAGCGAAGCCGCCCAGCCGATCAGCAGCCCCTGCCACACAAAGTGCAGCAGCGACCAGCCGATGGCGGGTACCAGTGCGTTCAGCAGTGTATTCATGGCAGGGCTCCAGAGTTAGTCAATGTAGAATAATTGATCTAGAACTTCGTGTCTAGAATTTTTTTTCTACATTCCGACGCGGCGATCCGACAGGACTGACTTTAGCAACTCGGGAGCTGGGGAAGAGGCGGTTTTGCGACGAACTGCCGCAATCGCGGAATAAACGGCGAATTGCCGCGACAGCCGCATACTGACACCATGGGGTCAGGCACTCCGTGTCAGTATGACAAGCGGTGCCTGACCCCAAGGTGTCAGTACATGACGACGGAGCGGATGGATTCGCCGCGCTTCATGAGGTCGAAGCCCTCGTTGATCTGGTCGAGGCTGAGCTTGTGGGTGATCAGGTCGTCGATGTTGAGCTTGCCGTCCATGTACCAGTCGACGATTTTCGGTACATCGGTGCGGCCGCGGGCGCCGCCGAAGGCGGAACCCTTCCATTCGCGGCCCGTCACCAGCTGGAATGGACGGGTCGAGATCTCCTGCCCTGCCGCCGCCACGCCGATGATGATGGACTTGCCCCAGCCCTTGTGGCAGCACTCCAGCGCCTGCCGCATCAGCGTGGTGTTGCCCACGCATTCGAAGCTGTAGTCGGCGCCGCCGTCCGTCAGCTGGATGATGTGGTCCACCACGTTTTCCACGCCGTTCGGATTGATGAAGTGGGTCATGCCGAATTTGCGCGCCATTTCTTCACGGCCGGGATTGATGTCCACGCCGATGATCTTGTCCGCGCCCACCATCTTCGCCGCCTGGATCACGTTCAGGCCGATGCCGCCCAGGCCGAACACCACCACATTGGCGCCCGCCTCCACCTTGGCCGTAAACAGGACGGCGCCCACGCCCGTGGTCACGCCGCAGCCGATGTAGCACACCTTGTCGAAGGGCGCGTCTTCGCGGATTTTGGCCAGCGCAATCTCCGGCACCACAATGTAGTTGGAGAAGGTGGAGGTGCCCATGTAGTGGAAGATCGGCTTGCCGTCCAGCGAGAAGCGGCTGGTGGCGTCCGGCATCAGCCCGCGGCCCTGCGTGGAGCGGATGGCCTGGCACAGATTGGTTTTCTGCGACAGGCAGAATTTGCATTGCCGGCATTCCGGTGTGTAGAGGGGGATGACGTGGTCGTCCTTCTTGAGGCTCTTGACGCCCGGCCCCACATCCACCACCACGCCCGCGCCTTCATGGCCCAGGATGGCGGGGAAGATCCCTTCCGGGTCGGCGCCGGACAGGGTGTAGTAATCGGTGTGGCAAATACCGGTGGCCTTGATCTCGACCAGCACCTCGCCTTCGCGCGGTCCGCCGAGTTCCACTTCTTCAATCGTCAGCGGTGCGCCCGCTTTCCATGCCACTGCTGCCTTGGTCTTCATCGCATTGTCCCGGTTGATGTGATAAAGCCGACATCATAGCAAGCCGGGAAACAATGCGCGTAGCGTTCCTTACGCTGCGGCAGCTTCGTGCTGCGCGTCCAGCTCCAGCAGGAAGCAGACCGCCTGCCACAGCTGGCGCGGCGAGGTCCACGGTTTGGGCAGGAAGGCATGCGCTTCGTGGTGCAGGTCGGGATGGCGCGCCGAGTACAGCAGCACCGGCGTGTGGTCGTCGCGCGCACGCAGGCTGCGGATCAGGGCCAGGCCGTCGCCGTCCTGCAGGTCGGGATCGAGCACGATCAGGTCATAGTGGTCCCCGGCTATGGCCACGGCGGCATCGCCCAGGGTGCCGGCATGGAATACCTGGGTTTCCGGCACAATCAGGGTGGACAGGATCAGTGCCGAGGTCTCGTCGCGGTCGACGTGCAGCACACGGGGAATATGGCGCGCCTCAGCGGCAGCGGGATGGATGGCGTCAATCAGGTTCATGCGGGTCTCCGCGCGAGGCATATCCTCGCGGACTGGAACAAGTTGGAATGCTTGTCGGCGGAGCTGGGCCGAAGGGTGCGTGCAGCGCGGGGAAAGGGGCGGCTGCGGAAGACGTGCAGGGCGAGTCTAGGCCACCGCAACTGTTTGCAGTGTACCTCAACCAGTACCGAGAGGAAACTCTATTTTTTCAGGCGTGCGTTGAACGCGGCATGCAAACTGTTCAACGTTTCTTCGGCGGCAAGCAGCTGGTCTGCCACTTCATTGACCTTGCGGCGGTTGGAGCGCGCATGGTCGCGCAGCACCTCGAAGGCGGTGTTGCGGTCAGTCTGGAACTTGCACATCAACAGGCCCACGGCCAGGCTGGTTTCGCGCCCGGCTGCCAGCGCCGCGTTCAGGTTCACTTCCGTGCGGCGCAGCTGGCGGATTTCGTCGGCGCGCGCCAGGCCCGCCTCGAACGCGGGCATCAGTTGTTTTTCGTCGACAGGTTTCACGACGAAACCCACTGCCCCGTAGGCAGCGGCCTGTTTGCTGGCATCGCTGTCGCCGCGCCCGGACAGGAACATGAAGGGCACCGAGGTGTTGCGGTTCAGCTGCTTGGCCAGCTCCAGGCCGGACATGCCGGGCATGTGGATGTCCAGCATGGCGAGGTCGGGCTCGCGCTCGGACACCATCTTCAGGGCCTGGTCGGCCGAGTTGGCAATGGCTGTCTCATAGCCAGCGTGGCCGAGCAGCTCGCCGAGAAACTCGGCCAGGATCTGGTCGTCGTCCACGATGAGCACATAGCGTTTGACCGGAGCAGCAGCGTTCATATGTCGATGCC